>NZ_JBLJBW010000018.1:0-49895 GCF_047638095.1 Azonexus sp.
AAAACTGCTGAGCGCCTCCCTGATTACAGAGCTTCTTTGCTCGGCCTTTTTCCTCGGGGGTAAATGCGATTGCCCTGTTTCTTGCTCCTGAAACAAGAAAAACAGGTGAACGAGTGCTTGAAGCAGCGCACGCATTAGCGCCAAATTTTACAAAACGAATTTTCTGCCACCGGCTTGACGGCTTGACGGCTTGACGGCAAGGCGGGCGGCAGCGCAAGCTTCGGAAAAATTGATCTGGGCGCGTATGGCTGAAATCAATCTGGCGGCACTCCTGGGCGGCGTGGGCCTTTTCCTTCTTGGCATGACCATGATGAGCGGCGGCTTGAAGCTGTCGCTCGGACCCGCGCTGACTCGCCGTTTGCGCGACTGGACCCACGGACGCGTGCGCGGCCTGGTGTTTGGCAGTGTCGCCACCGCGCTGATGCAATCTTCCACGGCCACCACGGTAGCCACCATTGGTTTCGTCAATGCCGGCTTGTTGCCACTGGGACAGTCCCTATGGGTAATTTTCGGGGCAAATTTGGGCAGTACCGTCACCAGTTGGCTGATTGCCTTGATCGGCTTCAAATTCAAACTGGAGGCGGCCGCCTTACCAGTGATCGGTCTGGGGGTTTTGCTACATCTTTCGGGCACGCAGACACGGCGCGGCGCGGCGGGCAGCGCGCTGGCCGGGCTGGGGCTGCTGTTTCTCGGTATCGGTTTCTTGCAGCAAGGTTTTGCCAGCAGCACCGAACATCTCGATTTGCAGCGCCTCTCCGGTTACGGCCTGTGGTCGCTGATCGCCTTCGTACTCGCCGGCATGCTCCTGACCGTACTTTTGCAGGCGTCCGCTGCCACCCTTGCCATTGTGTTGACGCTGGCCGAAGCCGGGGTACTGCCCCTGAGCGAAGCAGCGGCAGCGGTGATCGGGGCGAATATCGGCACGGCGGTGGGGATTTTATTCGTGCTCGTTGGGGCCACCCCCAACGCCAAGCGTGCGGCGATTGCGCACGTCGCCTTCAATGCAGTGACTGGAATCGTCGCCACGCTGGCCCTGCCTTTGTTGTTGTTTTTCATCGAAACCTTACGCCAGGCACTGGGCATCGGCCCGCAGCCGGCGCTGAGTTTGGCGCTTTTTCATACCCTGTTCAAATTGCTCGGCGTCACCCTGATGTGGCCACTCGCCAAACCACTCACCCGTTTTCTCAAACGCCGCTTCAAAACGGAGGAAGAAAGCCTGGGCAAGCCGCGCTATATCGACCGCAGCGTGGCCAAAACGCCTTCGCTTGCGGTGGATGCCCTGCACCGCGAAATCGCCCGCCTGGGCGACATCATCCTCGAACAAAGCCGTCGACGCTGCCTGCCAGATGCGCAGAATTGGCCAAACAACAACCCCTTTCCCACGCTCGCTCGCGCCATTGTTGCCTTCGTCAATGACCTCAACCAACGCCCTATGCCGGAACACACCGCCAGCGAACTGGCGCAATTACTGCGCAGCCACCGTTACTACGATAACTGCCACGAACTCTATGGCGAACTGAACGGCCTGCACGGCCATATCGCCGCCTTGGCGCACCCAAGATTGGCAAGCGAAAGCGAAGCGCTCGCCGCGCTGGCTGCCGATCTGCTCTGGCAGCTCGACCCCGCGCGCAATGATTTCCAAGCGCCCGCCGCTGAGCTGTTACAAACTTTCGAAACCCCCTATCAAGCGCTCAAAGCCGGGCTCTTGCAAGCCGGTGCCGCCGGTGCGCTCGACATCGAGCACATGGATCAGCTGATGAATGCCTTGAGCGCCTTGCGCCGACTGCTCACCCAGGCCCACAAGGCCGCCGCCCTGCTCAGCACCCTCAGCCCGGTACCGGCGGACATTGGCGAGACGGGAGACAACGCTGACGGCAACGATAATGAAGGGCACGACAGCAGTAAACACAAAGCCCACCCCTCAGACGGAAACTGACCGATGCCTAGCGAACACGCCACAGCCCCCTCTCCAACACAGGCCCAAAAACAGCCCCAAAAACAGGCCCAAAAGTGCGCCCAGCTCGCCATTTTCATCGGCGGCATTCGCCCATTACCGCTTTCTGGCCGCCCCACCGGCATCTATAAATCGCCCTTGACCGCGCCCGTTTTGCTCGGCACGGAAGGCTTTGCTGGCGACCAGCAGGCGGATAGGCGAGTGCATGGCGGCCCGGAAAAAGCAGTGCATCTCTACCCCGCCCGCCACTATGCAAAGCTCGCAGCGCGTTTTCCAGACGCCGCAACAGCGCTGGTGCCGGGTTCGCTGGGCGAAAATTTATCGACTGCGGATTTAGACGAACACGACGTGCGTATCGGCGACATCTGGCAGCTCGGCGAAGCGCTGCTGCAAGTTTGTCAGGCGCGCAGCCCGTGCTGGAAAATCGACGAGCGTTTCGGGGTAGACGGCATGGCGCAATTCATCGAAGAAAAGCACCTCACCGGCTGGTACTGGCGCGTGCTGCAAAGCGGCCAGGTTGGACCGAGCGACGTTTTAACCCTGCACACCCCGGCCCTGCAAGCCCCCAGCCTGCACGCCGCGCTTGTCTTGTGGCAACAACACCGCCCGCCACTGGAAGCCTTCGCCGCCCTCGCCGAAACCCCGGGCATCGCCACCCGCTGGCAAGAAAAAATACGCCAGCGCTTGCACTATCTACGCAAGCTAACGTAGTGCGTCGTTATTCTTTGGACTGAGACGACGGTTGGTGCAGATATCTTTCTGAAAAATGTCATTGGCCTTGGCGGCCCAGACGAAGGACCTTAAATTCCCCTGAAAAAATGCTCATGCCACCGACTATTCGAGAGGAATTAGCAGCAGATGCCCCGGCCATTGAAGCCACCACGGTTGCGGCCTTTCTGGATGCGGCGCACACCAGTCATACCGAACAGCACATCGTCAATGCACTGCGGCACTCTGGTGCACTGACGATTTCCCTGGTTGCCGAACTTGACGGCGTACTGGTCGGCCACGTTGCCTTGTCGCCGGTGAGCATCAGCGACGGCAGCACACACTGGTTCGGACTGGGCCCAATCTCGGTCTTGCCCGCATACCAAGGCCACGGCGTCGGTTCCGCGCTGATGGCAGCGGCGCTGCTAGCCCTGCGCCAGCATACAGCCCAGGGGTGCGTGGTGCTGGGTGATCCCGGCTACTACGGCCGTTTTGGCTTTCGTGCCGCCCCTGATCTGGTTCTCCCGGGTGTGCCGCCCGAGTATTTCCAAGCGCTGCACCTTGGCACCGCGACTGCACGCGGCATTGTCAGCTACCACCCGGCGTTTGAGGTTACAAGCTAAGGTGCCACGTCAGGGCGGCTTCCCTGTTGAACACAAGATCAGGCACTTTTATTTGCGTTCAAGTGCCATCGACGGCTTCACCGGTAAGCGTCCAGCCAGCCACAATCCATCGCGCATATTGAGCCCCAGCAGGGTGATATTGGCAGCACCAGCGAGCAGTTCCAGCGCCTGCAAAACGTAGAAGGCCCCATCGAAACCGTTGATGAGGTCGGCCGCGAAAATATCCGCTGCCTGTTAATTGCTGAACGCGATCACGACGAGGCTTATGTAGCAGATTAAGCCTATTGCACCAGCGCATCCGTCCAAGCGCCTGGACGCATTCCAAGAAAAAACCGGCTCCATAGGAAAGCCGGTTTTTTCTTGCCTGCCACCCATCAGGTGGCAGGTGGGTGAGGATCAGTGGAACTGCTCTTCTTCGGTCGAACCAGTCAGTGCCTTGACGGAGGAGGAGCCGCCCTGGATGACGGTGGTGACTTCGTCGAAGTAGCCGGTGCCGACTTCCTGCTGGTGCGAAACGAAGGTGTAGCCTTGTTCGCGGGCGGCGAATTCCGGTTCCTGCACCATATCAACATAGTGCTTCATGCCTTCGCCGCGCGCGTAGGCGTGGGCGAACTTGAAGGTGTTGTACCAATTGACGTGGATGCCGGCCAGCGTGATGAACTGGTACTTGTAACCCAGCGCCGAGAGTTCTTCCTGGAAGGAGGCGATCTGCGAGTCGTTGAGGTTCTTCTTCCAGTTGAAAGAGGGCGAGCAGTTGTAGGACAGCAGCTTGCCCGGGCAGGCGGCCTGAACGGCCTGGGCGAATTCACGGGCGAAGCCGATGTCGGGCACGCCGGTTTCGCACCAGACGAGGTCAGCGTAGGGCGCATAGGCCACGCCGCGGGAGATCGACTGTTCCAGACCGTTCTTGACGCGGTAGAAACCTTCTTGAGTGCGCTCACCGGTGAGGAAGGGCTTGTCGTTCTCGTCGTAGTCGGAGGTGATCAGATTGGCAGCTTCGGCATCGGTACGGGCCAGAATCAGCGTCGGCACGCCCATGACGTCGGCGGCAAAACGGGCAGAGATCAGTTTTTCGACGGCTTCGCGGGTTGGCACCAGCACCTTGCCGCCCATGTGGCCGCACTTCTTGGCGGCAGCCAGCTGGTCTTCAAAGTGCACACCGGCAGCACCGGCGGCGATCATGTTTTTCATCAACTCGAAAGCGTTCAGCACGCCACCGAAACCGGCTTCGGCATCGGCAACGATGGGCAGGAAGTAGTCGATGAATTCCTTGTCGCCCGGGTTAATGCCACGCGACCACTGAATTTCGTCAGCGCGCTTGAAGGTATTGTTGATGCGGCGCACCATGGTCGGCACGGAATCGTAAGCGTACAGCGACTGGTCCGGGTACATGGTTTCGGAAGTGTTGCCGTCGGCAGCAACCTGCCAGCCCGACAAATACACGGCTTCCAGACCAGCCTTGGCCTGTTGCATGGCCTGACCGGCGGTAATGGCACCGAAAGCATTCACATAACCCTTCTTGGCACCGCCATTGACCTTGTCCCACAGAACCTTGGCACCGCGCTGGGCCAGGGTGTATTCCGGCTGCAGGGAACCGCGCAGACGAACCACGTCGGCGGCAGAATAGCCGCGCTTGACGAGCTTCCAACGGGGGTTT
Source organism: Azonexus sp. (assembly GCF_047638095.1). Classification (GTDB taxonomy): domain Bacteria; phylum Pseudomonadota; class Gammaproteobacteria; order Burkholderiales; family Rhodocyclaceae; genus Azonexus. Next base: position 4,943 of record NZ_JBLJBW010000018.1, read on the forward strand.
TCAGCCCAGTCTTTTTCCAGGGCGGCGATTTGCTGTTCGCGAGTGCTCATGTGTCTTCCTTAGTGATCAGGGTGGGGAAATCTCAAAAAAGTCATCGACTTCAGTGATCGACAACGTGGGCAAAGTATAGAGCGTTTTTTGCAGGGCAGCAATAGTCTTATATAAGACACAAGACAAAAAAATTTGCTTACAAATCAAGTCGATGGCTTTTTTATTTCACAATACGGAATACAAAACCCATTGGCGGAATGCAGTGCACCAAATAATCTTGCAGCAAATTTGTGGCACCTGCTTGACGACTACCCACAAACAAGTATCGTATTCGTTAATTTTTAAACATCTGGAGATTCCAATGAACTTTTTTTGGCGCCTCTACGATTGGAACGAACGCACTTTCTGGAATTCTCTGACCAAGAAATTGATGAGTTTTCTGGTGCTCTTCGTCATCGATCTGGGCTATCTACTCATCTACTTCCGCGAAAAACAGGCCATCATGGCGGAGTTGTCGCAGTCCAATGTCGCCCCGGCGGCCCTATCACGGGTGGCCGAAGGTCTGGATCATGCGTTGTGGCTCATGATTTTGCTGACCGTTGTCGCACTCTGCTGGAACGTGATGCAAATTGCTTATATCCGCTTTCTCATCCTGCGCCCGGTGCGCATGATTGCGCAAATTTTTGATGAAATCGGACGCGGCGAAGGGGATTTTTCACGCGACCTTCCCACCATTACCCATGACGAATTGCGCACGCTGGCCGAGGCCTACAACCGCTTTGCCGACAAAATGCGCGAAATCATCAGCGAGGTGCGCCGCGCCAGCGTCGACATCGCCCGCGAAGCCGTCGTGGTGCGCCGTACCGTCTCGATTACCGCCCAAAACGCTGACGCACAAAGCAGTCTCGCGCAATCGGTATTTTCTGCCAGCAGCGAGGCGATCAAAGCCATTCATGAAGTCTCCAACTCCACCGAGATGATTTCGCATGACACCGAGCACAACCTCTCGACCGCGCGCAACGCCTTGAGCGAAATGCAAAGTTTCGTCGGCAAAGTGCACCAGGTCAGCGACAAACTCACCTGCTTCAACGGCACGGTCAGCCAGTTGGCGGAGCGCTCTAACAGCATCCGGCAAATCGCCAGCCTGATCAAAGATATTGCCAACCAGACCAATCTGCTCGCGCTGAACGCCGCCATCGAAGCCGCCCGCGCCGGCGAAATGGGGCGGGGTTTTGCCGTGGTCGCCGACGAGGTGCGCAAACTCGCCGAACGCGTCGACGTCGCGACGCAAGAAATCACCGCCAACATCAACGGCATGGCAGAACTTGTGCAAGAAACGCAAAGCGAAAACGCCGCGATCAACACCGACATCACCCTTGCCCGCCAAGGGGTGGAGCAATCCGCGGCTGAATTCGAAAGTATGGTCGGCAATTTTGAACGCACCGGCGATCAGCTCAACCAAATTGCTTCCGCCATGGAAGAGCTCACCGCCACCAACGGCCAAGTGCATGATTCGGTGCATGAAGTGCAAACCTTGTCGAGCAAGGTCGCCAGCAACATGGCAGACTCCGGCTCCACTTCGCAAATGCTCAGCCAAGCGGCGGAAAGCGTGCAGGAATTGGTTTCACGATTCAAAATCGGGCGTGGCGCATTCGATTTTAACGTCGCCCAAGCGCGTAATTTCCGTGACCAGGTTCAGGAAAAACTGGCCGCGCTTGCAGCAGAAGGCGTCAATATCTGGGATCAAAATTACCAGAACATCGCCCGCACCAACCCGCAGAAATACGAAACGAGCTACTGTGCAGCCTTCGAGCGCCAGCTGCAACCCCTGCTGGAAAACACCTTGCAAAAACTGCAAGGCGGTATTTTTGCCCTGATTATCGACACCAAGGGCTATGGCGCGATTCACAATCTGAAATTTTCCAAGCCGCTCACCGGTGATTACCAGGTCGATCTACTCGGCAACCGCGCCCGACGGATCTGGGACGACCCCACAGGCCAGCGTGGCGCAAAAAATACGGCGCCGCTGCTGGTGCAAACCTACGCGCGCGATACCGGTGAGATTCTCTCCGAAATCAACCTGCCAATTTATATCGGCGGGCGGCACTGGGGCACGGTGCGCGCCGGTTGTGACAGCAAGGTATTGCTGGAAAGCTGATTTTTCCTCGAGCGCTCTGAGATTTCAGGTCGGCATCTGCAAGGGGTGACGGGCAACCAGCACCCCGTCTTCATCGGCGTAAAGCCACTCGCCGGGTGTAAAGCGCACGCCGCCAAAGCACACCGCCAAATCACGCTCGCCTACGCCTTTTTTGAGCGTTTTTTGCGGATGGGTATTGAGCGCACGCAGGCCGATATCGATGCCGTTGATATCGGCCGAATCGCGGATGCAACCGTAAACCACCACCCCTTCCCAGCCGTTTTTCTGCGCCAGAATCGCCAGTTGATCCCCCACCAACGCGCAACGCAATGAGCCGCCGCCGTCGATCACCAACACCTTGCCCTGCCCTGGTTCATTCAATAATTCGCGCACCAGGCTGTTGTCTTCAAAAACCTTGAGCGTGACGATTTGCCCGGAAAAAACCGGGCGAGCGCCATAGCGCTGGAACATGGGCGCGACGACGTGCACCGCCGTACCTAATTCAGATTCATAGTGATCACACAAATCGGGAGTTTTGAAATTCATGGTGGTTTTCAGTCCGTAAAAATTTATCCTTGGTTTAATCGGCAATGGCGATTTCCTGCGCCTCTTCGGCAAAATCCAGGCGCACCTTGTCTTCGGCGTCGACATCGACCGTTACCTTGCCGCCATTGGCCAAACGACCGAACAGCAATTCATCGGCGAGCGCCGCGCGGATGCTGTCCTGAATCAAGCGGCTCATCGGGCGCGCGCCCATCAGGGGGTCAAAACCTTTTTTCGCCAACATGTCTTTCAAGGCATCGGTGAAATGCGCCTCTACTTTTTTCTCATGTAACTGTTCTTCCAGCTGCATAAGGAATTTATCCACCACGCGCAAAATAATGGCGTGATCCAGGCTGCGAAAGGAAATGAGGCTGTCCAGGCGATTCCGAAACTCTGGCGTAAATAAACGCTTGATTTCCGCCATTTCGTCGCCGGTTTCCTTCTTGCTGGTAAAGCCCATGCTCGATTTTTGCAAGTCAGCGGCCCCCGCGTTCGTCGTCATGATGATGATCACGTTCCGAAAATCCGCCTTGCGGCCGTTATTGTCGGTGAGCGTGCCGTGATCCATCACTTGCAGGAGGATGTTGAAAATATCCGGGTGCGCTTTTTCGATTTCATCGAGCAGCAGCACGCAATGCGGTTTTTTGCTGATGGCTTCGGTCAGCAAGCCGCCCTGATCAAAGCCGACATAACCCGGCGGCGCGCCAATCAAGCGCGATACCGCATGGCGCTCCATGTATTCCGACATATCGAAACGCTGCAATTCGATTCCCAGGCAAAACGCCAACTGGCGCGCCACCTCAGTTTTGCCCACACCGGTCGGCCCGGAAAAAAGAAAACTGCCGATCGGTTTACCCGGGTTCCCCAGGCCGGAGCGCGCCATTTTGATCGCTTTTGCCAAGGCTTCGATAGCGGCATCCTGACCAAAAACGACATTTTTCAAGTCGCGATCAAGATTTTTCAGTGCGCTGCGGTCATCGGCAGAAACATGCTGCGGCGGAATGCGGGCAATTTTGGCAACGATTTCTTCAATATCGCTTTTGCCAATGGTTTTTTTCTGTTTCGATTTCGGCAAAATGCGCTGCGCGGCCCCTGCCTCGTCGATCACATCGATGGCTTTGTCCGGCAAGTGGCGGTCGGTGATATAGCGCGCCGACAATTCCACCGCCGAGGTCAGCGCTGTCGTCGAATACTTGATACCGTGGTGAGCTTCGAAATGGGTTTTCAAACCTTTGAGGATATCGACGGTTTCAGCCACCGAGGGTTCGGGAATGTCGATTTTCTGAAACCGCCGTGCCAAGGCGCTGTCTTTCTCGAAAATCCCGCGAAACTCGGTGTACGTCGTCGCCCCGATACATTTCATCTGCCCGGAAGACAGCGCCGGTTTGAGCAGGTTGGAGGCATCGAGCGTGCCGCCGGAAGCCGCCCCCGCACCGATCAGGGTATGTATTTCATCGATGAATAAAATCGCCTGCGGGTTATTTTGCAAAGCTTTCAGCACTGTCTTCAAACGTTGCTCGAAATCGCCGCGATATTTCGTCCCGGCCAGCAAAGCCCCCATATCCAGCGCATACACCTGGGCCTGCGCCAGAATTTCTGGCACATCGCCCTCCACCACGCGCCGCGCCAGACCTTCGGCAATCGCTGTTTTACCCACCCCAGCCTCGCCCACCAGCAAGGGATTATTTTTGCGCCGCCGGCACAACACCTGGATCATTCGCTCCAATTCGTCGTGGCGCCCGATCAAAGGATCGATCCGCCCGGCCTGCGCCTGAGCGTTCAGGTTGTGGGTAAATTGCTCCAACGGACCCACTTCCGTTTTATCACCGGGAGCTTCCGCACTTTCTTCCGGCACGGCCTTGGGCGCTTGCACCTTGCTGATGCCGTGAGCGATGTAATTCACCACATCCAAACGACTAATGCCTTGTTTTTGCAAGTGGTAAACCGCGTGCGAATCCTTTTCGCCATAAATCGCCGCCAATACGCTCGCCCCGTTGATTTCTTTTTTACCGGAGGATTGGGCATGCAAAATGGCCCGCTGCACGACACGCTGAAAACCCATGGTAGGCTGCGTGTCGTAATCCCCTTCTCCGTTGATGGTCGGCGTGTGTTCTGCGATGAATTTTGCCAGTTCGCGGCGCAACACCTCCGGTTGCGCGCCACAGGCACGCAATGCATCGGCAGCAGAGGGGTTATCCACCAGCGCCAAGAGTAAGTGCTCGACGGTAACGAATTCGTGGCGCTTCTGGCGCGCCTCGACAAAGGCCAGATGCAGACTGACTTCGAGTTCCTGTGCAATCATCAATTTTCCTCCATGAGGCAGGCCAGCGGATGCTGGTGCTGGCGCGCAAAGGCGCTGACTTGTTCGACCTTGGTGGCGGCGACATCGCGGGAAAAAACACCGCAAACGGCGCGCCCTTCACGGTGTACTTTGAGCATGATGCGCGTCGCCTGTTCAGTATCGAATGAAAAAAAACGTTGCAGCACGGCAATGACGAAATCCATGGGGGTGTAATCGTCATTGAGTAAAAGCACGCGGTACATTTTGGGCGGTTGCAGTTTGCTGCGCAGGGCTTCAATCTGCCCGCCTTCGAGAATTTTGCTGGCCATGCACGGATTCTAACCATTCCCGCCAGGCAAAGTGTATGGAGTCTGCGTGCGAGCTTGTTTTTTAGTGCAAAAATGCTGCGCTGCGCCATTCAATTTTGTTGACGGAAAATCCAAGTCGCGTAAAACTCCCCCCGTTCGATTCACATTGCATCGCAGGTGCATCACGTACCAGGACGCTAGGATCAAACAGGGAGACGGGGCAACCCGGCAATTCGTTCGTTTTTTGTAGGAAATCAGCACATCATGGCAATCGGTACGGTCAAATGGTTCAATGACTCCAAGGGTTTCGGCTTCATCACGCCGGACGACGGCAGCGAAGACCTTTTCGCGCACTTCTCGGCCATCAACATGAATGGCTTCAAAACCCTGAAAGAAGGCGAAAAAGTATCTTTCGAAGTGGTTCAAGGACCGAAGGGCAAACAGGCGTCGAATATCCAACGCGCCTGATCAGGCAAGACCCGCTCACCCCCCGGTGAGCCAACGCGCCTCGTAGTTTTGCTACGGGGCTTTTTTTCGCCCCTCTTTTTCTGAACAAGCTTTCTGCCAGGCGAAAAATGGGCATTAAAAAAACCCGGGGAAACCCGGGTTTTTGTCGTGAAACAGCTTCGTTCGCCCGGCTTACAAATAACCCGCACCGAACAAACCATAAACAACGAAGCCCCCCAAAAAAACGCTGAATACAGCCGCGAGATAACGCGTCTGCGTCAGTTGCCGGTTGATGGAAGCGCGTAAAAGAGCAATCTCTTCGTTACCTTGTTGTTCGGTCATGGTTTTCTCCCTGAAGCTAGGCATCGACACTTCTGTGTTTGATTTTGTCTTACATCAAAAACACAGGGACGCTTCGGACTATAGAAAATCCACCAGCATTTTTCAAGGATGCCGAACGACTTTCAATAGATCATTTCAGCATATGCAGAAAGGAATTTTCTGACAGCCTTTCCAGACCCTGAGCCAGCCTGGCTTGCGCGCAACTCACAGGGCAAAAACATGCTTACCACGCAGGGCCGGTGCGCCGTCAACAATGCTTAAGAGGCGGGCGATATTGGGATGTTTGCCGGGGTGCGCCCGCTCATCTTCGACCTGCTCGGCAAAAAGCTCCAGACCTTTTTGGGCGGCCTCACCGTTGATCAAGCCGTAGGTTTGCAAGAGGTGGTTGTAAATCGTCAGCGAGCCTTGGCTGCCGGCTTTATTTTCGATGCAGGCGACCTGCTCCCCTGCCGCGTTCAACAAATTGAGGGCCGCCACATGGGAGATTTTGGGTAATTTTTTAAGATTTTCAGCAAAACTCATCGCCCTGCTCCAATGAAAAAGCCGACCGCAGTGGTCGGCCAAAAAAGAAAGAAAACGCTCAGATCCGCTTGGCGAGCTCGGCTGCTTTACCGGTGTAATCCCAGGGGGTCAGCTTTAACAGCTCTTGCTTGGCGGATTCCGGAATGGCCAGGGTCGCCACGAAAGCCTGCATCCCCTCGCGCGAAACGCGGGTGCCGCGGGTCAGTTCCTTGAGTTTTTCGTAAGCGTTCGGCACGGCATAACGGCGCATGACGGTTTGAATCGGTTCGGCCAAAAGTTCCCAGTTGGCGTCCAGATCGGCTTTCATGAGCGGTGCATTGATTTCGAGTTTACCCAGGCCTTTGAGCAAGGAGTCGTAGCCCAACAGGGTGTAACCGAGGCCAACTCCCATGTTGCGCAGCACCGTGGAATCGGTCAGATCGCGCTGCCAGCGGGAAATAGGCAGTTTTTCGGCGAGATGCTTGAGCACGGCGTTGGCCAAACCGAGATTGCCTTCGGAGTTTTCAAAATCGATGGGATTGACTTTGTGCGGCATGGTCGAGGAACCGATTTCGCCGGCCTTGACCTTTTGCTTGAAGAAGCCGAGGGAAATATAGCCCCAGACGTCACGATCCAGATCGACCAAAATGCTGTTGCCGCGGGCAAAAGCATCGAACAGTTCAGCCAGGGCATCGTGTGGCTCGATCTGGATGGTGTAGGGGTTGAAAACCAATCCCAGCGATTCGACGAAGCGCTGGGCGAAGCCCTCCCAGTCGTAACCAGGATAAGCCGCCAGGTGCGCGTTGTAGTTACCAACCGCACCGTTGATCTTACCCAAGAGCTCGACACCGGCGATGCGGGCGCGGGCGCGCTGCAAGCGGTAAGCGACATTGGCCATTTCCTTGCCCATGGTCGAGGGGGTGGCGGGCTGGCCGTGCGTGCGGCTCATCATCGGGATGTCGGCGTAGGCGTGGGCGAGTTCGACAAGTTTTTCGATGACCTTATCGAGCATCGGCAACAGGGCTTTTTCGCGTGCGCCTTGGCACATCAGGGCGTGCGAGAGGTTGTTGATGTCTTCCGAGGTGCAAGCAAAGTGAATGAATTCACTGACTTTTTGCACTTCGGCATTGCCTTGGGTATTTTTCTTGATCCAATACTCCAGCGCCTTCACGTCGTGATTGGTCACCGCCTCTTCGGCCTTGACCTCAGCCGCCTGCGCCGGGCCAAAATTTGCCACCAAGGTGTCGAGTTCGGCGATCGTCGCCGGCGAAAAGGCGGGAATTTCAGCAAAATGCGCATCCGCAGCCAGCGCTTTTAACCACTCAATTTCCACCTTCAGGCGCGCACGAATCAGGCCAAATTCAGAGAAGTGTTCGCGCAGGGTATCGACTTTGCCGGCGTAACGGCCGTCGAGCGGGGAAATTGCAGTCAGGGGATTGAAATCCATCACGAGTCCTTGTTGTATAGCCGCACCGAAAAAGAGCCCGTCATTTTACCCGCCGGGCCGGGGGCTAGGCCATAGGTTATAATCGGCCTCCCGCATTCACGAGTCTGCAATGAAGCTGATCGGCACCCATACCAGTCCCTATGTGCGCAAAGTGCGCATCGTGCTGGCGGAAAAGAAAATGGAGTACGACTTCGTCGTTGAATCCCCCCGCGAACCCGGCAGCACCCTGCTCGACATCAATCCGCTCGGACGCGTGCCGACCCTGGTGCTCGATGACGACACCCCGCTTTTTGATTCGCGGGTAATCGTCGAATACATCGACAACATCACGCCCAACAACAAGCTTTTTCCCGGCACCAACCGCGAGCGCACCGAAGTCAAGCGCTGGGAAGCACTGGCCGATGGCCTGTGCGAAACGGCGATCAACATCGTGCTGGAAAACCGGCGTCCGAAAAAAGAGCAGAGCCCGGACTGGATCAGCCGTCAGCAAGATATCCTCACCCGCACCCTGGCCTTCATGGAAAGCCAATTGGGTGACAAGAGTTTTTGCCTGGGCACGCATTTTTCCTTGGCCGACATCGTCGTCGGCGTCGCCCTGGGTTATCTCGATCTGCGTTTTGAAGCGCTGCACTGGGCAGAAAACTATCCCAATCTGGCCCGTCTAAACGAAAAACTCCTGCAACGCCCGGCCTTTAGCGAAACCGTTCTGCACGATTGAATTTCGCATCGGTTTGCCGCTGCGCCGGCCAGACAAGCGGCGCAGCCTGCTGCGCCCCCACCTGCCTCAAACAATCACCCCACCGCCCAAGCACACCCGGCTTTCGTACACCACAAGGGATTGCCCCGGGGTGAGCGCCCATTGGGGTTCGGCGAATTCGATCCTGCCGCGCTCGGCGGATAGCTGCGCGATATGACAGGGCTGATCGGCCGTGCGATATCGCGGCTTGGCGGTATAAACCCAGTTGGTGCGCGGCGCTTGCGGAGAAATCCAGCTCAGTTGTTCCACTTCGACGTTATTTTTCAGAAGCGCCGGGTGATCGTGCCCTTGCACGACATAGAGCACGTTGTTCGCCATGTCTTTAGCGGCGACAAACCAGGCCTCGTGCTCACCGCCGCCGGCCTGGCCCTTTTCCTTCAAACCGCCGATGTGCAAACCCTTGCGCTGCCCGAGGGTGTGGTACATCAGGCCATCGTGCCGACCCAGGATTTTTTCGTCATCGAGGCGGCGAATTTCGCCTTGTTGCGGCGGCAGGTAGCGCGATAAAAATTCCTTGAACGGGCGCTCGCCAATAAAGCAAATACCGGTCGAATCTTTTTTGGCCGCCACATGCAGCCCGGCCGCCTCGGCTATTTTGCGCACCTCGCGCTTATAAATATTGGCGAGTGGAAACAGGGTTTTCGCCAACTGCGCCTGGTTCAGGCGGTAGAGAAAATAGCTCTGATCCTTGCTGCCGTCTTCGGCCATGAGCAGCTGAAATTCGCCGGCAAATTCGCGCACGCCGGCGTAGTGGCCGGTAGCGATTTTATCTGCGCCCAATCGCATGGCGTGCTCGAGAAAAGCCTTGAATTTGATTTCCGAATTACACAGCACATCCGGGTTTGGCGTGCGCCCAGCCTGGTATTCGCGCAAAAATTCGGCAAAGACGCGCTCGCGGTATTCGTGGGCAAAATTGACGACTTCGACATCGATGCCCAGGGTATCTGCCACGCTCATCACGTCGATCAAATCCTGGCGCGAGGAGCAATAGTCCTCGGTGTCATCGTCTTCCCAGTTTTTCATGAACAGACCGATCACATTCCAGCCCTGTTCTTTCAGCAAATACGCCGCCACCGAGGAATCCACCCCACCGGACAAACCCACCACCACCGTTTTCTTAGACATCAGGCCCAGCCCCTTTCTTCCAGTCTTCAAGCGGCAAAATCACTGCCGCTTCACCATTATTCACAAACCAGGTATCGACGACGAAACGCGCGGCTTTGTCGGCGTTTTGTTCTTTGTCATCGGCAATTTCTTCGATCACCGCCGACCAATGACTCGGAAAAAACAGCAAAAAGTAGCGCACATCCGGGGCCAGCACCCGATGCCAGCGCAACATACCGGCGTTCTCCAGCACATGCAGCAAACGCGTGCTCGAAATGGAATGATCGATGCAATCCATTTTCCCCGGCACATGGCCGTCGGCATAGTTACCGGCGCGGTCATTTTTAATCTCGGACTGCTCACCTGCCCAGCGATAGAGTAAACCCATGGCCTGCGCCAGCTGTACCCGCTCCGTGGGCGCATCGTTTGCCGCGCCCAGCAGGCGGCGGATTTCATCCAGACGCTCCTGCGAATACCCAATCTCTGCCTGCCCAACGCAAGAGTAACCGTGGCAGATGCTAATACGCGTCTCGGCCTGCGCACTCGTCGCAAAGAGCGCGGCAACCAGCACAAAACAATAAAAGGCGCGCAACATCAAGCGAAATACGCCAACACATCGAGCGGGTAACGCCGCCCGGCCAGATAATCGTCGCAACAGCGCTGCACCAGCGGGCTGCGGTGGTGCGCCGCCTGGGCAGCGATTTCTCCCAGGCTCAACCAGTGCGCAGCGATGATGCCGCTATCGAGCGCGCGCGGCAGGGCATCGCCCAATAGCTCGCCAGTAAAGGCAAAACGCAAGTAACTTAAATCCTTGTGCGGATGCCGCCACTGATAGACCCCCACCAGCGCCGTCGGACGAAAGGGGTAAGCGGTTTCTTCCAAAGTTTCTCGCACCACGGCCTCGAGCAGGGACTCCCCCGCTTCCAGGTGGCCGGCCGGTTGATTGAAAGCGCGGCCGTCATCGGTGTCTTCTTCAACCAGCAAAAACCTTCCGTCGCGCGCAATGACCGCGGCGACCGTAACATGGGGCTTCCAAACCATCCTGCGCGATCAGCCTTCTCCATACGAAGACGTTATTGTAGCCGCTGATTTCGGCTAAAATCCCCCGTTTCAACGAGAGTTTCACGGAGAGTTCCACCATGTCCATGTCGGATCGCGACGGTTTCATTTGGCAAGATGGCAAACTCGTGCCCTGGCGCGAGGCGACCACCCACGTTCTCACCCACTCGCTGCATTACGGCATGGGCGTTTTTGAGGGGGTACGCGCTTACAAAACCGAGGCCGGCACCGCCATTTTCCGCCTCAAGGAACACACTGAACGCCTTTTTCGCTCCGCCCACATCTTCCAGATGCAGATGCCGCACAGCATCGAGGAAATCAACGAAGCACAAAAGGAAGTGATCCGCGCCAACAAGCTCGAAGCCGGCTATCTGCGCCCGCTCGCCTTCTACGGTTCGGAAAAACTGGGGGTTTCGCCCAAGGGTGCCAAGGTGCACATCATCATCGCTGCCTGGCCCTGGGGCGCTTACCTCGGCGAAGACGGCATGCAGCGCGGCATTCGCATCAAGACCTCGTCCTACACCCGCCACCACGTCAATATCACCATGGTGCGCGCCAAGGCTTCCGGCAATTACATGAACTCCATCCTCGCCAACAACGAAGCGCTGGGCGATGGCTACGACGAAGCCCTCTTGCTCGACCCGGAAGGCTATGTCTGCGAAGGGGCCGGCGAGAACATCTTCATCGTCAAGAACGGCAAGCTCTACACGCCGGATCTCACGGCCTGCCTGGAAGGCATTACCCGCGCCACGGTCATGCAGCTGGCACGCGAAATGGGCGTCGAGGTGATCGAAAAACGCATTACCCGCGACGAAGTCTATTGCGCCGACGAAGCTTTCTTTACCGGCACCGCCGCTGAAGTGACGCCGATTCGCGAACTCGACAACCGCCAGATCGGCCCCGGCCACCGTGGTCCGGTCACCAAAGCCCTGCAGGAAAAATATTTCGACGTGGTCTATGGCCGCTCGGCAGCGCACGCCGACTGGCTGGCCTACGTTTAATTTCCGGAGTCCCTCATGTCCGACACCTCCATGACCTCACGCATCAACGTGACCAGCGCCGACCTGCCCGTGCACTGCCCGCCGCCCAACGCACCGCTGTGGAATCAACATCCGCGCGTTTTCCTCGACGTTTTGCACACGGGCGAAGCCGTTTGCCCCTATTGCAGCACAAGCTATGTGTTCACCGGCGAAAAACCGAAAGGTCAGCACTGAAAACCGCTACGCGTAACAGCACGGCGGGGGTTTCAGCCCGCCGTTTTTGCATCCCGAAAGCCTTTGCATGCGCCGCGCCCTGATCGTCGCCCCCAGCTGGATCGGCGACAGCATCATGGCCGAACCGCTGTTTGCCCGCCTGCAAGAACGCCACCCCGGTGTGCAGTTAGACGCCCTCGCCCCGCCCTGGGTGGCACCGGTGCTGCATCGCATGGCGAGCATCCGCAAGGTCATCGACAACCCTTTCGGACACGGCACTCTGCGCTTGAAAGCGCGCTGGCAGCTCGGACGACAACTGGCCAAACAGGCTTACGACAGCGCCGTCGTCCTGCCGAATTCATTGAAATCAGCGCTCATTCCGGCTTTTGCTGGCATTCCCCAGCGCATCGGTTTTACCGGCGAAACGCGCTACGGCTTGATCAACCTGCGTCACAAGCTGGATAAAGCCGCCCTGCCCTTGATGCTGGAACGTTTCATGCAACTTGCTGAAACGCCCGGCGCGTCGCTTACACGCCCCCTGCCCTATCCCGTGCTGCGCTCAACGCCGGAAGATCAGGCCGCCACCTTCGCCGCGCTGCGCATGGTCCGCCCGGAGAAAGTCGCCGCGTTCTGCCCCGGTGCCGAATACGGCCCGGCCAAACGCTGGCCAGCCGCGCATTTTGCCGAACTCGCCCGGCAACTCGCCGCGCGCGGCTATGTTTGCTGGTTGTTTGGCTCACCAAAAGATCAGCCTATCGCCGCCGAAATCGATGCCCTCGCGCCCGGCTGCTGCCGCAATTTGTGCGGAGCGACCACGCTGGAACAGGCGATCGACCTGATTGCTGCCGCTGATTTTGCCGTGTGCAACGATTCCGGCCTGATGCACGTTGCCGCCGCCGTCGGCCGTCCCTTGGTGGCGCTCTACGGTTCCTCTTCTCCCGGCTTCACGCCACCCTTGTCGGATCAAGCCAAAATCCTCAGTCTCAACCTGGCCTGCAGCCCGTGTTTCCAACGCGTCTGCCCGCTCGGCCACCTCGACTGCCTCAACAAACTACTGCCCGCCCAGGTTCTGGCGGCGTGCAGCGACTGGATGCCCGCATGAGTCAAATTCCCGCATTCACCACCCCGGAAGCCGTAGAAAGCGCGTTTTACGAAGCCATTGCCGCGCACGATGCCGATACGCTGATGCGTTACTGGTCAGACGACGAAGAATTGCTCTGCGTACACCCCACCGGCGTGCGCCTGACCGGGCAGGCTTCGATCTACGAAAGCTGGCGCTCGATTTTTGCCAGCGCCACCTTGCGCCTGGAATACGAAACCCTGGCCTGCTGGCAAGGTAGCGTCATGGCGGTGCACCACCTCACCGAAATCATCTACCTTGCCGACGACCCCAACCCGCACGGGCCGCTCTACGTCACGCATTACTACATGCGCGGGGCGCACGGCTGGCGTCTGGTCTGCCGCCACGCCTCGCCTGCCGACGACGGCCACCAGGCCATGGCTGATGCCCTACCCCACACCCTGCACTGATTTTACGGAGCCTCACCATGTCCAACCTGCCTGCTGAAATTTTCAAAGCCTACGACATCCGCGGCATCGTCGATCAGAGCCTGACTCCGGGCGTGGTACGCCAAATCGGCCAGGCGCTCGGCTCACTCGCCCGCGAACAAGGGCAAACGGCAATCGCGGTGGGCCGCGACGGCCGCCTCTCCGGACCAGCCTTGGCCAATGCCTTGATCGATGGCATTTGCGCTGCCGGCTGCGATGCAATCGACATCGGTTGTGTTCCCACTCCGCTCACCTATTTCGCTGCTTACGAACTGGGTTGCGACTCCTGCGTTTCCGTTACCGGCAGCCACAATCCGCCCGATTACAACGGCCTGAAAATGGTCATCGGCGGCACCACGCTCGCGCTGGAGGCCATTCAGGCGCTGAAAAAACGCATCGAAAACGCTGCTTTCACCCACGGCCAAGGCCAGCGGCGCAGTGCCGAGATCAAAGCGGCCTACATCGATAAAATCGCCGCCGACCTTCGTCTCGCACGCCCCATGAAAATCGTCATGGATTGCGGCAACGGTGTTGCCGGTGCGGTCGCGCCAGAACTGTTCAAACGCTTGGGTTGCGAGATCGTGCCACTGTATTGCGAGGTTGACGGCAATTTCCCCAACCACCATCCCGACCCCTCCAAGCCAGAAAACCTGGCCGACGTGATCCAGGCGCTCAAGGACACCGACGCCGAAATCGGCATCGCCTTCGACGGCGACGGCGACCGCCTCGGTGTGGTCACCAAGGACGGCGAAATCATCTATCCGGACCGCCAGCTCATGCTCTTTGCGGCCGACGTGCTCACGCGCGTACCCGGCGGCACCATCATCTACGACGTCAAATGCACACGCCTGTTGGCGCCGTGGATACGCCAGCACGGCGGCGAACCCCTGATGTGGAACACCGGCCACGCACTGGTGAAAGCCAAACTCAAAGCAACCGGCGCGCCGCTGGCCGGCGAAATGAGCGGCCACACCTTCTTCAAGGAACGCTGGTACGGCTTTGACGACGGCCTCTACACCGGCGCTCGCCTCCTGGAAATCCTCAGTCGCTCGGCAGACGCCAACGCGCCACTGAAAGCCCTGCCCAACGCTCCCGCCACGCCGGAACTCAACATCAAAATGGCCGAAGGCGAACCTTTCGTCCTGATCGATCGCCTGCAAAAAGAAGGCCGTTTTACCGCTGCCCAAGACATCATCACCATTGACGGCGTGCGTGTGGAATATGTCGATGGTTTTGGCCTGGCGCGCCCTTCCAACACCACCCCGGTCGTCGTCCTGCGCTTTGAAGCCGACACTGCCGCCGCGCTCGAACGCATCCAGAGCGATTTTCGCCAGGCGCTGCACGCCGTCTGGCCCGGCCTTGACCTGCCGTTCTAAGCCGCCACACCAATGCCAGCACTCCCCCAGCCCCCGGCCAGCCCGCTCGCCCGCATCGCCGCCTTTTTGCTCAGCGCCGGTCTCATTGCCGCGGGGCTGATGTTTTCCCTCGTATTTTTCATCATTGCCGCTGTCGCTGGCCTGCTCATCGGCGGCTGGTTCTGGTGGAAAACCCGCCGCCTACGCCGCGACCTGCGCGCCTTCAGTGAAAACCTGAACGCCGCCACAAGCCAAGAAACCCCCAGCTCCGGCAAAATCATCGAAGGCGAATTCCAGCGCGACAACTAAGACACAGCGCGGAGACGCGGCGCGCGGGCCAAGCAAAATAAATCACAAACAAGAACAATTCTTGTTTACAAAGCAGCAGACCACCTTTATGATGAGAACCATTCTCAACAAAGGAGGCATCATGCACAGCTTGCTACTCAACACCAGTGTTGCCGCTCTCATGCTCTGGCTGGCCTTGGCCGGCATTGGCGCCTAAAGGAGCGCGCGATGCCTCACCCCAATCTTTGGGCCGCAGTGCTCGGCCAGTTGCTGATCCACGAAGAAACCGGCTGCCGCCACTCCGCCTTGCACGCCGCCCGCCTGCTCGATCATTTGTGCGAGCAGGAAATCGACCCGCAAATCCGCCAGCTATGCGAGCGGGCCAGCCAGCGTCTGGATCACTCAGGAAAACCACATGCTTGCGCCGCTTGAAAACCGCGCCATTCTCGAGCGCGAACCCTGCGCCATGGAGGAGGCGGCAGACGCCGACAGGCAGCTGCACGATGAAAACCAGCAACTGCGCGCGGCTTTGCAGCGTGCGCGCCAGCGGCAAAAACGGCTGTTATCGCTTGGCGGGCGGCGCAGCCTCCTTTTGCAACAGGAAATGTACCGCCTCGAACAACGCTGCCGCCACTACCAGCAGCGCGTACACGAACTGGAGTCAGGGCTGGCCATCGTCGAACTGGCGCAACAAGTGATCGCGCTCAAAGAATTCATCCGCGAACTCGGCCACAGTTGCCGCCACGCACTGGCTGAAAGCCCTTAAAAAAAGCAATCAAACGATAGAAAACGACAGTTAGTTATTGACAATGGTTCTTATTTAGACAACAATACACCACCTCGCTGAACGACTCTTACCATGCCCAGCCACAGCCCTTTACCCACCCCCGCCTCTTCCGCCGCGCCACCTGCCGCACTGCCGCGCTTTGACAGCACAGAACTCCTCAAAGGGGCCACCACCGTCGAAATCCAGCATGCCGGTCAGCGCTATTTGTTACGCGTCACCCGCGAAAACAAACTCATCCTGACCAAATAGGTTTTTCTCCGAACAGGTTTTTCTCTCCGTTGTAAGACCTTTCCCACAGCCAGCCCGCCGACATGCCAGCAAGCCAGTGGTTTTTTCTGCTCCGGGCCGACAGCATCCCGATTTTTCGCCCATGAGCTACGCCCTTTCCCGCCCCAGTACCACCCAGCGCAGCAGTTTGCTGGGCATCGTCATTGCTGCCCACGTCGGCATTGTGCTGCTCATTCTCGCGGCCAAAACGATCGCTCCACAAATCATGGAGATGCCGCTCATCGTCGATCTTCTGCCGCCGCCACCGATCGAAAAACCGCCCGAAGCAAAACCCCTGCCGGTCGCCGCCCCGGTTCCCGTCAAACCGCAGCCACGCCCGCAGCCACAACCGAAAACACCGCAGCCGGTACTCGAAACCACGCAAAGCAGCGCCCCCGCCGAAAATGCACCGACGGCACCGCCCGTCGTCGAAGCCCCCCCGCCGCCTCCCGCGCCGGCCGCCGTCACACAAGCCCGTTTCGATGCCGATTACCTGCGCAATCCGCCACCGCCCTACCCGCCCTTATCGCGGCGCATGGGCGAAGAAGGCAAAGTCATTTTGCGCGTCCAGGTCACGCCACAAGGCAGCGCCTCGGAAGTCGAAATCCGCACCTCCTCCGGCAGCCCGCGCCTGGATGAGGCGGCGCAAAAAACCGTGCGCAACTGGAAATTCATCCCCGCCAAGCAAGGCGACACCGCCGTGCAAAGCTGGGTTCTCGTCCCGATCATTTTCAAGCTGGAGCAGTAAATCATGCAGGAAACCGTACAGGAAAACGCCTTCGGACTGGCCCACCTCTGGGCGCAAGGCGACACCGTTTCGCACGCCATCGCCATTCTCATCATCATCATGTCGATGACCAGCTGGTATCTGATTCTTGCCAAATCCCTCGATTGGTGGCGTCTGCGCAAAGCCTCCAAGGCGGTCGCCTCGTTCTGGGCCGCCAAGAGCGTCAATGAAGGCATCGAACAACTGCGTGCGGCCGGTGAAGACAGCCCCTACGCCCAGCTGGCCAGCCAGGCCAATTGTTGCAACTGCGACTGCGAAGCCGTGAGCGGCCGCCTGGTGTCGCAGTTCGATCCTTCCGAGCAGATGGAGCGTGCCTTGCGCCAGCAACTTGCCACCACCCAGGCCGGCATGGAAAGTGGCCTGACTTTCCTCGCCACCACCGCCGCCACGGCACCCTTCGTCGGCCTGTTCGGTACGGTGTGGGGGATCTACCACGCCCTCATCGCCATTGGCATGAGCGGCCAGGCGGCGCTGGAAAAAATCGCCGGCCCGGTGGGCGAAGCGCTGATCATGACGGCCGCCGGCCTCGCCGTCGCTCTGCCGGCCGTATTCGCCTACAACACATTTACCCGTACCAACCGCCTGATTTTGGCCGACCTCGACGCCTTCGCGCACGATCTGCACGCCTTCTTCACTGTCGGCAAACCGCTGATCGCCACCAGCGCCCAGATCCACCCGCTGCGTGCCCGCGCCGCGCAAGGAGCCGCCTGACATGGCCATCGGCAGTTTCAACGGCACCGGCAGCCAGATGCCGACCGCAGAAATCAACATGATCCCCCTGATCGACGTCATGCTGGTGCTGCTCATCATCTTCATGATCACCGCGCCGCTGATGACGCACTCGGTCAAGGTCGACCTGCCGCGTGCCTCGAGCACACCGACACCGGAAAAGCCGATGACCCTGCAGGTCGCCATCACGGCCGACAACCGTGTCTTCGTCGGTAGCGAACCGGTCGATGGCGCGCAGCTCGAAGCCCGTTTCCGCGAGGCCGTCGCCCAGGACAGCAACGTCGAATTACACCTGAAAGCCGACCGCGACAGCCGCTACGAAAGCGTCGCCGAAACCATGAGCGCCGCCCGCCGTGCTGGCCTGAGCAAGATCGGTTTCGTCACCCAGCCGACACACGAATAGGCCGTAGCGTAACGCCACACGCCCCTGGCCGCCCCGGGGGCGTCGTTTTTCCATTCCCTTAAATTTTCCTCCAACCTTTCCGCTCCAGCCAGCCGTGGCAATGCCAGCCAGAGAAACCGTATGGAATTCAAGACATGTCTGCCCACAAGGAATTTGCCCTAAGCCCGCTGACTCTGGCCCTTCTCGCCACGCTGAGCGGACCGGCGCTCGCCGACAAAGCGCTCGGTGAAATCACCGTCAGCAGCGGCAAGACGCTCGGTGCCCGGCCGGTGTTGCGTGACGAAATCATCGCCACCGAATCGATCGGTGCGCGCGAACTGGAAAAAACCGGTGCCACCATGCTCACCGAGGCACTCGACAAGCGCCCCGGCATTTCGGTACAAACCGAATGCTCGATCTGCAACGTGCGCAACGTGGTGCTGAACAACCTGCCGGGGCGTTACACCACGCTCCTCATCGACGGCATCCCCATCTTTTCCTCCGTCTCCAGCGCTTACGGGCTGGACAGCGTCAGTCTCGGCGGGGTCGAGCGGATCGACATCTCGCGCGGGGCCGGCACCAGCCTGATCGCCCCGGAAGCCCTGGCCGGCTCGGTGGACATGGTGACGCGTCGGCCAACAGCCAACGAATTCAAGGCGGTGCAGCAGTTCGGCAGCTTTAGTCAGGCCAATACCGAACTCTTCGCTGCCCGCGCGTTCACCGGCGGCGCACTCACCGCCAACCTCAACTACAACACGCACGACACGGTGGATGCCGACGGCAACAAGGTATCGGAGTATTCCGGCTACGCGCGCAAGCTCGGTGGCATCGGCTTCTTCCTCGATGACCTGGGCGGTTTCAAGATCCGCGGCCGTCTCGATCTGGTTGACGAAAAACGCATGGGCGGTGCCATGGGCGACAACTACGGCAAGGTCAAACGCGACGAAAACGGCAACCCCTTCCGTTGGAACAAGGGCAAAAATGCTTCCCCCAATCCCGGCGGCTGGCTCGCCGTCGGTGCGGACGGGGTGGTAGGCACGGCGGATGATGCTTTCGTTCCCTACAACGGCGGCAAGGGCGGCATGTCGGAGATCATCTTCACCGACCGCCAGCAGTTCGTCACCAGCGCCACACACGCCCTGGGTGCCGGCAACCTGCGTCTCGCCCTCGGCCTTGCCAAACACAAGCAGGATTCCTACTACGAACATTCGCTCTACAAAGCCGAGCAGACGCAGTACTACCTGGAAGCCAGCACCCAGCAACCCATCGGCACGACGCTCGTCACCGGCGGCCTCACCTACCGCTACGAAGACTTGAAGAGCAAGGGCGCGATGGCCGATGGCACTCCCAACGACGGCATCGACAACTACGAATACAAAACGCCGGGGGTCTTTCTGCAGGCTTACCACGCCTTTCTCGACGGCGAAGTGGAAATCAATGGCTCGGTACGCTACGACGATCACAACATTTTTGGCGGCATCACCAGCCCACGCTTCAATGTGCTGTGGAATCACAGCCACGAACTGAACAGCCGTTTTGCCGTAGGCCGCGGCTTCCGCGCCCCCACCTCCTTCTTCGAACAGGATCACGGCATCCTCGACACCTCGCGCATCGTGCGCGAAATCAAGGAAGCCGAAATTTCCGACAACGCCTCCTACGCTCTCTCCTACGCCGGCGACCGCCTGGCCTGGGTCGGCTCCCTGAATTACAACCGCATCAAGAACATGGCGCTGCTCGATTCCGGTGCCACCGACGTAATGGGCAGGCCCATCACCGTCTTCACCTCTGCGAAAAAACCCGTCACCGTCGTCGGCGGTGACCTGACCCTCACCTACAAATTGACGCCCACACTGGAAACCACAGTGGCTGGCGAACATTTCAAATACCGTTTCACGGAACCCGGCACCCTTGCCTTCGCCCGCCCGGAAACCCGCGCCTACCTACGCCTGGATTACGAAAACGGGCCGTGGACCGGCATGTTGCGCGGCACCTGGACCGGCCCGATGGACCTGAAAAAGTTTTACGACTACGCCAACACGCCGCGTTACAACTTCGACGGCACGCGCAAGATGAACAAAAGCCCGGCCTACTGGACGCTCGACCTACGGGGTGAATATCGCCTCAACAAGCAATGGACGGCCTTTCTCGGTATCGATAACCTGACCGATTTCAAGCAGTCGGACAAAGAAAGCATGTTGTGGGTCGATCGTCACGGCAACTTCGATGTCACCCAAATCTGGGGACCAAACCGTGGCCGTTTCGTCTATGGCGGCCTGAAACTGAGCCTGTAATTTGACCAAGCCAGCGCGTGAACTACTACCGAAAAGCGCTTCCTGCCGCCCTTGCCCTCGCCCTTGCCCTGAGCCTTCCAGGGTATGCCGGGGTGTCTCCGGCGCTCGATTTCGAGCTCTCCGATGGTCAGCGCTTCATACGCCTGGCAACGCTCCCCGAACGCCCTACCGTCGTCAATTTCTGGCGTGCCGACTGCCCTCCCTGCCTGCGCGAACTGCCGCTGCTCGCCGCCTTCGCCAATCAAGGCACTGCCCGCGTCATCACCATCGCCTTGCAACGCCCAAATGAAACTGCCAACGCCCCGGAGCACGTCCTGAACGCCCTGCGCCCTCCTTTACTCGCCCTGCACGGCCCCAGCGAACCGCGTGGCCTGCTGGCCCGTTTCGGCAACCGCAGCGGTGCCCTGCCCCACACCGTCATCCTCGATACACAACGCCGTCGTTGTGCCCAGCACAGTGGCGAGATCAATGCCCACTGGCTACAGCAGCAACTCGCGCTTTGCGCAGCACAGAAAGCCCCCAGCCGATGAACACCTCCACCGCCCCGGCCATCCTCCTTGTCGGCCACCCCAATGTCGGCAAGTCAGTGCTCTTTCACCGCCTGACCGGTGCCTACGTCAACGTATCGAACTACCCGGGTACGACGGTCGAAGTCACCCAGGCGCCAGCGCGTTTTGACGCCAGCGCCACGTTACTCGACACGCCCGGCGTGCTCGCCCTGCCCTCGCGCAGCGACGATGAACGCGCCACCATGCGGGCCCTGCTCAACGAACCCAGCCGCTGCCTGGTGCAGGTGGGAGACGCCAAAAACCTGCGCCGAACCTTGACCCTGACCGCACTTCTTGCTGAATTGGGCGTTCCCATGGTGCTGGCCCTGAACATGCACGACGAAGCCATGGCGCGCGGCGTGACGGTGGATATTCCGGCGCTGGCCGAAGAGTTGGCCATCCCGGTACTGGCCACCGTCGCCACCGGCGGTGAGGGCATGGGCGAACTCACCAGCAGCATCGCCCGCGCCGCCGTGCCCGACCCCCTGTTGCATTACGACCCGCTACTGGAAGAAGACATTACAACACTGGCCGCCGCCATCACGGCGCACGCGCCGCACCCCGGCCTGGCCGCCCGTGGCCTCGCCATTCTCTTTCTCGGCAATGACGCGGAGGTGGATCACTGGTTGCGCCAGCACGCCGGACCGGCCTATGCCCAGCTCGAAGCGCTGCGCCACACCGCCCGCCAGCGCGCCGAAGAAGACCTGCCCGGATTGCTCGCCCGCCAGCGTACCGAAGCGGCCGACGTACTTACCACCAGCGTCAGCCAGCGCGCCGTGCGCAGCTCACCACTGCTCGCGCAGCGCATCGGCCAAGCCGTGGTGCACCCCTTGTGGGGGATTCCCATCCTGCTCGGCGTGCTTTACGCGGTCTATCTCTTTGTCGGCGTCTTCGGGGCCACCACACTGGTCGGCCTGCTCGAGGAAGATCTGTTCGACGGCATTCTCAACCCGGCGGTCACCGATTTTGTCGCCGCGCAGATCGGCAACAACTGGCTGAGCGATCTGCTGGTCGGCCAGTACGGCCTATGGACCATGGGCATGACCTATGCGCTGGCGCTGATCCTGCCCATTGTCAGCACCTTCTTCATTGCCTTTGGCATCCTCGAAGATTCCGGCTACATGCCGCGCCTGTCGGTCATTGCCAATCGCATCTTCGCCCGCATGGGCCTCAACGGGCGCGCCGTGCTGCCGATGGTGCTGGGGCTGGGCTGCGTCACCATGGCGACGCTCACCACCCGCATCCTGCACAGCCCGCGAGAGCGCCTGATCACCATTTTCCTGCTGGCGCTGGCCATTCCCTGCTCAGCCCAGCTCGGAGTCGTGCTCGGCATGCTCGGCGGCGTCTCTTTCTCGGCCCTGCTGGTCTGGGCGCTGGCCATGGTCGGCGTACTTTTCCTGGCTGGCTTCCTGGCCGCCCGCCTAGTCCCCGGCCGGCGCATTCCCCTGGTGACGGAGCTGCCACCGATGCGTCTGCCGATTGCCGGAAACGTCCTGAAGAAAACCACCGGCCGCCTGAAGTGGTATCTGATCGAGGTCATTCCGCTGTTTCTGATCGGCACTTTCCTGATGTATCTGCTCGACCGGATCGGCGTCCTGCCGGCCATCATCGAAGCCGGCGAGCCGCTGGTCAGCGGTTGGTTGGGCTTACCCAAGGAAGCCTCTGCCGCCTTCGTCATGGGCTTTTTGCGCCGCGATTTCGGGGCCACCGGCCTGTTCATCCTGGCCGATGCCTTGAGCCCCGTGCAGGCCATCGTCGGCATGATCACCATCACCCTGTTCATTCCCTGCTTTGCGAGTTTACTCATGATGGTCAAGGAGCGCGGCCTGAAAACTGCGCTCGCCATGCTCGCCATCATCATCCCCTTCGCTTTCTTTATCGGCGGCCTGTTCAACATCGTGCTTACCGCGCTTTGGTAAACCTTTTCGCCGCCCCAAGCCTTCTGAGCCCGCCCCCATGAGCCCCCAACACGACCCCCGCCTGCCGCTCGCCTTCATCACCCCCGGCGAAGAAGTCCGCCTGACCAAGATCGGCGATGAAATCGACGCTTTGCAGCGCGAGCAACTCACCGCCTACGGGCTCGCCGAAAACCGCCCCATGCGTGTCCTGCAGCAAAAACCCATGACCGTCATCCTTGCCGAAGAAGTCGAGCTCGCCCTCGAACACAACATCGCCCGGCATATCTGGGTGGTACGCTAAGGCTTTATGCAAAAACCTCACCTCCGGCCATGAGCGGTCAATTTTCCCTACTCAAGCAAAAACGTTTCGCCCCATTTTTTACTACGCAATTTCTCGGCGCGTTCAACGACAATTTATTCAAAAATGCGCTCGTCGTGCTGCTGATTTTTCAGGCCGCGCAATGGACGACCCTGGCCCCTGAACTGCTGGCCAATCTGGCGGCAGGCATTTTCATTCTGCCCTTTTTTCTTTTTTCCGCCACGGCTGGGCAGTTGGCGGACAAATACGACAAAGCCCTGCTCACGCGCATAGTGAAAGTGCTGGAAATGCTCATCATGGGGGTGGCGGCAGTGGGGTTTTTTCTCGGCAGCCTGAACATTCTGCTCGCGGCGCTGTTTCTGCTGGGGCTGCATTCGACGCTGTTTGGGCCGGTGAAATACGCGATCTTGCCGCAACATCTGCACGACGATGAACTCATCGGCGGCAACGGCCTGGTCGAAGCCGGCACCTTTGTTGCCATTTTGCTGGGCACCCTGGCTGGCGGCCTGCTCGCCGGATCGGTGAGGCATCCGGCCTGGATCGCCGCCGGCGGCTTCATCGTAGCGCTGGCCGGCTATGTGGCAAGCCGGGGAATTCCTGCCGCGCCGCCGCCCGTGCCGCAGTTGCGGATCAGCCTCAACCCCTTGCGCGAAACCTGGCGCAATCTGGCCTTTGCGCAGAAAAACCGCAGCGTTTTTCTCGCCATCCTCGGCATTTCCTGGTTTTGGCTCTACGGTGCGCTCTTGCTTGCGCAGTTTCCGGCCTATACCCGCAACATACTCGGCGGCAACGAACTGATGGTGACGCTGCTGCTCGCCACCTTCAGCCTCGGCATCGGCGCGGGTTCACTATTGTGCGAGCGCCTTTCCGGCAAACAGCTGGAAGTCGGCCTGGTCCCCTTGGGTTCGATCGGACTCACCCTCTTTGGCCTCGATCTCTACTTCGCCTCGCCGCTCGATCTCGCCGGCAACGGCGTGCACGACAGCTTGGCGCTGCTCAGTGTGGCCGCCGTCTGGCGCGTACTCTTTGATCTTCTGCTGCTCGGCGTTTTTGGCGGTTTCTTCATCGTGCCGCTCTACGCGCTGGTGCAACTGCGCAGCGCGCCGGAACAGCGCGCCCGCATCATCGCCGCCAACAACATCCTCAATGCACTTTTCATGGTGGTCGGCGCGCTGGGGGCCGCAGCCCTTCTCGAGGCCGGCCTTGGCATCCCCGCCTTGTTCGCGCTGGCAGCACTCTTGAACGCCCTGGCCGCCCTCTGCCTCTGCGGCCTGCTGCCGGAATTTTTTCAGCGCTTCATCGCCTGGTGGCAGAAGGCAGCTTTTTTCAACTCGGGCAAAGAAGATTCTTGAAACCGCCGTCCTTCAACTCCAACTGACGCATGGCACGCGCCGCGAGCTCACGGTCGTGGGTGACCATGATGAGGCTGGCCCCTTGGCGCTCGACATGTTCGAGCAAAAGTTCGAACACCCTGCTGGCGGTATGGCTATCCAGGTTGCCCGTAGGTTCGTCGGCCAGAATGCAGGCTGGACGGCTGACCAGGGCGCGGGCAATGG
Organism: Azonexus sp.; assembly: GCF_047638095.1. GTDB lineage: Bacteria > Pseudomonadota > Gammaproteobacteria > Burkholderiales > Rhodocyclaceae > Azonexus. The sequence continues at coordinate 29,808 of NZ_JBLJBW010000018.1, forward strand.
CCGCACGCTGGCGCTCGCCGCCGGAAAGCTCGCCCGGGCGATGTTGCAGGCGATGCCCCAGCCCTACCGCTGCCAACATATCGGCAGCGGCAGAAAGTGCGGCAAAGCGCTCCTGGCGGCGGATCAACAGGGGCATGGCGACGTTTTCCAGCGCAGAAAACTCCGGCAACAGATGGTGAAACTGATAGACGAAACCCAGATGCCGGTTACGCCAATCCCCCCGCTCAGTTTCAGATAACTCCTGCAAAGAACGCCCCTGCAGCAACACCTGCCCGCTACTGGGCGCATCCAGACCGCCCAGCAAATGCAATAAGGTGCTTTTGCCGGAGCCGGAGGCACCGACGATGGCCAGGGTCGAGCCCGGCGCAATCGTCAAATCGATGTCTTGCAGCACCGGCACCTCCAGCTCGCCGCTGCGAAATACCTTGCCCAGGCCTTGGGCTTGCAAAATCCACTCACTCATAGCGCAGCGCCTCCGCCGGATTCACCCGCGCCGCCCGCCAACTCGGGTAGAGCGTGGCCAACAGCGAGAGCACGAAGGCAATCACGATCACCCCCCAAACATCGCCCCATTGCAGGTCGGACGGCAGATCCGAGATGTAATACACATCCTTCGCGAGGAAATGCACGCCCAGCAGTTTTTCAATCGCCGGCACCACCACGTCGATATTAAGCGCCAGCGCCACGCCGCCGACCACGCCCAGCACCAGACCGATCATGCCGACCAGCGCACCTTGCACCATGAACACCGCCATGATGGAACGCGGGCGCGCACCGAGTGTGCGCAAAATCGCAATGTCCGCTTGTTTGTCGGTCACCGCCATCACCAGCGTCGACACCAAGTTGAACGCCGCCACCGCCACGATCAGCGACAAGATGATGAACATCATGGTTTTTTCGATCTGCACGGCACGAAAGAAATTGGCGTGGCTCTTCGTCCAGTCGTGCAGATAGGCATCGGCATCGATCATGGTGGCGAGTTCGCGGGCAATGCGCGGGGCGGCGAACAAATCCTCCACCTTTAGGCGCACGCCACTCACCGTATCGCCCATCTGGTAAAGGCGCTGCGCATCTTGCAGATGGATCAGCGCCAGCCCCGAATCGTATTCGTACATGCCGACTTCAAAAATGCCGACCACCTTGAAAGCGCGCACGCGCGGCACCACGCCAGCAGGCGTTACCGTGCCTTGCGGGGCGATCAGCGTCAGCTTGTCGCCAACAAACACTTTCAGGGAACGGGCCAGGTCGCCTCCCAGGACAACACCGAAAGCACCCGGCTGCAACGCATCCAGGCTGCCGCTGGTGATGTGCTGGCGAAAATCGGCAACACCGTCTTCCAGTTCCGGCTCGATGCCACGAATGAGCGCCCCCTTGACCCCGCCGTCGACCGAAAACATCCCTTGCGATTGCACGAAGGGGGCCGCTTTCAGCACTTCCGGGTGGCGCTTGGCCTGCTCGGCGAGGGCCGGCCAATTCGACAACCCCCCGTCGATGCCAGTGATCTGGATATGCGAAGCCACCCCAAGAATGCGTGTGCGCAATTCCTTCTGAAAACCGTTCATCACCGATAGCACGACGATCAGCGCCGCCACGCCAAGGCCGATGCCGGCCATGGAAATCAATGAAATGAAGGAAATGAAATGATTGCGCCGCTTGGCCCGGGTATAGCGCAGACCGATCAGCAATTCATAGGGCAACGACATAACAAGGCCAAGAGCTGAGAAAGGCGCTATGGTACATGCTCCGGGCGCTCTGGCGAGGGTGCTAAACTCGCCGCTTTGCTTTTTTCGGCCTCCCTCTGGCCCATTTTCTCGTCGTGCATCTCACCCTCATCATTCCTGAACTGCTCTGGCCCGAACCGGGCGATGCACTGACACTCGCGGATCTGCCGGCCGAACATTTTTCCTGGCTATTTTCCCGGGCAAACTTTTCCTGCCAGCCGGCAGAGTCCTACGAAAACCTTCTGCTGCAGGAATTCCAACGCCTCGACGGACAACTCGCCGTACTGCGCGGGCGCGGTGAAAACCCGCCGCTATATTTGAACGCGCCCAGCCTGTGCGCCGATCCGGTGCATTTACGTTTTCACCAAGAACGCATCGTGCTCGCCGATGCCGGCGCCTTTGATCTCGATGCAGAAGAAAGCGCCGCCTTCATCCAAGCTCTGAATACAGAGTTTTCTGCCCTCGGCTGCTTTCATGCAACAAACGCCAAACGCTGGTATCTCGAGCTGCACAAGCCCATCCCCCATCCCGCCGCGCCGCTCTCCCGCGTCGCCGGTCGCCGCTTGGATGGCGAGGTGGACGGCAAAACCACGCCGCTCTACCGCTGGCTGAACGAGGTGCAGATGTTTTTACACCAACACCCACTCAACGCCGCACGTGCCCAGCGCGGCCAAGTGGCGGTCAACAGCCTGTGGTTATGGGGCGAACAAAAGCCAAGCGCCAGGCCGGCCCCCTCAAACGCCCCCTCCAACACAGCACCGCCCTACGATCAGGTTTTTGCCCAAGATCCCATCGCGCGCGGGCTGGCCCTGGAAGCGGGCATTTCTCTCAGCGATTTACCGACATCAGCGCACCATGTTCTACAAGAAAACCGCCAACGCCCGCTGGTTTATCTCGACACCCTGCGCCCCGGCGTGCTCTACGAAAACCCGGACGACTGGCAAAGCGCGTTCGGCCGGCTAGAACAAGACTGGCTGAGGCCGCTGCGCGCGCAACTGGGCAAACGAGTCCGCCGCCTCGATCTGATCGCCCCCTGCATTTATGGCGTTTTACGCGCGACCTTACAAGGCAACGCCCGCTGGCAGTTCTGGAAAAACCGCGCCCCCTATCAGCCGCAGGCACTTGCCCAAGGTTTGGCACAGCATTGATCCAAACCATGAGCCGCCCTAGCGCGTGCGTCATGCGCCTGTCGCAGGCTTTTCGCCGCTGCGGGCCAGGCGCAAGAGCACATTTTTACGCGCCAAATTCTTTCTCCGCGAGGACAGCACCTTGACCCGCATCACCACCCGCTCCGCACCGCCACGCACGGCCTGGCAACTCGAACAGCAAGGCGTGCATCCCCTGCTCGCCCGCCTCTACGCTGCGCGCGGCATCCGCGATAAAGGCGAACTCGATTACGACTTAAAAGCACTGCTGCCGCCCGCCAGCCTCACCCATGCCAACGCCGCCGCCGAACTGCTCGCCGATGCGATCGAGGCAGAAGCGCGCCTTCTCATCATCGGCGATTACGACTGCGACGGTGCCACCGCCACCGCCGTCGGTATCCGCGCCTTACGCGCGCTCGGTGCCGAGGTCGATTTCCTGCTGCCGGACCGCTTCAAGCTCGGCTACGGTCTGTCGCCCGCCATCGTCGATCTGGCCGCCGAACAATCGCCCGATCTCATCATCACGGTGGATAACGGCATCGCCAGCCTGGAAGGCGTGGCCCGCGCCCAGGAACTCGGCATCGCCACCCTCATCACCGATCACCACCTGCCGGGCGACGAACTGCCTGGTGCCGAATGCATCGTCAATCCCAACCAGCCTGGCTGTAATTTTGCTTCGAAAAATCTGGCCGGCGTCGGCGTGCTGTTCTACGTCATGCTGGCGCTGCGCGCGGTGTTGCGCGAACGCGGCTATTTCACCGAACGAGTCGAGCCCAATTTCGCCAATTTGCTCGATTTAGTGGCGCTGGGCACCGTGGCCGACGTGGTGAAGCTGGATCGCAACAATCGCATCCTGGTCAGCCAGGGTTTGCAGCGCATCCGCGCCGGGCGTCTGCAAGTCGGGCTGAGCGCGCTGTTCAAAGCCGCCGGACGCGATCCCAAACGCGCCACCACCTTCGATCTCGGCTTCACCCTGGGGCCACGTCTGAATGCTGCCGGGCGTCTTGCCGATATGCGTCTGGGCGTTGAATGCCTGATTACCGACGACCCCGGCCGCGCCCTCAACATCGCGCAAGAGCTGAACGCCCTCAACCAGGCCCGGCGCGAAATCGAGGCCGACATGCAGGCGCAGGCCCTCACCCTGCTCGAAACCATGGATCTGGACAATGCCGCCCCTGGCATCGCCCTGTTCGATGCCGACTGGCACGAAGGCGTGGTCGGCATTCTTGCCTCGCGCATCAAGGAAAAACTGCATCGCCCGGTATTTGCCTTCGCGCCCGGCGAAAATGGTGTCATCAAAGGTTCCGGACGCTCCATCCCCGGCCTGCATCTGCGCGATGCGCTCGATCTTTTGAGCAAACGCGCCCCCGGGCTGCTTTTACGCTTCGGCGGCCATGCCATGGCGGCGGGTACGACACTGAAAAGAGAGGATTTTCCGCGCTTTCAAAGTCTTTTCGCCGACATCGCCGGCGAACTCTTAAGCCCCGCCGACCTCACCCGCAGCCTGGAAACCGACGGCGCGCTCGAAGCGGGCTACGTCAATCTGGACACCATCCATCTCCTGCAAAACGAAATCTGGGGTCAGGGTTTTCCCGCGCCGCTCTTCGTCGATGAATTCATCGTTGAACAACAGCGCATCCTCAAGGAAAAACACCTCAAACTCACGCTGCGCAAAGGAGCCCAGTGTTTTGAAGCAATTCAGTTCAACTTCAACCAGCCCGCGCAAGACCGCACGCGGGCGGTTTTTCAGGTGCAAATCAACGAATACCAGGGGGTAGAAAACCCGCAACTGCGCATCGAACACCTGGAAAATCTGACATGAAACGCCCCGCCCGCCCTGCCGCCTTGTGGCACACTACGCGCCCTGCGCAAAAGTATTGAGCACCCTCGCTTACGCACTGTTTTTTAAGGAATTTTCATGAGCAAACTCCCTGCAAACCTGCGCTACAGCGCTGCCCACGCCTGGGTCCGTGAAGAGACTGACGGCAGCGTCAGTGTCGGCATCACCGATCATGCGCAAGAGGCGCTGGGCGACCTGGTGTTTGTCGAACTGCCCGCCGTCGGCGCACATTTTGCGGCGGATGCGCAAATTGCCATCGTCGAATCGGTAAAATCGGCCTCCGATGTTTATGCGCCGCTTGCCGGCACGGTGAGCGAAATCAATAACGAAGTGCTGGACAACCCGGAACGCATCAATGAAAACGCCTACGACGCCTGGCTCTTCAAACTGCGCCCGGATGACAGCGCCCGCGACGGGCTGCTCGATGCAGCGGCCTACCTGAAAAGCACCGGCGATTGAGCCTGGATTAAGCCTAGATTCAAGCCGGCTCTGGCGCATTTGAAAACTCGCTCAAACCCGGCCTGTGCAGGCCCTTTGACAGATTCAGGGCAAACGGGCTTGTCACGCACAGCAGCGCATTGATCCGCCCATGACCGAAACCGCAATTTCCCCCTCACGCTGGCCGCAAGTGCCGGCCTGTTACGGCTGGCTGTCGCTTGACCGGCGCGGGCAATGGCGTCTGCAGGGTGAGCCGGTCAACCATCTCGGGCTGATCGCTTTTTTGAACCAGAACTACCAGGTGGGAAAAGCAGGCGAACGCGGTGCCTGTTTCGTGCAGAATGGGCCGCAAAAAGTCTATGTCGAGCTTGCCGCAGCGCCTTGGATTTTTCAGCGCAAAGAAAAAAATTTCATCGCCCACACCGGCGCGCCGGCAGGAAAAATCCATGCCATTTTCCTCACTGCCGAAGGCAGCCTTTATCTGCACTGCGCCCTGGGTTTCGGCCTGCTCGACGACCGCGACCTCGCCAGCTTCTTAAGCGAATGCGCACCCAATGAGGAAACCCATTGGCTCACCCTGATGGCTGGGGAAGCACAGATAATTCGCTGGCAGGGGATTCAAATCACCCGCATCGAAGCCGACGAACTCGCGCAGCGCTTTGCTTTTAATCCCCAGCCGCAGGGCTGAAAAGCCAAGAAAAACTCAGCCGTCCTCGTCGACTTCGTCATTTGCCTGCAGCCACCAAAGCAGGTCTTCGCCTTGCAATGGGGTCGGAATCATCTGGTTTTTCTTCCAGCGAAAAACCGGACCAAAGGGAATGTAGCGAGCCAGCACCTGGCCTTGACGGCTCACACCAAAAAAAGGCCAGCCGGAGCGAATGGCTTCCCGGATTTGTTCGTGTGTCATCTTGAGTACCTCGGTAGAACGCTGAGGGTTTTCAGTATCCTCCGTGGGCAGCGGCTGGCGCAAGCGCAATGACGCTTTCCAGCAAATCCGCCAAAACCTGCGCCGTGCTGGCAAAACGGTCGCGATCCGGGTTGTATTCGACGATTTCGAGCGCCGTAAAACCAGGCAAGCTGGCAATCCAGGCCAAGGCCGTGCGCAAATCTTCAGCGCGCAAACCCTCCGGTTCGGGCGAGCCGACACCCGGGGCCCATGCCGGGTCGATCGCATCGAGATCGAGCGTCACGCCAAACGCTGCACCGCCGGCAGTAACGATGCCTAAAGCACGGTCCAGACCGGCCGCAAAACCTTCGCTGGCCAGTTCCGCCGCCGTAATCACCTGCACACCCAGACGTTCGAGCAAGCGGCACTCTTCCGGCTCAAAACTGCGCGCCCCAAAAACCACGCTGCGCGCCGGATCGATCTGCCGCTCGGGTAAACCGAATTGCAAAAATCGTTTATCCCCCTGCCCCAGCAGGCAGGCCAGCGGCATACCGTGCACGGCACCGGTATAACTACTGGCCGGCGTATGGCTATCGAGATGCGCATCGATCCACAACAGCCCCGGTGCCTGCCCCAAATGCCGGGCAACGCCGCTCCACGTACCAATCGCCACGGAATGATCGCCGCCAAGAACCAACGGAAACTCGCCTGCGGCCAGTGTTTCTTCAACTGCCGCTGCCAGCTTGCGACAGAGGCCGGCGATGCGCTGTGCACTCGTTCCCGCCTGCGGCGCAAACAGTGTCGCCCCCCAATGTATCGCGTGCTTTGCACTCAAGGTTTGCCAGGCCTGCGAATGGTGAAAGGCCTGCGGCCCCGCCGCGCAGCCGGGATCTTGTGCGCCCGCGCCGCTGGCCGCACCGATGATGCGAAAATCCCGTGCGGCCCTTTTGCTGCCGCGTCCGACAAGCTTTTCCACCGACTTTTCCACCGATACGCTCCGATCTGACCGGGGCTTTCCCGGTAATTTGCTTTTCCTTTGCCCTACGGCTAGGATCAAGCCTTCCACGCACCCACCCTAAGGAGTTCATCCATGAAGGTCAAGGCAACGATACAGCGGGGGACACGCTACCTGTGTACCAAAATCGGTCAAATCGTCATTGCAGTGGAACAGGTGGCCGTCGTCAAAGGCTTGGCGATGTGGGAGGTAGAACAGGAAATCGCTGCCGGCATCAAAAAACGCCTGATCGTTTCACAACGCGCCCTCCTGCCCTTGCCGGCATAAAACACTCTCCCAACCCGGCGGGGCTGCATTGACCCCGGCCAATAAAACCTGCATCTGAAACCTGCATCCGCATGCCCGCCGCCAGGCTTGCCCTTGCCCCTCAAGCAACACCGGGCAAACGCTTCATACCCCAGCGCACTGAGGCAGCCCGTGTACGACACAGCCAAAAAAATCGACACAGCCAAAAAAAAATCTTGTCAAACAAAGCTCTCACAAAAATCAAGCCTGACGCCCCCCCCTTGCATGCGGTGCTCCAGGGTGAACTGGATGCTCTTGCCGCCGCGGGCCTGCAACGCCGGCACCGCATCCTGCAATCGCCCGGCGGGCGGGAAATCGAGGTTGACGGGCGCAAACTCATCAACTTCGCCAGCAACGATTACCTCGGGCTGGCGCAGCATCCGGCGCTGGTCGCCGCCATGGCGGACGGCGCGCAGCGCTGGGGCGCGGGCAGCGGCGCGGCGCATCTATTGAGCGGCCATCTCGCGCCGCACGCTGAGCTGGAAGCGGCGCTGGCGCACTTCACCGGCTTTCCCCGCGCACTCACTTTCAGCAGCGGCTATCTCGCCAATCTTGCCGTCACGCCCACCTTGGCCGGGCGCGGCGCTGCGGTTTTTGCCGACAAACTCAACCACGCCTCCCTGATCGACGCCATGCAACTGGCGAAAACCCAGGGCGCGACGGTGCAACGCTATCCGCACGCCGATCTGGCCACCCTGGAACGTCTGCTCGCCGCCAGCACAGCCCAACGCAAACTGATCGTCACCGACAGCATTTTCAGCATGGACGGCGACCTCGCGCCACTGCCCGCCTTACTTGCGCTGGCCCGCCAGTACGAGGCTTTCCTCATCGTCGATGACGCGCACGGTTTCGGCGTGCTCGGACCGCAAGGCCGAGGCGCTCTGGCGCATTTCGCCCTGCCCGCCGACCCGCGCCTGATTCTCATGGGAACGCTGGGCAAGGCCGCCGGCGTGGGCGGCGCTTTCGTTGCCGCTTCGGAAGAGGTGATCGAAACCCTCATCAGCCGCGCCCGCAGCTACATCTTCACCACCGCCAGCCCGCCGGCGCTGGCCTGCGCCCTGTGCGAAAGCCTGCGTCTGATTGAACAGGGAGACGCTCTGCGCAGCGCGCTGTTCGCCCGCATCCAGGAGTTACGCGACGGCTTGCGCGAATTGCTCGACGCCTCGGCTAAAACCTGCGCCTGGCAGCTGCCCGCCTCCCTGAGCGCCATCCAGCCGCTCATCGTCGGCCGCAACGAGGATGCCCTGCATCTGGCGCAAGCCTTGTGGGACAAGGGATACTGGGTGCCCGCCATCCGCCCGCCGACGGTGCCGCAAGGCAGCGCCCGCCTGCGTATTTCGCTATCCGCCGCACACACGGCGGCGGACATCACCGGCCTGCTGGCGGCTTTGCAGGCGCTGGCGCAGCGAGGGATGTGAAATCACACCGGCACGCCCAGCACGACGTGGCTGGCCTTGATCAGGGCGGTGGCCGGCGCGCCGGTCTGCAAGCCCATTTCCTGCGCCGCTTCGTTGGTGATGACCGCGTGCACGACCGTGCCGCCGGCCAGGGTCAGGGCGACTTCAGTATTGACCGCGCCGGGGTTGATCCGGCTCACCGTCCCCGATAGCTGGTTGCGCGCAGAAAAGCGCACGTCGGGCGTGCCGCACAGGAGCATCACCCAGGGCGCCTTGACGTAGGCGATCGCCGCGCCGCCGACCGCCAGACCGAGCGATTCGACGCTGGTTTCAGTGACCACGGCGACGATGCGGTCGCCGCCCGGCAGGCTCAGTTCGACTTCGGCATTGACCGCGCCGTGGTTGAGGGCGCTGACTTTTCCACGAAAAACGTTACGGGCGCTGACTTGCATTTCGTTCTCTCCTGATGAATGGGTCGCCGGACTGGCGACGGCAACCACTTTAGGCAAACCGGCGTTCACCTGACAACCATAGCGCCCGCGTTTTTCGTGTGTTTTTTCGGCTACACTGCGGCTTCGCTATATACGCCGGTACATAACCCCCGATGCCTTCCTCTGCTCCTCGCCTGCGCGGCACGCTCGAAATCGAGGGCGTGCTCGGCACCTTTCTCGGCGACACGCGCATCCGCCTGCTCGAAGCCATCGACCGACATGGCTCGATCTCGCAGGCGGCGAAGGCGGTGCCGCTGTCGTACAAGGCAGCCTGGGACGCGGTGGATGCGATGAACAACCTGGCCGAGGAACCGCTCGTGGTGCGCAGCACCGGCGGCAAGCAGGGCGGCGGCACCCGGCTCACCGCGCACGGCCGCAGCATGATTGCGCTCTACCGCGCCCTGGAAGCCGAATACCAGAGCGCCCTGGAGCGCCTGACGGCCAATCTGAACCAGCACCAGCACGGCGATTTCCAGGCCTTCCGCCAGCTTTTGCAGCGTTTCGCGGTGAAAAGCAGCGCCCGCAACCAGTTTGCCGGGCGCATCGCCGGGCTGACGCCAGGAGAAGTCGATTACGAGGTGCGTATCGCGCTGGACGGCGAAAACACGCTGGTCGCAGTCATTACCGGCGAATCGGCGGAAAACATGGGGCTGTGCCTGGGGCTGGAAGTCAGCGCCCTGGTGAAATCCTCCTCGGTGCTGCTGTTCAACGACCCCACCCTGAAAACCAGCGCCCGCAACCAGTTCTGGGGCGAGGTGGCGCGCATCCACGAAGGCCCGGTCAACGCCGAGGTCACGCTGGCCCTGTCCGGCGCTCGCACGGTCTGCGCCGTCGTCACCCGGGACAGCCTCAACACGCTCGGGCTGGCCGTCGGACGGCCCGCCGGGGCGGCCTTCAAAGCCTCATCGGTGATTCTTTGCCGCCAATGAACCCATTTTTTTCATCTCACCCGGAGATATTCATGAAACGCCTGCCCGCTCTTCTTCTTTCCCTGCTCCTCAGCGCGTTCGGCGCGCAAGCCGCCGAAGTCCAGGTGGCGGTCGCCGCCAACTTCACCGCGCCGTCGCAGCAGATCGCCGCCGAATTCGAGCGTCAGACCGGGCATCACGCCGCCCTGTCGTTTGGCGCGACCGGCAAGTTCTACGCCCAGATCAACAACGGCGCGCCCTTCGACATCCTGCTCGCCGCCGACGACACGACGCCAGAAAAGCTCGTCAAGGAAGGCCAGGGCATCGCCGCCAGCCGCTTCACCTACGCCGTCGGCACGCTGGTGCTGTGGTCGGCCAAGGCTGGCCTGGTCGATGACAAGGCCAGCATCCTGCGCAGCGGCAACTTCAACAAGCTGTCCATCGCCAATCCGAAAACTGCGCCCTATGGCCTTGCCGCCGTCGAAACTCTAAACAAAATGAAGCTTCTCGATGCGCTGCAAGCCAAATTCGTGCAGGGCGAGAACATCGCCCAGACCCTGCAATTCGTCAGCACCGGCAATGCCGATCTGGGCTTCGTCGCCCTCTCGCAAGTGTTCAAGGACGGCAAGCTGAACAGCGGTTCGGCCTGGATCGTGCCGGCCGACATGCACGAACCAATCCTGCAGGACGCCGTGCTGCTCAACAAGGGCAAGGACAATCCGGCAGCCAGCGCCTTCCTCGAATTCCTGAAATCGCCCTACGCCCACGCCGTCATCAAGTCCTACGGCTACGCGCTGCGCTGATCCGGCGAGCCGTCACCAAAACGCCGGGCATCCCGATACCCCTTACCCACCGCCATGCTGCCCACTGCCACCGACCTGCAGGCCCTCTGGCTGACCTTCCGCCTCGCCGGCACGACCACCCTGATCTTGTTCATCATCGGCACGCCGCTGGCCTGGTGGCTGGAGCGCAGCCCGAGCTTCTGGAAAAAACCCGTCGGCGCGATCGTCGCCCTGCCCCTGGTGTTGCCGCCCTCGGTGATGGGTTTTTATCTGCTGGTCACACTCGGCCCGCACGGCCCGGTGGGCCAGATGACCCAGGCGCTCGGCCTGGGCACGCTGGCCTTCACTTTCTGGGGGCTGGTGATCGGCTCGGTGGTGTATTCGCTGCCCTTCATGGTGCAGCCGCTGCAAACGGCTTTCGCGGCAATCGGTCCGCGTCCGCTGGAAGTCGCCGCCACCCTGCGCGCTTCGCCGCTCGACGCTTTTTTCAGCGTAGTCGTGCCGCTGGCCCGGCCCGGCTTCATCACCGCCGGCATTCTGAGTTTCGCCCACACGGTCGGCGAATTCGGTGTGGTGCTGATGATCGGCGGCAACATTCCCGGCGTCAGCCGGGTGGCTTCGGTGCAGATCTACGATTACGTCGAAGCCATGGAATACGCCGACGCGCACCGCCTGGCGGCGATTCTGCTGGTGTTTTCCTTCCTCGTCCTGCTGGCGATGTACACCTGGAAACCCGGCGCGCGGCAAGGGGGCATCCATTGAATCTGCCGACCCATTCCATGCCGCCCGCAATGGGTAGCGAAAACACCCTTTGCGCGCGTTTTTGCTTGCAGCGAGCGCAATTCAGCTTGAATGTCGCCCTCGATCTGCCTGGACGCGGCGTCAGCGCCCTGTTCGGACCTTCCGGTTCGGGCAAAACCACGGTGCTGCGCTGCATCGCCGGCCTGGAGCGTACTGCCGAAGGTTTTCTCAGCTTTCGCGGCGATATCTGGCAAGACGGCGAACGCTGGCGCGCGCCGCACACCCGGCCCATTGGCTACGTTTTTCAGGAGGCCAGCCTGTTCGCGCATTTGTCGGTGCGTGGCAACCTTGAATTTGGCCGCCAACGCAACCGCCATCCCAACGGGCGCATTGCGCTCGAACAGGCCATCGAGCTTTTGGGCATTGAAACTCTACTCGAACGCAAACCCGACAAACTCTCCGGCGGCGAACGCCAACGCGTCGGCATTGCCCGGGCGCTTGCCGTCGACCCTGAGCTGTTACTGCTCGATGAACCGCTGGCCGCACTCGATGTGGCGCGCAAAGGGGAAATCCTGCCCTACCTCGAACGCCTGCGCGATATGCTGAGCATTCCCATGCTCTACGTCAGCCACGCACCGGACGAAGTCGCACGGCTGGCCGACCATCTCGTCGTGCTCGATGCTGGTCGCATCCGCGCCGCCGGCCCGCTGACCGAAACGCTTGCCCGTATCGACCTGCCGATCGCCCTCGGCGAAGATTTGGGCGTCGTCCTCGAGGCCCGCCTGGGTGCGCACGATGAACACTGGCACTTGAGCCGCATCGATTTTTCCGGCGGCAGCCTGTGGACGCGCCAACAAGCGCACGCCCCGGGCAAAACGCTGCGCCTGCGCATTTTGGCAAGCGATGTCAGCCTTGCCCGCGAAAAACCCAGGGCCAGCAGCATTCAGAACAGCCTGCCCGCCGTCATCGACCAACTGGCGGCCGACACACACCCCGGCCTCATGCTGGTGCGTCTGCGCCTGACCGGGAAGCCGGATGAAAACCCTGGCACAAGCCACCTGATCGCTCGCCTCACCCGCCGCGCCGTCGATCAGCTCGGCCTCCAGCCCGAACAAAACGTCTGGGCGCAGATCAAATCGGTGGCGCTACTCGAATAGGGGAAAACAGCCCCTCCCGCCCGCTTTTTGCCTCCACCGGGCTCAATCGCTCAACTCGATCTGCCCGCTCACCTGCGTCGTCAACTGGCTTTCGCCAGCCTCCAGGGGAGCCGGCGCTGCTTCGGCAGCCAGCATCATTTTGCTCGCACGCATGATCGGCATCGGCATGTGGCCGCCTTGCTGAGAAACATTCAATTGCTTGATTTTCCAGGATTTCCCCAAAGCGCCAGCAATCACTTCGGCACGCGACTGGAAGGCGGCAATGGCATCGCGCGTGGCGGCATCTTCGGCCTTGCGCCGGGTTTCCGCCGAGGGCATCTGCACCACCTGAGCCAAGGCCAATTTACCTTGCTGCAACTCACCCAATAAGCGAGATACCGCCGCCAGATCGCGGGATTCCAAGATCAATTCGCTACGCATGCGCCAGGTTTCGATTTTTTGCTTATCGCCATAAATCGGGTAGGTCGATTGATTGCCGCTCTTCACCGACACCTCCGGACGGCTGCGGATCAACTTGAGGGCATCTTCGATCTCACGATTGACCTGACGGGCGATTTCGGCAGGATATTTACCCTGCACTTCGCTATAGACTGTTGCGCGCACCTGATCATTTACCGCCGGACGCGCCGCCTCTGCCGCCAAATCGACCGTGGCACCGGCAAAGAGCGGCGTAACCAGAAAATGACTGGCTGCCAAGCCGATAAAAAACGGGGAAAAACGACGCACAGCAGCAGACATGACCGACTCCTGAAAAACACAAAAACGGCATAGTAACCAGCCTCTGGCGCGGCCTTGTGGAAAAAAAGGTAAAAACTTGTTGCACAAAAACGAGCTAGCTCGTTTTTGCTTGTTCCCACCCCTGCCTTTTGTAATACTTGCCGCCCATGAGCCCTGCCATTCCTCTTGCCGCCACCGAACACCGCCACGACAACCCGGTCGAAGGCACCCGCCGCCTCATTGACGGTGCCGAACGGGTGCTCTACGACGGTTACTGGATCAAGGTCTACACCGTCCCGGCAGATACGCTGGAAGCCAAAAAACGCCTCATCGACGCGCTCACCCGCCGCCTCTTCAACCACACCGAGCACGGCCTGAACATTCCCGGCACCCGCTTGAATGAAGCGCGTCTGGCCTTCGAGCAGGAAGCCGACCCGGCCCGCCAGCGTATCAAGGGGGCGATGCTCGCCGGCGCTTTGTTCAACCGCGCGGCGGATATTTTTCGCAAACTGGTCGAACTGCAAAGCTGCGGCATCGAAATTTTGAGCGACAACCCGCTCATGCGCGAATGCGGGCGCTGCCTGCTGGAAGCCATGGAGCTGGGCAAAAACGTGCTGCACCGCAGCGGCGAAGAAGGTATCGACGAGCTCTGGGGCGAGCCTTTCCGCGCCTTTTCGATTCCGCTGGAAGATTTTTACGAGAGCCGCTACATCAAGATCGGCCAAACCATGCGCGACATCGACCGCATCGCCACCGCCATGATCGGCAACCTGGCCCGCTTACCCGCCTTTACTGCCGCCGAACCGGCCATCATCGAGTTGGCCAGCACGGCCAAAATCAAAACCGAAACCTTACGCACCGACCCGGATATTTTCGATGTCTGGGCAAGCATGGTGACCGCCGGCGAACGCCTGACTAATTTGGTGCCGCAACCGATTGATGCTGCCAGCTGCAGCGTTTGTCATGATGCGATGGAAGGTTTGCACCTGCTGCGCCAGGGACGCGATCTGATTTTCTACATCACCCGCGCTCGCACGCCGATGCCCAAAAGCACCCGCGAATACATTGACCGCTGTGAAATCTACCGCGAAACCGGGCACGCCCCGCTCACTTTTTTCTGCCACGATTGAGTCAAAAGCCAAGCAAACTGTTTGGCGCAGCAGCGAATTTAAGCTTGAAATTCAAACACTTCAGTTCGCCACGCAGCGATTGCGTCCGCCAGATTTAGCCTGATAGAGCAATTCATCCGCCAGGCGGAAAGCTTCCTTGACCCAGCCTTCTGCCGGCATGACACGAATGGCCCCGGCAGAAATCGTCACATAGCCGCCGGCGTTTTGTTCGTGCGGCAGTTTGAGCGCCGCCACAGCCTCGACCATCAATTTACCGGCGCGTTCATGCACTTCGGGGCCGGCCTCAGGCAGGATCACGCAAAATTCCTCGCCGCCATAGCGCGCCGCAAAAACACCGCTGGCCCAAGCTTCCGCATTGATGCGCTCGGCCGTTTCTTCCAGGCAGGCCGCCACTCGGCATAAACAGTCGTCGCCCGCCAGGTGGCCGTAATGGTCGTTGTATTTCTTGAAATTATCGACGTCGATCATCAGCAAACCGAAGGCATAGCCGTTTTGCACGGCGCTTTCCCACAAGAGATCGACGCGTAAATCCATCGCCCGGCGGTTATACAAGCCGGTCAAACCATCGTGATTGGCTTGATCCTGCAGGCGGTTATTGGCCTGCGCCAGACGGGCTCGCAAGGTGGCGATGCGGCTCATGGCCTTCATCTTGGCTTGCAGCACGCTCTCGGCGACGCCCTTGGAGATGAAATCGTCGCCGCCGGCTTCGATGGCGGTCACCAGATTATCGTCGCTGTCGGTGGCGGTGACGAAGATGATGGGCGTCCACGCCCATTGCTCATGGCCTTCCAGGCTGCGGATGCGGGTCGTGGTCTCGAAACCGTTCATACCCGGCATTTCGATATCCATCAAAATGAGATCGAAATCTTCTTTCTGAAACAGGTCGATCGCCGTCGGGCCGTTGATGGCGTGACGCACTTCGTGCCCGAACGACTCCAGGCGTGCCGTCGTAATCATGGCGATCGCCCGCGAATCGTCTACCAGGAGAATTTTCATCGTTATAGGTTCCTCCGACCAAACCCGGACAAGGATACCCGCTGCAAACGCTTATGAATAGCAGAAAAACATGCCTCCATCCTCTTTTGCCAGAAAAACCACACATTTCATTTACAGTTCTTGACAGTACAACGCCAGCCCACGCCTTACCATGCGCGCTTTCCTGCGCCAGAGCGCGCTTTTATTTGCCATGACCACACCGCCTTCACTCATCCAAGCCATTCGCAGCGGCCGCCTCAATACCTTGCGCCGCCTGTTCGATGCTGGTTTGCAACTCGATCCGAGCGATATGCAGGGCGATGCCGGGCTGGCCATGGGCATGGCTTGCCACATGGGGCACAAAGACATCGTGCGCGAATTATTCACGCGCGGCGTGCCGGTCAATCTGGCGAACAATCGCCTGGCCACCTCCCCTTTGAGCATGGCAATACGCGGCAAACAGCCTGAAATCGTGCGCCTGTTGCTCGAATTGGGGGCGGATTTGGCAGACGATCAGCCTTGCGGCTTATCGACCAATGAAATCATGATCGCCCGCTGGAAAGCACAGCGCGACGGCTATGCCAAACTCCCCGAGCTCGCCCCTTTTACGCTCCCGGAGATCGAAGAAATCGATCTCTCTGGCTGCGCCGGGGTGGACACCTCGGTGCTGGAGAGCGACGCTCTGCGCCTGGGACGCGATATGCGCTAAGTGCCAAGCGGCGCGCCAGGCGTCATTGGCGCGTAACAATCCCCAGGTAAATTACAAAATTTGCCGACCACTACAAAAATGACGCCTATACTTGCGCCATCCTTTCCGGAAATGCGCGCCATGATTCCGCTTGCCCCGCCTCGCTTCCCGCCGCAAAACTACCTCAATCGTGAGCTCTGCCTGCTCGCCTTCAACCGCCGCGTACTCGCCCAGGCGGCCGATGAACGCATCCCGCTGCTCGAACGGCTGCGCTTTCTTTCCATCGTTTCCAGCAATCTCGACGAATTTTTTGAAATTCGTGTCTCTGGCCTGAAAGAACAAATTCGCTCGCACATGCCGTTGGCAACGATCGACGGCAAAACGGCACAGGAAACCTTCCGCCTGGTGGCCAAGGAAACCCACGCTATCGTGGAAGAGCAATATGCTTTGCTCAACGACGTCATCTTGCCGGCACTGGCCGCTGAAAGCATTCGTTTTCTCCCGCGCCCGGCCTGGAATGAAGCGCAGCGCGAATGGATACGGCAATTTTTCCAACGCGAAATGGTGCCGGTGCTCACCCCCATCGGCCTCGACCCCTCCCATCCTTTCCCGCGCGTGCTGAACAAAAGCCTGCATTTCGCGGTGGAACTGGAAGGCAAGGATGCTTTCGGACGCAGCTCGAAAATCGCCATCGTGCAAGCCCCGCGCGTGCTGCCGCGCGTCATTCAGCTGCCGGAAGAGCTTGCCGGCTGCGCTTACGGTTTCGTTTTTTTGTCGTCCATCCTGCACGAATTCGTCAGCGAATTATTTGTCGGCATGAACGTGCTCGGCTGCTACCAGTTCCGCGCCACACGTAATTCCGATCTCTTCGTCGATGAAGAAGAAATCACCAACCTTCGCACCAAGCTGCAAGGCGAATTACCGCAACGCCACTTTGGCGACGCCGTGCGCCTGGAAGTGGCGAACAACTGCTCACCCACCATCACCGACTTTTTGCTCGCCCAATTTGGTTTGCAGGAAATCGATCTCTACCGCGTCAACGGCCCGGTCAACCTGGTGCGCCTGATGCAGGTACCGGACCAGGTGGACCGCCCGGACATGAAGTTTCGCCCCTTCCTGCCCGGCATTCCCAAGCTCTTGGGCAAAGGCAGCAACATTTTTGCCAGTATTCGCCGGGGGGACATTTTGCTGCACCACCCCTATCAATCTTTCGCACCGGTGATCGATCTGCTCAGCCAGGCGGCAATCGACCCCAGCGTGGCGGCGATCAAGATGACGGTGTATCGCACCGGCACCGATTCAGTACTCATGGAATCGCTGATTCGCGCCGCGCAAAACGGCAAGGCGGTGACGGTGGTGCTCGAACTGATGGCGCGCTTCGACGAAGAAGCCAATATCGGCTGGGCGACCAAGCTCGAACAGGTCGGCGCGCATGTGGTCTATGGCGTAGTCGGCTACAAAGTGCACGCCAAGGCGCTGCTCATCGTGCGCCGCGAAGACGGACAGCTGCGCCACTACGCCCATCTGGGCACGGGCAATTACCATCCGCGCACCGCCCGCCTCTATTCCGATTTCGGCCTGCTGACGGCCAATGAAGAAGTCACGCACGATGTCTCCGAAGTGTTCAAACAGCTCACCGGCCTGGGCAAGGCGCGCACCTTGAAGCATCTGTGGCAAGCGCCATTCACCCTGCAACCGAACATCGTCGCCGCCATTCAGGCCGAAGCGGAAGCTGCCAAGCGCGGCGAAAAGGCACGCATCATCGCCAAGATGAATTCCCTGGTCGAACGCGAGGTGATCCACGCTCTCTACGATGCCTCGCAAGCCGGGGTGATGATCGAACTCATCGTACGCGGCACCTGCGTACTGCGCCCGGGCGTGCCGGGTTTGTCGGAAAACATCCGCGTCTGCTCAGTCATCGGCCGTTTTCTTGAACATCACCGGGTGTTTTATTTCTACGCCGGTGGCAAAGAGGCGGTTTATCTCTCTTCCGCCGACTGGATGGAGCGCAACTTTTTCCGCCGCATCGAACTCGCTTTTCCGCTGCTCGACGCCAAGCTGAAAAAACGCGTCATTCATGAGGGCTTAAAGCCCTATCTCATCGATAACCAACAAAACTGGGACATGAACGGCCAAGGCAGCTACCAAAAACGACGCAAACCGCGCAGCAAACCACACCATGCACAAGGCGAATTGATGCTGCTCTTGGGCGGCTGATGCCTCATCCCCGGGAAGGCTGGCAAACGGCATTGAACGGGGGGCATTGAACGCGGATTTACACAGAGCAAATCGGATAACGCGGATAAAACCCTGAGCAAATGCCTTTGATCCGCGTTCATCTGCGTTCATCCGCCCAATCCGCGTCAAGGATTTTCCTGAACGAATCCCAATCGTTCGAACTGAACCAAGGTGCTTGCTGCGTCTTATTTTTCTTCTTTGGGGCTGCCCGGAAAACCCGTGAACATCGAGCGGGTCTGGTTTTGTAGCTGGTCTTGCATGGATTGGAACATTTTTTTCGATTGATCCATGTAAGTCGACATGACGTTCTTCATCGCCGGCTGCTGGAAGTTGAGAAACTGATTCCAGAAATCGGCCTGCACGTTGGAGGCTTCGCTGCCATAAACATGCCGCGTTTGTTCCTGCAGTTTTTGCTGAAACTCGATGAAGGTGCGCATGTTGTTTTCCAGGTAGCGGCCGAGCATGTTTTGCGAGGCGCTGCCGTAGAAGCGGATGAAGCCGGAGAGCAGTTCGCAGGAAAAGAGCGGCACGCCGCCGGTTTCTTCTTCCAGGATGATCTGCAACAGGATGCTGCGCGTCAGATCTTCGGCGGTTTTGGCATCGACGACCTTGAAACCTTCGTATTTCAAGACCAGCTCCTTGACATCGCCCAGCGTGATATAGGCGCTGGTTTTGGTGTCATACAGGCGGCGATTGGGGTATTTCTTGATTAAACGAAGCGAATCCGACATGCCAAATGCCTCAAATGTCTTTGTGTGCAATGCAGCATTATACCCCGATCCGGCACACCGGCGCAGGACGGCTCGGTTGTGCTGAAAAACGGCAGTGAACGCGGATTTGCACGGAGCAAACCCGATGTCGCGTAGAGGTGGACTTGCCCGCGACACACGGCGAATCGCAGAAAATGCCGCCCTTTCCCTTGTTCCTCCCCCGCGAATCGGCGAAAATCCCCGGTTTCTGCCCTCCCGCTTCCGCCAAGGATTTCCCCTATGTCCACCACCTCCGCCGAACCGCAACAAGACGAAAACCACATCATCGCCGAACGCCGTGCCAAGCTGGCCGAATTGCGCCAAGCCGGCCCGGCCTTCCCCAATGATTTTCTGCGCGAAAATCTGGCCCAGAAGGTGCACGACGCTTACGGCGAAAAAACAGCGGAAGAACTGGCCGATTTGCCGGTCGAAGTAAAAATTGCCGGGCGCATGATGTTGAAACGGGTCATGGGCAAGGCCGCATTTGCCACGCTGCAAGACGTTTCCGGGCGCATCCAGATTTACGTGGCACGCGACAAGGTCGGCGAAGACGTATACGCCGCCTTCAAAACCTGGGATCTGGGCGACATTCTCGGCGTCGTCGGCAGCTTGATGCGCACAAAAACCGGCGAACTGACTATTTCCATCAGCGAAATTCGCCTGCTCACCAAGTCGCTGCGCCCCTTGCCGGACAAATTCCACGGCCTCGCCGACCAGGAAATGAAGTACCGCCAGCGTTACGTCGACCTCATCATGAACGAGGAAACGCGCTTCGTTTTCCGCGC
>NZ_JBLJBW010000019.1:0-47697 GCF_047638095.1 Azonexus sp.
GTCAGTGTCATTTCTACCCCCGACAAAAATCGAGAGTAGACCCGATTTGCCCAAGGTCCACAAGCCCCTGTCATAACTAATTGATTGTGAACGACTTTCTTTTAGGGTTTACGACATCTGCGTATGCGATAGCCCTGAAGCCATCATCACCCAGGCACAGTGGGATGCCGTGCACGCCCTGATCGCCACCGATGGCATTGAGCGGCGGCGCGACACCTGCGACCACCAGCGGGAACCGGTGTTATTGCGCGGTCTGCTGTTCACGCCCGACGGTGAACGGCTGGTGCCCAGTTACACGATCAAGAAGGGCAAGACCTACCGCTACTACACGCCGGTCAAACACCGGCGGTTTGGTGCGTGGGCCAGCCAGCACGGGGCGCTCCCTGCCGTACCGATTGAAGAACTGGTCACGCGGCAGATCGTGGGCGCGCTGTCGGCCCCGCACGTCGTGCAGTCGGTGTGGGATCGGATGCAGCAGATTCGGCCAGACCTCACCGAGCCACAGGTCGTGCTGCCGATGCGCAATCTGGCCGGGATGTGGCGGGAGCTGTTTCCGGCGGAGCAATGCCGACTGGCGCAATTGCTGATCGAACGTGTGGTGATTGGGGGCGGCGGGCTGGAGATCATCTGGCGCGATCAGGGTTGGCAGGAGCTCGCCGGTGAGTTGGCGCCCGGCACCATCGGCGCGGAATTGCAGGAGATGGAGGAAACCGTATGAAGCCGAAAGTGCAGGCCTTGGGTGCAGCCATCGCCCGTGAACGTAACGACGGCGGGCAGGTCAAGTTGTCAATCTTCATCCCGCTGAAGATCAGGAAGCGTGGCGGTAGCAAGGTGGTGGTGCGCCCAGACGGGGTGCCCGAGTCGCCGGGCAAGGTCTCCACCCAGATCGACCAGCCCTTACTGGTAGCCCTGACGCGGGCCTTCTACTGGCAGCAGCTATTGGATGATGGCGTGGTTGGCAGTGGCAGCGAGATCGCGCAGCGCGAAGGCCTGCACCACTCGACGGTCAACGAGCTGCTGCGTCTGACCTTGCTGGAGCCCGCCATCATCCAAAGCATTTTGGCCGGGCAACAGCCCCGATGTATGAGCCTGCTGTGGTTCCAGCGCAACCCGCTGCCGACCGACTGGATGGCGCAGCGGGAGGTGGTGGCGGAGTTTGATGCCTGAAATCAGGCCGTCACGATCTGGGTGTGAACCTCGACCTTGAGCGCACGCTTGATGGCGGCAAAGACCGCTGAGATGTTGCTCATGGTTGGGTTGCCCGACTGCGACAGCATCCGGTGCAGGCTCTTGGCGGGCTTGTGAATTTCTTCGGCCAGCGCCTCGAAGCCTACGGTGGCGTTCACGAGGTCACGCAGGATCAGCTTGGCCGATTCAGGTTCACCGTTGACAAACAGAGTGATGGCCTCGTCCAGAAGCGCCTGCGCGAAGGCCGGATCGTTCTGCACGCGCGCGGCCACGGTTTCTTTGAAATCACGGGTCAGTGCCATGTTCACTTTCCTTTTTGGGTTGAGGCTTTGCGGCGTTTGTAGTCTTCCCACAGCACCACCGCGTGGTCGATGTCCTGCTGCTGACGCTTCTTGGTGCCGCCGCCGATCAGGATGATGATCTTCAGACCATCCTTGGCCAGGTAGATGCGCAGCCCCGGGCCCCAGTCGATCTTGTACTCACCAATGCCGCGAAACCACTCGACGTTGGACAGGTTGCCCTGTTCCATTCGGCTGACGGCGACGCGTACCTTGGCGGCAGCCACTGCGTCCAGCGACCCAAACCACTGCGCAAAGGGGCTGTCGCCATCGTCCAGCAGGAGTTCGTTGATCTGGTAGCTCATAGATTAAATGGTAACGTATAAGTTCCCATTGTGCCAGTGTGGAAGGTTTGATGTTTGACAGCTGGCCTTGGTTGACGATGAACCGCCGCGCGTAAGTTGTTGATTTTTCAGGGCCGCCATCTGCGCCTACCCGCAGGCGAAACAGAGAATAGAGACGGCTCTGATCGAGAAAGTGGGCGATTCGGGGCGCTTTTTGTAAGCGCGCACGATATTTGGCACAGGTTTGAAAGATATTTGGCACAAGCCTGATGCAATTAAATTGCACTGCAGCGTAGAGAAAATAGCCAGCACTGCTGCCCTGATTCTATAGACTACCACTGCCCGTCCGGGAGAATCACAAGGCGCAGCGTGCCGACTGTTTTGCCGGCGCAGGACGCGGTGAGGATGGCTGTACCCTGGTTGTATTCCTTGACACCTTCGATTGTTCGCACGTGAATGATGGCAACCGGGCCGTCCGCTGAAAACTCGACATGCCGATTCGGCTTATAACCTTTCCATCCGAGAGACCATGTGAGTCCGCAGGATGGTCCGACGGGGATCGCCAGCATTGCCGCCGTCTGCACGACTTCGATTTTCCATTCGCTGCCTTCTGTTTTATAGCGGTCGTGGTTTTCAGGGGTTGTCCATGCAGTTCCGCTTTCTGTGAATTCAGTGCTATTCCACTCTTCGTCGTATCTTGTCTGGTACAGGCTGTAATCTGGCTCCCAGTTTTGGTACTCGCTTCTTTCCTCATATTTGCGCACTAAAAACGCTTTGCGCGACCCCCAGAAAAACCCAGTTGGCGCGCAAGGTGCCTTTCCATCTTTTTTAAGCTCCACCTCCACCTCCACCCTCTGCCCCGGTACTTGCTGGACTGTTTTTGCCGGGAAGAATCGCCTGCGGTCGGTCATAGAATCACCACGGTTTCTGAGGGCGGGTAGCCAGCTGCTTCGACCAGCAGGACATGACGCCCGCGCACGGTGGGGAAGCTGACGCGGCCGTTCTGGTCGGCGACGCGATGGATGCCGCCGTCGAGGGTGACTTTTGCGCCGGGTAGCGGTTTTCCGGTGTCGCCTCGGGCGGTGAAGATGATTTCGTTTTGGGCGATTTCGACGGTGATGCCGGCCTGAATGAGCGGGTCGAAGGCGCTGGATAGCTGGCCGGTGACCGTTTCCGGCACTGCTCCGGCGGCCGCTTCGACCATGCAGGCGATGGACTGGCCGGTGAAATTCATCTCAGCCTCGCTCAATCTGTGGCGGCCGGACACGGGCAGCAGCGGGTGCTGCAGATCGGCCCAGTCGCCGGGGGCAATGTCGGTGAGCGGCTGGTTCCAGGTGATGCGCCAGCGCGGGCGGGCGATGGCTTGCAGGATGCGGTGGCCGAGTTCTTCGGCGTGACGCGGGCTGCGCAGCCATCCGGCGTTCCACTCCATTTCGATGCGGCCGTATTCGCGGATGGCGTCGGGTGCCTCGATCTGCACGGCGCGGCTGGCGCGGCCGGCGGCGTGGTCGTAGTCGTAGAGCACGCGCAGGACGGTGTAGATGTCGTCATGCTGGCAGGTGGCGGTGGGCGATTCGGCGGTGAGTGGCGTGACCAGGTAGGCGGGTGCGGCGGGGTCGGCGGCGCTGGGCCACAGGTGCGCGATGCCGGGCATGGCGGCGGACCAGGCGCTGCCTGTGGATTGCAGCAGGGTGTCGATGGTGGCGCGGATAGTGGCGGTGGCGTCGTCGATCAAGCCCCCCAGCGTCAGCCCGGCGGTTTCGGCGCGGTAGTCGTCAAGATCGGACCACGTGACATCCATGCCGGCCAGGTTGGTCATGATGTCAAACAGGATCTCGGCGGGGGTTTCGATGGGGCGGGCGGTGTCCGGGTGCAGCCGTCCGCGCAGGGTGACGGCAAGCTGCTCGCCATCGGCCAGCGCCTCTGCCAGCTCCAAGAAAGCCACGGCGCGGCCTGTGCTGTCGAGGCCGTTGCGCCAGGCGTAGGCGGGAGTTTCCACGCCGTCGCGTTTGACGACATCAACGCCGGAAATGGGATGATCGAGCAGCACGAACATGCGCTGATCTGCGCCGTACTGGATGGGCGATACGGTGACGCGGCCATAGCCCCAAGGCAGCGTGCGGATATCACGCCAGCCGCCCCAGACGGCGCTGGTGCGCAGCGGCATTTTGTCGGAGAGCGGGCGGTCCAGGCCGGCGACGATGTCCAGTGTGGCGGCATTGGCCAGCGACAGGCCGGTGACGATGCCGGAAAACACCTTGCCGGCAGCGGTGCGTACCTCGGCGCGGCGGCGCATGGGTGGCGCGGCGGCATAGGCGCGGGTGATTTCTCCGTCGGCGTTTTCGAGGTCGGCGGAGAGCGATGCGGCGGGTGCGGACGATAGGCCGGGGACGGACAAGGCGCGGCGCATGGCGGATATGCCAGTCAGGCGCGAGAGCGTGACGGCGGCGCCGGTGGGCTGCGCGGCGCGGGCGAAGGTGTAGGCGGTGGTGTAGCCATCCTGCCCGCCATCGATGACCAGCCAGGCGCTCATGCGATCACCGCGTCCAGTGTCAGCGTGGCAGAAAGCAGACGGCGGGCGGCGTCGTTGGGCTGGTATTCGTGCAGGTCGTCAATTTCCAGCGCCTCTGGGCGGGCGGCCACCAGCGCGGCATCGGCCAGGTGCAGGTGGTGCGGGATCAGCACCAGCGGTTCGTCGTTGCGCTGGGCGTAATCGATGACGGCGAGCAGGTTTTCGGCGTCGTCGTTGGAGAGACAGTCTTCCCACGTCAATTTCCAACCGTCGCCCTGGCCGGCGTAGAGTCCGGATGGGTTGATGCCGCCGGAGCGGGAAACGCCCCAGCGCCGCTGGCGCGATGCGGCGGCGGAGAGGCTGGTGGCGGCGGGCACGCCGGCCCAGATTGCGCCGATCTCACCCGCGGGCGCATCGGTCAAGGTGATGCGCAGGTAACGGGTGGTAACCGGCTCGAACAGGTCAGCAGCAATGCCGTGGGTGATATCGAGCAGTGCTGGCGCTGACCACGTTGTGCCGTTGATCGATGTTTCGTAGCTGACCGCTGCGCCGACGGGCAAGCGGTAGCGCGCAAGGACGATGCCGCCGACGGGCTTTTCGCTGCCAATGTCGATCACGATGGATGCGGCATTGCCGGACCACTGCCACGCACCCTCGCGCATGTGACGCGTCTGGCTGGGTGCGTGCGGCTGGTGGGCGCGGAACGTGCTGGCGTCGCCATCCACCCAGCTGGGCGCGGCGCCGGGGTCGAAATGGGCGGCCACGCCATCGGCCAGCGCGGCGGGGCCTGAGACTGGGATATCGGTCGCGGCTGACCATGCGCCGCCATCGCGCCGCCATTTGTACTGCCCGGCCTCAATCGCCAGGCTGAAGGTGTCGCCAAGCGAGAACGGGATGCCGCCCGGCTCGATCTTGATCTCGGCACCGGCGCCAGACCATGCCGGCACGGGGCCGGAAATCGGCACCAGGTATTTTGCCAGAGGGCCGGAATCGCTGCCGGTGACATCCCAGGCGAGCCGGTCTGTGCCGTTGATGCCGCCGGCAAGATAGGCCGGGCCAGCGGCAACGGTTTGCAGCACCGCCTCATCGCCGACGGAATACGGGCGCTGGCCGTCGGTCTGGTTGATGTTTATAACGATGGTGTCGCCGATTTTGAGGCGGTCCGGGCAGGCCACGACCAGGCCAAAAGCGAACTCCTGCGTGCTGTAGGTGGCGCCGGTTTCCGTATCCATGCGGGTGGAAACGTAGGCGCGGTTCGTGAATGCCGGGCGGTAGTATCCCGCAGTATCTACCCACCAGTGAGTAGCCTTCGGGTCGTCTTGCCAGCAGCCCCCGGCGGCTGTGCTGCTGGCGTCAGATTTTGGGAAAATACCGGCCTCTACGCGGGCGTGATTGCACTGCGCGCGCACGCGGTCAAGGAAGCGGCTGGCGTCGTATTCGACCGTCGTCTGCTCCGGGTTGATGGGATCGACAGCGGGGCGCGCTTGCCATTTGTAGTCTTCGCGCATTTGGGCGGCGAGCTGGGTGACTTCGATGGATGCGTCGTTGTAAAACAGGGTCCATTCGGTTCGCTGCATTACGCCGGCATTCGGCCCTGATGTTACGGTAGCAACGCCAGAGTAGTGTTTTGTGTACACACTACTTCCTCCGACGGTTCCTACTCTGTTTTCAGACTCAATCGACGTTGATACGCTTGGGTACTCATTCCCGTCATCCCCCGGCACGAATCCGCTGATCGAATTGACTGACTCAACCAGTCGGAACGATCCAGATGCGTAATCCTGCACGGCCACCTTGACCGAGTTGATGTAGCCATCAAGCAAGGTCAGCGCGGTCGGGCTGTCGGCGATTTCGCGGATGCAGCCCGAGAATTCGCGGACGATGCCGTCGAGTAGGTCAAGATCGACGGTGTCGGCCTTGACGATGCCGGTGGCGTCGTCAAGTGCCTCAATCGGCGTGTTACTGGCTGCGGACTGTGCGTGCCATTGCATCAGCGCCAGCAGCCGCGTTTTTACTGCGGGTTCCATGTTGTCTGCTCCTTCGGGGTCGAGACCAAGGCAAGCCAGGTCGATGGTGGGGGTGGGCATATCGCGGCAGTCGCAATCTGCCGGCGGGCGGGCCTGGTAGCGGAATGACACCTGCTTTGCGCGGGCGTTGGGGCCAAACCGGAACGGGCGCACGCAAATAGCGGGAAAGCCCTCGCTGTCGGCACGGGCGGCAGCCTCGAACGTGAATGACCATTCCCCTGCGGCATCGTTGGCCGGCTTGATAACGGGAATGGTGAAGTTCGCGGCGGCGCTGGTGTAGGGAGTACCCGTGGTGGCGCTGGTCAGTACGCCAGAGACGCTGCCGGCGACTTCCCATCGCTCGGCGCCGACCTTGTCGGCATTGACGCATTTTGCGGTGACGGTCTGCGTCGGCGCGGCGGCGGGGACCGATACCGATGTCAGCGCCACTTTCCCGCCTTGCGACAACAGCCAGGCAGAGGTGCGCAGCGGCACATCGGTTGCGGCCTGCCCGCCCGGCTGGCGGTCGGCGACGACTACGCCGGCAACTTCGACCAGGGCGCTGGCCGCCAAGGCGGTGAGCATGTCGTAAAACGTGACGATTGGCGCTGCTGGTGTCACGCCATAGACTTCGGTGGAAACGCCATTGGTGACGGTGATTTCATAGCCGCCGGTGACGGCAAATGCCTTGGTGCCAGCGGTAATCGTGCGCTCCGGAGCGGGCGCCAGACCGTGCAGCCACTGGCCGTCCTTATACACACGGTACGGGCGGAACACTTGCGGATCGCCGCCGAATTGAATGCGCGGACTTTTCGCGTCGACTTCGCCGGCGGCGGTCATGGGCAGGCCGCCGAAATTCCACTGCTCGCCGGCCTGGGTGGCTTGACCAGCAGGCCAGTCGGCAATGAGCGAATAGTCGGTCGCGGTGCGGGTCAGCGCAGGCGTCACCACGATGTTGATGGCGTTGCCGGATTCGCCTGCGGTGCGGGCGCGGATTTGCACATCGCGCACATCAAGCCGCGCGGCTTCGGTGAGGATGCCCAGGTCGGACAGAGTGAAGGTGAGCGACTGCAGGGTGGCGCCGGCCGCCACCGACTGCACGGACATCTTGCCATTACCCACCCCGGCAAACACCGGCGCACTGGCGCGCGGGATGCCGCCGCTGGCCACAATCTCGATTTCAAAATCCGACGACTCATGGCCCATGTACTCGCCGGCCAGACGCACCCTGCCGCCACCCTTGCGCCGCGACGACGTGCGGCTGATGGCGGTGGATGGCGCCACGCTGCTCGCAGCCAGCGTGGCGTTACGGACGAGGTTGTCGCGGCCGGAGATGAGTCGTTGCACAGAGGTCATTTGGCGAGTCTTTCCAGTTTCTTTAATTCGGGTTCGACCAGGCGGGCGAGTTTTACCGGGTCGGTGACGCCATTGACGTTGATCGTGACGGCGTTCTGATTCAGTCGCGCTGGGCTGGCTTTCTGGTCTGTGGCAGTCTTTGCCGCCGATTCAGCGGCTTTTTTCTTGGCCTCTTCCTGTCGCTTTTTCTCGGTGGCGCGGGCGAGCTGGTCGGTCAGCTTGATCTGTTCTGCGAGATAGCCCAATTCGGTCTGGTAGTAGGCGGTTTCGGTGGCGTCGTTGTGGAGCTGGGCGCGGTGCAGTTCGATTTGCAACAGCGCCTTCTTGCGCTCCAGCTCGGCGATATCGCGGGCGGCGCGGGCGCGGGCAATTTGCTCTTCACTGCCGCTCAGTTCCAGCAACTTGAGGCGCAGTTCTTCCACGCCGGATGCGCCGGAGGATGACAGTGATTTCTGCTGCTCGTCCAGGCGCTCCATTTGGCTGGCGTAAGATCCAACTGCGCCCGCCAGGCCTGTAACTCCGACTACCGCGCGCGCTATTTCAGTGGTAAAACTTCCGCCGATTCGGTCAGTAGAGCGACCTGCGGCTTCTGCTGCGGCCACCACCTTGTCGGCAGAATCGGCTGCCGCGTCGCCGATCTTGCCCATGCTACCGGCGGTCTTGTTGGCCTGCTCTTCCAGCCGCTTCGTTTCCTCGCGGGCCTTGAGGAAGCTCTGCACGGTGACTTTTCCGGCTTCGTCGGCGCGCACCTGCAGGCCACGCATGGCGGCTTCGCTGCGCAGCGCGCTATCGACCACGCCACCGTTTGCGGCCACGGCTTTTTCGGCGTAGGCGGTAAAGGCAGCTTCGATTTCGCGGGCGCTGGCCTTGCCGCTCTCGGCAATCTGCCGGAAGGCATCGCGGGCGGCGGAGGCGCTTTGTTTCAGCGCGGCATCGGAGACCACGCCCAGCGCCTTGAGCGCCTCTTCGACAGAATTGATGCCTGGCGTCAGCTCGTCAAGCCTGCTCTTTGCCGCCGCAAGCCCTTGGGCCAGCCGCTCCCCCGCCACCAGGCCCGCCCGACCCAGCGCCTCCCATCGCTCAACAACTGCTTGCGCCGCAGCCGCCGTAGTTGCCGCGCCCGCCGCCTGATCAAGGCTTGCCGCCAAAGCGATGCCAGCATCCACCCCCCGCTTTTTCAGCTCAGAGTAACGCTCCAGCAGCACATCAAAGTCATTGATCGCCTGCTGCGCGGCCTGATTAACGCCTCCAGCCAGCGCGCCCGCGTCCAGTTTTGTGCGCCGCAATGCCTCACCCAGCTGCGCATCAAGCGCCGCCGCCAGGCGCCGCGCACCCAGCTCAGTATCACCAAAAGCAGCGCGGGCGTTCGCTTCGAACACCTGCAAGTCCATACCATCGAGCGCGCGCCGCCAGGCCTCCCCCACCTGGTCGGCGCCTATCTGCCCACGCACCGCCAGCGCATCAAGCGCAGCCCCCGCCTCGGAAATTCCGGCAACATCAGAAAGGTCAAGCGCCTCGGCAACTTTCTTTATAGCCTGCGCAGTGGTATCGCCGCTTTCTTTCAGCTTGGCAAAATCGGCAATAAGCCGCTGCGCCCGCGCCGACAACTCAAGCTTGGCATCGGCCGCCAGCCGGGCCTGTTGCGCCAACGCGGCGTCCGCATCTTTCTGCGCCTGCGTCGCCGCATCCAGCGCCCGCATTTTCCCCTCGGCATCCTCCAGCGCCTTGCCGTAGCCCATCGCTTTGGCAGCGGCCTCGCCAAGCCATTTGCCAATATCAACAAGATTGGTCAGCAAAAAGGCGAGGCCCAACCCCTTCACCAAAGCGAGCGCGCCAGCAAACCGGCCAACCGCAACCGCCGCCGCATCAGCCGCGCCAGCTACCTTGCCCGCCGCAGCGGCTGCGCCGGCTTTTGCCAAATTATTAGCCGCCTGCGCCGACGTATTGGCAGCGGTAGCTGCCGTATTCGCCACCGTCGCCGCAGTGTCGGCGGCCTTGGCTGCGGCGCTGGCGGCTACAGCGGTCTTTAGGCTCAAGAACTCAGCTGCGATGTTGTACGCTTTCCAGCCCAACCATGCTTGGCCGGCATTCATCAACGCAGACGCCAGCAGGTCAAAGTTGTTGGCCAGCAAATCAATCGCCTCTGCCGCCAATGAGCTGGCCCCGGTCGCCCCATCCAGCGAACCAATAAATAACTGCCACTGACTTTCGAGGTTCGTTAGCGCCCTACCAATGGTTGCCGGCAACTGCGCAAACTCGCCCTCAATCGCCAACGCCTGGCCGCGCAAGGCGCCAATCACAACCTCCGCGCTCAACTGCCCGGCCTCTGCCATTTTGCGCAGGCCACCCGTCGTCACGCCCAGGCCGTCAGCCATCGCCCTGGACAGGCGCGGCGCCTGCTCCATGATGGAATTGAACTCATCACCGCGCAAAACGCCGCTCTGCAACCCCTGTAGCAGCTGAACTATCGCCGCATCCGCAGCCTGTGCGCTCGCCCCGGAGAGCTGGATTGACTGATTCACCGTCTCCGTCAGGCGCAGCGCCTCTTGGCTGCTCATGCCAATCAACTTGCCCGCACCGGCAATCTTGGCAAAAAGAGTGCCCGTGGATTCGAGCGCGGAATTCGTGGCCAGTGCCACCTGCTGCACTCCCGCAAACGCCTCCTGAAGCGCCTGCCCGTCGCCCACCACCAATTTCAGCCGCGCCTGCAGATTGGCGTAGGCGTCCGCCGTGGCTGCAACGCCAGAAACCGCAGACAGCGCCTGCTGCGCCACCTGCCATGCCAAATAGAGTCTTTTAACCTCCGCCAGCTCGGCGCTGATCGACTTAACCCCGTCAGCGATACCGCGATGCGCGGGCCGCGCCGTCGCCTCGGCGCGCCTGGCGGCCGCGCCCATGCCCTCTATTTCAGCGGCGCCGGCGCGCCCAGATGCGGCTACATCAGCCGCGGCCTTGCTTATTTCATCAAGCCCATCCGCAGCACCCTTGATTGCTTGCTTTGCGCCGCCCGCATCAGCCTCGATGCGCAGCTTGACCTTGAGATCATTATTGGCCATGCTTGAACCTCTCAAACAAGGTCGTGCGCATGGCACTGATTCGCTTCGCCTGGCTATCCTGGCTGCTTGCTGTGATGCTGTTTTTTTCCGGCGTTCGTGGTAGCGCGTGGCTAGTCCTGCTGCTCCTGCTTGCCGGGTTTGCGCTGACGGCGGCGTATTTCATACGCGCGGCCGCCCGGCTGTTTTCACCCAGGCAATAACCCACCAGAAGCGAGCGCATCGCCAGCCCCGCCGCGCCGCCGGCCGGGGCAAAAACCTTGCTTTTACCTTCTGTCTGCGCCTTGATACGCAGGGCCGTTTCTGGCTGATTCATTGCGCGAGTCTGGTGGTGTAATCACCGCCATCTTCCGCGCCAGCAGAGTTTTAATCAGCAGGCAACGCTGCACCTGAGCGCAGCCTGTGTTTCACAAACAAATCACAGCCCCAGCGCCGCTCGTTGCTGCCGGCCCCACTCGCGTACCGACTCGACGTAAGCGCCATAGCTCGCCAGCTCCTGCATCTCGCTCTCGCTTGGCTGGTACAAGCCGGGCAGGGAGGCGATGCCGATGCGAGCAAAGTACAGCTCTTCGTCGATTGGGTATTTTGCGCGGATGTTGTCAATGATGGCCTGGCTGATAAGCTGGCCGGCGCGGCTTTCTGCCAGTATCCGGTCACGCAATCCGGCATCCACAATCACCGGCTCCAGTGTGATTTCTGCGTGCTGCTCCGGCATAGGGCCAGCATCATCAGGTACGGTGACGTAGGTCGCGCCGTCCAGTTCGCACAGCTCCATCCCGTGCTCCGGCAGGCGGGCGTAGATGGTGTATCCATTCGGCCCAGGCTCAACGACTTTGGTGTAGCGGTAAATTTGTGCAGGCATGGCGATGGCGCTCCGGTAGTTGATGGATGAGGTCTGGCCGCTCCGTTCTCATGCGGCGGCAAAAGTGGTTGTAGCTGGCGCTGTGCTTGGCGTTGCCCATGATCGAGACAATGCTCTGCAAGGCGCCCTTGCGAAGCGCCCTGGAAAAGTTGTGCAGGCTGCGCCTGCGCACGAAGCGGGTTTTGCGCCAGGTGCGCATCCCAACGAAATTCACACCGCGCTTCGATGGCGCAATCGTCCATTTGGAAAGCTCAAGCGCCAGGCGGTCTTTCAGCCACGCCTCGATTTGCACCTTTGCCTGACGTGCCTCACGCTGCGTCAGGCCAAACAAGATGAAGTCATCGACGTAGCGCACATAACGAGCGCAACCCATCTCGCGCTTGATGAACTGGTCGAGCGGATTGAGATAGACCAGTGCGGCCAACTGACTCAGCAGATTGCCAATGGGAATACCAACCGGGTCCGGGTAGCCGGCAAAGCATTCGAGCAGCGCAAGCACACGGGAGTCCTTGATTTTCTTGGCCCAAAGGGACTGCAGAATCGTTCGGTCAATGCGATAGAAAAACTTGCGGATATCGAGCTGCAGTGTGTAGCTATCCGCCGGCGACTGGCGCAAGAAGTGCTGCGCTCGATCAATGGCACGATGTGTGCCCATGCCGACGCGGCAACCATAGCTTTCGCGACTAAATGTCGCATCAAAGATCGGATAGAGCACGGCGTACATGGCGTGCTGCACAACAACATCCCGGAAGTGCGGCGCATAGATCAACCGGCGCTTTGGCTCGAAAACCTCGAAGGTTTTGTACGGACGTGGCACATATGAGCCGTCGTGCAACTCTTCGTGCAGCTTGTACAGGTTCGCGCCCAGGTTGCGCTCAAACTTTGCCACGGCGGATTTCTTGCGCTTGCGGCGCCGCGCCTTCAGATAGGCCGCATAAAGCGATGCCGTGCTGAACATTGATTCAAACAGACCACCCTGGCGTTTAGGCATGGCGGATGCTCCCTTTCGGTACTAAAACGCCATGCCTTGCAGATTTCGCCATGATGCAGGACGGGACCACCCCTATGTCGCCAGTGTTTGCTGTATGCAATATCAGGTCAGCGAAAGCGAAATAGTCGGCGGCACGAAAGCCAACGTTGTTGTTGTCATTCGACCGGTTGTTGTTCCAGTTACGGTAGAACACACCAGCCTTCGCGGCGTCATTCCAGTTGCCGGAAGCCATCGGAAAAAGCATTTTGATGGCCCGCCCTATTCGAACTGCGGGCTGCCCCGCAGACTCCGAATCCAGCCGCCGATCATCGCGCCAAGTTCATTGACCAGGATCGAGACGGCGGTGTAGCGACGCAGCGACTCTGCAGAGCTGCGCGCCCGTTTGTGATGCTCAAACTCAAAATACCCCATCTCAAAAGCGAGATTGATAAAGACTCGCAACTGCTCATGCGTCACGTCGAGTTTTCCGAGGGATGTCTTGTTGTGGTACTTCTTTTGGCACTCCACGATGCCCGCCAGAACGCCATAGACCGACTGGCGAATCTCTTGGCACAGCCCGTATTTTTCATGGCGCGGAAAGTGATTGAGGTTGATATTGAGCAGCATGATCAGCTCTCGGCACTTGTGGTGAATCGCGGCTTGGGGATTTTGGGTCATGGCGTGGTCGACCATGGCGGGGCTATCGCCCCGCCAACAAGTCACGATCCATAGGCGGCGGCACGAAAGCCAACGAAGTTGTTGTCATCCGACCGGTAGTGGTACCAGCTACGGCAGAACACACCAGCCCTCGCGGCGACACCCCAGTGGCCGGAAGCCAGCGGAAAAAGGTTGGCGCGCCCGTATTGGTAGCACCCATCGTTGCCGAACTGACTGGTGCCTGTCGCGTTGGTGCCGGCCAGTAGTGGGACGCCTGCACAACTCCGCAGCCAGTCAGTGCCCGATGTGTCCCCACTGAACACCTGGCTGGCGCCGTTGCCGTAGCAGATCCATCCTGTGGCCGACGTCCATGGAAGAAAGCCATTGATCAAGTCGTAGTTGGCCGCCAGGTTTGCCGCTGACCCCCAGGCATCATTTGCCCCGCCGTAGCCGCCCGTCAGGCTGGCCAGCGCCACGCTGGTTTTCAGGATATAGGCGTGGCCCGTGGTGTTTTGCGTGGTGTCCGTTGCGCTGGTGCCGGCCATGGTCACGCCGAGCATCGCCTGATACATCGAGCCATTCAGATCGGCAACGCCGCACTCCTGGCCGTTGTGCGTCGTCTTGGCGAAGTTCGCCGTGGCACGGGTTTTCGGCTTGGGCGAGATGGAGGCGACGGCATAGGTAACACTGCCGTCGTTCGTATCCGCCAACGCCCCGTTGTTGCACCCCTTGGGGAAGTTCGTCGTCAGGCTGGCGTCGTACCAGGCGCAGTGCGTCGTACCGGTTGCGGCTTGGCCATGCGCCAGCGCCAGCTTTGCCAGCGCGTCGTACATGAAAATTGACGCAACATTGAACACCCCGGCGGCACGGCTGCGGGCCAGCACCACGGCATCGGCAAGAATTCCAGTGCAGCCAGTCATGCCATTTGACGGGTTATAGCTGGCGCTTGTCGTCAGCGAGATGGGGTCAGCATTGGCTATCGACTTGCAGGATGTGGTGCCGGTTTTGCTGGCCAGGTACTTGTCGATGAAAAACCCGGACTTGTCGGCGCCGCCATCCTTGAAGGCGCGGTGCATGGCATAGCCTGCCGCGTTTGCCGCAGCCTCGGTGGCGAATGTATCAACACCCACAATGTCGATGGCGTTGGCGCCGTAGGTCGCGTAGCGCGGGCTGGCAGCGTGTCCGATGCGATAGTAGAAGCGCGGCACGAACACCATGATCGAGCCGTCGCTGTACTGGTAATTTCCGTAGTTGGCGCTGGCTTTGTCCGATGCGCCGGGCATGGCTGAGAAGCCGGCGGGCAGCGATCCGTTGTATTCGCCCACGCCGAATCCCTGCCCGCCCTGTGTCCCGATCAGGCCGCCGAATGATGCTGCCGTGGTAAAGCTGATTTCCGACCAGCCCGATGCGCCCAGCGCGGTGCCACGGTGCAGCTTGCGGTAGTAATAGGTTGTTGCTGTGGCGAGCAGGCTGCCCGGCATCGTCCAAGACGTTTCGCTGCCGGTGTCGGCGTAGCTGGATGCGATCAGCGTGCCAGTGCCATTTGAACCGGTGCGGACTTCGTGGTCGGCGTTCAGGAAGGTGTCGGCAACGCCGATGGTGTCGAATTCTGACGAGGTGAAGGTGGGCGCCTGACCCAATCCCGTGGCCCCATTGGCCGGGCCGGTGATCGTCGGTGCAACCACAAACGCAGCCTCGACCGTGATCGGCACGGCGCGGCCATTGACCGTAACGGCGTAGCTGCCGGCGGACGATCCTGCGGTGTAGGTGATCTGGTTGTCGGTAATGCTCGCAGTGCCGCCAGTGGCGCTCACTGTGTAGGTTGTGGCGCTGTCGAAATTGGTGATGGTCAGTGCGGTTGATTGGGTGGCGTAGAGGGTTAGGTTGCCGGTGAGGGTGACTTGTGCGCCGCCGCTGACTACCTCCGACCACTCGCCGTCCTTGCGCCCATACGTCTTATTGTCCGTCGGAGCATCCAGAAGCAGCTTTACCCAGGGAGTCCATGCGACCGACCAGTGCGGCTTAGTGCGTACGTATATCTTAGACTCTGCCGCTACACCTGCTGGCGCGCTGGCCCAGTGAGCCGTCTGCACCCTGGCAACCTCGTAGGTATCGCGTACGAACCATATTTTTTCGGTGTCACCTGCGTAGTCTACGGTTGGGCCGTTGAGGGGATCGGAGACTGTAAATAGCCCGTTTTCGAAGTGGTTGACGTTCGCGCCTACGCCTTGCCAGTTGGGCGTGTTGGCATAGATGATGCGCGGATCATCTCCTGCTGCGACCGTGTTCTCGTTGTATCCAACTGGCAGCGCGGCAAAGGGCAGTTTGTCGCCGGCAGGAAGCTGCTTGCTCTTCCCGCCGACGCGAACAAGCGGCTTCCGTTCTGCCATTTTTACAGCACCACGTAGCTGTCGTCGGTGGTAATCAGCTCAGTGGCTGACTTTGCCTTGCCGATGTACTGGCTGATTTTGTTGGCGTTTGCCACGTCGTTTTCATCGAGCGGCGTGTCGGTGACTGCGCCGGCGGCGCCAAGCCAGTATTCCGCGCCGGGGGTCAGGCCGCTGAGGTTGGCGTTGACGCCATCGAGCGGATAAACCAGGGCGTCTTGCGCCATGAGCACGGCGGTCTGGATGTAGCCATCGGCGGGGCGGCCGTTGGAGTTATCGGCCAGGCGCACGGCCAGGTCGCCACCGTCGGAATAGATATTGACGAAGCTGCCAGCGGCCAGGTTTTCGGTGGCGGTGATGAGCTGCGTTTCGGCGCCGATGCCGGGTGGCATCATGGTCGGGCTGAGGCGACCGTCGCTGCCCAGCGCGGGGATGCGACCGGCGTCTGCTACGCCGGCGCTGACGTCGGCGGCTTCGGCTTGGAGTGTTTTGCCGCCTTGACGAACGAGAAATTTCTGTGCCATTTTAGTGCTCCAGGTGGATAGGGTCGGTGAATGAAAGGTATAAGCGCTGACCGGACACCACGCGGCCAACGAGTACATCAAAACCATCGGTCGGCGGCGATTGGGTCAGCGCGCCGCTCGGGCCAAGCCAGACGCGACCAGGCGCCATACCAAGGCCGCTGACATCCACTACACCGAGCAGCTGGACCTGTACCGCAGCGCCCGCATCAGGGGCGGCAGTAATGGCGATGCCCGCAAGCAGATCGATGTGATCTGCATCTCGGCAGTCCAGGCCGCGCACCTCACCCGCCGGGTTTTCCCAGACGACGGTGAGCGCCGAAATCGGCATGCCGGCAATGCGGGAAAGTGTCGTACCGCCAGCCGGGCCTGGCTGGCCTTGTAGCACGGGCGCAAACGTCAGCGCCAGCGCATGGCCAGCGTCGCAGTCAAGAATTTCCAGCGTCAGGCAACTCATGGCGTCACTGCCTTGGCCAGCACGACTTCACCGCTGCGGCTGATGAGCACCACGCCATCCGGGCGCGTTAAGCGCACGTCAATAGCGTACCTCCCAGCCTGCCAGTCAGCCTGCTGATCCGCTGCCGTGTGCATACGCAACACCCCTTGCGCCGGGTCAAGCCACTCGCACACAAGATCAATCTGGCGTGCGCCGCTGCGCATGGCAGCGCGCACCCCCCAGCCGCTCATATCCTGCGCCGCACCCGCCAGACGCAGCCGGCCGGTGAGGTCAAAAGTCGCGCCGATCTTGTGTGTGTAACTCATGGCCTGCGCCTTAAATCAGATCCACGCGCATGAACGGGCCGAAGTCGGCATCCGTTGCCAGTTGATCGACATAGAGCGCCTGACCGGAGAGGCTCAGCGTGGCCTCCTCTTCCGCGATCCACGAAAAACCCCCATTCGGCGCCAGCGAGATGCGCGGAATCAGAATGCGGGCACGCTGGCCATCGCCGTTGATGCCGGAAAACAAAATGCCGCGCTCCACACCCGACTTGGTAAAAGCCGGGATGTTGGTGTACTCGCCGTAGCTGTAATCCATCTTCAGCGGCTCGACGTGGCCTGCCGGGTGAGCGATCAAGCGGCAACGGCCGTGCTTGGCGTCTTCAACTTCGTAGTGCGTGCCAGCCACATACACCAACGGAGTGATCGCAGTGCTGTCTTCGATCACCAGTGACGACACGTCCGGATGGCGGGTCACAAAATAATCACCTTCTTTCAGGGTCGGCAGCACCTCATCCGTAACCGTACCTGCGGCGGAAACGACGGCATCGCCATACAGCGCAATACCCAGCGTGCGGCCGGAAAACTGGATCATGTCCAGCTTTACCTCAAGCTGCTTCGCTGTTTCGCGCTCTTTCAGCGCCAGGCGCTGGCCAGAACAGGACTCCTTGATAATCTTTTTTTCCACGGAGAGCGACGTGGTCAGCGCCGAGGTGCCGCAGCCGATACGGTACACATCCACCAGGTAGCCCATCGCGGGGGTGCCGTTGACGGGGTCAAAGCGGCCAATCATCACCGGCCCCTGGCCGTCCCACATCATGTTTTGATTCGGGGTCATTGCGTTTTCTCCTTACGGGTAGTGAGTGAGGCAGTTTTTTCAGCAACCGGCGCCGGCGCAGCTTCCGCCACTCCCATGCCGATCAGCCATGCGGCCTTGTGCGCCGCCACGTCGATCTGCGCTCCCGCCGGGTAATTGCGCCCGGCATGCGTATGCGCTTTCAGTAACTTCAACTGCATTCCTTGCTCCTTCGAAAGCGTGAAACGAATGCAAACGGAACATACGAGCACCCTTCCACGGTCAGCGGCCCCAGGCCCGGCGTGGCGCTTTTTAGCGTGCCGTAGCCGCCACCAGGGCTCCAGCCATCCAGCGTATCCAGCACGGCATCACACAAGGGGCTTGCCTCCCCCCGTGCTGCCGCGCCTGCCTTGATATCGCGCACGTTGCGCACCGCCACCACAGCCAACCAGGTTTGCTCAACCATCGCCCAGCCTGGCGGCAAAGGCGACCCGTCAGCGATGATGCGATGCCCGCCATACACCACGCGCACACTCGGCTTGGGCAGACTAACCTCCCGCGCCTCGGACAAATCCTCGACGCTCAGCACGCGCGCCCCGGCGGGCAGGCTTGCGGCCTGCAAGCGCTCAACGATCAGCGCCTCCAGCCCCAGAAACGTCGGGCGCAACATCAGCGCAACCCGCCGTTCGGGCGCCGCGAAAACAAGCCTGGCGCCACGTCAACCACCTGCGCCAGCTGCGGATGCGACGGTGCCGCCGCGTCCTCACCCAGGCTGACACCGCCATCGGCCACCGACTTCAGCAAACGCACCGCGTCCTCATACCGCCGGCGCACCTCATCCGTTGCGCCGTCGTCATAGAGCCGATACCGCGCCACGTCGCAAGCCACGCGCACCAACAGCCTCGGCACCGGATCAGGCGGCACGCGGTAGCGCGTCGCCAAATACCCCTGCACTTCAGCATTGGCGTCTGCCAGCGCCTCACCCAGCGCGTCAGCATCGACCACATCCAGGCCATCGCGGTTGGTCAGTTGCGCAATTTCGCGCTCACCAAAGCGCGCCACCATGTCGTCAATGCGGGCGTAGCTCACCGTCACACTCCATCAAACGGCGGCTGCGGATCACACACCGGCGTCACCAGCAGATCAGGATCGTTCAGCAATCGCTCGACCTCAGCTTCGCTGAACTCATCGACCGCCGCCGTCACTCCAGCTGCCGGCCAGGCGCGCCCGCAACGACGGAAACCGTCATGGGCGGCACGCACGTGCAGGTGCGTGACCAGGTACTCCGCAGCGTCCGGCGTCAGTGCCAGCACCACATCACCCGGCGCCGTGGCAGTCGGCGCTGCCACCGGCGCCACCGGCTTTTCTACAGGCTTCGTGCGCGCCATGGCTTACTCCAGGTGCGGGCTGACGATCAGCTGCGTCGTGCCGCGATAGATGTTGGTGGCGCCGCTTGCGTTGCGCTCGGCCTGCAACAGCTCCAGAGCGGCCGCCTCGTTGGAAGGACCGACAATCAGGTGCGTTGCGCGCACCGCCAGCGGCGAACCGTCCGGGCGGTACTGCTGCGCCAGCGCCACGCGGCCTGCCTGGTAATTGGCCGCATCCAGATCATCCATGCTGCCAAAAGCCAGCTGGTGGAAGCCAAAACCGGCGTTGTAGCGCGCCGAAGCACCAAACAGCAGCTGGTTATCCAGGAACACGTTGTCGTCTTCCGGGCGCGTCTTGTAGACAAATTCCGGCGCCTTGCGCAGCTGGAACACCAGGGGCTTCATGTAGCTGCGCGACAAATCCATCAAGAACCAGGGTTTGCCGCTACCCGTTTGCACGTTGCTCCAGCTCGCTTCTTTGCCATCGATGTCGTAACCGGCGTGGTCCGCATCAAAGAACGGCTGGCCGTCAAAGCCCTTGGTGGTAAAGCCGTTGCGCAACAAACCCCAAACCAGGTCATCCGGGTGACGCGAAACGATCTCGCCCTGCTGGCTGAATTTCAGGCCGTAGATACCCAGGCGATCATCTTCCACGTCGTCGCGATTGACGCCGATGGTGTGCTCCCAACTCTTGTTGACCAAGCTGGCCCCGGTCGATTCCAGGTTGTTGATCACGCGCTGCCCCACCCATTCGCGCATGCCCGGCAGATCTTTCATCCAGCCGTAGTTTTCTGCGTTGGTCTGGCTATTCACCGTCATCGCGATCTGGTCATACGACACCTTGGTGGCCTCGATGCCACGCACAAAGGCCGCGTTGAAACCCTGCTGCAGGGTCTTGATAGTACTGGGCGTCAAAATCATGGTTGCTCTCCAAAAAACGTATCGTTACCGGCCGCTTACAGCCCGGGGCCTACTTGCACCCAGACGCCACCATCAGCATCCACAGCAAGCACAATGCCGGCCCGCGAGCGGGTATTGGTGCCGCTAGTCTTTGCCACCGTCTGGTCATCCACGATGTAGCAATCACTGCCCGCATCCGCCTGGGCGATGAGGTCGGTGGTGGCTGAATTGCCAAACTTGTACACGCCCGGCTGCACGCGCACCTTGACGCTGCCCGCAGCCACAGCGGTAGCGCTTTCTTCTGCGCGCCCCAGGGCCACCAAGCCGGTTGCCGTGCGCCCCGGTGCGGCGTAACCCGCATCCGCCACCACCAGGCTGCCCTGGTGAATCGTGGTCGCCGCCTTCACCGGCCATTCCAGAACCCGGCCCAGGCGCTCCGGCGTATTACGTGCTTGAGAAAGTGCGGCCATTATTTGCCCTCCTGCGATTGACGAGATTTCGTGTATTCATCCGCCGTCAGGCCCAACGCCTTGCACACGGCCAGCTCGGTCGCATCCAGCGCGGCGGACGACTTGCCGGCGGGCGCCGCGCCCTGCGACTGCATGCCTTGCAAGGCAGTTACCGGCTTCAGCGTGGCTACAAAGCCCTTCAATGCCGCCAGGTCGCTCTTGCCCAGGCTTTCCGCCCAGCTCTTCTGGTCAGGCAGCAGCCGGCCATCGGCCAGCGCGCCGTCAATGACCTCGGTCAGCTCTTTATTCAGCGCCTGCGCCTTCAGGGCGGCAATTTCGTTCTGCACCGCCACCATCACGTCCACCGGCACATACTTGGCCGGATCAGGGGCGGCGGCTTTCAGGGCAGCCAACTGTGTCTGCGCCGCGTCTGCGCCATCGGCTTTCGCCTTCAGCGCTGCCAGCGCAGTCAGCGCCTCGGCCTCGGTTGCAGTCTCCGGCAGGCCAGCGGCCAGCAGCAAAGCTTTTAGATCCATCGCATCGATCTCCTTGTGACCCCCTGTGGCAGGGGAAGCAAAAAACCGCGCCCGCAAAGCGGACAGCGCGGCATGAATGGGCGCGTCGATACCTGGCGTGTTGGTCAGGCCGACATGCAGCAAATCCAGCACTTCACCCGTGCCGGACGCATACGGAAAAACAGGGGAGAGATAGGCGTACTCGCCGTTCTTGATGTACTCGGCGGCGCGCGCCGTCCATTCGATGTCGCCATACAAGCCGGGCGCATCGCCCTCCGCCACCCAGGTCAGCGAACCCGGCTCAATCCAGCCGGCGGCGGGCGCCGGCAAGCCGTTCTGCTCTGCCAGTAAAGTCTGGTGTTCGTAATCCACCGGGATGCGGGTGGAGCGCGTCGCCGCACGGGCGATCACCTTTTGCGCAATCTGCGCATCGATCCGCCACGGACCGTTGCCTGCCAATGCGCCGCGCGGCGCATCGAACACCCCTGCTGGAAAAAGACGCTGCAGGCGCGCATCGGAGCGCACCTGCAACGCGCAAGCGGCGATTGCCGCAGAGGAGACATCAGGAGAAAGGTGAGTGCGTTTCATGCCGCCATCTTCCGGCGGCGCAGCCCTTGATTCAGGCCGCAAGGCTGCACAAGTAAACGCGCACCCACCCGGCGGCGGGGGGGCTGGTTTTTTTATTGCCCCGAGCGGCAAAAAAGGGCGGCGCTCACCCAGCCTGCAACGCGGGGGAAAAACATCGCTCCCGATCCCAGCAAAAGGCCGTTACTCGCGCCCGTACGCCGTTACTGGTTTTTTTATGAATGCAGACAGCCGCCAGAAAATAAAATCGATTGTGGCGCGATTACGCAAGCCTGCCTATTTTTTAAGCGCCCCTGCCAGGTGGCGGTTCAAGATTGCCATCACCCCAGTTTCGTCGGCGTCCGACAAACCGAGAAATGGCCGCGCCGGAATACGGCCGTCCCGGCTGCCGAATTGATGCACCGCCGCGCCGCCGTCCCATGCATCAGCAAAGCGATTGGTGCCTACCTCAACCCCGGTGCCGCCGGGCAGCAGTTGATGGCGGATCGATCCGGCCAGCTGCCCGCTGGCCACCAGCGGTTTTTTGCCCATTACCTTACTGACCCCCCGGGCGCCGACCTTGCCATCCTTCTTGCGCCCATCGCCCTTGCCCAGCAAGCCCAGGTAAGTACTTTCCGCATTCGGCGCCCAACGGCTGCCGTCCGGCGCGGTGCCTGCAGCAAAGCGCTGCCGGGTTGATTCGGCCAGCAGCTCACCGATTGCCGTCAGCGGCGCCTTCAGCCCCTCCGGTGACACGCGCCGCTCCAATTCGCCCAGCGCCTGAGCAATCGCCGCTGCATCAAAATCCACAGTAATCATGCCGCACCTCCGCTGCGTTCCTGCGTCAGTCCATCTGCCCAGCGCCAGGCCGCCGCCCCGGCACGCACCAGCTCACGCCCATGCTGCGCCATCTCGCCGTGGCCGCCGTAGTAATCCATGGTGGCGCCCAGGGCTTGCATTTCCACCGCCAGCTCGCGCAAGGCGTCAATGATTTGTTGTGGGGTCATGCGTTGTCCTATACTCAATCTGCCCGGCGCGGTGCCTGGAATTGGAAACAGGGCGGTCATTTACCGCTTATACGGGTTCGACTCCCGTCCGCACCGGGCGCCGTCATTGTGTTATGGCTTGACAATGCGCCACCTGCCGCCGCCAACCATGCCGGCCACATCCAGCGCCGTGGCGCGGTAGGCGCTTACGACACTCCCGGCGGCGTCCGCTGAGGCACTGAGCTCCACGGCCATCTTTGCCGGGCCGATGCCGTTGGCCACAAAAATAAGGTGCCCGTTGTCCGCCTCGTACAGCGCAGCGTCGCTCAGCCATTGCGGCAAGGCGCGCCACTCCTCAGGCAGCAGCCCGTCCTGGCGGTTTTCGTGCCGGCGCTGCTTGCGCCCGACAACCACGCTGTCAGCAATCGTCAGCGCTGCCGCGCCGGGCGCTTCCCTGCCCGCCGCCTTGATCGCTGCCAGCTGTGCCGGTGACAAAACCCCCAGCACGGCGCTGCGCCCACGTGGCAGCGGATCGGCCTGCCACGCGTCGAGCGTACGCCACCACAACCCCTGCTGCTCCAGCCCCAGGCTGTCCTTTAATTCGTCCCACAGCGCAGCGCCAATGCTCGCCGGCGCGCCCAGTAGTTTTTTATTCACCATCTCCGCCAGCGGCATCACGGTATGCGCGCCTGGCGCGTAATCCCAGCCCGGCGCTTGCGTCTTGTGAGCGGCATCAATAGCCTCCCACCCCTGCGGCAAGGGTTTGTCCGGATCGCCCCCCAGGGCAACGGCATCATCAGGGGTTTCCACC
This sequence comes from Azonexus sp., assembly GCF_047638095.1. GTDB lineage: Bacteria > Pseudomonadota > Gammaproteobacteria > Burkholderiales > Rhodocyclaceae > Azonexus. The sequence continues at coordinate 23,240 of NZ_JBLJBW010000019.1, forward strand.
CCCACCACCCGGCAGCGGCACCCCCAGTGCGGCGGAATCTGCGGCGGGTAGTGCAATTTCCAGAACGGATGGTCGGCGGGCAGAATCATCCCGTCCCACGCCAGATGTTGCGCTCGCGCCTCAGTCACCAGCGGGTCATGCTTCCACATCCAGTAGCGCAAGCTGGGCGACTCTTTTAGCTGCTGGTAGCGCCCGGCGGCGTAGCTGGTGCGCAGGTTGGTCATGTAGGTTACACGGGTGCGCCAGGCCATACCGGCGCCGCCTTTGTCTTTCGGGTCGCTTGGTTTTTTTCGGTCGTCGCCGGTAAAGCCTTGCCAGCCGTATTGCTGAATGATCGCGTAAAAATCGCGCCGATACCCTTCCAGGCCCAGGTCGCCATCCATGTGCCGCGCAATGCTTTGCTTCAGGTCAGCCAGTAGATCGGCTTTCATTGCCCCAGCCACCACAAAGGCGCGGTCGTGCGCGCCCTGCCTGATATCGTCCCAGTGCGCCGTGGGCAGATTGATCTTCTGGGCAAAAAACTCGACCTGCTCCTTGAAGGGCAGCGCCAGCGCGCCCCGTAACGGGTCATTACCGGCCATTGACCACCTCGGCACGCCCCAGTAACTCAGAGGCAAACAGGGCGTCCGCCAGTGTATCGGCCAGCCCGGCGCCACCCAGCGCCGGCCAGGCGGCATCAAGCATGGCCGAGAACTCTTCCAGGCTTTCGGCAGCATCCAGCATGCGGCGCACCGTGGTGAGCATGGCCGCCACCTCAGCATCTGCCAGCGGCGCCAGCTGCGCCAGCTGACGATCCAGCGGCGCGCCCACCGCTTCCTTGTTTGCGCCCAACGCGGCAAGCGCCACAGCCGGCGTGGCGGCTTTCAGCGCCGCTGCGGGGAGCACCGCCGGGGCGGCTAGCACCGCCTCATCGCCGGTCGGCTGCGGAATACGCAGCTTCTCATGCGCCCAGGCGGCGGGAATGGTCATGCCCACCCCCACCAGCTTGGGCAGCGCCTCAGCGTACCGGCCCAAATCCTCAGCCTCATCCAGATCAAACACAAAACGCGGGCAGCGCCGGTAGCCATCCACACCCGGCCGGTTGAGCACAATCAGCGGATAAATCAGATCCCGCGTCAATGTCCCCGCCAGCTGCCGCGCATCGCTGCGCAGAATATCGCGCCGCACCTTGTCGTGCAGGTCCGCCACGCCGCTGCCCATGCCCGTGGACCGCGCCTCGGCGCTTACTGTTTGGCCCAGAACGGCCTTGCTTTGCGCCCGGTCTGCCCAGTCCACCATGGCCAGATGCTGGCTGACGCCGGCACCGGCGCCGGTCACGCTCTGAATTTCAAGCTCCATCCCCTGCGGCATGATGGCGCGCGCATCGTGCCCTAGCGACGCCACCGCCCGCAGCAGACTGGCCTTTTCTTCCGGGCTGGCGCCGGCCATGTACTTGCCCAGGATGATCGGCAGGCCATAGGTTTCCAAAAACTCAGCAAAGTCCCCAATGGCGTAGCTCTTGTAAACAAAGGGCCACAAACACGCGCGCAATAGCCCGGCGCGCCCCAGGTAGCCCGTTTTCACCTTGCCCGGTTGGTGCATGATCCAGCCAAACGACTGCAGCGGCGCGCCCTCTGCCGTGCCGTCCGCCAGCCGCAATTCGCGGCGGGTCACGTCGGTAGAAAACCACGTCTGGGGACGAGGATGGAAGGCCGGAATCCAGTCTTTTCCCCAGCGCTCCCATGCAATCTCTACCGCGCCATAGCCGTAGCCCGGCGCGTCTTGCAGCGCCTGCAGCACATCCTCCAGGTCATCCACCACGTCGCGTAGCATCTCTTCCGCAAACTCTGCCGCCGCCTGCTCGGCGGGCGTAGCATTTGCCGGCGGCACAATCGACCAATCCAGCCCCAGCGGCGCGCTGCGGCGCTTGTCGAACTCAGCGCGCAGATGCGCATCCCGATCAAGCATGTCATCAAACAATTGCGCCTGCGCGCTTAAATCGCCCTGGTCCGCTTCGCGCAAAATGCGCGCCGCACGGGCGGGGGTCAGCCCGTCCAGCTGCGAATCAATCAGCTGGTGGTGCAGGTAGGCTACTTTGCTGGTCTGCGTTTCGCGCAACGCGCTGGAGTCAAACGGCTGGCCGTTCGCATCTACGATTTTCATATCCGCCTCTTAAAACATCCGCCGGCCGCCCGCGCCAGCCATGAAATCATTGGCAAAGCCATCCGGCGTGTCATGCCAACCGCCAAAATGAGCCCCCCGCCCACCGTGACGGGCCAGCGACTGAAACCCCTCGGCGCCCGCGCCCATCGTGGTCGCCGCCATCCACAGCATGTGCAGCGCGTCGGGACCGTCGTCGTGGTCCGCTTTGGGGAAGTGGCGCAGCTGGTCAATCAGCGTGCTCTGGCTGGCATGCAGCCGAATAAGGCCGTTTGCCATGTGCGGCTGCAGGCTTTCAATGCGCAGCAGCTTGTCGGCAATAGGCTGCACGCCCCGCGCCGGCACCGGTATGCCGCGCGCGGCCGCCCGCTTGACCAACTCCGAATATAAAAATGCCTGAAACTGCACTGTTTCAACCACCCACAGCAGGCACTTGTATTGCGCCTGCAAGGCAATCACATCCTCAATGATCCGGTCTGGCAGGCGCTTCTTGATCGGCGCCTCCACCACGTCCAGCACCCCGGTGCGCCGATCCAGCCCGCCCACCAAAATCGCCGACGGGTCGCGCGATGCGCCCGCCTTGCCCAGGCTGGGGTCGACGGCGCCGAAGAAAACCCAGTCAGGATTGCGGCTCACCCAATACGTAATCACCCCCGCAAACGGGGCGTTATCGCCCGCTACCGGGTCGTTCTGATATTCACTATCGAATGTGTCGTGGCCATCGCGGGCGCGAATCATCATCAGCGCCAGCAGCGGCCGCGCCGCCCAGGAACACACCGCGCCGGCCTCCATCGCCTCGCGGTGCTCCCGGTAGAAGGCAGCCGCCGCTTCTTCGCCCGCGTTGCGCAGACGCTCCTCCCATACCTCCCAGAGCGCCATGTTGTCCGGCCACTTGAGCAGCGCCTTGAATCGCGCCGCCCGCCACAGCCGATTGCTCAGCGTACGACTCAACACGGAATCGTGGTGCAGAATAGTGCCGATATACACCACGTCGAACTTGGCCCCGGCACCACCCAGCGGCAACACGGTTTTAGTCAGCCAGTTTTGCAGCTTGTCACGCTGCTCCGGGTTTCTGACCTGTTCATCGTTTTCAATATCGTCAAGCACCGCCAGATCAGGCCGGTAAGGTCCGTGGCGTAAACCGCGCAGCTTTTTGCCGGAGCCCGCCACCTGCACCTTGGCATCGTTGCGCGTCACGATGGAGCCCGCCTGCCACACCCGGCCTTGGCCGCAGGCTTCGGAAAAATCCATAGCCAGGCGTGGGTTGAATTCCAGCTCGGCCTTGATGGCTTCCAGCATCGGGTACGCCTGGTCGATCGAATCCATGACAATGACCGGATAACGCTTTCTGCCCGTCACCAGGCACCACAGCACAAACAACTGGCTCACCAGCGTGGACTTGGCCTCGCCGCGTGGCGCGGCAATGGCGTCAGTCTCGCTCTTGTCGCTGGCCACGATCTCGGGCAGGCGCGCAAACAGGTACTTATGCAGCTCCGACAAATGCGGGCTGCGCACATAGTGCGGAAAATACGTACGCACGAAATAGCCGTAATCGGCAAACGCCGCCGCTCGCCGAGCCGCGCAGGCCGCCGGGTCCGGGTCAAAGCCAGTGACCTCGGCCTCGATGCGCGAGCGCATGCTGGCCGCCAGGGCGGCCATTTCGGCAAGGAAAGATTTACGGGTGGCGGTGGTCATGGCGCGGTATGCTTCCCGCTGCCATTAACCACGGGATAAACACCATGATTGACAGCATCGCGGGCGCGTTTGGCGCCATCAAGGGCGCGGCGGAGATTACGCAGGGTTTGCTCTCGCTCAAGACGGATGCGGCGGTAGCGACTAAGGCCACCGAGCTGACCGGTATCATTTTCGACGTTCAGCAGAAACTGATCGCCATACAGTCTGATTATGCGGCGGTTGTTGCCCGAGAACGCGACCTTGAAGCCAAGATTATGCAACTCGAAAACTGGGCGCATGAGCAGGAACGTTACCAGCTGCACGAACTGGCTCCGGGAACGCTGACTTATCGCATAAAGCCAGCGATGCAAGGCACCGAGCCCATGCATGACCTTTGCCCCCGCTGCTACCAAAATGGCATCAAGTCGATCTTGCAGAATAACGGAATAGAAAAGGGCCATCACATACTCCTTTGTCCACAATGCAAAACGGCGTTAATAGGTGAGCGCTTCAACGATTCAGCAGGCGCCGCCATGGCGGGATCGTTCCGCTCTCGGCGGCTGATCTGATCATCCATACACCCGCGCAATATCATCCCCGAACGGCTCCATCAGCTCCACGAACTCATGGGCCAGGGCGGGTTTCTTTTTTGCCACGAACTCAGCCATGCGCTTGACCACATCCATGGCCACGGCCAGCCTGTCGGTCTCGGGCATCAGGCGGCGATTGCCCGCCATCAGCTTGGCAAAGCTATCGGCCAGGCTGGAAAGCATCTTGGCTTTCACGTCCGGCGCTAGCGTAGTGTCGGCCTGCAGCGCCGCCGTAGTGGCCTGCACCTGCTGCACAAAGGCGGCGAGCGTTTGCCGGGCGATATCCTCAATACCGCCGCCGGCAAGTAATTGCGCCGCTTGCGCACGGTCCCAGTCATCCCCCGCCTGTTTGGCCTCCCGCTTCCAGCGCCGGGCCGTGGCTTCGGGGACGCCATGCAGCGCGCACGCGGCTTCCAGCGTCAGCTGATCAAATACAAAACTGCCGCGTACCGCCCGGACCTTTTCTTCTCCGTGCGCCATCTCACACCCCGGGCAAGGGGATGGACACGCCCGGCGTGCGCGCATTGCCGGTGGCTACATCCAGGCCGCGCTGCGTCAGCGTCACCACGTCGTTGTCCAGTGCCAACAAGCCCATCTCTTCCAGCCACGCAGCGTCCGCTCGTATCTGGTCAAGGCTTGCCACATAACCGATCACGCCCACCGTTTGCCGCAACAGCGGCACCGGCTGGGTATATCGAGCCGCCAGCGACAGCGCCATCAAAATCGCCTGCCGGCGCGCCTCCGTAACCACCTTATTAACCAGCTGGCTCATTTGCCCATTCCTTTTTCGGTAATGCGGTTCAGGATCAGGCGCAGCGAATCGCTCTGCCCCCGGCTTTCGCCCACCAGCTGATTCACCGTGGCCGAAAGGTTATTCACCGACTCATACACCTTGGCCAGGTCGTTATGGCTGGGCGCGGTTTCTGCCACGTTCTCCAGGCGGGCAATGCGGGCGGTGTCTGCGTCCAGCGCCACCTCCATCGAGTCCAGCCGGCTCACGATCTGCCCGTGGCGCAAGTTCGATTCGTTGCGGTGTTCGGCCAGCTGGTCGCGCAGCAGGTCACCATATTGGTTCAACAGGCTGCGCCCGGCGGCCCAGAGCAGGCTGCCCACCGCCGACAGGATGCCGGCGAAAAGCACAATGGAAAGCGGGCTGACTTCAATGTTCACGGGGTATCTCCTGTGGATTCGTTACCTGGGGCGTAAAACTGCCGGATGGCATCAAGCCGGCCCCGGCAGGTGTCGTAGGCATCGCGGCAACCTCTGGCCCATAGCCCGACATCGGTATCCGTGGCAAATCGGGCATCGGCTGATACAGGTTGGCCGCCGGCTGGGGGCACGGCGCCAGCGGTGTCGGCGGCACCGTTGAGCACCCGCACAGCAGCAGCATCAAGGCAGCGCCGGCCAGTGGTAAGCGCACGAAGGGCATGGTCTTTCTCCTGAGCAAGGGTTTTACGGGTCAATTCGCTCGCGGCCAAGCGCTGTGCGATAGCGTCATTGCGCCGGTTGGCGGCATCCAGCCGCGCCGTAGCCGCCTGCGCATCGCGCGCTGCCTGGTCGGCGTAAGCGCGCTCCAGGCGGGAAATTTCAGCCTCCGCACGCCAGCCATTGACGGCCCAGCCCGCAGCAAACGCCGCCGAAAGCGCAGCGCATGCCAGCGCCAGCGTCAACCACGAACGCATCTGCTCGGTCATGGCGCATCTCCCAGGCACTGCCGACGCTCAGCCTGGCGGCGCGCATAAAGGCCGCCGCATCGATTGGCGGGGGCCGCGCAATCCTTGCCCTGGTAGAAGCGCCAGCGCAAAAGCTCATTGCATGCACCGGCGTAATCGCCCGCGTTGAGCTTCTTCACCAGGCCGCTTTTACAAAAAGCCCCGCTGCCCACGTTGTAGGAAAACGACACAAAGGCGTCGTACTCATGTTGATGCAAGGGCACCTTGACGCACTCACGCAGCGCGCCCTCAAACACCTTTACATCGGCGTAAGCACGCACCAGCGCAGCATCCGGCGTGATCTTGTCGCCGATTTTCACCGGCTGACCATCGGCACGGGTAGTGCTGCCAAAGCCGTACGTCGGCTTGTCGCCCGGCAGAGGTTGGTTGGCTGTGCCGGAATACCCCTCAAAGGTCGCAATCCCCACCAGGCCGGCGGCGGAAAGCGACAGCAGCAACAAAGGCGCGCGCGTCCTCACGGCGCATCCCCCGTGCCCGGCGCGGCGGTTTGCGCATCATTTGGCACAACCGGCGCAACAAAGCGCTTGCTGAACCGCACCGGCCGTAACCAGCAACGGCCACCGGCGTTGAAAAACATGGATCGCCCGGTGCGGTTTCGCCCGGCGTTGCAATAGCCGTACCCCTCCATCCAGGCGCGCTGGCCGGCATCTTTGGAGGGGAGGTAGTGGGTGCAGTTGAGGCAGATCATGCCCAGATCATCGCAACCCGTCGCCCAGGGGCGAAGGTGCTGAACTGCACAAAACAAAACCCCGCACTCGGCGGGGTTGACTGCACCTTAAGCGAGGCCCGCGCCTATTTGGCGCCCAGGAAACGCTCGATGGCTTCGCGCATCAAATTTTCAGGGCCTTTTGAGGCAACCCAGACCAGGCCGGCAGCGCCAAGCGTAACCAGAGACGCAACCAGGCCCGCTACGAGATTCTCAAAAACCGACTTCGAGAACGGCTTGTTTACGGCATTTACGATTGCATCGTCACGCAACTGGCGCTGGTATTCGCCAACCTTGTGATACAGCGCCTGATCAAGAAAACGATCCAGCACCTGAACTGCTTGTTCGCGATAAACATGATGCTGTGATGCCATGTTTGTAAACTTTGAGAACCCGGCCTCTAGCTCTTCCTCGGTTGGATCAACATTGGCGTGCTCAGCACGGAATTTTTCGATCCATTCAATCTTTTGGCGCTTGTACAGGGTGTAAGCCACCATGCCAACCAGGTCGTTATCTGACTTGACCAGCGCCTCAAATATGAAGTTATAGCGCTGGGCCACGAATCAAACCTCTTCCAAGGCCTTACGCGCCTCAGCAAAGGCACGATTGATTTCTTCACTGGAAAGGCGCGAAGAAACCGTGGTTGCGCCGATTTTGCAAACATCCCCGGCGGACGCTGCAGAAATTACCTGAGGCCGGCGCTGCATCGCCTCATTGGCACGCAGCACATCATTTTTCGTAAAAATACTAGGCGTTTTCATACGGCGTGATTCTCAGCCAATCCACCGCTCAATGCAACAAACGTCCACAAAAAACCCCGCACTCGGCGGGGTTGGAACGGCGCGAGCGCGGCCTAGATGCCGGCGCGTTCGTGGGCGGCTGCGGCGGCGGTCAGGCAGATGGTGACGGCGCTGAGCAGGTTGGCCAGGCGGTTACTGCGCTCGGCGTCGGGCCCCAGCCGGATTTCATCCTGGGCCAGATCGGCGACGGCCTGCGCGGCGGCGGCACAGGCGGCGGCCTCGCTCAGGTGGCAAAACGCCTCGTGCGGCAAATCGTTCAGCATGCCTGACCTCCCAGCGCCAATTCACCCTGCTTGGACGGCACGCCGTGGCGGTCACGGTACACAATCTGGCGGATATGGTTCAGCGTCTTGCCGGTGCGCCGCGCAATCTCATCACGCGGCACGCCCTGCGCTTCCAGTTCCAGCACCAGCGCCTTGGCGTCAGCTGCCGCCTGGTTCTTGTGTATGCCGGCGAGACTGCCCAGCGCCCGCAGATGGCCCCGGCGCGCCGTATCCAGCCGGTTGTAAAGCGAGAGAATCATGCTGTTCTGGGCGCGCAGCTCATCGCGCAGGCTGCCGATTTCACGCGCCAGTGCCAGATCAGCAGCAGGCGGCGCCGCCACCACAGCCACCGGCTGACCCGCCAGCGTTTTCGAGGCCCAGGCGCGAAAGTCTTTGGCGCGCGGCGTGTTGGCAAAGAAGCCGAGTTTGATGCAACCGGTGGCGGAGAAGATGCGGGTTGGGCGCGGCCTTCCGTCACGCGCCGTCAAATTGACGGTGCGTGAATCAGTGTCAGAAAACTCGTCGCCGTGGCGCTCGAAAATCTTGGTGATTCGGTTGCGAGCGTTCGACTCATCGTAGCCTAGACACTGCCCGGCCTGTGATGCAGTCAGCCATTTCTGGCCGCTGTGATCGATAATGGAAAGCGGCATGCCGTTGAATTCGGCGGAAACAATATGGTCCATTCTTTGGTTCCTTTTGAGGGACAACCCCGGATGGCGGGGCGGCCAGGTGCTCAAAACCTGCCAAAGTCAGGCGGACGTATTCCCCCCTTGCGGGAGTATTGTATTAGTCACACACCCGGCCATAGGAAACCTATGGACGTAAAAAAACCGCAAATCTCTCGGGCGCGGAACCGCTTTGGGCAAGGTGTTTTGAGCACCGCTCCAGATTCTGCGCCTGATTTACCACTGATGTCAAATACGAGCCTCACCCTATCATCTGCGTTCTAATACCGGTCCAATCCCCGGGAAAAAGCGGGGGCAGGCGCATCTTGTTTTCCGGAGGGAAGCTCCAGCCCTTGGCCAGCTTCTTTGCAACAGGGCAGCTTTTGAGATCATCAAGACATACCCGCCATTTAATGATGTCGCTGCTTAATAACTCGACGATTTGATCGTACCGATACAAGTTGTTTGCTCGATGAGCGATGGCGCCTGCAAGCATCGTTCGTTTCGCAGTAACCCTAGCCCTGGCGGCACCCAACTCCGCTTCACGGCTCAAACCAGCAGCAATGTCTGCGACTTGCGCCCATTTCACCTTGCGTACCAGAGCAAAACGCAACTCTGCGACTTTTTTCACGCCAACGATGCTTATGTTCAAGTCTCGTGCCAATGAGCGCAGCTTGGGAGCGGTCAGCGACCTTAGTACATCGCTGACCTTTTTGTATGACGCTGGGCCATATTCATAATCCACCCATGCTTCAGGCCATTCCCCGGTAATCTCAAAACGCTCTTTCCACTCGTCGAACCAAGGCCAATCAAAATCATTACAACCAAGAAAAGACAACAAGGAATCTCGTCCGCCAAAAACTGCCGCATCAGCGATTTCTTTCCACAAAGCTTTTGGGATTTTTGAACCAACAAGAATGTGCTCAGCGGCCTGAAGGTTGTAGTCCATGCCTAGCCTCTCGCGTTATATGCAAAGCAATCGATTCTGCATCAAAACAGCACCCCTTGCCCACTTTGGCGCAACGGCATGGCCTCGGGGTCGTCGCCGCCTTTCAGGATGTAGTACACAGAGCGGCGCGACACGCCGTAGCGGTAACACAGTTCTTCCACGTTGACCCCCGCGTCAAAAGCCCTGCGAATATCACGGTTCCGCGCCCGCGCCATGGCGGCGGCGCAGCGCGGCACTTCAAAAATACCGCCCGCAATCGCCCGATACAGCGCCGCCGCGCCATGCTCTCCCGCAAGCTCCGCGACCCGCGCATAACGCGCATCCGCCTTCTGTGAGTGCTGTGGGCCGCGCTTTGGGCTATAGATACGAGCACCAGGCATCTCCCGGATCATGCTGATCGCGCCCTGCCAACCTACCCAGCGCACCAGGTCACGCGCCGAGGGAGGCAAATCCATCTCACACACCGCCAACTCACCAGCAACAGCCGTTGCCGAATGCTTAACCATAATTTACCTCCTTTGCCCCGGCCTTTTGCGCAGCCGCCGCGCCTTCGTCCTCATGCCGGCGCACAAACATTTCCAGCGCCTGCACCACTTTGCGCAGCTGCTCCGCAGAGCAGAATTCCAGCGGCTGCTCCGTGCCGCGCATTTGCTTGGTCACGCCTTCGATGTAGGCCTTGCTGGCCAGCGCCACCGGCGGCGACAGGAGCGGGCCAACCCGCTCTGCCAGGCGGTAAATCTTCTTCGCCACCACTTGCCGTTCTGCCGTCAAGCGGAACACGAAGCGCCATTCACCGCCTTGCTGCGCTTGGGCTACTTTTCGCCCACGGTTCAGGTGATCCAGCACTGTGTTCAGATCCGTCATACCCATTTCGCGCAGGCTGTATTTCCCAGTCAGCTGTTGCTGCATAGCGCGGCGCGCAGCGTCGTCGATACCCAGCACCCGACACGCTGCGTGGATAGCGCGGATGCGGTCGGCTTGTTGATGTCCGGCTAGGCTCATGATCTTCTCCAGTTCTAAAACCACCTCCAGAAACCCCGTTTTAACGGGGCTTGAAGCGGGGGTTTCGGGTTAAGCGGCAAGCGCCTCGGTCAGTACCTTGCCGGCCTTGAACTTGACGCTTTTGCGCGCCGGGATCGTCATAGCTTCGCCGGTCTTCGGGTTGCGACCAGGGCGCTCCGCTTTCTGCACTGCCACCAGCTTGCCCAAACCAGGCAACACCGCCTCACCCTCTTCGATCAGTGCGGCGGCGATGAAGTCACCAGCAGTTTTCAGGGCGTCCTCGACAGCCGTTTTCGGCAGTCCGGTAACCTGGGCGGTTTTGTTAATCAGTTCGGATTGGTTCATGGTGTTTCCTTTCAAGGTGATAAAAAAAGTGATTGGGATCGGTTTCATTACGCTCTGCTCATCATTCCGCTACCCCTTTGCAACGCTGTAGCCGTAGAAAACGCCGCACGCAGCAGGGACCAGGCTAAACATCAGGACGAAACTGGCCTTTTGCCACGACACGCCTTCCACTCCGGCAATGAAAAAAGAAACCCATACGACAGCGGCAACAAGTGGCGCCATTTCAATTCGTACCCAGTGCGCCATCACACTCCCTCCGCCAGCTCAGCCTCAAACGGCTGCACGATGAAATCCTCGCCCTGGATGATCGAGATGCCGGGCACATTGACCACAGCTTCCGGCTCATTGAGGATGGCCTCTTTGTTGACTTCATCCTTAACGCGGATGAAGCGCGCCAAGCGCATCCGGCGCAGGGCATCGAGCACGGCGGCCGGGCCGGTGATACGCACGCTCGGCGGGCGCAGACGCCAGACCAGTTCACCAGTCGTCAGCGCCGCCGTCTTGACCTTACCGTTTTGCGTCAGCACATCACGGTTGGCTTCGGCCCAAACGGCAATGCCGTCTGTCAGCGCCTGGCGCTGCGCGCGCAGCGGCTCGGCCAAGGCTTCGTGGCGCTCCTTGATGGCCGCCAGTTCGTCATTCATGTCCGCTTCCAGCCGGGACAGGTCGCGGGACAGCCGGCCAATGGTGGCGACATCCGCCGCCGCAGCCTCACGGGTTTGCGGTACGCGCACGGCGACAGCGGGTGTTTTGATTCGGGTTTTCTTTGCCATGATGCCTCCTAGAGTTGGCAATAGGTTTGCAGGGTGCGGCGCATGGACAGCGGGCCTTCGGGCGCCACCAGGGCGCGCCCGGCTTCGGTGAGCAGCCATGCGCCGGAGTTGTTTTCTTCTTGGACGATGAGGCCCTGCCGCGCCAGCCTCGGCAGGTGCGCGCGGGCGCCATCGCCGAAGCGCTCGATGAGTTGATTTACTTCGATGCGGCCGCATGCCCGCATGGCCAGCAGCGTTTTGTGCGCGGTGCCGCCGACCGTCACGCCAAACGCCTCATCCTTCTGGCGGCTTTCGCCAAAGCGCACCGCAAACGATCTGCCGCGCGCGGCGGCCACCGGGCCCACCCCCACCCCTTGCGCAACGAGGTAACGGATGTGTGAATCGATTGAGGTGTAGGGGCGTTCCAGCAGGTCGGCAATCTCCCTGCGCGTCCGCCCTTCAGCCACCAGCGCTTTCAGTTTGCGGTCCTCATCCGGCGTCCATTGCCGGAGCGTGTAGGTTTTCTTGGCCATGTCAGCGCTCCGATTTGGCCCAGGCCAGATGCCAGGAGTAATTGAGGTGGCGGTAGTAACGCAGCGCCAGCGACAAGCGGCGCAGCACGCGCAGCGGCAAAGCCACGAAGCGAACCAGGGGTCTCAATGCACGCATACTTCCTCCCATTCGATACGAATACCAAAGCGCTCGACAAACCAGATGTGCGTCACCAGCGCACCATCGCGCCGCTGCTTGAGCCACAGCGCATCACCAAACAAGGTGCGCAAATAGCCGCTGGGGGCCACCTGCACCGTCACCACATCAACCCCGGCCGCGTTCCTGCGGCCAGCAAAGCCGATCACATACACCCCGTTCTGCAGCAGATACGCCACCGCCTTCTGCAGGCCACCCAGCATCGCTTCCGACCTTTCGACCGCCGCCGCGCGCTTGTTCATTTCAGGGCCGCGCATCAGTACCTTGCGCGCCGGTCTCTTCATCGTTTCAGCCCTCATGATTCACTCCTTTCGGTTTATGTGAGCACGCCTGACACGCTGACCACCAGGCCAGCCGGGCAGCGCCGCCAAACGGGCGCGGTGCCAGGGCTTTTTTCTTGCATAACTCCGGCGTCACCACTTCTCCGGTATGCGGACACTCGCGCACCAGAAAGGCGTTGAGAATCGCCGCTTCGATCTCGCGCACTTCGCCATACGTCCCCAGCAAGTAGCGCGACACCGCCGGGCGGCTATAGCCAATAGCTTCCGCAATCGCCTGCCGGCTCTGGCCAGAGTTCAGCAAGGCTAAGCACAGGGCCATGGCGGGGCTTTGCAGGGCGCTCATACCCCCTCCCCGGCCGCCTCGGCACGCGCAAACATCGCGTAGGTCTTGTTCAGATTAGGGTCGTACACCACCCCCATCGAAGGCCGTACCACCGGCGCCAGGCGCCCGTTATCACGGGCCAGAAAGTAGCGTTTGCAGCCGTTACTGGTCGGTGCGCAATGCGCCGTGCGCTGCTGTTTCGCGGTCACGAACCCGGCGCGCTCCAGCGCCAGCATGTAGCGACTCAAGTTGCCCACCGCGTCCTTTTCGTGGCCATCAGCAAGCGTCGCCGCCAGCTCCTGCAAGGTGGCGCTCTTGCGCGCACGCATCACCCACCACACCCGCTGACGCAGCCCCCGCGCCGCCTTGCGCGGACGCGGCGTCGCCTGCCCGCCCTGGATCACCTTGCCACTCTCCACCCAGGCCGCGCCCGCTTCGGTGATGGCGTACGCACCACGCGCCTCGATCATCACCAGGCCGCGCTTTTTTAGCTGCTGCACACTGTTGATGACTGCCTCGCGGTCACGGTCAAGTGCCCCGGCAAGCGCGGCCAGGCCGGTTTTTCCGGTGTAAATCAGGGACAGAACCTCTTGCGCGATTCCCATTAGCGGCCACCTTTCGACTTGAGGATTTTTTCCCAGTCCTGACACAGCGGCATGCCGGCCACATCCGCCAGCGCCAGGCGGGTCTTGCCCAGGTTTTCCGCCGCCCTTTCCAGGTTGGCCAGTGCGTCCGCAATCAGCCGGTAACGGTGGCCGCTTTGCTTGTGCACCTCCGCCACCAGGTCGTCGTCAATATCAACCTCGCACAGCTCGCGGGTGTACTCCGCGGTGTCTTGCAGCGACGGCGGCTGCAGGTCGCACACGCAGCCAATCCGCGTCTTGATGTGCTCGTACTTTTCCAGCAGCCGGCTTTCCGAGCTGTGGCAGACAATAATCAGCGTGGTTTGCGCCTTTTCGGCAATCCGGCGCAGATATTCGATGCACTCCGCCTTGTTGTGGAAAGCGTGCTGGCACTCATCCAGGATGATCGCGCGCGGCTCGCCGCCGTTGGCAAAGTAATCCACAAAGGCCACGTCCTCGGCAAACTTCCCCTTGGCCCGCACCCCGGTTTCAGCCAGCAGGGCATCCCGCACATAACGCGGGCTCATCCCCGGCATGCCTTCCAGGAACACCGCGTCATTCAGGCTGCCCCAGTTATCCACCGTGCGCGTCTTGCCTACGCCCGGCTTGCCGATCACCGGCAAAATGCAGCGCTCAGGCGACGCGCGCCCGGCCAGCATCGCCGCTGCCGTCACGAACCGGCGGTGGTTTTCTGTTTTTACAAAGTGGTGCTTCATCTTATACACTCCCTTTCTGTGGTGTTTTACGGTGCTTCACGGTGTTTCGCGGGGTTCCCCACTTGCTGCAAATGACCCCGGCTAGCGGCAACTGGCCGGCGGTCAACTCCCTGGTTTAGCCCATCAGGGCATCGCCTTTATTCCGGTTATCCTTGTCCATCTCGGCAATTTCGTCGGCATACAGCCAGGCCGCCATTTCCAGCACGTCCATATCCTTTTTGCGCTGCGGCTTCGCTTCCGCCGCCGCTAGCGCTTCGTCGCTCAGGCGTGGCATCAGGTCGATCTCCGCCGCCTGCGGCTCCGGCAGCACGTCGTACACGTCACCCAGCTCAGCCTGCGCCTCGGCGATGATCTTTTGCCCGCGCCGAATCTTTCCGTCGGCCCGGCTCTTGCGGTCCATGTCCATCCCCGACACCGGGAACGCCTCGACCCGGTGGCCGTGCCACTCCGCCTCGCCCAGCGCCGTGCCGTCCAGACGGAACAGCCATACCCGCTTGGCGTCGTGCAGGTCATAGCGCACCCGCACCTTTTCCCGCTCCGCCAGCACATCCACCAGGTCACGCCGGAAATACTCATTGCCAAACAGCTGCACCACCCCGCGCGAAGGCGAGCGCAGCACTTCCGGCATCCACAATTCGTTCAGCTCGCGGTCATTCGGGCCAAAGACGATGGAATCCCGGTCAATCCGTTCCTGATACACATCCTCCGGCGCCTTCCCGCCCAGCTCGCGGTGCGCATGGTTCAGGTTGTAGTCATCCACCACCCGCGCCAGATCGTCGATCAGTTCCCGAAAACTCGGAATCCGCACCCCGCCCTGGTCCTTGCGGTTCAGCAGCTTCAGCATCTTGGTCGTGGCGTTTTCATCCGCGCCGCGCCAGGTGCAGGTGGGGTAAGTGCGCGCCAGTGGAATCGTCACCACCTGCCACAGCCGTTCCAGAATCCCCCGCGCCTGCGGGTTGCCCGGAATCCCCGTTTCGTGCCGAATACCCTGCCGCGCCAGCGTCCCGGCAATCGGGCAGTCAATGCGCTTGCCCGTCTGGCCGCTGCCGTTGTCCGAGTAATAAACCAGCGGCCGCGCCCGCGTCTGCATCTGCGCATGCCGGAAAGCATCCGAAACCGCCAGCGTCGATTCCGACAGCGCCACTGACCAGCCCACGATCTTGCGACTCACCCAGTCAATCACCATCGTGATTTCCGGCGTAAAAGGCTGCCCGTGAATCGGGTGCTGCACCTTGGCCTTGAAGCTATGCCCGTCACCCACCCAGATATCATTGGCAAAGAACATCGACACATCGCGCTCGACGTACGGCTTCAAGCTGCGCCAGGCGCTGCCCGTTACCCGGCCCCGGTACTTAACCGTCACCGGCAATTCGTTTTCAATGCGCGTCACCGTGCTGTAGCTCACCTCCGGCAAGCCGTTTTCAGCCAGGTACGGCACCATCTTTTTATACACATCGGTCACCGGCGGCTGGTGCGGGTCGCAGAAAAACCGCAGAAACGCCGCGACATGCGCCGGGTTATGCCCGGTTTTCTCCCGCTTGCCGGGCACCAGAAACCGCCCCACGTCACCCACCTTGCGACCCGCCTCGAAAAAACCGAACATCCGCTGCAAACGCCCCGCTAGCGCCTGCTCGCCACCCAGCGTCGGCGCGCCTTTGCGCGGCTTGCTGTAGGTCAGATAAGCCGCCGCCACCAGGTCGGCGTGCGCCTCACCCGCCACCAGCCGCGCCGCCAGTCCAGCACACGCCCGTTTCACGGAGCACTTCGTTGCCGCCACGGCATCCTCGATCGCACGGCACAAAATCACCCCCGCGTCGCGCTGGGCACGCTCCTTGTCGGTCAGCGCCGCATCGGCTTTGCCCGCCCGCACCTGCCCCCGCACATCGGCCACCGCCGGCAGGTCCGGCACGCTGCCGGGAACCAGGGCGGTTTCAGGGCGGGGCGCAGGCGGTGACACATGCAGCGCCGCGTGCAACGCGGCTTCTGCCGGGCCGCGCACCGCCACCGCCTTGCCTTTTACCAAGATGGATTCCGGCAGCGCCGACACCAGCCAGGCGTTTTCCGGGCGACCGGATTCCGGCTTGATCTGGCCGGACGGAGCCGGGAAGTCTGGATGGTCGGTGTAACGGCTGAAGGTCTGTTTCGGACACCCCATCGCCGCCATGATCGCCTTCGTCCCCAACCAACCCAGGCCCAGCGCCTCGGCTGCCGTCACGGTTCTGATTTCCGCCATGATCGCCCCGGCCCCCGCCTCAGGCCTCGATCCGTGCCACGGACACCGCTGCCGGCAAAACGCGGTCGATCAAGTCGCAAAGATCGTCTTCCAGGTCGTCAAGCTCGCCTTCAGTCATGGCTTCGCGGAGCGGGTCGATGACCATGCTGCGCACCCTGTGAGCCGCCTCACGGTCGGTCACCAGGTCACCGTCGACCAGCGTACAGTCATCCAGGTTTGCATCAGCAACATCCAGCAGCTGCCAGCCGTCGCGCTGGCAAGCCAGATAGCGGCCGAACGAATCCCAGTGCATTCCTAGGTGCCAACGCCCTTCGCCGATCGGGCAACATAGCCCGTTGGATGGCATGGCTTCGAACAGCGGCTCAAATCTCGTATCGGTGCCGGCAGATGAGCGCGTCGTTCCGTACTGGATGCGATAGCAAAACGCCTTGCCGATATAAATTTCAGCGGGCGATTTTTTCAGCAGGTAATCCATCAAGGCATTAAGTAGCTCAATGGACGGCTGTTGCGCCGGGTGATCTGCTGGCACGTGCGGCAAAAACATCTCGCGCGCCATCGCCGCCAGCACCATGCCGGCGACGCGATGATCCACGCCAACCAGGCACTCGATCGCGTCCAGCAAGGCCTTGCCAGACAAGTACGGACGCAATTCCAGGTAATTCATTTCGCTCGGCAGCGTCTCGATAAACGCCTTGGCGGCAGCGGTGTCTTTGAAGCTGCCTATTGCATCTTTTGACACAGCGGCCCAGAAATGAAAAAACCAGTCGTTCTGCCGCGCCAACATCAAAAGCGCCCGGAGGTTGACGCGCAGTGATTTGAGAGAGTCCATGATGCTTCCTTTATAAAAGTGCTGCGTTGAAAAACCCGTTTGAAACCGCTTAATCGACGATCACGCCGTCCTTGATGCCAAGCAGCACGGCGACCTTGTGTGCGTCGCCCCGCTCGCACTTCCGCTTGCCGTCCAGCACCCGATACACCGTTTCGTGGTGCACCCCGTGTTCCCGTGCCCAGGCCTTCATGCTCTTGCCAATCCGGCGGAACTCCGCGCGGGCCTCGGCCGGGGTCTTTAATTGGCGTTTCTCGTCCATTCGCTCTATCCTTGTTTGAGATTCAATGAATTTGTTTTTGTTGAGTGGATTATGGGAACCGTTCGGTTCCCTGTCAACTGATATTTGGAACCAAATGCACTCCTACGGCGAAAAACTACGCGAAGAAAGGGAGCGAACAGGTCTATCGCAGACCGAGTTCGGCGAAGCTATGGGCGTTACAAAGAAGACCCAGGGCCTTTATGAGCGTGGGGAGAGGGAACCGGACGGTTCCTATTTGCAGGCGGCAGCAGCGGCAGGGTGTGACGTTCTGTACATCCTGACGGGTCGGCGCGAGGTGAAATCGGGCTCCGCATCGCCCGCTGAAGAGGCCCGTCGCCTGGCCCTGGAAATCGTCCAGGAATGGCAGATCGAACACGGCAAATTCCTGCCCGTCGACAAGTTTTTACGCGCCGTCGAACTGCTCACCGAACTGGCCGCCGACGAGCCGGCCCAGGTCAAAAAACACGCTGCCAGCGTGCTCCGCCTGGCCGCCTGAAAGCCCGGTTTTTACGCTTAAAACCGGGCCGCGAAGTGGGACAAACCCCTATCCCGCACTTTGTCCCACTTGTTTACAAATCAACGAGTTGAACTTTGTCTCATTTCATATGGTGAAATGCGAAGTGGGACAAAGTACAAGGGGGTTTGTCCCACTTCGAAGCCGGCGTAATATGTCATACACATTCACCCAGAAAAGGAAGAGACATGACTGAGCGCGACAAAAAAACTGCCGAAATCAAATCCTTGTTTGCCGAGGCAAAACGCCCGCCAGCGCCCAAGCAGCCGCGCACGCCACGCGCCAAGCCAACGCCGCCAGCTGCTGGTAATGTCATCATCGTCAATGGCGACGGCGTGGCGGCACACCAGATCGCCGGCGGCGACATCCACAACCACACCCATGCCAAACCGCCGCCACGCCCTAAAATCGTTGTCACGCCTGGCGACAACGTGATTACCGAGGCGCAAAAAGCCGAGCTGACCGCAGCGCGTGCCGAATGGCTTGCCCTGCATCGCAGCATCAAAAAAACCCCGCTCAGTGACGGCGCCGCCTGGATGCGCATCAACAAGGCCGCCAAGGCCACCTCCTACCATCTAATCGCACCAGAGAACTACCCGCTCGCGCTGGCCTATATCAAAGGCCAAATGGCCATCTTGCGCGGAATGGCCTCAGCTCCGGCCAAGGATGACGGTTGGCGTAAATCCAGAATCGGCGCCATCAAAGCGCGTTGCAATAATGAGCTCCGCAACCCGGATGCTTACAAGCCCTACATAAAAAAGAATTTCAAGGCTGACTCGCTCGCAAACCTCTCTACCGATCAGCTTCGTAAGACCTACACGTACATCATGGGCAAAAAAGCGCCGGCCTGATTGCCCGGAGCGTAGACGCAAAACGGGCCAGGAATCACCCCAGCCCGTTACTGACCGGTTCCCCGGTCCAAATCCGTCCAGATCACACGCAGTCGCGTGCCAAATAACTTTCAAACCTGCGCACTATTTGAGCATTCCCGCCAAAACCCGTCGCAAATAACACCCCGCCAAAAAAACCCCCACCCCGCCCGGAAACCCGCTGTCCCGCTAGGTTCCGGCCAATCCCACCCAATCCCGCCCCCCTCTTGCCCCTGTGCCAAATGACACGCTCCCCCACATTTTGCGGCAGGCTACCCGCAGCACTGGTGGCCAGAACCCCGCGTGGCGCGGGGATTTCAGGCAAGAAAAAGGGCCCGGAGACTATCCGAGCCCTGATGGATGGTGGTGATGGGCAGAATCGAACTGCCGACCTATGGGTTATGAATCCATCGCTCTAACCGTCTGAGCTACATCACCACGCTGGGGTGCGACTTAAGGGCGCGAATTATAGGGGCGGGCGAGGGGGTGGTCAACCGGGTTATAATTCGCCCCCTCAATTTTCGCTCCTCACTTTCGCAACTCTCTGCGCTGTCGCGTCTACTCGTGGCGCGTTTTCCCGTATTTTCAAGAAATCATTCATGCCGAAAAAGTTATTCATCCGTACTTTCGGGTGCCAGATGAACGAGTACGACTCCGAGAAAATGGTCGATATCCTCCATGCCAGTGAGGAAATCGTCAGAACAGACAATCCGGAAGAAGCCGACATCATTTTGTTCAACACCTGCTCGGTGCGCGAGAAGGCGCAGGAGAAGGTGTTTCATGATCTGGGGCGGGTGCGCCCCTTGAAGGAAAAGAATCCCAACCTGGTCATTGGTGTGGGCGGCTGTGTGGCCAGCCAAGAGGGCGAGGCCATTGTGCGCCGCGCGCCCTATGTCGATGTGGTGTTCGGGCCGCAAACCCTGCACCGCTTGCCGCAGTTGATTGCCGAACGCAAAAGCAAGGGCAAGGCGGCGGTGGATGTGTCCTTCCCGGAGATCGAGAAATTCGATGCCCTACCCCCGGCGGAAATCAAGGGGGCGACGGCCTTCGTGTCGATCATGGAAGGCTGTTCCAAATTCTGCACCTACTGCATCGTGCCCTACACGCGCGGCCAGGAAATTTCGCGGCCATTTGCCGACGTGCTGACTGAAGTCGCCGATCTGGCGACGCACGGCGTCAAGGAAGTCACCTTACTCGGGCAGAACGTCAATGCCTATCGTGGCGCGATGGACGATACTCTAGGAAATAGCGAAGAAAAAGCCGACCTGGCACTGCTGATCGAATACATCGCCGAGATTCCCGGCATCGAGCGCATCCGCTACACCACCTCGCACCCCTGCGAGATGAATCAGCGCCTGATCGATGTCTACCGCACCGTCCCCAAACTGGTGTCGCACCTGCATCTGCCGGTGCAGGCAGGTTCGGATCGTGTGCTGGCGGCGATGAAGCGCGGCTACACGGCGCTGGAATACAAGTCGGTGGTGCGCAAATTGCGCGCAGCGCGGCCGGACATCGCCTTGTCGACCGATTTCATCGTCGGCTTCCCCGGCGAGACCGACGCCGATTTCGAAAAAACCATGAAACTGATCGACGAAGTCGGCTTTGATGCTTCCTTCAGCTTCATCTACAGCCCGCGCCCGGGCACGCCGGCGCTCGATCTGGTCGATGACACGCCGGCGGAAGTGAAATCGGCGCGGCTGATGCGGCTGCAAAAGCGTATCGACGAACTGGCACAGGCGGTCAGCCAGGCTATGGTCGGCACGGTGCAGCGGGTGCTGGTGGAAGGGCCGTCGAAAAAAGATGCCAATGAACTGGCCGGGCGCACCGACAACAACCGCATCGTCAATTTCGCCGGCGGCTCTGCCCACAGCGCGCGCCTGATCGGCCAGTTTGTCGAGGTGCGCATCCTGCAATCCCTGTCGCACAGTCTGCGCGGCGAAATCCTGACGCGGGAGATTTAAGGGCCGCCCGATGAACGAAAAACCTTCCCCCCTACCCCACACCGAAATCAGTCTGACACCGCTCGACAACAACCAGCTCGCCCAGCTTTGCGGGCCGCTCGACGAGAACATCCGGCAGATCGAAACCGGGTTTGATGTCAGCATCCGCCGCCGCAACGAGCGTTTTACGATCAGCGGCCTGAATGCGCTGCGCACGGCCGACGCCTTGCGCCATTTTTACGCCCTGGCGCGCCAGCCTTTGTCGATCGACGACATTCAGCTGGGCTTGATCGAGCTACTCAACGCCCCGGTGCAGCGCATCGATCCGGCAAGCGACAGCCCGAATCTCAGTCTGAATCTCAGCCCAAGTACCGGCCCGCGTCTGATCACGCGCAAAAATGAAGTGCACGGGCGCACGCCGCGCCAGGTGGAATACCTCAAGCACATCCAGGCGCACGACATCACCTTTGGCATCGGCCCGGCCGGCACCGGCAAAACTTATCTGGCGGTAGCGAGTGCGGTCGATGCCTTCGAGCGTGAATTAGTCGAGCGCATCATCCTCACCCGGCCGGCAGTGGAAGCCGGCGAACGACTCGGCTTTCTGCCCGGCGACCTGACGCAGAAAATCGACCCCTACCTGCGTCCGCTGTACGACGCTCTGTATGACTTGATGGGGGCCGAGCGGGTGGCCAAGCTGTACGAAAAGCGCGCCATCGAAATTGCACCGCTCGCCTTCATGCGCGGGCGCACGCTCAACCACGCTTTCGTCATTCTCGACGAAGCACAGAACACCACGCCGGAACAGATGAAGATGTTCCTCACCCGTATCGGCATCGGCGCCCGGGCGGTGGTGACCGGCGACATCACCCAGATCGACCTGCCGAAAGGCCAGAAAAGCGGCCTCAAGGAAGCGCTCGACGTGCTGCACGATGTGCGCGGCATTGCCTTCACCCACTTTCGTAAGGAAGATGTCGTGCGTCACCCACTGGTCGCCCGCATCGTCGAAGCCTATGAAAACCACCAGCACACGTCTTGATCTGAGCGTGCAATATGCCTGTCTGAGCGTCTGCCCACGCGAAGATTTACCGCGGCGCGCCGATTTCCTGCACTGGGCGCGCGCCGCGCTCACGGGCGGCGGCAGCATCACCATCCGCCTGGTGGAGAGCGCAGAAGGCCAGGCCCTGAACCGCGATTACCGGGGCAAGGATTACGCCACCAACGTCCTCTCCTTCCCCTACGAATACGAGCCGCGCACCGTCGGCGACCTCGTTCTCTGCCCGGCAGTCGTCGCCCGCGAAGCCGCCGAACAAGGCAAGACGCTTGCCGCCCACTACGCGCACCTCACCGTGCATGGCATCCTCCACCTGCAAGGCTGGGACCACGAAGACGATGCCAGCGCCGAGGCCATGGAAGAAGAGGAAAGACAAATTCTCGCGCGCCTAGGCATCAGCGATCCTTACGCTCTCCCCTGCGCCACGGCCGCTCTTTGATTCGGTGCGCCATGGACAAACCTTCTTTCATCGAACGTCTTTCATCGCTCCTGCTGCGCGAACCCGAGGATAGGGCGCAGCTGCTGCAGATTTTGCAAGCGGCGCACGAAAAGAATCTGCTCGACGCCGATGCCCTGGGCATCATCCAGGGTGCGCTGGCGGCTTCCGAAACGCCGGTCACCGAGGTGATGATTCCGCGCGCGCAGACCGATGTGATCGACGTCAACGCCGCCTTCGAGGTGATCCGCCAAACCGTCATCATCGCCGGCCATTCGCGCTTTCCGGTGATCGAAGGCGACCGCGACAACGTGCTGGGCATCCTGCTGGCCAAAGATTTGCTGCGCCAGCCTGCGCCGGAGCATTTCGATTTACGCCAGTGGCTGCGCCCCGCCGTGTTCATCCCCGAATCGAAGCGTCTGGATGTGCTGCTGCGCGAATTTCGCGTCTCGCGCAATCACATGGCCATCGTGGTCAACGAATACGGCGGCATGGCCGGGCTGGTGACGATCGAGGACGTGCTCGAACAGATCGTCGGCGACATCGAAGACGAATACGATTTCGACGAAACCCACGACAACATCCGCGCCGACACGGGCGGCCGCTACCGGGTCAAGGCCACCACCAGCATCGCCGATTTCAACACCGCCTTCTGCACGAATTTCCCGGACGAGGAATTCGACACCATCGGCGGTTTCCTAATGGGCGAACTCGGCCACGTCCCCAAACGCAACGAATGTTTCGCGTTCTCCGGCATCCGCTTCCAGGTCTTGCGCGCCGACAGCCGCCGCCTGTACACCCTGCTGGTCGCCCCGCCTGCGCCAGAACCCGCCCCCGCCGGTTAAAGAACGCGCATGCCGCCCCTGCTACGCCACCCGATCGTTTCCGGCTCTCTGCTTCCCTTCGTTCTGGGCGTTACCGGCATCCTGTGTTTTGCGCCCTTCGAGTTTTTCTGGGCCGCGCCGCTCGTCTGGCTGGGGCTCTTTCTGCTGTTTGAACGCGCCGCCTCCCCCCGCCGGGCGGCGCTCGCGGGGGGGCTGTTCGGCCTGGGATTTTTTCTGGCCGGTGTCTCCTGGATTTTCGTCAGCCTCTCCGTTTTCGGCGGCATGCCCGCCGGGCTGGCGGCACCGGCCACTTTCCTCTTCTGCGCCGTGCTGGCACTCTATCCCGCCCTGAGCGGCTTCTTCTACCGCCGTTTCCGGCCCGCCACCTTCTGGCAGCGCGCGCTATTTTTTGCCGCCTTGATTGCCGGCGCCGACGGGCTGCGCGCCTGGGTTTTTACCGGTTTTCCCTGGCTCGCGCTCGGTTACAGCCAGACGCCGCCCAGCCCGCTGGCGGGTTTTGCGCCGGTTTTTGGCGTTTTTGGCCTGTCCTTCTTGCTCGCCTGGCTGGCTGCTGCCTTGGCCCGCCCCCGCCACGGCCTGCCGCTCACCGCCCTGCTCTGCCTGGCCGGTTTCGGCCTGCAACAGATCGAATGGAGCGAAGCGCACGGCCCGACGCTGAAAGTCGCGCTGGTGCAGGGCAATATCCCGCTGCAGATGAAATTCGACCCGGCCGCCTTCGGCCAGACGCTCGCCCTCTACCGCGAACTGATCGCCCGTCACCCGGCCGATCTGACCATCCTACCGGAAACCGCCCTGCCCGCCTTCATCGACCACCTGCCGGACGGCTATCTGGATGAACTCGCCGCCCTTGCCCGCCCGCACGGCGGCAATATTCTGCTCGGCACCCTCACCGGGCAGCCGCGCGGCGCTTATTTCAACAGCGCCGTCAGCCTGGGCGCGGCACCGATGCAGGTGTATAACAAACAGCATCTGGTACCGTTCGGCGAATTCATCCCGCCAGGTTTTGCCTGGTTCATGGCGCAAGCCAACATCCCCATGTCGAGTTTTTCCGCCGGCCCGGCACAGCAAGACAGCTTTGCCTTCGGTGCGGGTGATACGGCGTATCAGGTCGCGGCCAATATCTGCTATGAAGATGCGTTCGGCGAAGAAATCATCCGCGCCCTGCCCGCCGCCGGCATCCTCGCCAATCTTTCCAACACCGCCTGGTTCGGCGA
>NZ_JBLJBW010000020.1:0-46069 GCF_047638095.1 Azonexus sp.
AGCGCCTGGGCTGGAAAACCCTGGCCGTGAATCTGTCCGACCTCGCCGCGATGGGCGCGACGGCGCGCTGGGTGACGTTGGCCGGGGCCTTGCCGGTCGTCGATGAAACCTGGCTGGCCGCATTTGCCCAGGGTTTTTTTGCCTGCGCACAAACCTATGGCGTGGAATTGGTGGGCGGTGATACCACTGCCGGGCCGCTCAATCTGTGCCTCACCGCGCTCGGGGAAATCGAGCCGGGGCAAGCCCTGCGCCGCAGCGGCGCGCAGGCGGGAGACGAAATCTGGGTGTCCGGCCGCCCCGGCCTGGCGGCTTTGGGCCTGGCGCATCTCCAGGGCCGGATCAAGCTGCCGGAACCTTGGCCGCGCCTGTGTCTGGCGGCGCTGGAAAAGCCCCAGCCGCGCCTGGCGCTGGGGGCCGCCTTGCGCGGCGTGGCGCACGCGGCGATCGATATTTCCGATGGCCTGCTCGCCGATCTCGCCCACATCGCCCGCGCGTCAGGCCTGACGGCGACCCTGCAGCTGGTGCAACTGCCTGCTCTGGGCGACCTGGCCGGGCGCGGTGCACACTACGATGCCGACCTGCGCCGTCTGGCGCTGGAATGCCAGCTCACCGGCGGCGACGATTACGAATTGCTCTTTACCGCGCCGCTCGCTGCGCATAACCGCGTGGCGGAAATCGCGGCGCAGCTCGAATTGCCCCTATGGTGCATCGGCAGCATGTCGGCGGCAGAAGGCGCGGCCGATGTTGGTAGCGCGGTGTGCGTGCTCGACCCGGAAGGGCAGATCGTCGAATTTGCACGCCAAGGTTATGAACACTTCGCCGCCTAAAACGCCCAGCCTGCGTTTTTTGTTTGCCCACCCGGCGCATTTTTTTGCCTGCGGCTGCGGCAGCGGCCTGGTGCCCTGGGCACCAGGCACCTTCGGCACGCTGTTCGCTTGGGCGAGTTTTGGGCTTTTTCGTCCCCTGTTCTCAGAAACGGCGCTGCTCTTTTTGTTCGCCGCCGCCTATCTGGCAGGCATCTGGTTTATTGACCGTGCGGGCCGCGCCCTCGGCGATCCGGACCACGGCAGCATCGTCTGGGATGAAATCGTCCCTTTCTGGCTGGTGCTTTTGCTCGCGCCGCCGGGTTTTGCCTGGCAGCTGGCGGCGTTTGTCTTGTTTCGCCTGTTCGACATCACCAAACCGCAGCCGGCGCGCTATTTCGATACCCACGTCAAAAACGGCTTTGGCGTCATGGCCGACGACCTGGTAGCGGCGGGCTATACCCTCTTTTGTCTGGCGCTGCTGCTTCAGTTATGGCGCTAGAGCGGCGCTTATGCCGCGATTCGGTCGGCGTGCGCGCCCTTGAAAAACAGCGTGTGCCGCACTACTAAAAGCCGCGCTGGGCAGGCATAATCACCGATAAGCTTTATTTTTTGCAAAGAGGCCGGGTAGGGCGATGATTTTGCCATTTTGCTCAGGCGTCGAATTTCCTTTCAAGGGGTTGGGAATGTTCAAAAATCTGAAGATCGGCCTGCGCTTGGCGATTGGCTTTGCCCTGGTGCTGGCTTTGCTGGCCATTATTTCGGCGGTGGCGGTGATGCGTCTGAGTTCCCTGGACCATGAAATCGATATCGTCGTCAACGACCGTTTCCCCAAAACAGAGAGCGCCAATGCCATGATCGCCGCGCTCGACGTCAATGGCCGCCTGCTGCGCAATGCTTACATTTTCAGCGGCGAAGAGCGGCAAAAGCAGTTGGCCCTCTTGCCTGAGCAGAGCAAGATCATGAGCGAGAATCTGGAAAAACTGACGGCGACCATCCGCTCCGAGAAAGGTAAAGCCATCCTGGCGCGCATCAACGCCGCGCGTGCCCCTTACGTGGACAATATGCGCAAGTTTTTGGCCCTTCTGGAAGAAGACCGGCGCGATGAAATCGTGGTGTTGATGCAGGAAGGGCTGCGTCAATCGCAAATCGAATACATTGCAGCGATCCGCGAACTGATCGTTTTCCAGGCAGATGTCATGAAGGCGGACGGCAAAAAAGCCGGCGAAGATGCGCGCAGCGCCATTTTGTTGACACTCTGGCTGGCAGGCGCTTCCGTGTTGCTGGCCATATTGTTTGCCTGGTGGGTGACCCGCAGCATCACGCGCCCGGTGGCGGCGGCAGCGGCGGCGGCCAATGCCTTGTCAGAAGGTGATCTGACCGTGCATGTGGCGGTCGAGAGCCGCGATGAGATCGGCCAGTTGATGGCTTCCTTCCAGGCCATGATCGGCAAGCTGACGCAGATCATCAGCGAGGTGAACGTCGCTTCCAGCGCCCTCAATGATGCTGCCGGCCAGGTCTCGGCGACGGCGCAATCCTTGTCGCAATCCTCCAGCGAGCAGGCCGCCTCGGTGGAAGAAACCACGGCCAGCATCGAACAGATGACCGCCAACATCTCGCAGAACACCGAAAACGCCCGCGTCACCGACGGTATGGCGACTTCCGCCGCGCAGCAGGCAGAAGAGGGCGGCGGCGCGGTGCGCGAAACAGTCGATGCGATGAAACAGATTGCCGACAAGATCGGCATCATCGACGACATTGCTTATCAGACCAATCTGCTCGCCTTGAACGCAGCCATCGAAGCAGCGCGTGCCGGTGAGCATGGCAAGGGCTTTGCGGTGGTGGCGGCGGAAGTGCGCAAGCTTGCCGAACGCAGCCAGGTGGCGGCGCAGGAAATCGGCCAAGTGGCGTCTTCCTCCGTGAAACTGGCCGAAAAAGCCGGTGTTTTGTTGGATGAAATGGTGCCTTCGATTCGCAAAACCTCCGACCTGGTGCAAGAGATTGCCGCAGCCAGTAATGAACAAAGCCAGGGCGTGGGCCAGATCAATGGTGCCATGGGGCAACTCAATCAGGCGACGCAGCAAAATGCTTCGGCCTCTGAGGAACTGGCTGCGACCGCCGAAGAAATGGGTGGGCAGGCGGCGCAGTTGTCGGAATTGATGAGTTTCTTCCGCCTCAATGACAGCGCGCGCCCCCGGCGTGCTGCGCCGACGGCGAAAGCGCCGGCCAAAGCCGCCAAAACGGCGAGCCGCCCCGCTGCACGCAGTTTCCAGGCCACGCCGGCGCTCGATGAACAGGATTTTGAGCGTTTCTAAAGCAAGGGAGAGAGCAAGATGAATCAACTGGTAACGGCCTCGGCCGATCAGCTTGCCGCCCGGCGTAACACCGGCGGTGGCGACACGCATCAATATCTGACCTTCAATCTGGGCGGCGAGATGTTTGCCGTCGGTATTCTCAACGTCAAGGAAATCATCGAGTACGGTAATTTGACTGAGATTCCCATGATGCCGGCCTTCATTCGCGGCGTCATCAATCTGCGCGGCGCGGTGGTGCCGGTGGTCGATCTGTCGGCGCGTTTCAGCGGCCAGACCAGCACGGTGCAGCGGCGCACCTGCATTGTCATCGTCGAAGTCGAGCAGGACGAGGCCAAGCACGATATCGGCATCATGGTCGATGCCGTGTCCGAAGTGCTGGAAATCCAGGCCTCCGAAATTGAGCCGCCGCCCGCCTTCGGGGCCAAAATCCGTGCCGACTTCATTGCTGGCATGGGTAAGGTGACGGGCAAGTTCGTCATTATTTTAGAAATTCAGAAAGTGCTCTCGGTCGATGAAATGGCTCTGCTTTCTGATATGAGCCAGGGTAGTTCAGAAGTTCCACACCACTAAACCTGCTTGAGTGAGGCTTTTATGCGCGCGTTACAGAATTTTCGTATTGCTCCCCGTCTGACTCTGCTGCTCTTGATCGTCATTGTCTTGATGGCGGCGATTGCGCTGATCGGTTTGTCCAATTTGAGTGCGCTGGTTGGGCAAAATGAGAAGACTTTCCAGGAAAATACACAGCCCAAGAGCGAGTTGGCAAGCCTGACGAATCACTATGCAGAAATTCGCACGCAGATTCTGCTCGCCTTGCAGCATGCCCCGGATAGCCCCTATCTGGAAATGCATGATCATCCGGTCAATCTGCACGCCGACGCCATCAATCAACGGGTGCAGGAAGGCGAAAAACTCTGGCAAAGCTTCAGCACGCGTGCGGTTGAGCGTTCCGAGCGCGAAGCGGCATTGGTCGCCGCGCTGACCGAGGCGCGCAAGGCGCTGCTCGATGCCGGCCTGAAACCCACCCTGGCAAGCCTGACGCAAGGCGATTACCGACAAACCAACGTGCATCTCTTGCAAGATCTCAACCCGCGCCAAAACGCCTTCAACAAAGCGTCTACCGATTTGGCTGCAGAACTTGAAAGCGCCGCGCAGGCGCTCAATGTGGCGGCGGCGCAAAGTGCCGCAGTGGCGCGCAACTGGATCATTGGTGCAGGGGCTTTTGCGGTGTTCGTCGCGGCGCTTTTCGGTTTTGCCATCGTGCGCTCGATCACCCGCCCCTTGGGGGAGTCGGTGCAGGTGGCGCACGCCCTGGCCGAAGGCGATCTGACGGTGAGCTGTGTGCCGCAAGGGCGCGATGAGCTGGCCGAGTTGCAGGGGGCGATGCAGGGCATGATCGAAAAACTCGGCGGCATCATCACCGACGTCAATAACACCAGCAATGAAATCGGCAATGCCGCAACGCAGGTGTCGGCGACGGCGCAATCCTTGTCGCAGTCCGCTAGCGAGCAGGCAGCTTCGGTGGAAGAAACCACCGCCAGCATCGAAGAGATGACCGCCTCCATTGCACAAAACACCGAAAACGCCAAACTGACCAATGGCATGGCCAGCCAGGCCGCGCAGGAGGCGGCCGAAGGCGGTACGGCCGTGGCGCAAACCGTCGATGCCATGCACCAGATCGCCGACAAAATCGGCATCGTCGATGATATTGCCTACCAGACCAATTTGCTGGCCTTGAATGCTGCCATCGAAGCGGCGCGGGCCGGTGATGCCGGCAAGGGGTTTGCGGTGGTGGCGGCAGAGGTGCGTAAGCTTGCCGAGCGCAGTCAAGTGGCGGCGCAAGAAATCGGCGCGCTGGCTTCTTCTTCGGTGCAGCGTGCCGAAAAAGCGGGGGCTTTGCTGGGCGAAATGGTGCCGAACATTCGCAAAACTTCCGATCTGGTCGAAGAAATCGCTGCCTCGTCCAACGAACAATCGGTAGGCGTGGGGCAGATCAACAGTGCGATGAGCCAGGTCAATCAGGCCACGCAGCAAAATGCCTCGGCTTCGGAAGAACTGGCGGCGACGGCGGAGGAAATGAATGGTCAGGTCAATCAACTGCAAGATTTGATGTCGTTTTTCAAACTTGCACGCTGAATTTTTCTGCCTTCTGCCTTCTGCCTATGCCCGCACTGACCCGAAATCCGCACCATGTATGAACTAAAAATCAGCGACGCGGAATTCGCCCAGTTTCAGCGTTTTATTTACAAGGTGGCAGGCATCAGTCTGGCCGACAGCAAAAAAGTGCTGCTCATGGGGCGCCTGGGCAAACGCTTGCGCGCCTTGGATTTGACGAGTTTTGGTGAGTATTACCAGTACGTTGCCAGTGGTCAGGATGCGCTCGAGCGCCAGACCATGATTGATTTGCTGACGACCAATGAAACCTATTTTTTCCGCGAGGAAGCGCATTTCAATTTTTTGCGTCAGGTGATCGTGCCGGGGCATCCCAAAGGGCAGTCGCTGGATGTTTGGAGTGCCGCTTCGTCGACCGGTGAGGAAATTTATACACTGTGCATGGTTCTGGCGGATGAATTGGGGGCTAACGGGGCATGGAGTATTTTGGGCTCCGATCTCAGTACGCGGGTGCTGGAAACAGCACGCCGTGGGCAATACTGGCTGGACAGGGTGCGCGGCCTGCCGCCGGCCTACCTGAAAAAGTACTGTCTGAAAGGCGTTCGCAACCAGGAAGGCAGTTTTCTCATCGCGCCGGAATTACGTCGCCACACGCGCTTTCAGCAGGTCAATCTGAACACGGCCTTGCCCGATCTGGGGAAATTCCACGTGATATTTTTACGTAACGTGATGATTTATTTCGATAACGACACCAAGCGCCAGGTCGTTGCCCGTTTGGTGGAAAAACTGCGCCCAGGCGGCTATCTGATCGTTGGCCATTCGGAAAGCTTGAACGGCATCAATGAGCAGGTGCGCGTGGTGAAACCCACGATTTATCAGTTGCCAGCATAAGCATGAAAAAAATCAAAGTCATTGTGGTCGATGATTCGGCGGTCGTGCGCCAGGTGAATCGGGAAACACTGGAAAAAGCTCCGGATATCGAAGTCATCGCGGCCTGTGCCGACCCGCTGTACGCACTTGATAAAATGCAGCGCGAGTGGCCGGATGTGATCGTCACCGATATTGAAATGCCGCGCATGGACGGCATCACTTTCTTGAAAAAGATCATGGCGGAGCGCCCGACGCCGACGGTGATTTGTTCCTCGCTGGCCGAAAAAGGTGCGGCAACGACGATGGAGGCACTGGCCGCGGGCGCTTTGTCCATCATCACCAAACCCAAGATGGGGGTGAAGCAGTTTTTGCAAGACAGCGGCGAAGATATCGTCAGTGCCGTGCGCGCTGCCGCGCGAGCCAATGTGCGCCGCATACAAACTGCCGCCGCCCCTGGCGCGGCACTGCGCCCGAAGTTGTCCACCGATGCGGTCTTGCCCCCGGCGAGCGGCACGGCCATGCACAGCACCACGGATAAGGTGATTGCCTTGGGGACTTCGACCGGCGGAACACAGGCACTCGAAGCCGTGCTCACCCGCCTGCCGGCCACCTGTTCGGGTATCGTCATCGTGCAGCATATGCCAGAAAAATTTACGGCGCTCTTTGCCGAGCGCCTGAATGGCTTGTGCGCCTTGGAGGTGCGCGAGGCCAAAGAAGGTGACCGCGTGATGCCGGGCCGCGCCCTGATCGCACCGGGCGGGCGGCATATGGTTTTGAAGCGCAGCGGCGCGCAGTATTACGTTTCGGTGATCGATGGGCCGCTGGTGAACCGGCACAAACCGTCGGTCGATGTGCTGTTTCGCTCGGTGGCACAGGTGGCCGGGCGTAACGCCCTGGGCGTCATCATGACCGGCATGGGCGACGATGGCGCGCGCGGTTTGAAGGAAATGCGCACGGCGGGCGCGGCCACCGTGGCCGAAGATGAATCGACCTGTGTCGTTTTCGGCATGCCCAAGGTGGCGATCGAGATGGGGGCTGCGGAAAAAGTGCTGCCCTTGTCGCGCATTCCGGAAGAAATCATTGCTTATGGCCGTTGATCTGTCTGCGCCAGCCAATCCGAAAGAGTTGGAACGCTTGGCGCTCAATATCAATCCGGGCGGCTGGTCGGTGCAGGGGCAGCGCCCGATTGCCACCTTGCTGGGGTCTTGCGTGGCGGTGTGTTTGATCGATCCCAAATTGCGCCTGGCCGGGATGAACCATTTTTTATTGCCCAGTCGGGCGAGCAAAAAAAATACCGACGACGACGTGGTGCTGAGCGGCGATTACGCCATGGAGGTGCTGCGTAACGCCATGTATGCACAGGGCGCGCAAGCCGGCCGCCTGGTGGCCAAAGCCTTTGGCGGCGGCAATATCGTCAGCTCGATCAATATGGCGATTGGTGATCGCAATGCGGCATTTGCGCGGGAGTGGCTGGCGCGCGAAAGCATACCCTTGCTGGCCTCCGATTTTGGCGGTGCCTGGTCGCGCAAGGTGATCGTCGATCCAGTTTCTGGCGATGTGTTTTGTCGGCGCAATCCGATCAATCGCAGCGATGCGCAAGCGATGTTGCAGGCAGAAAACAAGTACGCACAAACCCTGACCCGCCCCCTTGCCGCGCCTAGCCAGGGCAAGAAAATCGAACTCTTCTGAAAAGCGGCGTCCTTTGCCTACGCGGTTGTGGACGCCGTTTTCGCTTACTTCACCCGCATGCCAGGCTGTGCGCCGCTGTCCGGGCTGAGGAGGTAGATGCCCGGGGTGCTGCCGGAGCTGTCGGAGGCGGCCAGGACCATGCCTTCGGATAGGCCAAATTTCATTTTGCGCGGGGCCAGATTGGCGGCCATGACGGTGAGCCGCCCGACCAGCTGCGCCGGATCGTAGGCCGATTTGATGCCGGCAAAAACCTGACGTGGGTTTTCTTCGCCAATGTCTAGCGTCAGGCGGATCAATTTTTCTGCACCCTCGACCTGCTCGGCATTGGCGATGCGGGCGATGCGCAAGTCGACTTTCATGAAATCGTCGATGCTGCATAGCGCGCTGTCGGCGCTGGCGTTTTTGGCGTTTTCTTTGGCGGGGCTGGCGTTATTCGTCACGGTTTTGTTCTCGGTGGGGGCAAGCGAAGTTTTGTTGGCCTCGACCAGCGCATCGATCAGCTTGGGATCGACGCGGGTCAGCAGGTGGCGGTAGGGGTTGATGGCGTGGCCGTCGGGCAGCAGCGTGGCGCTGTCGGCCCAGGTCAGCGGCGGCAGGTTCATGAAGGTTTCGACCTGCGCCGCCAGGCCCGGCAGCACCGGTTTGAGCAGGACGCTGAGCAGGCGGAACAGGTTGAGCGCATTGCTGCAGGCGGCGTGCAGCTCGCTTTCCTTGCCTTCCTGCTTGGCCAGTTCCCAGGGTTTGACGCTGTCGACATACTGGTTCGCGCCATCGGTCAGCGCCATGATTTCGCGGATGGCCTTGCTGAATTCGCGCGCTTCATAGAGTTCGGCAATGCGCGGGGCGGCGGCGTGAATGGCGCGCAGGGCGGGCAGGCTGGCATCGGCGGCGGTGAGTTTGCCGGCAAAGCGTTTTTCGATGAAACCGGCAGCGCGGCTGGCGATGTTGACGTATTTGCCGACCAGATCGGCATTGACCCGCGCCACGAAGTCCTCAAAATTGAGATCGATGTCTTCCATGGTGCTGGAGAGTTTGGCGGCAAAGTAGTAGCGCAGCCATTCCGGGTTGAGGCCGCCGGCAAGATAGCTTTCGGCGGTGATGAAGGTGCCGCGCGACTTGGACATTTTGGCCCCGTCCACCGTCAGGAAGCCGTGCGCGAAAATTTTGCTCGGCGTGCGGTAACCGGCGTGTTCCAGTTCCGCCGGCCAGAACAGGGCGTGGAAATAGAGAATGTCCTTGCCGATGAAGTGGTAAAGCTCGGTTTTGGAGTCTTTGGCAAAAAACTCGTTGAAATCCAGAGCTTTTTGCGTACACAAATTCTGGAAAGCGCCCATGTAACCGATCGGGGCATCGAGCCAGACGTAAAAATACTTGCCTGGTGCATCGGGAATTTCAAAACCGAAATAAGGCGCATCGCGCGAAATATCCCAGTCGGACAGCTTGTTTTCGCCGGGTTCGCCCAGCCATTCCTGCATTTTGTTGGCGGCTTCTGCCTGCAACACGCCGCTGGCGGTGTATTGGCGTAAAAAGTTTTCGCAGCGCGGGTCAGAAAGTTTGAAAAAGTAGTGGTCGGAGTGACGCAACTCCGGCTTGGCACCGGAGACGGCGGAGTAGGGCTCGATCAACTCGGTCGGCGCGTAGGCCGCGCCACAGGCTTCGCAGTTGTCGCCGTACTGGTCTTTGGCGTGACACTTGGGGCATTCGCCTTTGATGAAACGGTCCGGCAGGAACATTTGCTTTTGCGGATCGTAATACTGCTCAATGCTGCGCACCTCGATCAGGCCGGCGGCTTTCAGGCGCTGGTAAATGGTTTCTGCGTAGTGCCGGGTTTCCGGGGAGTGGGTGGTGTGGTAGTTGTCGAAGCCGACCAAAAACCCGGCAAAGTCACGGGTATGTTCGGCGTGCACGCGGGCAATCAGCTCTTCCGGGGTGCAGCCTTCTTTTTCCGCGCGCAGCATGATCGGCGTGCCGTGCGTGTCGTCGGCGCAGACATACCAGCAGGTATGGCCAGACATTTTCTGGAAACGCACCCAGATGTCGGTCTGGATGTATTCCACCAGATGCCCGAGGTGGATGGCACCGTTGGCATAAGGCAGGGCGGAGGTAACGAGAATTTTGCGCGACATGGGCGGAAGAAGGCTCTAATGGACGGACGAATCGTCGATTTTACCGCGCTTACTGGCGTTAAGGCTTTGTTCGATACTGTGAAGCAAGGTTAAAGATTGTGAAATCAGTTATTTATCGCTTGGCAGAATAGGGGTTTATGAGTAAAAATTGATGTTCTTTGGGAGGATGTATGATTTTTGCTGTCGTCGAAGATAGCCGCAGCCAGGCCGAGGTTCTACGCGCCTTGCTGAAAAGCGAAGGCTATCAAGTCGAAGTGTTTGCCGACGGCGAGAGCTTTTTGTCTGCCTTGCCGAGCCAGCGTTTCGACTTTTATGTGATCGATTGGGCCTTGCCTGACATCAGCGGCGACGTGCTCGTAGGCAAGATTCGTGAACATTGTGGCTGGGCGGTGCCGATTGTGGTGTGCACGGCACGCACGGAAGAAGATTTTGCTTCCGACATCCTGCGCCAGGGCGCAGATGATTACATTCCCAAACCTGTGCGCTATATGGAATTTCTCGCCCGGGTCAATGTGCTGCTGCGCCGCGTCAAGGGCAGAACACCGTCTTTGCTGCGTTTTGGCAGTATCGAGCTGGACGTGGATGGACGGCGCATTTCGCTCAACGGTCAGGAAATCGAGCTGACCCAGCGCGAATTCGATCTGGCGGTGGTCTTGCTCAATAACATCGGCCGCGTGCTGGGGCGTGACGAATTGCTGTCTTCGGTCTGGGTGCGCGAGGCCGCGGTCGATACGCGCACGGTCGATACCCACGCCAGCCGTTTGCGTAAAAAGCTTGGCCTGGCGGGCGAAAGCGGCCTCATGCTGATGTCGGTTTATGGCCAGGGTTATCGCCTGGATGCGGTAAGCCGTTAAACGGGCTTTGCGGTATACTCTACGAAATTAGTCGGGTATTTCCCTCATCTTTTCGCTGGAGTAAACCATGAGCCTCGTTGCACAAGACATCACGCACGCCCTGAATGAGGCGATCGATCCCAACACCGGAAAGAGCTACGTCGCCGGCAAGGCACTAAAAAATGTGCGTATCGATGGCAGCGACGTGGCCTTTGACATCGAGCTGGGTTATCCCGCCAAAAGTCAGATCGACTTGATCCGCAAGCAGGTGATTGCGGCAGTCAAAACCCTGCCCGGAGTGGGCAATATTTCCGCCAATGTCTATAGCAAAGTCATCGCGCACGCGGTGCAGTTGGGCGTCAAGCTCTTGCCCGGCGTGAAAAACGTGATTGCCGTTGCTTCCGGCAAAGGGGGGGTGGGCAAGAGTACGACGGCGGTCAATCTGGCGCTCGCCCTGGCGCAGGAAGGCGCGACGGTGGGCATGCTCGATGCCGATATTTACGGCCCTTCGCAACCGCAGATGCTCGGGCTTGCCGGGCAGCAACCGGAGTCGCGCGACGGAGAAAGCATGGAGCCCCTGCTGGCCTATGGCGTGCAGGCGATGTCGATCGGCTTTATGGTCGATGTCGAAACGCCGATGATTTGGCGCGGCCCCATGGTCGTCCAGGCGCTGGATCAAATGTTGCAGCAGACGCGCTGGAAAGAAGTGGATTACCTCATCGTCGACATGCCGCCGGGCACGGGCGATACGCAGCTTTCGCTGGCCCAGAAAGTGCCGGTCACCGGCGCGGTGATCGTCACCACGCCGCAAGACATTGCCCTGATCGATGCGCGTAAGGGTTTGAAAATGTTTGAAAAAGTGAATGTGCCGATTCTTGGTCTGGTGGAAAACATGAGCATTCACGTCTGTTCGAATTGCGGCCATACCGAACATGTGTTTGGGGCAGGCGGCGGCGAAAAGATGTGTGCCGATTACGGTGTGGAATTTCTCGGTGCTCTGCCGCTGGAAATGAGCATCCGCGAAATGGCCGACGGCGGCAAACCCACCGTGGTCGGCGCGCCGGATTCAAAAGCGGCGGAAATTTACCGCGCCATTGCCCGTCGCGTGGCGGTGAAGGTGGCGGAAAAAGCAAAAGACATGACGGCAAAATTTCCCAATATCGTGGTGCAAAACGCCTGATAAAGGCGCAAAAATAGCAAATTTGCATTGCACTGCGTAGGTGATACGCCCATAATCCCGGGCTAATCACCTCGCATGTGCCATGACTGACGCAATAAAATCGATACATAAACTGACCGAAGCCTTGGAACAAGGCTGGATGCAGTATCGTGCGCGCGGCGATTTTGATTTGTTCGTCGAATTTGTTGTTTTGCTCAATGGTTTGGCGGAGCAATTACATCGGCGGCATCTGCCGGGTTTGGTGCGTCAGTGTCAGGAACTTGAAAACGCTGCGCTAACGCTGTTTGTCGAGCCGGAAATGCATCCGGTGCCGCTCGATCAGGCACTGGCGATCGAGCGCAAGTTATCCCCCATTCTCGAGGGTTTGCGCTTGCAGGATGCGCCGCCGGGGCAAGGTGGGCGCAGCAGCGACAGCCGTCCGGGTTTGCCGCCGAAAGTGCGCGGTCGCCGGCGTTTGTTGCTAATCGCCCAGGAGACCTGCAGTCGCGCCCAGGCCTTGGCGCAACGCCTTGAATTTTTTGGTTTTCAAGCCGATTTACGCCCCTGGGGCAGTGATTTTTCTATCGTCGGCGAAGCCCCCCTGGCCGCGGTATTCATTCCGGAACTTGAGGGGCGGGCCTATCCGCCGGCGGCGATTCAAAGCATCGTCCAGATGCGCAGCGCTTTTCCCGCAACCTATATTTATTGCCTGGGTGCGCCGGTAAATCTGCAGAGCATCATTTTGCTGCAGCGGGCGGGGGCGGATACTTGCTTAACGGTGGGTGGTAGCGGCTGCGCCTTGATTTCGCATGTGCTCGATCTGATTGGTCGCCAGGAGCAAGACGCTTACCGGGTGTTGATCGTGGAGGATTCGGCGACCGCCACCGCGCACGTGCGCCGCGCCTTGACGCAGCACGCCATTGAAAGCCAGGCGATCAACGACCCGCGCCAGCTGCTCGAAGCGGCCGCGCAATATCGCCCAGACGCTATTTTGATGGACATGTACATGCCGTTTTGCACCGGCGTGGAAGCCACCAGTGCGCTGCGTCAGCTGCCGGAATATCGGGCACTGCCGGTAATTTATCTGTCCAGTGAAACCGATATTGCGCAGCAGGTGGAAGCCTTGCGTCTGGGGGGTGACCAATTTCTCACCAAGCCGGCCAACCCCATCATTCTGGCTTCGGTCGTCAAAACCAAGATCGAGCGTTATCGGGAGATGCTGCACGCCAGCCAGCACGATAGCCTGACCGGGCTGCTCAATCACTTGGCGTCAAAAATCCAGGTTGAACGCTTGGCGCTCGATGCGGCGCAGAGCGGTTTATTGACCGTGGCCATGCTCGATATCGACCGCTTCAAGTCGATCAACGACAACTACGGTCACCCCGTCGGCGATCAGGTCATTCGCAGTCTGGGCTGGCTCTTGCGCGGGCGTTTGCGCAGCAGTGACTTGATCGGGCGCTATGGCGGCGAGGAATTCATCGTTGCTTTGCCCGGGGTGAGGCCGGCGCAAGCCATGCGTTTGCTCGACCAGGTGCGCGAGGATTTTTCCCGCCTGCCGCATAGCCACGCGGGCGGCCTGCTGACCGCAAGTTTCAGCTGTGGCCTTGCCCAGTGGACGGGGCAGGAAACCGGGGGCGCTTTGATTGCGGCGGCAGACGAGGCCCTGCTCGAAGCCAAGCGCAGCGGGCGTAATCGGGTGGTGTTTTATGGCGGTGCCGCTGCCATGCAGGCTTTCGATGCGCTGTCAGATGCCGAAATCGACGATGAAATCGACGCCGAAACTACCGCGGCGACGAATTGCGCCGCTTGAAATTCAGGCCGGCTGCGCTGGGTTCGTGCAGGTGAAACAAGCGTTCGGCCCCGGCCTGTAAAAACGCCCGCTCGCTGCCGTCAGCCGAATTCAAGGTGCTGCTCGGCGCGTGCAAGAGTTTGTTGCTCAGACGTAGCGATAGCTGCGTGATGACGTCTTCCGGGTCGGCCCCGCGCGCCAGAAGTTTTAACGCCCGTTCCACTTCCAGCTGCCGGCTGCGCTCGGCGGCATCGCGCAGGGCACGGATGACGGGGACGGTGTCGCGCGCTTGTAGCCAGCCGAGGAATTCGTGCACCCGGTGGCCGATGATGCCCTCGGCTTCGACCACCGCCGCCTGGCGCGATTCGACGCCGCTTTCGACGATCTGCGCGAGATCGTCGACGGTGTAGAGAAACACGTCGTCGAGCTCGCCCGCCTCTTGTTCGACATCGCGCGGCACCGCGAGATCGACGATGAACATCGGGCGATGCCGGCGCGCTTTGATGGCGCGCTCGACCATGCCCAGGCCGATGATGGGCAAGGGGCTGGCCGTGCAGGAAACGATGATGTCGTGCTCCGGCAGGTGCTCCGGCAGTTGGTCCAGACGAATCGCGGTGCCGCCAAAACGCTTGGCCAACTCGCTGCCACGTTCGATGGTGCGGTTGGCAATGGTGACTTGGCGCGGCTGCTGGGCGCAAAAGTGGGCGGCGCAGAGTTCGATCATTTCACCGGCCCCGATGAACAAAATGCGCTGTTCTGCCACCGAATCAAAAATACGCTCGGCCAGATGCACGCCGGCCGCGGCCATGGAAACGATATTGGCACCAATGGCGGTGGTGCTGCGCACTTCTTTGGCGACGGAAAAAGCGCGCTGGAAAAGTTTGTGCAGGCGACTGCCCAAGGTGCCGGTTTCTTCGGCAGCGCGTATGGCGTCCTTGACCTGTCCGAGAATTTGCGGCTCGCCAATGACCATGGAATCCAGGCCGCAAGCCACCCGAAACGCATGGCGAATCGCCGCCGGCTGGTCGTGCACATAGAGGTAGGGCGCGAGCTCTTCCTGGCTGATCTGGTGGTAACGCCCCAGCCAGTCGATGATGGCATCCGGCGTTTCGGCAGCACAGTAGATTTCGGTGCGGTTACAGGTCGATAAAATGGCCGCTTCGCCCACGCCTTGCGTCGCCGCCAGGGCCGCCAGCGCGTGCTGCAATTTGTCGGCACCGAAAGCGACACGCTCACGAATGGCAAGCGGGGCAGAGTGATGATTGATGCCGAGGGTAAAAAGCACAGAAGACCAGATTTGTAATGAAACGCGGAGCGCGATTATAGCATTGCCACCCCATGACTAAAGGAGGTGAGCGCAGCGCGGGCGGGGCCGTTATAATCGGCACTTTCGTTTTGTTTGCCCCGATCATGCGTTCTCTTCTTGTTTTTTCTCTGGCGGTCTTGTTGAGTGCTTGTGCAACGCAAGATGATCCGTCGCGGATTCGCCAAATCGCCCAGGAAGGTGCCTTACGCGTCCATCCGGGCTTGCTGGGGCAGCCCGTACCGGCAGAATTGCAGACTGCTGCAGCGGCCCCCGTGCCGGCCCCGGCAGAAACCTCGTCGATGCGCATGGACGAGCAGGGTTTGCGCGCCCAGCGCAGCGTTTATTTCGATTTGAACCGGGCCGAGATTAAAGCCGACTACGCCAGCGTGCTGGCAGCGCATGGCCAATATCTGGCGCGCCACCCGCAAAGCCGCGTGCGCGTCGAAGGCCATGCCGATGAACGCGGCAGCCCCGCATACAACCAACGTTTGGGTTTGCAGCGAGCGCAAAACGTCCGCGCCACCCTGCTTGGGCATGGCGTGCAGGCCGCGCAAATCAGCGTCAAGAGCTGGGGCAAGGCCAAGCCGAAATTACTGGGGCGTAACGAAGAAGCCTGGGCAGAAAACCGCCGCGCTGACATCGTTTATGAAAAGGAAGACTGAGCG
Organism: Azonexus sp.; assembly: GCF_047638095.1. Classification (GTDB taxonomy): domain Bacteria; phylum Pseudomonadota; class Gammaproteobacteria; order Burkholderiales; family Rhodocyclaceae; genus Azonexus. The sequence continues at coordinate 15,665 of NZ_JBLJBW010000020.1, forward strand.
AAAAGATTCGTTTGTCGCCTGTTGTGTTCGATCAAGGCCCCGCAAGGGGCCTTCGTTTTTTCCGGGCGTTTGCCGGATGCACGCCTTTTGTGCGTGCCTATGAGCCGCTTGCCTGGGGTGTTGAAGGGTTTTGACAGCGGAAATGAAGAAGGCCCGGCAGGTTTCCCTGCCGGGCCTGGTTCGGTCGTCCCTAAAGGGACACCTTATTGTAGCAACGGCTCTCACCCCGGAAAGCTACATGGCGTTATTCTACGCACTTTGAATCACAAACTGCAAATCATGAGCGCGACATACACCATAGGCTTGGACATTGGCATCGCATCGGTTGGTTGGTGCGTTCTTGGCGAAACCCGTATCATCGACTTGGGTGTACGCGCCTTCGACAAGGCTGAAACGGCGAAGGAGGGCGAATCGCTGAATCTTGCCCGGCGCAGTGCGCGCCTGATGCGCCGACGTTTGTTCCGGCGAGCATGGCGTTTGAAAAAACTGGTCCGTCTGTTGAAAAGCGAGGGGTTGGTCGACGATAGCAAGGCGTTCCAGCCTGAGCGCACTTTCACCCATCCGCTCTGGCAATTGCGTGTCGACGGCCTAGACCGCCGCCTGAACGACGAGGAATGGGCGCGCGTCATCTATCACCTCTGCAAACATCGGGGCTTTCACTGGATCAGCCGCGCTGAAGCCAAGCAGGCCGAAGGCGATAGCAAGAGCGAAGGTGGAAAGGTCAAACAGGGCTTGGCTGGTACAGCCAAGCGGATGGCGGAAAAAGGCTATCGCAGCGCCGCCGAAATGGTCGTCAATGAATTCGTAAAACCGCAACTCGACAGTAGCGGTTTGATCAAGACAGACAAACAGGGAAATCCGATCCCAACGAGCGCAGCGCGAAACAAGCAAGGCGAATACACCAAAGCGCTTTCGCGGGAACTGCTTGCCAAAGAACTGATGCTGTTGTTCGAGAAGCAACGGGAATTCGGCAACCCGTACGCATCAAAGACGCTGGAGGCCGCCATTCTCGGCAGCGGCGACAAAAAGAGCGGATTGTTCTGGCAGCAAAAACCAGCCCTCGCCGGTGCCGGCCTGCTCAAGATGCTCGGCACCTGCACCCTGGAGAAGGGCGAATACCGCGCCCCGAAAGCCAGCTTCACCGCCGAACGCCACGTCTGGCTGACCCGCCTGAACAATCTGCGCATCGTCACCGATGGCGTTACCCGCCAACTGAACGAACAGGAACGCCAACTCTGCCTGCCCTTGCCTTACCAGCAAGCCAGTGATCTGACCTACAAGCAACTCGGCACGGCGCTGACCAAAGCCGGGTTGCTGCAAACGGGCAGCTTCAAATTCGCCGGTCTTGCCTACCCCACTGGAACACAACAGGCGGAAGGCAAGGCGAAAGACCCGGAATCTGCCGCGCTGGTCAAAATCCCCGCCTGGCAGGAACTGCGCCAAACGCTGATCAAGGCCAGCCTCGATGACGAATGGACAAAGCTCTCGGGCGATGCGCTCTGCGGTCAAGCGGAAATCTTCGACCAAATTGCCTGGGTACTCAGTGTCTATAAGGACGACGATGAAGTCCGCGCCGAACTCGCCAAGCTGGCGCTCCCCAACCGCGATGCGCTCATTGAAGCCCTGCTCAATATCCGTTTTGACAAATTCCACGCCCTGTCGCTGAAAGCCCTGCGCGCCATCGTCCCGTACATGGAAAAGGGGCTGCGCTATGACGAGGCTTGTGTTGAAGCAGGTTATCACCACAGCCAATTGCACAAGGTCGGCGAAGGTGAACACAAGTATCTGCCGTCACTCTACGCCGGACGCGATAAGGACGGGCGCATGCGTTTTGCGGAAGATACTGACATCCCGCGCAACCCGGTTGTCCTGCGCTCACTGAATCAGGCGCGCAAGGTGCTCAATGCCATCATCCGCCGCTACGGCTCGCCGACTGCAGTGCACATCGAAATGGCCCGCGATCTCACTAAGCCACTAAAAGGACATTGGAACTCGCAAGGTAAGTTCATCGAAGGGCGGCAAGATATCCAGAAAGAGCAACTGGAATTTCAAGCCAGAAATCAGCGCGATAAGGAACAATTCATCGAATTATTCGGTCATCCCCCCAAAGGCTCAGAGTTTGAAAAGTGGCGCCTGTACCGGGAGCAGAACGGACAATGCGTTTACTCGCAGAAACCGCTGGCACCGTCGGGCAATGTTGCCGAAATTTTCCTCGACGGCTCCACTGAAATCGACCACGCCTTGCCCTATTCGCGCAGTTTCGACGACAGCAAGAACAACAAAGTGCTAGTCCTGACTCGCGAAAATCGCGACAAGGGCAATCGCACGCCTTACGAATATCTGGGCGGTGCCGAAAACAGCGAACGCTGGCAGCGCTATGTCGCCTTTGTCGAAGCGAACAAGGCCTATCGGCTGGCCAAACGCACCCGCCTGCTGCGCAAGGATTTCGGCACCAAGGAAGCTGAGGAATTCCGCGCGCGCAACCTGAACGACACCCGCTATATCTGCCGCTTTTTCAAGAACTACGTCGAGCAGCATCTGAAACTCGCTGACAGCAGTGAGGCCAAGCGCTGTGTCGTTGTCAGCGGCCAACTGACTAACTTCCTGCGCGCCCGCTGGGGGCTGCTCAAGGTGCGTTCCGACAGCGACCGTCACCATGCACTCGATGCGGCCGTTGTTGCGGCCTGCAGTCACAGCATGGTGCAGCGCCTGTCCAATTACTCGAGCACTCGCGAACTGGAGCAGGTCCGCGATGGCTTCGTCAATATCGAAACCGGCGAAATCGTCAATCCGGCCATGTATCAGCAATTACGCGAGCATTTCCCCGATCCGTGGCCTTACTTCCGGCACGAACTCGAAGCCCGTCTGAAGATCGATTCGCCGGAATTGCTACGCGAAGAAATGGTACGCCTGGGCAGTTACAGCGAGGAAGAGCTCGCGGCCCTCAAACCCTTGTTCGTTTCCCGCGCAGTACAGCGTCGAGGCAGTGGAGCTATTCACGAGGAAACCATTCGCTCATCCAAGCGAATTGCGAATAACCAAAGCCACGTAAGAGTCTCGCTTCAAAAACTCAAGCTGGCTTCGCTTTCAAACATCGTAGGCGCTGGCGATCCTCGAAACGCCTCGCTAATCGATCTGCTGCAAAAACGCTTGATCGAATTCAACGACGATGCAAAACGCGCCTTTGCCGAGCCTATTTTCAAACCTTCCCGCGGCGGCGACGGGCCACAGGTCAAAACCGTCAAACTAATTTCAACTCAAAAGGGGGGTATGAAAGTTCGCGGAGGTGTCGCTGAGCTTGGCGACATGCTGCACGTTGACGTGTTTCGCGATGGAAAGCGGATTCTGATCGAACCTGCCTACATGGCCCACAATTCTGCTCGAATCGCACCTGGCTCTATCCCTGGCAGTGCAGAGTTTCTGTTCTCTCTGACCAAGAATGATTTAGTAGCCGTTACGCTCGGGGATGTCACCTATCAAGGGTACTTTGTCATGTACGAAAGCGACGGCCGTCTAACTCTTCGTGCCCACGACCAACCCAAGCCGGACAAAGACTATTTCCGGAAATCCGTCGCGAGCGCAAAACTAATCCAAAAATTCCACGTCGACACCCTCGGCAATATCTACCCCGCCCCGCCGGAGAAACGTCGTGGGCTGGCGTAGCGTGATGATCTCCCGGCCGGCCAAGCTGCGCCGGGAGCATTTCTCCCTGGCCATCGAGCAGGAGCAGACGGCGTTCGTCCCCTTCGAGGACATCGCTATCATCGTCCTCAACCATCGCGAAATCCAGCTCACCCACCCGGTCCTCTCCGCCTGTGCCGATTACGGCATCGGCCTCTACGCCACCGGCGACAACCACCAGCCCAATGGCGTTTTCCTGCCGTTTCTCGCCCATTCGCGCACCACGCGCCTGATGCGCAAACAGATGGACCTTCCCCGCCCCCTGGCCAAACAAGCGTGGGCCAACATCGTTCGACGCAAGATCGAAAACCAGACTGCTGTTCTTCGTTTTTGCGCAAAAAACGGTGTTGGCCGTATGGATTCCTACGCCCGGCGCGTGCGTTCGGGCGACACGGAAAACCTCGAAGGTCAGGCCGCCGCCTTCTATTTCACCCAACTTTTCGGCCAAGGCTTTTATCGCGCCGAAGAACGCTGGGTCAATGCCGCGCTTGATTACGGCTATGCCGTGTTGCGCGGCGCCATCGCCCGAGGACTGGTCGCCCACGGCATGCACCCGCCGATCGGCCTCTTTCACGCCAGCGAACAAAACGCCTTCAATCTGGCCGACGACCTGATCGAACCCTTCCGCCCCTTGGTCGACCTGCAGGTCGCCAAAAACCCGGCGTTCACCGAAGGCGATCTCAGCCCGCAGGACAAGGCAGAACTGGTTGCCTTGCTCAACGTCGATGTCGGCATGCCGCAAGGCAAGATGTCCGCACTATCCGCCATCGAGTACGCCGCCGAGAGCCTTGTCCGGCTATTCGAACAAGGCAACAGCGAGCTCGAGCTTCCGGCTTTGATCGGCTTGCAGGCCCACCGGCTGGAATGTTGAAGCATGGGATTGGAGACACGACGCTTCATGCGACTCATCGTCTTCTTCGATCTGCCCATGGTCACCAAGACCGAAAAACGCGCCTACGTCCAGTTTCGCCGTTTCCTGCTCAATGACGGCTACGACATGATCCAATGGTCCGTCTATGCCCGGTTGTTGAACGGCAACGATGACCGCGAAAAACATCTCAAACGCCTGATCGATAGCCTCCCGCCTGCCGGATCCATCCGCTGCATGACCATCACAGAAAAACAATTTGCAGGAATACAACTGCTGGTTGGCATGCCGCTTTTTCAGGAAAAAAAGGTTCCGGCGAGCCAGATGTTGCTGTTTTAACCCCAGATTTGCACAAAAAAATTTCCCGCCCAGCTAGGCTGGGCGGGAAATTTAGCTTCGTCAGATTGTAGCTTTCCGGGGTGAGAGAGGGAGCTACAACGCTCGGCCTGCTCGATCTGCTTTTCAATGCGATTGTAGCTTTCCGGGGTGAGAGAGGGAGCTACAACGGATCACGCGCAACCCGGCCATCCGCGAGGGATTGTAGCTTTCCGGGGTGAGAGAGGGAGCTACAACTGGTCACGCATGGCCGTCCTCTCCGCTGGGGATTGTAGCTTTCCGGGGTGAGAGAGGGAGCTACAACCGTTACCAAGGATGGCGTCACTAGGGCCAGGATTGTAGCTTTCCGGGGTGAGAGAGGGAGCTACAACTTTGCCCTTGAGATCGAGCAGGCGGGCATGGATTGTAGCTTTCCGGGGTGAGAGAGGGAGCTACAACAGTCCGCCGGAGCGGGAAACGCCCCATCGAGATTGTAGCTTTCCGGGGTGAGAGAGGGAGCTACAACGGGACATGCGTGCCGAAGAGGCTGGAATGAGATTGTAGCTTTCCGGGGTGAGAGAGGGAGCTACAACATGGTTCAAATTCGACTGCGCAGACGCAGCGATTGTAGCTTTCCGGGGTGAGAGAGGGAGCTACAACTCTCGGAGCATCCTATGACCGACCGCAGACGATTGTAGCTTTCCGGGGTGAGAGAGGGAGCTACAACACAACAGAGAAGGACAACGTGACCAAGAAAGATTGTAGCTTTCCGGGGTGAGAGAGGGAGCTACAACCGATGAGGTTGGGGGGTAGTTCCCCATCAAGATTGTAGCTTTCCGGGGTGAGAGAGGGAGCTACAACAAATCGTGATCATGTTTTTCTCCGGGTTAGGATTGTAGCTTTCCGGGGTGAGAGAGGGAGCTACAACCTCTACCAGGATCAAGTGAACATCAATCTGGATTGTAGCTTTCCGGGGTGAGAGAGGGAGCTACAACCGAGTGTATGGAAGGGTGGCGTCGAGTATTGATTGTAGCTTTCCGGGGTGAGAGAGGGAGCTACAACGCCGGCCGCGAAGGCGCTATTCCTAAACCAGATTGTAGCTTTCCGGGGTGAGAGAGGGAGCTACAACAGCAGTAGCGCGTGTCGCACCAGTTTTTCCGATTGTAGCTTTCCGGGGTGAGAGAGGGAGCTACAACACAGGCACGGCCAGCATTGCCGCTGTTTGGGATTGTAGCTTTCCGGGGTGAGAGAGGGAGCTACAACGTCCTAGGCGGACAGCCCTGCACCGGCAAGGATTGTAGCTTTCCGGGGTGAGAGAGGGAGCTACAACGTCACACACTGCGGATGTGATCCGACTGTTGATTGTAGCTTTCCGGGGTGAGAGAGGGAGCTACAACGAGCAGCAGGCATTGTTCTCCGACTGTGGGGATTGTAGCTTTCCGGGGTGAGAGAGGGAGCTACAACGCAAGGATGGTGACCTTGACTTCTCCAGGAGATTGTAGCTTTCCGGGGTGAGAGAGGGAGCTACAACGAATTGAACCCGGTCATGGCCACTGCCATGGATTGTAGCTTTCCGGGGTGAGAGAGGGAGCTACAACTTACAGCATTCCACCCAAGCCCCGCGAATAGATTGTAGCTTTCCGGGGTGAGAGAGGGAGCTACAACAAGGCGCGATTGTGGAAATCGTTGGGCGTTGATTGTAGCTTTCCGGGGTGAGAGAGGGAGCTACAACGTAACGCCATTGACATTGATCGTCACCGCGGATTGTAGCTTTCCGGGGTGAGAGAGGGAGCTACAACCGGCTCACCACCACGACAGCCCGGCGACTGGATTGTAGCTTTCCGGGGTGAGAGAGGGAGCTACAACAAGGCCTGCTGATTCAAGGGGGGGAAAATGGATTGTAGCTTTCCGGGGTGAGAGAGGGAGCTACAACTCCAGCGAAGCAGGAACCCGCCGAAGCGACGATTGTAGCTTTCCGGGGTGAGAGAGGGAGCTACAACTTGACGGCAGCCATGGCAGCGGCAAACGGAGATTGTAGCTTTCCGGGGTGAGAGAGGGAGCTACAACAGGCCACCCTGTGGGGCAAGCGCGCCGAATGATTGTAGCTTTCCGGGGTGAGAGAGGGAGCTACAACGTGCCCAAACGCGGCCAGCTTCATCCATTAGATTGTAGCTTTCCGGGGTGAGAGAGGGAGCTACAACTTGATCGCATCAACAATCGCCTTGATGTTGGATTGTAGCTTTCCGGGGTGAGAGAGGGAGCTACAACGAACTTTGACGCAGAGGGATTCGTGCGAGAGATTGTAGCTTTCCGGGGTGAGAGAGGGAGCTACAACCGCGCATCCATCTATCGCTCGGCTGGAGCGGATTGTAGCTTTCCGGGGTGAGAGAGGGAGCTACAACCAAAGGAGGAAAAGATGACACCAGCACAACATTGTAGCTTTCCGGGGTGAGAGAGGGAGCTACAACCAGCTTCGCGCTGCATAGAGCCTTTTTGCTGATTGTAGCTTTCCGGGGTGAGAGAGGGAGCTACAACCGAAGCGGCGCTGGAGCTGAACCGTATGGCGATTGTAGCTTTCCGGGGTGAGAGAGGGAGCTACAACTGGTGGATAGCTGGGAGGTGTGGGACGACTGATTGTAGCTTTCCGGGGTGAGAGAGGGAGCTACAACGAATTTCTTGACCGGGCGTTTGTTGTATTCGATTGTAGCTTTCCGGGGTGAGAGAGGGAGCTACAACGACGCGGTGCAGTTTGGTGACGCCGCCGTGGATTGTAGCTTTCCGGGGTGAGAGAGGGAGCTACAACGATTATGCGTTATTCCCTGTAAACACGCGGGATTGTAGCTTTCCGGGGTGAGAGAGGGAGCTACAACGTACCGCAAGATTTCCGCTTCCCTGTATCTGATTGTAGCTTTCCGGGGTGAGAGAGGGAGCTACAACAAGGGCATCGTGGCGCTGGCAGCCTGGCTGGATTGTAGCTTTCCGGGGTGAGAGAGGGAGCTACAACGAATCGATCTGAACGTCCCCTTCGCTGACAGATTGTAGCTTTCCGGGGTGAGAGAGGGAGCTACAACAATGGGTAAAGCGGTGGGGTTTGTGAATTTGATTGTAGCTTTCCGGGGTGAGAGAGGGAGCTACAACCATCGGAAATACATGTGGGATGCGCCGCCGGATTGTAGCTTTCCGGGGTGAGAGAGGGAGCTACAACCTACTACGCCAATGCTACCCCCTTCGTCGAGATTGTAGCTTTCCGGGGTGAGAGAGGGAGCTACAACCTGTGCGCCAAGTAGTTACAGCCGCCCTGGGATTGTAGCTTTCCGGGGTGAGAGAGGGAGCTACAACCTATCACTGAGCCCCGACGATTCAGGCAAAAACGGCTTGGTCGTTTTTGTGCGCAGCGGTACGCATTCTGAGCTGTTCTCTTGAGTCTGCGCCTGCGAGTGCGCGCAGACTCTCGAGGGGGTACCATCGACCAACGCCCGCAATTTGCGTAGCGGATGAGCAGCTGGAATCTGCTGCTCCAGAGTTTGATAGCCGAACATCTCCGATTGGCTTATGTCGGCACGGCGCATGAAATCTCTATTTCGTTGGATTTGAAGGGTAAATCATGTCGTGCGCATGGGTTTGGTGGGGTTTTCAACGGCCTGTTATAGCTTGTGGTAAATCTGAGCCCCGGTTTTGACGAATTCCACGGCCTTGGCTTCCATGCCCTTCTCCAGCGCCTCGCCTTCGGCGATACCTTGGGTGGCGGCGAAATCGCGTACTTCCTGGGTGATCTTCATGGAGCAGAAATGTGGCCCGCACATCGAGCAGAAATGCGCGACTTTGGCGGATTCCTTGGGCAGCGTCTCGTCGTGGAATTCGCGCGCTTTGTCTGGGTCGAGGCCGAGGTTGAACTGATCTTCCCAGCGGAATTCGTAGCGCGCCTTCGATAGCGCGTTGTCGCGGATCTGCGCGCCTGGGTGGCCCTTGGCGAGGTCGGCGGCGTGCGCGGCGAGTTTGTAGGTGATGATGCCTTCCTTGACGTCATCCTTGTCGGGCAGGCCGAGGTGTTCCTTCGGTGTCACGTAGCAGAGCATGGCGGTGCCGTACCAGCCGATCATCGCCGCGCCGATGCCGCTGGTGATGTGGTCGTAGCCCGGCGCGATGTCGGTGGTCAAGGGGCCGAGCGTGTAGAACGGGGCTTCCTTGCAGTAGTCGAGCTGCAGGTCCATGTTTTCCTTGATGAGATGCATGGGGACGTGGCCCGGCCCTTCGATGATCGTCTGCACGTCGTGTTTCCAGGCGATTTCGGTGAGTTCGCCGAGCGTCTTCAGTTCGCCCAGTTGCGCTTCGTCGTTGGCATCGTAGATCGAGCCGGGACGCAGGCCGTCGCCGAGTGAGAAGGCGACGTCGTAGGCTTTCATGATCTCGCAGATGTCTTCGAAATGGGTGTAGAGGAAGCTTTCCTTGTGATGCGCCAAGCACCATTTGGCCATGATCGAACCGCCGCGGCTGACGATGCCGGTCATGCGATTCGCCGTCAGCGGCACGTACGCTAGCCGTACGCCAGCGTGGATGGTGAAGTAGTCGACGCCTTGTTCAGCCTGCTCGATCAGCGTGTCGCGGAAGATTTCCCAGCTCAGGTCCTCGGCCCTGCCGTTCACCTTTTCCAGCGCTTGATAGATCGGCACCGTACCAATCGGCACTGGCGAGTTGCGGATGATCCATTCACGTGTTTCGTGGATGTTCTTGCCGGTGGATAAATCCATCACCGTGTCGCCGCCCCAGCGGATCGACCAGGTCATTTTTTCGACCTCTTCCTGAATGCTGGAACCAAGCGCCGAGTTGCCGATGTTGGCGTTGATCTTGGTCAGGAAGTTGCGGCCGATGATCATCGGCTCGCTTTCCGGGTGGTTGATGTTGTTGGGGATGATGGCGCGGCCACGGGCGATTTCCGAGCGCACGAATTCCGGCGTGATCTCGGCGGGAATCGCCGCGCCGAAGCTCTGCCCCGGATGCTGGCGGGTGAGCAGCGCCGCCATTTTCGCGCCGGTCGGGCCGGCGGCGTGCAGCGATTCAACGTAGGCGGCGCGGTTCAGGTTTTCGCGGAGCGCCACGAATTCCATTTCCGGCGTGATGATGCCTTGGCGGGCGTAATGCATCTGGCTGACATTGGCCCCCGTCTTGGCGCGGCGCGGCTGGCGCTGCAGGCCGGGAAAGCGCAGTGCGTCGAGCGCCTGGTCGGCGGCGCGCTGACGGCCGTATTCGGAGGAGAGGGCGGGCAACTCCTCGGTGTCGCCGCGTTCTGCTATCCATTTGGCGCGCAGCGCCGGCAGGCCGGAGCGGATGTCGATCTTGGCCTGCGGGTCGGAATAAGGGCCGGAGCAGTCGTAGACAAAGATCGGCGGGTTCTTTTCACCACCGAAGGCCGTCGGCGTGTCGTCCTGGGAGATTTCGCGCATCGGCACCTGCAGATCGAGGCGCGAGCCGGCAATGTAGACCTTGCGCGAGTTGGGTAGCGGCGCAATGGCGGCGGCGTCCACCTGGGCATTGGCGGCGAGGAATTGTTCGTTGGCGTTCATGTTGGCTCCGTGGGCAAGGGCAGCCGGTTCAGACGGCGGCGGAGGCAACAGGTTCCGGCGGAAAAAATTTCTGGCGGTGCCGTTTCCCTACGCCGGCATGACCCGGACAGGTTCGAAGGGACTCTCTCAGCCAGAAATTTCCCCGGCACCCCTAACGTGTCGCGGCAAGTTACTGGAAAGGCTGGCAAAATGCAATGTGCTCGGCGCGGCTCAAGAAGTTTGCTGGCGGGCCGAAATAAAACATCCGTTGTGTGTGCTGCTGTGCTTGATGTGCGCTCAAGATAAAGGAAATTCCATGCCTTCTTTGTTTCTGGTGTTGACTCTGTTCGGCGCTCTGGCGGCACCGTGCGCGCTGGCGGCATCAAATTGGCAGAATATTTCGACCGATGCCGGGCGGCGCATTGAGCTCGATCGCACGACCTTGAAACGCACCGGGAACGTGGTGGAAATTCTCAGCCGCGTCACGCTCGAGCGCGAATTGCTGGATGCCCACACCGGTGTGCCCTACCGCATCATCGAGGCGACCACGCGTTATGACTGCGGTACGCGCAATGCCAAAACTATCAAACGCGTTTATCGTCAGAGTGAAAAAGAAAGTCTGCGCGAAGAAGCGGTGTCCGGTGTCGAACTGCCCGTACGCAGCGGCACGCTGGATGACCGGGTGTTGCGTGAAGTCTGCCGCCCACCGAAAGACGATCCATTGGCGCTGGCCAAAGCGGCCAACGAAGCGGCCGACGGTTTGCAGTTGGCGAATGCGCGGATGCTCGAAAAAGCGCGGGCAAGTGAACAAAAAATCAGTGAACAAAAGGCCAGTGCACAAAAAGTGGCCGATGTGGCGGGCGGCTCGATTCGCCCCAATCTGAAAGCCCAGGTCACGCCGCCGACGGTGCCGCCCGCGCCGGCGAATGCCACGACGAATGCGAACGCGGCCGCGGCACCCGCCCCCACGCCGGGTGCGGCAAATGCGGCAGAGAAACCTCTGCCTGCCGTCAAAGCCCCGAGTGGATCGACACAATACGTCAAACGCAATGTGGCCAACCCGGCGAAAAAACCGCTCGCTTCGCCAGCAAATCCTCGGGCCGCGGCGGGTGCTTATATGCTGGAAGTGCTGCCGGCAACGGCGGTTACGGGGCGCGTTACCTGGGGTTACGAAGGCGCGGGGGCACCGGAACACTGGGCGCAGCTCGATGCGCGTAACAGCCTATGCGCCAATGGCAAACGTCAATCCCCCATCGATTTGCGCCAGGGCATTCGTGTTGATCTGGAGCCGCTGCAATTCGACTACCGCCCCTCGAGGTTTCGCATCGTCGATACGGGCCACGGCTTGAGTGTGGCGGTGGGCGAGAGCAGTTTCAGCTTGACCGGAAAAACCTACGAGCTGGAGGAAATTCATTTTCATCGTCCGAGCGAAATCATGGTCGATGGTCAGCGCTATGCCATGGACGTGCATCTGGTGCACCGCGCCAGCAACGGTGCGCTCGCTGTGGTGGCGCTGCCGGTCGAAAGCGGGAGTGAGCATCCGCTGATCCAAACCCTGTGGAACAATCTGCCCTTGGAAAAAAATCAGCCGGTGGCCCCGCCAAAAATCGTCATCGAGCCCAAGCAACTCTTGCCTGGTTCGCCGCAGTACTACACCTTCATGGGCTCTCTGACGACGCCGCCGTGCAGCGAAGGGGTGTTGTGGATCGTCATGAAGCAGCCGGTGCAATTTTCCGAAGAGCAGATTCGCATTTTTTCCCGCCTTTATCGCAATAATGCGCGCCCGGTACAGCCGACTTACGAGCGTTTGATCAAGGAAAGTCGTTGAATTTGCCCTGCGTATGAGGCAAAACCCAGGCGTGGACTTGGGTATAATCCGGCAGTTTTCTGCCTCGTTTTTCTGGTTTAAGTGACAAAAGTACGCGGCAGTGCTTTTTACTGGCTGTGCAAGCGGAGATTTTCATGAATATCGAACAAGCGCGCTTCAACATGATCGAGCAGCAAATCCGCCCCTGGGATGTGCTCGACCCCCGGGTGCTGTCCCTGCTGAACGAGGTGAAGCGGGAGAATTTCGTGCCGCCGGCACACCGTGATCTGGCGTTTGCCGATCTGGAATTACCCCTGGGTGACGGGCAGGTGATGCTGCCGCCACGCATGGAAGCGCGCCTGTTGCAGGAATTGATGGTGAAGCGCAGCGACCGCGTGCTGGAAATCGGCACCGGCAGCGGTTATATGGCGGCACTTTTGGCCGCGCGCGCCGAACATGTCACCAGCCTGGAACGTCGTCCGGCCCTCGCGGCCATGGCGCGTGAGAATTTGCAGCGCAGCGGTGTCGATAATGTGACGGTCGAAGTGGCCGACGGTCTTGCCGGCTGGCCGCAGCGCGCACCGTTCGATGTGATCGTGGTTTCCGGCGCGGTGCCGGAAGTGCCGGCGGCCTTGCTCAAGCAGCTGCGCGTCGGTGGGCGTCTGGCGGTGATCGTGGGGGTGGCTCCGGTCATGGAAGCCCGTCTCATCACCTGTACGGCAGAAGCGACTTACCACGCGGTCAATATGTTTGAAACGCAAATGCCGGCACTCGACGGCGCGCCGGAACCGGCAGGCTTTAGCTTTTGATTTGGCCTCGCGATGATGCATAAACCGCTCGTTGCAGTTTTTTTCTCGTTGTTTTGCGGCACGCTGCAGGCGGCGGATTTGCTCGAAATGTATCGGGCTGCCGCCGAGAACGACCCGATTTATGCTGCCGCCCGTGCCACGCGCGAGGCAGGGCAGGAAAAAAAAGCGCAAGGCCTGGCCGGTTTGCTGCCCAGCCTGAGTTTGTCGGGCGTCACGCAATGGAACGATAACCAGAGCGAGCCGCGCAATTTGCCGGCGGCGCGCAGCGATCGTCAGTACAACACGCACAGCTACCAGCTCAGCCTGGTGCAGCCTTTGTTTCGCTGGCAGAACTGGGTGGCCTACGATCAGGCCAAGCTGCAGACGGGGCAGGCGGAAGCGAATTTCGCCCTGGCCCAGCAGGAGTTGATTTTGCGCGTGGCGCAAGCCTATTTTGATGTGCTCTATGCCAGCGAAAATCTGGCGGCAGTGCGTGCCAATAAGGAAGCCATTGCGCAGCAGCTTGCCTTGGCGCAAAAAAGTTTCGAGGTCGGCACCAGCACCATCACCGATACTCACGAAGCCCAGGCGCGCCATGATCTGGTGATTGCTCAGGAACTTGCCGCCGAGAGTGAATTGGAAGTGCGCCAGGCGGCACTGGCCGCGCTCATTGGTCAGGAGGCCGGGCCGCTTGCCCCGCCGCGTGCGGATTTGGCGCTGGAAAACCCAAGCCCCAAGCGTTTGCAAGACTGGCTGAGTGCTGCCGAAGCGGAGGCTTTGACGGTGCAGGTGCAGCGTTTGCAGGCAGAAATCGCTGGCCGCGAGGTCGATAAACAGCGCGCCGGCCATTATCCAACGCTCGATCTGGTCGCCAATCGCGGCAAAAGCAAGAATTTTGCCGCCAATACCGGCATGGTCGATACCGATAGCAGCAATGTCGGCGTGCAGTTGAATGTGCCGCTCTATCAGGGCGGTCTGGTGGCGTCTCGCCAGCGCGAGGCGGCGGCCAATCGGCAGGCGGCTCAGGCCGGGCTGGAGGCGGCGCGGCGCAACGCGACATTGGCGGCGCGCCAGTATTATCTGGGCGTGAGCAGCGGTCTGGCTCAGGTCAAGGCCTTACAGGCGGCTTTGCGTTCGTCGCAGTCGGCGCTGGAATCGAACAAACTGGGTTATGAAGTCGGGGTGCGCATCAATATTGATGTGCTCAATGCGGAAAACCAGGTGTATGTCACCCGGCGCGATCTGGCCAAGGCGACTTTCGACACTTTGCTGGCGCAGCTGCGGTTGAAAGCGGCGGTCGGGCGCTTGGGCGAGGAAGATGTGCTCAGTCTCAATGCCTTGCTTGATCCGGCGCAGGCGCGCTGATTTCCTGTAGCAAGGCGAGGGTACGCTCGCTGGCCCCTTGATGGGCGGCGGCAAAAGCCAGGCTGCGTTCGCGCATCCTCGTCAGGGTGCTTGCATCGGCAAATAATTCCTCGACGGTTTGCAAAACTGCGTCGGCATCCTGGACGCGCCGGGCGCAGCCAGCGGCAATCGCATCTTCACTGGCCTGCAGGAAATTGAAGGTGTGGGGGCCCAGAAGCACTGGACAGGCACAAGCTGCGGCTTCGATGAGGTTTTGCCCGCCCAAGGGCAGCAGACTGCCGCCGATGAAAGCCAAATCGGCGCAGGTGTAATAGGCGGCCATTTCGCCCATGCTGTCCCCCAGCCAAACCTGCGTCTCCGGCGTTGGCAGCCCGGCGCTGCGCGCCCGCCAATTGAGGCCGCGTGCGCGCAGTAGCTGGGCGATTTCGCTAAAACGTTGCGGGTGGCGGGGCACCAAAATCAGCAGAGCAGCGCTGGGTTTTTTTTGCCAGGCGTCCAGTAACAAAGCCTCTTCACCTTCGCGCGTGCTGGCGGCGAGCCAGGCCGGGCGTTTTTGACGTTCCTCCCGCCAAGTGGCACCCAGGGTGAGCAAGGAGGCTTGCGGGCGCACGTCGAACTTCAGATTGCCGCACACCGTCACGGCCTTCGCCCCGAGCGAGCGCAAGCGTTCGGCATCGGCGGCAGTCTGCGCGGCGACGGCACTGAGCTGGGCAAAAGCGGGCGAGCTGAGGGCAGAAAAGCGCTGATACCCCCGGGCAGAGCGCTCTGATAAACGGGCATTGGCCAGCGCGATGGGAATCGATCGATCCGCCGCCGCGGCCAGCAGATTGGGCCAGATTTCGGTTTCCATCAAGACGCCGAAGCGCGGCTGGAAATGGCGGAAAAAACGCGCCACGGCATCCGGGAAATCGTAGGGCAGGTAGGCTTGCAGAACGCGCTCGCCATAGAGCTGATGCGCCGTTTCCCGGCCGGTCGGCGTCATGCCGGTGATGAGAATCTGGTGATCCGGCCAACGTTCGCTCAGGGCATGCAGCAGCGGCTCGGCGGCGCGGGTTTCGCCGACGGAGACGGCGTGCAGCCAGATCAGCGGTTTCCTGCCGGGCGGGGTTTTCGCCTGGGTGAGCGCCTGGGCAAGCGCCGGATAAAAGCCAAAACGCTCACCCAGATGTTCACGATAGGCCGCTTGTTTGCGCGCGCGCCAGAACAGGCGCAGCAGGATCAGCGGCGTCGCCAGATAAAGGATGAGGCTGTAGAGGCGGCGCGGCATGCGAGCGGGGATTCAGCGCCGCCGGTAGCTGACGAAGGCGTAGCCATCGCGCGGGTCGCGCCGGGTTTCCTGCCAGTCGGTGGCGGAAATTTCAGGGAACCAGGCATCGGCCTCCGGTGTCTGGGCGACTTCGGTGATCTCCAGGTGCTGTGCGAGGGCGAGGGTTTGGCGATAGATTGCTTCGCCGCCGATTACGAAAATTTTTTCGGCCTCGGCGGCAAGCGCCAGCGCGGCCTCGACGGAATTCGCCAGTTCGGCGCCCGGCGCAGCGTAGCCGGCTTGCCGGCTGACCACCAGATTGCGCCGTCCGGGCAGGGGGCGGAAGCGTTCCGGCAGGGACTCCCAGGTCTTGCGCCCCATCAACACCGTGTGGCCGCCGGTGAGTGCTTTGAAATGCGCCATGTCTTCCGGAATCTGCCAGAGCAGGCGGTTGTCCTTGCCGATGGCGCGGTTGGCCGCTACGGCGGCAATGAGGATGAGTTCAGGCATGTTTATCTCTGCAAGTGGCGCAGGTGCGCGACCAGGCCCTGTGTCGAAGTGTCCTGCCCGGTGAGCGGCGCGCCGCGCAGTGCCGGGGTGAGTTGTCCGGCCAGTTGCTTGCCCAGTTCGACGCCCCATTGGTCGAAGGAATTGAGGTTCCACAACACGCCCAGGCAGAAGGTTTTGTGCTCGTAAAGAGCGAGCAGCTGCCCCAGGCTGAAAGGATCGAGTCTCGGCAAAATGAGGGTGCTGGAAGCGACGTTGCCGGGAAAGCTGCGGTAGGAGAGGAGTGCTTCCGGGCTGCCGGCGCTGCGTGCTTCTGCTGCCGTTTGCCCGAAGGCAAGCGCGGCGCTTTGCGCCAGGCAGTTGGCGAGCAGACCGTCGTGGTGGCCGGGCAGGGGGAAATCGGCGCGGGCGAGTGCGATGAAATCGCAGCTCAACTGCATTTTTCCCTGGTGTAAGAGCTGGAAAAAAGAATGCTGGCAGTTGGAGCCCGCGCTGCCCCAGACGATGGGTGCGCTGGCGTAATCGAGCCTCTGGCCGTCGCGATCCACCGATTTGCCGTTACTTTCCATTTCCAGTTGCTGCAGGTAGTCCGGCAGCTGTGCGAGCGAGTGGCTGTAGGGGAAAACGCCGTGGCTGGTGGTGCCGAGAAAATTGTTGTTCCAGACGGCGATCAGGGCCAGCGTCAGCGGCAGGTTTTCGTTATCGGGCGCATTGCAGAAGTGCGCATCCATGGCCTGGGCACCGGCCAGAAGCTGTGCGAAATGCTTGAAGCCAACGGCCAGCGCCAGCGATAGGCCAACCGGCGAGCACAATGAAAAACGGCCGCCGACGGAATCGGCGAAGGCAAAGACGTTTTCTTCTGGAATGCCGAATTGCGCCGCCGCAGCGAGATTGCTGGAGGTGGCGACGAAGTGTCTGCTGACGGCGCTCGGATCGTGCAGCGCCGCGAGCAACCAGTCGCGGGCGCTCTGGGCGTTACGCAGGGTTTCCAGGGTGGTGAAAGTTTTGCTGGCAACGATGAAGAGCGTGGAACGCGGGTTCAAGCGGCTCAAGATGCCGGCGAGGTCGGCACCATCGAGGTTGGCGACGAAATGCACGCGCAAATCGGCTTGCTGGAAGGCGGCGAGCGCCTGTGTGGCCATGCGCGGGCCAAGATCGGAGCCGCCGATACCGAGGTTGACGACATCGGTGATGCGCTCTCCCGTATAGCCGCGCCAGTTGCCGCTGTGGATGCGCTCGCAGAACTGCGCCATGCGCGCTAGGCTGGCCCGTACTTCTGCCGGCGCGGCGGCACCGGCGCGCAGGGCCATGTGGCTGACGGCGCGCCCTTCGGTGTGGTTGATGGGTTCGCCAGCCCGCATGCGCGCCAAGTCATCGCGCCAGGCGCAGGCGCTGGCCAGAGCGTGCAGTTTTTCCAGGGTCTGCGCGTTCAGGCGCTGTTTGGAAAAGTCCAGCAGCCAGTCGCCGTGACGCAGGGAGAGTGTGGCAAAACGCCCAGGGTCGGCGGCAAAGAGCTGGCGCAGATGCAAAGGCGCGATTTCCTCGGCGTGGGCTTTGAGCGCCTGCCAGGCAGGGAGCTGGGTGCGTTGGCTCATGGGCGGATCTAGACCGCGACCGGGGCGGCGATATGCGCGTCCGGGGCGTAATCGTCGAGGCGGAAATCCTCGAAACGGAAGGCGAACAGGTCGCGCACTTCTGGGTTGATCCACATGCGCGGCAGCGCACGCGGGGTGCGCGTGAGTTGCAGGCGGGCCTGCTCGAAGTGGTTGCTGTAGAGGTGGGCATCGCCCAGGGTATGCACGAATTCGCCGGGTTGGTAACCGCACACTTGCGCCAACATCAGCGTGAGCAGGGCATAGGAGGCAATATTGAAGGGCACGCCGAGGAAGATGTCGGCGCTGCGCTGGTAGAGCTGGCAGGAAAGTTTATTGTCGGCGACGTAGAACTGGAAGAGACAATGGCAGGGCGGCAAGGCCATGGCGTCGACGTCGCCGGGGTTCCAGGCGGACACGATGTGGCGGCGCGAATCCGGGTTGTTTTTCAGGCTGGCGAGCAATTGGCTGATCTGATCGATGCTGCGCCCGTCCGTGCTCTGCCAGCTGCGCCATTGCTTGCCATAGACCGGGCCGAGCTCGCCGTCGGCGTCGGCCCATTCATCCCAGATGCGCACGCCGTTGGCGTGCAGGTAGGCGATGTTGGTGTCGCCTTGCAAAAACCACAGCAGCTCGTGAATGATCGAGCGCAGGTGCAGCTTCTTGGTGGTCAGCGCCGGAAAACCCGCGGCAAGGTCAAAGCGCATCTGCCAGCCAAAAATGGAGCGGGTGCCGGTGCCGGTGCGGTCGGCCTTGTCGTGTCCGTGTTCCAGAACGTGGCGCATGAGGTCAAGATAGGGCTGCATGGCGGATTAAAAATTGGAAAATGGCAGCATTCTAATCGAAGCAAATGTAGAATTGCCGGTTCATGCCGGCGGGTTGGTGCGTCTATGCGCATGAAATTTTGCCCGGCGTGCGCCTTGTGCGCGGGGGCGAAAAAATCGGGGCATCGTAAAAGGGAGTCGTAAAAAAGCATGGGCGGGTTGTTTGATAAACAAAGTGGGCATCCCCTGGCGGACAAACGCGAGCTGCAGCGCATCATCGGCGAGTTGCCGGGCGATAACGCCTTCAAGGCGCTCGATGAAATCGGCATCTGGCTCGATTCCCTGGTGGCCGGGGGCGAATTGCCGGCAGAGCGCAGTTTTGAGGCGGCGCGTCAGCTGGCGGATGCCGCCGCACCGCACCTGCGCCGCCTGGCGCACGAGTATTTGCACACGCCGCGCCTGTCGAAGGCGGAAGAAAACCGGCTGTGGTCGATTCACAGCGGCTTTTGGTCCTCGTTTGCCGATGTGCTCGAGCGCGCGCTGATTTCCTTCATTTCGCGCAAACCCACGGCAGAGCAGGCGCGCGCACTCTTGCCGGCGCTCTCTACCTATTTGCTCGGTGCTTTGCGCACGCTCATCAAATGGGAGCAGTTTCGTTACGGGCCGCCGCCCAAGGAAGTTTGGCGTCGCCTCGGGCAGGCCTTGCTGGCGGCAGAAGCAGTCGGCGTCGGTATGCAGTCGGTGGCGACCGGGGGGCTGCTCGGCAATAGTTCGCCCCTGACCGAATACCGCAAGGCAATGATTTTTCAGGCGGCGTCGATGGACAGTCTCTTGCCGCTGGAGATCGAGTTGGCTGAGGCGTTCATCAGCCACTATCTGGCGGCGTTTGATTTTCTTTCGACGGCAGAACACGATTGTGTGTACTGGGTCGATCTGCGGGTGGGGCAGCCGCCGCAACGGCTGGCCAAAATGCCGGAACAGGTGACGCCGTCGCAACGTTTTTATCGTCCGGGCGCAGCGCACGGCCAGATTCTCGGGGTGTTGCGCCAGCTTGAGCGCGGTGCGGAGGTGCCGCCGGAAATCAATCTCGGCGGGCAATATCCGGTCAAAACCCTGCTTCCCGTCTTGCGTCATTTGTGCGCCTATCTGGCACCGGTGCCGCCGCAGCGCCGGCACGATCGGCACCACGTCCGGCATCAGGTGCAGGTGTTGCACGGGCTGGTCAATGCGTTCGTGATTTTTTCCCGCGAATTCGGCGGCCAAGCCATGGGTTTACAGGTTGAATCTTGGCAGGTGGATAACGTCAGCCGGGGCGGTTTTGGTGTGTTGCTCAATGAGCCGCCGAAAGACTGGCTGCGGGTCGGGGCTTTGCTGGCCATGCAGCCTGCCGGTGGCGAAAACTGGCTCTTGGGCTGCGTGCGCCGTTTTTATCGAGGCGTCGATAGCGCCTCGCGGGTGGGTATTCAGACCTTGTCGCGACAGGTCGAGGCGGCCGAGCTGGTGCCGGTGCGCAGCGGCGAAAACACGCGGGGCGCGGCCGTGCCCCTGCTGATTCTGCTGGAGGGCAATTTGCCGGGCGAAGTGCGCCTGGTCATGCCGCCGCACACTTTTGACAGCCGCGAGCGCTTTGAGCATGTTTTGCAAGGCCAGCGCGTGTTCTTTGAATCCCTGCTTTTGCTCGAACACAACAGCGACTACGAAATTGCCCGTTACCGCCTGCTGCAGGCAACCTGAGCGCGGCTTAAACCGAGCTGCCGGGTTTTTGCAGCGATTTCGGACGAAAAACCGGAATCACTTCGGCGCGGGTTTCGATGTAAGGGCCGTGCAATAAGTCGATGCAGCAGGGAATGGCGGCAAAGATGCCGAGGTGGCGAAATTGCCCGTCTGCGCCGCGCACGCCTTCCAGGGTTTCGCGGATGGCCTTGGGCTGGCCAGGTAGGTTGACGATCAGGGACTGCCGGCGGATCACCGCCACCTGACGCGACAAGATTGCCGTAGGGACGAAATTCAAGCTGATACGTCGCATTTCCTCGCCAAAACCGGGCATTTCTTTATCGGCCACGGCCAGCGTGGCTTCTGGGGTGACATCACGCAGCGCCGGGCCGGTGCCGCCGGTGGTAAAAACCAACTGGCAGCCGGCCTGGTCGACCAGTTCGATCAAGGTGCTTTCGATATGCGTTTGCTCATCGGCAATCAGGCGGCTTTCTTCCTGCCAGGGCGTGATGAGTGCCTGGTTTAACCAGTCGCGCAGAGCGGGCAGCCCTTGGTCGGCATAAACACCGCTCGATGCGCGGTCGCTGACCGAGATGAGGCCGATGCGCAGGGGTTTAGACGTCGTCATGGCGGTTTTCCTCGGTTTGCGGGGCGCTGGTTTCGCCATCCAGTGTTTTCAGATACTGAAAAATCGCCCGATAGTTTTTTGGCGGCTTGTTGTTTTCCTGTTCTTTCAAAGCGTTGCGGCGCAGCTGGCGCAAATACTGCAAATCGGCTCCCGGCCACTGGCGGGTGATTTCGCTCAAGGTATTTTCATCGCTCAAAAGCTGCGTGCGCAGGCGTTCCAGGCGGTGCAGGCGGGCGGTTTCGGCGCTTGATTCGCCGCGGACCAGGGCCAGCCCGGCAAGAATCGGCGCACTTTCGACGCTGCGCATCAATTTGCCGATGTATTGCAACTGCCGCCGGCGCGCCCCGTGTGCCGTGATTTTTTGCGCCGCACGCACGGCGGCGTGCAAATCTTCAGGCAAATCCATGCGTTTCAGCTGGCCGGGAGACAGCTCGACGAGTTCGCTGCCTAAATCGCGCAAAGCGTGCATGGCGGCCTTTTGCTGGGTTTTCGAGCGGCGCTCCTGATCGTCGCCGTAGTCTTCGCTGGTGTCGTGTGCAGACATGATGGTGCGCGGCTTGAGCGCCGATGCGGGAAATGAGGGCTGCTATCATAGCGGTTTTCCCTCTCGGCGCTGCGCGCGCCGCATCGCCATGAGCCATTCCAGCGGTTTTTCCTATGCCTTTGCCGATTTGCAACAACTGAGCGCGGACGTTCTTGCCTACGCCCGCAAGCAAGGCGCAAGTGCTTGCGAAGTCGACGTGTCGGAAGGTTTTGGGCAGTCCGTCACGGTGCGCTGCGACGCGGTCGATACCATCGAATACAACCGCGACAAAGGTGTTGGCGTCACGGTCTATGCCGGCCAGCGCAAGGGCTATGCCAGCACCTCCGACTTTTCACCGCAAGCGCTGCGCGATACGGTGGAGGCAGCGCTCGCCATTGCCCGCTTTACCGCGGAAGATGATTGCGCCGGATTGGCGGATGCCGCTTTGATGGCCAAGGATTGTCCGGATCTGGACCTGTACCATCCGTGGGCCATTGATGTTGCTGAAGCGATCGATCTGGCGCGGCGTTGCGAGCAAGCAGCTTTTGCTGCCGATGCGCGCATCGATAACTCGGAAGGGGCGAGCGTTTCGAGCCAGGAGGCGCATTTCGTTTCGGCCAACAGCCTGGGTTTCATGGGGGGCTATCCGACTTCGCGGCATTACATTTCTGCTGCGGTGATTGCTGGCGAGAGCGAGGAAATGCAGCGCGACGACTGGTATAGCACGCACCGCGATGCGCGCCAGTTGCTCGCCCCGGAAATCATTGGCCGCACGGCCGCCCAGCGCGCCGTGGCGCGCTTGAACAGCCGGCAGATCAAGACGGGAGACTATCCCGTGCTGTTCGAAGCGCCGCTGGCTGCGGGTTTGCTCGCCAGCCTGGTGCATGCGGCCAGCGGCGGTGCGCTGTATCGCAAATCCTCGTTTCTGGTGGACCATCTGGGGCGCAAGATCATGCCGGATTTTGTCCAGATCAGTGAGCGCCCCCATCTTCCCGGCGGTTTGGCCAGCGCAAGTTTTGATAGCGACGGCGTGGCGACGCGCGATTCCGAAGTGGTCACGGCAGGGGTGCTGGCGCGCTATTTTCTTTCCGCTTACACCGCGCGCAAACTTGGACTGCAGACGACGGGTAACGCCGGCGGCAGCCATAATCTGATCATCGAACCTGGGGCGCTGGATCGTGCCGGCCTCATCAAACAAATGGGGCGTGGCTTGTTGCTGACCGAAGTGCTGGGACATGGCATCAACTACGTCACCGGCGATTACTCGCGCGGCGCAGCCGGTTTCTGGGTGGAAAACGGCGAAATTGCCTATCCGGTGGAAGAAATCACCATTGCCGGTAATTTGCGCGATATGTTCGCCGCCATTGCGGCCGTGGGCAATGATGTGGAAGTGCGCGGCAGCAAGCAAACAGGGTCGATTTTGCTCAACAAAATGACGGTGGCCGGCGCATGAGCGCGCAGGTGTTGACGCGTCTGTGTCTGGTTCGGCACGGCGAAACGGCGTGGAACGCCGAGCGACGTATTCAAGGTCAGATCGATATTGCGCTCAATGCCGCAGGTCGTCGGCAGGCGCGGGCAGCGGGAATGGCCTTGCGCGCCGCGGGTTTGACGGCGCTTTTTTCCAGCGATTTGCAGCGTGCCTGGGAAACTGCGGGCTTGATTGGCGCAGCGATCGGGCTTACGCCGCAGCCGGAACCCGCGCTGCGCGAGCGCGATTACGGCATCTTTGCCGGTCTGACCTATGCACAAGCCGAAGCGGAACATCCCGAAGCCTACGCCGCCTTTGCCGGGCGCAATGCGGATTACGCATTTGAAAATGGCGAAAGCCTGCACGGGCTTTACCGACGGGTGACGCAGCGCTTGCAGCAACTGGCGGCGCAGCATGCCGGTGAGGCGATTGGTTTGGTGGTGCATGGCGGCGTGCTCGATGTAATCAACCGTTTCGTGCGCGGTAAACCGCTGGAAATGGCGCGCGACTTCCTCATTCCGAATGCCGGCATGAACTGGCTTGAGCTGCGCGATGGCGTTTGGCGCATCGTCTGCTGGGGCGAGACGGCGCACCTGAGCGCGGCAGCGCTGGATGAATTGCCTGCGTGATAGAATCCGCCTCCTTCCCTTTCTTGCATCGAGGCGCACCCCATGTTTTCCGCGAAAGACACCCTGGCTACCGTTGATCCTGAACTCTGGCAGTCCGTGCAGGCCGAGAACCGCCGGCAGGAAGAGCATATCGAACTGATTGCTTCGGAAAATTACGTCAGCACGGCGGTCATGGAAGCGCAGGGTTCGCAGTTGACCAACAAATACGCCGAAGGCTATCCGGGCAAGCGCTATTACGGCGGCTGCGAGCACGTCGATGTCGCCGAGCAGATCGCCATTGACCGCATCAAGGCGCTGTTTGGTGCGCAGGCTGCCAACGTGCAGCCCAATTCCGGCTCGCAGGCCAATCAGGCCGTGCTCATGGCCTTTGCCAAGCCGGGCGACACCATCATGGGCATGAGCCTCGCCGAAGGCGGCCACCTCACCCACGGCATGCCGCTCAATATGTCCGGCAAATGGTTCAATGTCGTTTCCTACGGGCTGGATGCCAGCGAAGCGATTGATTACGACAAAATGGAAGCGCTCGCCCGCGAACATAAGCCAAAAATCATCGTGGCGGGGGCATCGGCCTACGCTCTGAAAATCGATTTCGAACGTTTTGCCAAAATCGCCAAGGAAGTCGGCGCGATTTTCTGGGTCGATATGGCCCATTACGCCGGTTTGATTGCTGCCGGACTGTACCCAAACCCGGTGCCGCACGCCGACGTCGTCACCACCACCACCCACAAAACCTTGCGCGGACCGCGCGGCGGCGTGGTGTTGATGAAGGCGGAGTACGAAAAAGTGATTAACTCCGCCATTTTCCCCGGCCTGCAGGGCGGCCCGCTGATGCACGTCATCGCCGCCAAGGCGGTGGCTTTCAAGGAAGCGGCGACGCCGGAATTCAAGCGTTATCAGGAACAAGTCGTCAAAAATGCGAACGCCATGGCGCGCGTGCTGGCGGCGCGCGGCCTGCGCATCGTTTCCGGGCGCACCGAGAGCCACCTGTTTCTCGTCGATTTGCAAGCCAAGAACCTCACCGGCAAGGACGCCGAGGCGGCCTTGGGGCGGGCGCATATCACGGTGAACAAAAACGGCATCCCGAACGATCCGCAAAAGCCCTTTGTCACCTCTGGTATTCGTATCGGTTCGCCGGCCATGACCACGCGCGGGTTTGGCGAAGCCGAAGCGGAGCAGATCGCCCACTTGATTGCCGACGTGCTCGATGCTCCCAGCGATGAGGCCTTGGCGGCTCGCGTGTGCACCCAGGTGGCGGATTTGTGCCGGCGTTTCCCGGTATATGGCGCTTAAGGTATTTTGGCCAGGGGCGCTGCCAGGGCTTGAGTTGCGGCGATGAAGTGCCCCTTTTGCGGTCATGAGGAAACCGGGGTGGCGGACACCCGGGTTTCCGACGAAGGCGACATCGTGCGCCGTCGGCGTAAATGCGCCGCCTGCGAAAAACGCTTTACCACCTATGAGCGGGCGGAAATTCAGCTGCCGCAGGTGGTCAAGAAAAACGGTTCACGCATCGAATTTTCCCGCGCCAAGCTGCGCGCCAGCCTCGATCTGGCCTTGCGCAAACGCCCGGTGTCGACGGAACTGGTCGATGCGGCGATTATCGCCATCGAAGAAAAGCTTTTGTCGGCCGGTTTGCGTGAGGTTTTATCGCAGCAGCTCGGCGAGCTGGTCATGGCCGAGTTGAAAAAACTCGACAAGGTGGCCTACATCCGTTTTGCCTCGGTGTATCGAAATTTCGAGGACATCGACGCATTTTCCCGGGCGATCAAGGAAGTTTCCCCGGGTACACGCAAAAAATGAGCTTTACGGCGCTCGATCACGCCATGATGGGGCGAGCGCTGCAACTGGCCGAACGGGGGCTGTGGACGACCACGCCCAATCCGCGTGTCGGTTGTGTCATTGCGCACGGCGAACAGATCGTTGGCGAAGGCTGGCACGAGCGCGCCGGCGAGCCGCATGCCGAGGTGTACGCCCTGCGCGCAGCGGGCGAGGTGGCGCGTGGCGCGACGGCCTATGTCTCGCTCGAA
The DNA here is from genome assembly GCF_047638095.1 of Azonexus sp. Taxonomy (GTDB): domain Bacteria; phylum Pseudomonadota; class Gammaproteobacteria; order Burkholderiales; family Rhodocyclaceae; genus Azonexus. The sequence goes on from NZ_JBLJBW010000020.1 coordinate 41,123, forward strand.
CCCTGCAGTCACCACGGGCGCACGCCGCCCTGCGCCGAGGCGCTGATCGCGGCGGGTGTGGCGCGGGTGGTGGCGGCGATGACGGACCCCAATCCGCAGGTCGCCGGACGCGGACTGACCAGGCTGGAAGCGGCGGGTATCCGCACGGCCAGCGGTTTGCTGGCGGCCGAGGCCGAGGCGCTGAATATCGGTTTTGTTTCCCGCATGCGGCGGGGGCGGCCCTGGGTGCGCCTGAAAATGGCGGCCAGCCTGGATGGCAAAACCGCGCTGTTAAATGGTGCCAGCCAGTGGATTACCGGCCCTGCCGCGCGTCAGGATGGCCACCGCTGGCGCGCCCGCGCCTGTGCCATTCTCACCGGCAGCGGTACGGTGCTGGCCGATGATCCCCGCCTGACCGTGCGCGCGGTGGACAGCGCGCGCCAAGCTTTGCGGGTGGTGGTGGATTCCCGTTTGCAAACGCCGGCGAGCGCCAAGCTGCTGGCCGGCGGCGCGCTGCTGGTCAGCGCCCGCGCCGATCTGCCGCAAGCCCCGGCCTTGCGGGCGGCCGGGGCCGAAATTCTGGCCCTGCCCGGTGCCGATGGACGGGTCGATCTGGCGGCCTTATTGGAAAAACTCGCCGCACGGGGTTGTAACGAAATCCACGTCGAAGCGGGTGCCGGGCTCAACGGCGCTTTGCTGCGGGCGGGCCTGGTGGATGAATTGATTGTTTATCTGGCCCCCTGCTTGCTGGGCGATCAGGCGCAAGGCCTGTGCCAGTGGCCGGCTTTGACGACATTGAGCGCACAGACCAAGCTGGATTTGATCGAGCTGCGCAAAATCGGCGCGGATATTTTTCTGCGCGCTCGGCCGCTCTAAGCCGCTGGACCTGCGCTGCAAACCGCGCAGTCCGGGTCACGCTTGAAGCGCACGCTGCGCCATTGCATGTCCAGGCTGTCGATCAGGAGTAAACGGCCATTCAGCGTTTCGCCGATACCGGCGAGCAATTTGAGCGCTTCCGTTGCCTGCATGCTGCCGATAATGCCGGTGAGCGGCGCGAATACGCCCAGGGTCGCGCAGCGGGTTTCCTCGACCTCGGCAGCCTCTGGAAACAGGCAGTGGTAGCAGGGGGCGTTTTTCTGATGCAGGGCGTAGACGCTGACCTGGCCGTCGAAACGGATGGCCGCGCCGGAAACCAGCGGTTTTTTTTGCGCCACGCAGGCGCGGTTGATGGCGTGACGGGTGGCGAAGTTGTCGGTGCAATCGAGCACGAGGTCGGCCTCGGCGGCAAGCTCGGCCAGGCGCGCCGCGTCCAGGCGTTCGGCCAGCGGCACGACGCGCACCTCCGGGTTGATCTCGGCCAGGGCAATTTGCCCGGAGAGCGCCTTGTTCACGCCGATGCGGCTGTCGCGGTGAAGGATCTGGCGCTGCAGATTGGTCAGATCGACCGTGTCGTCGTCGGCCAGCGTGATCTGCCCGACGCCGGCTGCGGTCAGGTAGAGCGCTGCCGGCGAACCGAGACCGCCGGCGCCGACGATGAGCACGCGGCCATTCAGGATGCGCTGCTGCCCTTCGACGCCTAGCGCATCGAGCAGGATGTGCCGGCTGTAGCGCAGGAGTTGCGAGTCGTTCATCGTATACCTGACTCCGGTTTGAAACTCCGCCCTTCAGGGCGGTGCGAAGAGCGAATACCCTGGCCAGAAGGCCGTGGTTTCACTCGTAGCGATTCGGCAGTGGCGGCAAACCCCTGCCAAATTTTGTTGTGACTACGGAGCTGAAGAAGACTTCAAGTTAAATAGTCGCGGTTTCATCCCCTCCTGCATGATTTGCGTGGCTTTGAGGATGTTCAGCGCCTGCTGGAATTGGTAATCGTCCTTGCTGGCGTATTCCAGGCGGGCGTGCGGCAGATCGTCCTCTTCCTTGGCGTTCTTACCCGCTTCTTTGTTGTCCTTCTCGTTCTTGGCGGAGGGTTTGGCGGCGGGTTTGTTGTCCTTGCCGGCCTCGGCCTTGTCGTTTTTATCGCTCTTTTCGTTCTTGTCTTCCAGGTGGCGTTCCAGATCGGCTTCGCGGATGCGTTCGCCGCGGCTGCCATTGGCGCTTTCCTCGACGACGATGTCCGGCGTGATGCCCTTGGCCTGGATGGAGCGGCCTGAGGGCGTGAAGTAACGCGCCGTGGTCAGCTTGATGGCCGTGTTGTTGGGCAGCGGCAAGACGGATTGCACCGAACCCTTGCCGAAAGTCTGGGTACCGATGATGGCGGCACGTTTATGGTCTTGCAGCGCGCCGGCAACGATTTCCGAGGCCGAGGCCGAGCCGCCATTGACCAGCACCACCATCGGTACTTTCTTGACGCCGACCGGCAGCTTGACGAGCGGATCTTCGCGGCTGCCGCGCAGGTAGTCGCTGGGGCGGGCAAGGAATTCCTGCTTGGCGTCCGGGGTGCGACCGTCGGTCGACACCACTTTCAGGTCGGCCGGCAAAAAGGCCGAGGAGACGCCGATTGCGCCGTTCAAAAGACCGCCGGGGTCGTTGCGTAAATCGAGTACCAAGCCCTTCAATTCGCCGTCTTTATAAAGATTGCCCAGGTGTTTGGCGAGGTCGGCGAGCGTGGTTTCCTGGAACTGGGTGATGCGCACCCAACCGTAACCGGGTTCGATGAGCTTGGATTTGACGCTTTGCACCTTGATGATTTCACGCGTCAGGGTGAGCTCGATCGGCTTGTTTTCGCCCTTGCGCAGAATGCTCAAACGAATCGAGGTTTTCGGCTTGCCGCGCATCTTTTTGACCGCGTCCGAAAGGCTCAAACCTTTGACCAGGGTGTCATCGAGCTTGAAAATGAGGTCGCCGGATTTGACACCGGCGCGGTAAGCCGGGGTGTCTTCGATGGGGGAAACCACCTTGACCAAGCCGTCTTCCATGCCGACTTCGATGCCCAGGCCGCCAAATTCGCCCTGCGTGCCGACCTGCAGATCCTTGAAGGAATCGGTGTCCAGATAGGCCGAATGCGGGTCGAGGTTGGAGAGCATGCCGGAAATGGCGTTGGCGATCATTTTCTTGTCTTCGACCGGCTCGACATAGCCCTGCTTGATGGCGCTATAGACTTCGGCAAAGGTGCGTAAATCGTCGATCGGCAGTTTGCTGGTCACGTCTTTCTGGGCGAAAGCCGGTATCTGCAGGGTGATCAGCGCGCCGGCGACAAAGCCGCCGAAGGCGAGGCTCCAGGTTTTCAGTTTGCTCATTTCAACGTAGCCCAGGATAGGGGATCGATAGGTTGGCCTTGACGGCGAATTTCAAAGTATAAACCGGATTCCGGGTTGCCCCCGGTGTTGCCGACGCTGGCGATAGTGTCGCCACCTTGCACGGCTTGCCCGACCTGTTTGAGCAAGGCGTCATTGTTGCCGTAAATCGATAGATAGTTGTCGCCGTGGTCGATGATGAGGAGGTTGCCAAAACCGCGCATCCATTCGGCAAAAACCACCCGCCCTTTGGCAATGGCTTTGACCGGCTGGCCGTTGGCGGCGCGAATGAATACCCCGCGCCACTGGCCGCCGCCTTCGCGTGCGCTGCCGAAGCGGCCGCTGACAGCACCTTGGACGGGTAGGCGCAGCCTGCCTTTGAGCTTGGCAAAGCTGCCGTCGCTGGGGGCGGGTTCATAGTGGTTTTCGGTTTCTCCGGCGGATTTTTTCTCGCTGGCGGCGGGCGGCGGCGTCTTGCCTGCGGCAGCGGCTTTGCGTGCCGCTTCTTCCATCTGCTTGCGCCGTTGCGCTTCGGCGGCGCGCGCCGCAGCCGCTTGTTGGGCAAGGATGCGCGAGAGGCGGTCGATGAGCTGCGTCATGCGTTTTTCGTCGCGCTGCAAGGCACCGATTTCGCGGCGCTGGCTGCGGACCTTGTCAGAAATTTCGGCGTAGAGGGTTTTGTGCGCCTGGCGCTCTTTATCGAGCTCGCTGTGCTGTTTGCGCTGCTCGTTTTCGACTTCGGCCAATTCGCTGCTGCGTTCGCGGGTTTGTGCAGCGAGTGTTTTTTTCTGCTGGATGGTTTGGCGGATTTCGCCCATCAGATCGCTACGCGCGTTGGCAATGGCAGAAAGATAGTGCAGGTCGCGCGCCATTTGGTTGGGGTCGTCGCCGTTGAGCAAGAGTTGCAGCGAATCCGGGTCGCCGCGCAGATATTGGCGGTAAAGGAGTTGCTCGAGCTGGGTTTGCTGCTGGGTGAGCGTGGCGGCGAGGCTGCGCGATTGATTTTCCAAAGCGCCCAACTGGGTTTGCAACTGGCCGCGCTGGCTGCCCAAATCGTGCAGCTGGCGTTGCAAGCGGGAAATTTGTCGCTCGGATTCACGCAGTCGGTCGGCAGCATCGGCGCGGCTGTCTTCGTTGCTGCTCAATTCCTTGCGCAAACCGTCGATGCGTTGGCGCAGTTCGCTTAAATCGGCGCGTTTTTCGGCAACTTCGGGCGCGCTGGCAGTTTTTTGCGCCCACAGCGGGCTGGCGCAGAGGAAATACAGCGCAAACGCCAGCATCGAATGGGCGATGGACCGGCGCTGAAATGAAAAGGACATGGGGGCGATTCGAGAGGTGTTCTTGTTATGGCAAGGCTTATTCTATAATCAACCGTTCAACTGAAACGAGGTTTTCACATGGTGGCCATTTCATCGATCAATTTGATCGAAAAACAGGAGCACATCGAGACGGCAGCGCGCGCGCTGAAGGCGATTGCGCACCCCTTGCGCCTGAAAATTCTCTGTGTGGTCGGCGACCAGGAAGCCTGCGTGCAAGATATCGTCGATACCGTAGGTACCTCGCAGAGCAATATTTCCCAACATCTGGCGATTCTGCGCGAAAAAGGCGTCTTGCTGACGCGTAAAGATGCGAATCGGGTTTTTTATCGGGTGGGCGATCAGCGCACCCTGCAGCTCATCGGCATGATGCGCGAAGTTTTTTGTGGAGTGGAGTCTTAACCCATGCCGATGGAGTT
>NZ_JBLJBW010000021.1:0-45196 GCF_047638095.1 Azonexus sp.
GCGCAGGTCGATGAAGATGACGCCGCCGTGGTCGCGGCGGCGATGCGCCCAGCCGCACAGGGTGACCGTCTGGCCGTTCAGGGAAGCGTTGAGTTGTCCGCAGTAATGGGTACGCATGAAAGTTGCCTTGGTTCAAGAAGCCGGATTTTTTGCCGGGATAGTTTTGTAAGGGCGCGGCGGCGGTGCCACCACACCCATGGAAATGATGTATTTGAGTGCTTCGTCCACGCTCATGTCGAGTTCGACGACATCGCTTTTCGGCAGCATGAGGAAAAAGCCGGAGGTCGGATTGGGCGTGGTCGGCACATAAACGCTGACGTATTCGCCGCTCAGATGATTGCGCAAATCGCCGCCTGGCGCGCCGGTAAGAAAGGCGATGGTCCAGGCATCGCGGCGCGGATATTCGATCAGGAGTGCCTTGCGAAAGGCATTGCCATTGGGCGCGAGCAGGGTATCGGAAACCTGCTTGATCGCCTTGTACAAGGAGTTCACCACCGGGATGCGCAACAATAGTTGGTCCCACCAGCCCACGAGCTTCTGGCCGATGAAATTGGCGGCCAGTAAACCGGTGAGCAAAATCATGGCCAGCGTGAGCAGCGCGCCGACGCCCGGCAAAGCAAAGCCGAGCAGGGTCTTGGGGTGGATGGCGCTGGGCAGGAGGCGTAAGGATTGATCCAGGGTGTCGATGATGAGCGATAGCACCCAGACGGTGATGACGAGCGGCACCCAGATCAGCAGCCCGGTGAGGAAGTAACGTTTGAGCACGGCGGCGAGGCGGCCTTAATTCGCCGCCGGGCAGGCGGCACAACCTGCGCTGTCGCCGGTCTGGCAAGGGGGCGCAGGCGGGGTTTGGTGGCCGCCCTTGAAGTCGGTGGCGTACCAGCCGCTGCCTTTGAGCTGGAAGCCGGCGGCGGAAAGTTGCTTGCTGTAAGCCTGCGCGCCGCATTGCGGGCAGGTGGTGAGGGCAGCGTCGCTCATTTTCTGCAAATGTTCCTGGTGAGCGCCACAGGCCGCACAGCGGTATTCGTAAATCGGCATGGGATTCTCCAAAACCTTGTATTGTAAATGAAAGCGGGTGGTTTTCGGCTTGTAGATGCGTGACAGCGCTCACAAAAAAGGCCTTCAAATGAAGGCCTCGGGGGAGCGGGCGGGCTCAGTTGCCCAGTGCGCCGGGAACGGTGAGTTTGTCGGCAACGAGCAGGGATTTCAGCTTGGCTTGATCCATGATGCCCAACTCTTCGGCGACGACGGCAATCGGTTTGCCGCTGGCAATGGCGGTTTTGACGATCTTGGCTGATTTTTCGTAACCGATCAGCGGGTTGAGCGCAGTGACCAGGGTGACCGATTCGGCGATGCGGTTCTCCAGCAGATCAGCGTTGGCTTCGATGCCTTCGACACAATTCACTTGCAGGGTGTGGCAGGCATTGGCCAGGTGTTTCAGGCTCTTGTGCAGCGACCAGGCCATCAGTGGCTCGAAAGCATTGAGTTGCAGCTGGCCGGCTTCGGCGCACATGGTAATGGCGACGTCGTTGCCAATGACTTCGAAACAGACCTGATTCATCACTTCCGGGATCACCGGATTAACCTTGCCCGGCATGATCGAGGAACCGGCTTGGCGGGCCGGCAGCTTGATGTCGCCGACGCCGGCTTGCGGGCCGGAGGAGAGCAGGCGCAGGTCATTGCTGATTTTCGAGAGCTTGACGGCGATGCGCTTCAGGATGCCGGAAATGTCGGCGAATGCGCCAGTGTCGCTGGTCGCAGCGATCATGTCTTCGGCTTTGACGACCGGCACGCCAGAGAATTCGGCAAGTTTCGCGGTCACGGCATCGGCGTAACCGACGGGGGCGTTGATGCCGGTGCCGATGGCGGTGCCGCCCATATTGATTTCGCACATCAGGAAGGCGGAATTTTTCAGGCGTTTTTCATCGTCGGCAATCATCGAGACGAAAGAGGCGAATTCCTGGCCCAGCGTCATCGGCACAGCGTCTTGCAGCTGGGTGCGGCCGATTTTCAGGATGCCGGAAAATTCGTCGGCCTTGGCCTGGAACGCGCCGCGCAGTGCCGCCAGGGCCTTGAGCAGGTCTTGTATGCCGTACCAGGTGGCCATTTTGACGGCGGTCGGGTAGGAATCGTTGGTGCTTTGCGAGGCGTTGACGTGGTCGTTCGGGTGGATCACGTCGTAGCGCCCTTTTTCCAGGCCGAGAATTTCCAGGGCGCGGTTGGCGATCACCTCGTTGGCGTTCATATTGGTCGAAGTGCCGGCCCCGCCCTGGATCACGTCGGTGACGAAATGGGCGTCGTAGTGGCCGGCAGCGACATCGTCGCAGGCCTGGGAAATGGCCTCACATTGACGGGTATCGATCATGCCCATGGCCAGATTGGCGTGGGCGGCGGCCTTTTTGACGTAGGCGTAGGCGCGGATCAGATTGGGCATTTCGGCCACGGTCTGGCCGCTGATGGGGAAGTTTTCGACGGCACGCTCGGCATGTACGCCCCAGTAGGCATCGTCGGGCAGGTTCTTGGAACCCAGAAAATCACTTTCTTGACGCATGGTGGATCTTTCAGTAGTGGAGGTTGAAAAAGTCGGGTGGACGGCAGGGCAAACAACGTCTGGCCATGAGTGTTTCCTTGGGGAGTGGCGGGATTACGTTGAAGAGGGTAAAACGCCCCGCTTGGACGGGGCGTTGCATGTGTGGAAAAACAGGGTTCAGCGGGCGTTCATCCAGGCGCGGGCGGCGTCAAGCATACGGCAGGAATAGCCCCACTCGTTGTCGTACCAGGCCAGCACCTTGACCAGGGTCGAGCCGTCGGCGGCCTTCAGCACCCGCGTCTGCGTCGCATCGAAGGTGGAAGAAACGGTGGTGTGGTTGAAATCGGACGACACCAGCGGCTCGTCATTGACCGCCATGATGCCCTTGAGCGGGCCGTTGGCGGCGGCGTTCATCAAGGCGTTGATTTCATCTTTGGTGGTTTCGCGTTCGGCGGTGAAGGTGAGATCGACCAGCGAGACGTTGATGGTCGGCACGCGTAGCGCGAAGCCGTCGAATTTTCCGACCAGTTGCGGCAGCACCAGGCCCACCGCCTTGGCGGCGCCGGTCTTGGTCGGGATGATGTTGGCGGCGGCGGCGCGGGCGCGGCGCAGATCCTTGTGGCGCACGTCCACCGTCACCTGGTCGTTGGTGTAGGCGTGCACCGTGGTCATCAAACCGGACTTGATGCCGATGTTGTCGGACAACACCTTGGCCACCGGGGCCAGGCAGTTGGTCGTGCAGGACGCGTTGGAAACCACGGTCATGCCGGCTTGCAGGGCGTTTTCGTTGACGCCCATGACGATGGTGGTGTCCACGTCGTCGCCGCCCGGGGCGGAAATCAGCACGCGCTTGGCACCTTGTTCGAGCAGCGCCTGCGCCTTGGCCTTGGTGGTGTAGGCCCCGGTGCATTCGAGCAGGACGTCGACACCGTGCTTCGCCCAGTCGATGTCTTTCGGGTTTTTGGTCGAATAAAAAGGGATTTTCTTGCCATCGATGATGATGCAGTTTTCGCCTTCGGTCGTCACCGGCGTCGTGAAACGGCCGTGCGTGGTGTCGTATTTCAGCAGATGGGCGTTGGTTGCCAGATCGCCGGAGGCGTTGATGGCGACGACGTCGAATTCGTTTTGCAGCCCTTGCTCGTAAATCGCGCGCAGGGTGCAGCGACCGATGCGACCGAAACCGTTGATGGCAACCTTGATAGTCATGGATGAATTCCTCTGTGTGGGTAGTACGAAATCAGGAGAGCAGCGCCTTTGATCAGGACAATAGCGCTTTCGTCTTGGCAACGACGTTGGCGACGGTGAAACCGAACAGCTCGAACAGCTGGTTGGCCGGGGCCGATTCGCCGAAGCGCTCGATGCCCAGCACGTCGCCATGTAAGCCGACGTATTTGCGCCAGAAATCTGGGTGCGCCGCCTCGATCGCCAGACGCGGCAGGTGCGCGCCCAATACCTCGAGGCGGTAGGCTTTGTCTTGGCGGTCGAAAATGTTGCTGCATGGCATCGACACCACGCGCACCGCGATGCCCTCGGCCGCCAGCGCCGCCTGCGCGTCGAGCGCCAGCTTGATTTCGGAGCCGGTGGCGATGAGCACGGCTTTGGCGTCGGCGGCCTCGGACAGGATGTAGCCGCCCCGGGCGATGTCGGCATTGCTGACGTTTTGCGTCACCGTTGGTAGGTTTTGCCGCGACAGGGCGAGCAGGGTCGGGCCGTCGGTGCGTTCGATGCCGCTCGCCCAGGCGATGGCGGTTTCGGTGGCGTCCGCCGGACGCCAAACGTCGAGATTCGGAATGATGCGCAGGCTGGGGATGTGTTCGATCGGCTGGTGCGTCGGGCCGTCTTCGCCGAGACCGATGGAGTCGTGGGTGTAGACCATGATCTGGCGCTGCTTCATCAGCGCTGCCATGCGGATGCCGTTGCGGGCGTAGTCCGAGAAAACGAGGAAGGTGGCGGTGTAGGGAATCAGGCCGCCGTGCAGCGCGATGCCGTTGGCGATTGCGGTCATGGCGAATTCGCGCACGCCGTAGTAACAGTAATTGCCGCCGCCGTTGGCACCACTTGCGCGGGTGACGCCTTTGCTGCCCTTGACGAAGGTCAGGTTGGAGCCGGCCAGATCGGCCGAGCCGCCGAAAATTTCCGGCACCGCCGGCACCAGCGCGGCGATGGCGTTTTGCGAGGCCTTGCGGCTGGCGATGTTCTCGGCCTTGTCGCGGCAACTGGCGAGATAGGCGGTCTTGGTCGCTTCCCAGGTGGCAGGCAGTTCGCCCCGGATGACGCGGCGCTCGAATTCGGCGGCCAGTTCCGGGAAGGCAGCCCGGTAATCGGCAAAGCGGCGCTGCCAGTTTTCCTCGAAAGTTGCGCCGCGCGCCTTGCCGTTCCAGGCGGCGTAGATATCGTCCGGGATCTCGAACGGCGGGTGGTTCCAGCCGATGTAGGCGCGGGCGGCGGCGATTTCGTCCTTGCCGAGCGGCGCGCCGTGGCAGTCGTGGCTGCCCTGCTTACCGGGCGAACCGGCACCGATGATGGTTTTGCAGCAGATCAGGCTGGGCTTGCCGGTTTCGGCGCGGGCGGCGAGCAGCGCTTTTTCGATGGCCTCGGCATCATGCCCGTCGACATTGGCGATGACGTGCCAGCCGTAGGCTTCGAAGCGCTTCGGCGTATCGTCGGTGAACCAGCCTTCGACGTGGCCGTCGATGGAAATGCCGTTGTCGTCCCAGAAGGCGATCAATTTGGAAAGGCCGAGCGTGCCGGCGAGCGAGCAGGCTTCGTGCGAGACGCCTTCCATCAGGCAGCCGTCGCCCATGAAAACGTAGGTGTGGTGGTCGACGATGGTGTGGCCGGGGCGGTTGAATTCGGCGGCCAGCACTTTTTCCGCCAGCGCGAAGCCGACGGCGTTGGTGATGCCCTGGCCGAGCGGCCCGGTGGTGGTCTCGACGCCCGGCGCATAGCCGTATTCCGGATGCCCCGGCGTTCTGGCGTGCAACTGGCGGAAATTCTTCAGGTCCTCGATCGAAAGATCGTAGCCGGTGAGGTGCAAGAGGGCGTAGATCAGCATCGAGCCGTGGCCGTTGGAGAGCACAAAACGGTCGCGGTCGGCCCACTGCGGGTTGGCCGGATTGTGGCGCAGATGACGCCGCCACAGCACTTCGGCGATTTCGGCCATGCCCATCGGCGCGCCCGGGTGGCCGGAGTTGGCCTGTTGCACGGCATCCATGGCCAGCGCCCGGATGGCATTGGTCAGGGGAGTGAATTTGGGGGGAAGACAGACGCTCATGATCCGGAAGCCCAGCTTGCTGAAAAGCCGGGATTATCGGCGAAAAAGGGGGGCGTTGGATAGATTGTGCTTGCTTAAAACCTTGGGGAAGCGCTTAACAAACCCGTTCGCCCTGAGCTTGTCGAAGGGCATCACCTGCAAAATCGGGGGCTTCGACAGGCTCAGCCCGAACGGTTTTGATTGATTCAGAACTTCCCAAGGTTTCCTCGGCGTTCTCCGCGTCTTTGCAGTGAATGCCGAGGTTTTAGCCCGGGTTTTAGCCCCCCAGGTTTTAGCCCACGTGATAGCTCGTCACCCGGTCCACTTCTTCCTTCGAACCGAGGATGACCGGCACCCGCTGGTGCAGGTCGTGCGGGATGATGTCGAGGATGCGCTGGCGGCCGGTGGTGGCGGCACCGCCGGCCTGCTCGACGAGAAAGGCCATGGGGTTGGCTTCGTACATCAGGCGCAGCTTGCCGCCCTGGGCGCGGACTTTTTCGTCCATCGGGTACATGAAGATGCCGCCGCGCGTCATGATGCGGTGTACGTCGGACACCATCGAGGCCACCCAGCGCATGTTGTAATCCTTGCCCAGCGGCCCTTCTTTGCCGGCCAGCATTTCGCCGACATAGCGCTGCACCGGGGCTTCCCAGAAACGCTGGTTGGACATGTTGATGGCGAACTCTTTGGTCTGTGCCGGAATTTGCACGTTTTCCTGGGTGAGCAGAAACTGGCCATGCTCGCGGTCGAGCGTGAACATGGCGACACCGCGCCCGACGCTCAAGACCAGCAAGGTGGTCGGGCCGTACAGCGCATAGCCGGCGGCGACCTGTGTCGTGCCGGCTTGCAGAAAGGCCTGGCGGGCGGCTTCCGGGGTGGAGAGGTCGGCGTTGTCCGGGCATTTCAGCACGGAAAAAATGGTGCCGATCGAAACGTTGACGTCGATGTTGGAAGAGCCGTCGAGCGGATCGAAGGTGAGCAGATACTTGCCTTTGGGGAAGCGGTTGGGCACCAGGTGGGGCAGATCCATTTCTTCCGAGGCCATGGCGGCCAGGTAGCCGCCCCATTCGTTGGCTTCGAGCAGGATGTCGTTGGACAGCACATCCAGTTTCTTCTGCGCTTCGCCCTGCACATTGTCGCTGCCGGCCTCGCCCAGCACGTCGCCCAAACCGCCTTTGCCGATGGCCACCGAGATGTGCAGGCAGGCGCGGGCGACGATCTTGATCAGAAAATTGAGGTCGGACGGTACGCAGCCAGCGCAGCGGTGTTCTTCAAGAAGATAGCGGGAGAGGGTCGGGCGTGCCATGCAACAGCTCCAGAAAGCGGGAAAAGGCGGATTTTACCCGCCTTGCTGGCGCGCGTGCAGAAAGGCAAAGGCGGCGGGGCCGTCAAGGGGCTTGCTGAAGAGGAAACCTTGCACTTCATCGCAATCGTTGCTGCGCAACAGTTCCAGTTGGTCGTCGGTTTCCACGCCTTCGGCGATGACTTTCAGGCCCAGGGAGTGGGCCAGCGCAATGGTGCCAAAGGCAATGGCGCGATCGTTCAGGTCATATTCGATGTCGCGCACGAAAGAGCGGTCGATTTTCAGGCGGTCGATAGGAAAGAGTTTGAGGTAGGCGAGCGAGGAATAACCGGTGCCGAAATCGTCGATGGCCAGATTGATGCCCATGCGCCCCAGGCGGGCGAGGATCAAGGTGGCGTCTTCCGGATTTTCCATTACCGAGCTTTCGGTGATTTCCAGTTCCAGTAATTCTGGCGGCAGCCCGGATTCGGCTAGCACGCCGGCAACAATTTCGCAGAAATCGCGCCGGCGCAGCTGGCGGGCAGAGACGTTGATGGCGATGCGCAGCGGGGCCAAACCCTGGTCGATCCAGCGTTTGACTTCGCGGCAGGCGGTGTGCAAGACCCAGTCGCCGATTTCGACGATGAGTCCGGTTTCTTCGGCAATCGGAATGAAACGGTCGGGGGCAATGACGCCATCCACCGGGTGATGCCAGCGCAGCAGGGCTTCGACGCCGGTCGGCATGGCGCTGGCGGTATCGAACTGCGGCTGGAATTGCAGGGCGAATTCCTGATTGCTGACGGCGCGGCGCAGTTTGCGCTCGATATTCATACGTTCCAGGGCGACCTGGTTCATGTTCGGGGCAAAAAACTGATAGTTGTTACGCCCGGCCGATTTGGCGTGATACATCGCGGTGTCGGCGTTTTTTAGAATGTCGTGGCTGTCGCTGCCATCGTCCGGGAAGAGGCTGATGCCGATCGAGGGGCTGGTGTGCAGTTCATTGCCGTCAGCCTGAATCGGCGGGGCCAGGCTGTTGATCACCTTGCTGGCAACCAGCGCGGCATCTGCCGGTGAGCTAATGCCGGGCAGGATGATGACGAATTCGTCGCCGCCCAGGCGGGCAACGAAATCGGTTTCGCGGATGACGGCGCTCAAGCGCGTGGCGACTTCGCGCAACAACAGGTCGCCGACCTGGTGGCCGAGGGTGTCGTTGATGGTTTTGAAACGATCCAGGTCGATGAACATCACGCCGACGCGCCAATCGTGCCGGCGTGCTTCCGGCAGCAGGTGGCTGAGGCGGGTGAGCAGGGCCAGACGGTTGGGCAGGCCGGTGAGCGGATCGTGCTGCGCGATGTGCTGCATGCGCGCTTCGTGTTCTTTGCGCTCGGTGATATCGGCAAAAATCCAGATATAACGCTGTGGCACGCCGTTGAGCTGGTCTTCTACCTGTTTGATGCGCAGGCTGGCGGGGAAGGTCTCACCGTCGGCGCGCCGCAAGCGGATCTCGCCACGCCAGCTGTGGTGCAGAGAAAGGGCGGTGTGTAATTCGTGTTGCTGCCAGGAGGTGCTGCGGTCGATGAAGTCGAAGGCCGGGCAGGCGATGATTTGCTCCGGGGTCAGGCCGGTCATTCTGCTTGCCGAAGGGTTGCTGGAGAGAATGGCCAGGCGCTCGTCGGTGACGAAAATCCCGGCCGGGGTGTGCTCGAAGACGACTTGGGCGAGTTTTTCTTTTTCTGCGCTGGCGACGCGGTCGGAAATGTCGGTGTAAATGGTGACCAGGCCGCCGTCGGCCATGGGCCGCCCGCGCACGTCGAGTGTCTGGCCGTTCGGGCGGGTGCGTTCGAAATGATGGGCCTGGTGTTGTTGGGCGCGCGCCAGCAGGCGGCTGACGATAAGCTCGGGTTCGCCCGGGCCGTATTCGCCGCGCTGCGCATTGAGCTGATAAAAATCGCCCAGGCTGGGGGCGGGTGAAGTGAAAAATTCGTCTGGCACGTCGAGCAGTTGGCGAAAGCGGGAGTTGGCCAATTGCAGACGAAAATCCTTGTCGAACATCGTGATCCCACAAGGCACGGATTCGATGACGGTTTCTAAAAGCTCGTGCTGCGCCTGCAAGGCGGCGGTCGCGGCTTTTTGCTCGCTGATGTCAGTGTAGGTGGTGATGAAACCGGCCAGTTGCCCGTCGAGCAGGAGCGGTTCGCCCTGTACCAGATGGGTGCGCCCGGCCGGGCGGGCGCGTTCGAAACGGTGCGGCAGAAATTGGCGGGCCAGAGCACAGATGTCGCGAATGTAATCTTCCGGGTTGCCCGGGCCGTATTCGCCGCGCTCGGCCGGAATGCGGATGAGGTCGGCAAATTCCACGCCTTCGACGACGATTTCTGGCGGCAGATCCAGTACTTCGATGAAGCGGGCATTCCATACGCGCAGACGCAAGTGCTGGTCGAATACGCTGATGCCTTGCGCCATGCTGGCAACGACGGCTTGCAGGTATGCCAGGTGCAGGCGGAGCGCGTCAGGGCTGGCCGGGGTTTGAGTCATGGTTGCAGCACAAAAAACAAAGTGGGGCGGATCATAGCGGAAAGTGTGTGTGTTAACAGTGTGTCAGATTAAGGCGTGCGCCATTTGATCGAGCAGCCGATCGAGGCGTTTTGTCGGGCTGGACCTCGGCCGTGTGCAGCAATGTCACGCAGCGCCAGGAAAAGTTCGCGTTCGGCATCGGCCGGTGCCGCGTGTCGCCCGCTGGCATCGAGCCGGCCGCGGTACTGTAGTTCGAGGGCGGCGTTGTAAGCAAAAAAATCCGGGGTGCACACTGCGCCATAGGCGCGCGCCGTGTCTTGTGTTTCGTCGAGTAGATAAGGAAAAGGGAAGTTGCGCTCGCGCGCCCAGCGCTGCATGTTGGGGAGGCTGTCTTCCGGATAGGCGGTGGTGTCGTTACTCATGATGGCGACGCTGCCGATGCCGTGCTGAGCCAGCTCGCGGCAATCGCGAATGAGGCGCTCGATGATGGCTTGCACATAGGGGCAGTGGTTGCAAATGAACATCACCAGAAGACCGCGCGGGCCACGGCAATCGGCGAGGCACCAGGATTTGCCGTCGACGCCGGGCAGGGAAAAATCTGCTGCCGGGCTGCCGAAGGCGCAAGTAGGCGGTTGCAGGGCGGCCATGTCTCTCTCCGTGCTGGGTGTCGCGTTGGCGTTTCACTGTTGGTCTGGCTGCGCACGACAGTCTGTGCTGCCGCATAATAGCAGGATGAATGCGCCACGTTTTTATTGTCAAGAAGCTTTAGCACCAGCCGCCGTGCTGGAATTGCCCGCACCGGTGGCACGCCACGCCGTACGCGTTTTGCGTCTTGGCATTGGCGCGGCCTTGTTTGTATTTGATGGGCAGGGCGGGCAATACCCGGCGCGGCTGTTGCGCATCGAAAAAGATCGCGTCTGGGTTGAACTGGGGGCCTGGCAGGAAATCGAGTGTGAATCGCCGCTCGACATCACCCTGGTGCAAGCTCTGCAGGCCGGTGAAAAAATGGATTTCACCGTGCAAAAAGCGGTGGAGCTCGGCGTGACGACGATCGTGCCGGTAGAGAGCCGGCGCAGCGTGCTGAAATTGGCGGGCGAGCGCGCCGCCAAGCGGGTGGCCCACTGGCAGGGGGTGGCGGTTGCGGCCTGCGAGCAATGCGGGCGAAATCGTGTGCCCCGGGTCGCCCCCTTGCAGCGTTTGGCGCATTGGCTGGCGCAGCCGGCATCCGATACATTACGCTTGGTGCTGGCACCGCAGGCGACACTCAGTTTGCACGCGCTGCCACGGCAGCGAAAAATTGAGCTTTTGATCGGTGCGGAAGGCGGGCTGGATCCGCAGGAAATGCGTGCTGCGCAGCAGGCCGGTTTTCAGGCGGTGAGCCTGGGGCCGCGCGTATTACGCACGGAAACGGCAGGATTGGCGGCGCTGGCCGCGCTGCAAACCCTGTGGGGCGATTGGGGTGGCGCAACATCATCGGGAGAAGGCAATGTTTGAATCGGCGGAACTCGGGCATTACATCGACAAAGACCTGTACAAGACAGAGGCACCGCGTTTGCGGGCGGAACTGCTCGACATTCAATACGAAGTGCTGGCGCAGAAGGCTTTCCCGGTCGTCATCCTGGTGTCTGGAGTGGATGGCAGCGGCAAGGGCGAAACCATCAACCTGCTGTATTCCTGGATGGATCCGCGCCACATCTCGACGCTTGCCTTTGCCGAGCCGAGTGACGAAGAGCGTGAGCGCCCCTATATGTGGCGTTATTGGCGGGCCTTGCCCGCCAAGGGCAAGATCGGCATTTTCGCCGGTTCCTGGTATTCGCAGCCGATTGCCGAGCGCATCCGTGGCGAGATGGGGCGCGCCGAACTTGCCGAACGGCTGGAAGAAATCAACCGTTTTGAAGCCATGCTGGTCAATGAGGGCGCACTGGTGCTCAAATTCTGGTTTCATCTTTCGCGCGAGGCGCAGAAAAAACGCCTGAAGCTGTTGGAAAGCAACCCGCACACGGCTTGGCGGGTGAGCAAAAAAATCTACGCCCGGCAAAAAACCTACGCGCAACTGCAGGCCGCGGCGAGCCATGTCTTACGCGTCACCAACACGGCCAAAGCGCCGTGGATCATCGTCGAAGGCACCGATGATGCTTACCGCTCGCTGACGGTTGGGCGGGTGATCCGCGATGCCATGCAGCGCCGCTTGAAACAGCCGGTGCTGCCGGTGCCGGTCGCGCCGCCGGTGCATCATGCGGTGGACAAACGTAGCGTGCTGGGCGAACTCGACCTCACGCAAAGCCTGGGCAAAAAAGACTACGAGCGCCAGCTTGCCCGCTATCAGGCCCGTTTATCGGCGCTGTTGCGTGATGCGCGCTTTACCCGGCGCTATTCCCTGGTGCTGGTTTTTGAAGGCTCTGATGCGGCGGGCAAAGGGGGAAGCATTCGCCGTCTGGTCGAGGCGATGGATGCGCGCCATTATCAGATCGTGCCGATTGCTGCGCCGACCGAAGAGGAACGCGCCCAGCCCTATCTCTGGCGCTTCTGGCGCAACGTGCCGCGCACCGGGCGGGTGACGATTTTCGACCGTTCCTGGTACGGTCGGGTGCTGGTCGAGCGGGTCGAGGGCTTTTGCAAAGAAGAAGACTGGCTGCGCGCCTATGCCGAAATCAATGATTTCGAACATCAACTGGAAGAAGATGGCGCTCTGGTCATCAAGTTTTGGCTGCAAATTTCCGCCGACGAGCAGTTGCGCCGCTTCAAAGAGCGCGAGGCGACCGATTTCAAACGTTTCAAAATCACCGCCGAAGATTGGCGTAACCGTGAAAAATGGGACGATTACCTGCTCGCCGCGTGCGACATGGTTGATCGCACCTCTACGGATCTGGCACCGTGGACCTTGGTGGAAGCCAATGACAAGAGCTTTGCCCGCATCAAGATTTTGCGCACTGTGTGCGAGCGCATCGAAGCGGCCCTGGCGGCTGATGAAAAAAATGACTAAAACGAGCCCTGAAACGAACCCTGAAAAATGAGCGACACGCCCTACGAACAGCATTTCGTCACCTGGTTTCGCGAGGTGACCCCGTATATCAACGCCTTTCGCGGCAAAACCTTCGTCCTCGCCTTTGGCGGCAAGGCGATTGCCAGCGAGTTCATCAAAACCCTGGCCTACGATGCCAATCTGCTGGTCAGCCTGGGCATTCGCCTGGTGCTGGTGCATGGCGCGCGGCCGCAGATCGAGGAGGCGCTGCGCGAAAAAGGGATCGAATCGAACTATCACCGGGGCTACCGCGTCACCGATGCGGAAAGCTTGACCTGTGTGCTCGATGCCGTGGGCAGCGTTTTTCTCAAGATTGAAGCTTTGCTCTCGCAAGGTCTGCCCAACACGCCCATGGCCAACAGCCGCATCCGCGTCATCGGCGGCAATTTCATCAACGGCCAGCCGATTGGCGTGCTCGACGGCATCGATATGCAATACGCCGGCAAGGTGCGCAAGGTCGATGCCGAAGGCATCATTGCCCAGTTGGGGCTGGGTAATATCGTGCTGCTCAACTGCGAAGGTCCGTCCCTGACCGGCGAAATCTTCAATCTGCAAATGGAAGAAGTGGCCGAGGCCGTGGCCGTGGCACTGAAGGCGGACAAGCTCGTTTATCTCACGGACAGCACCGGCGTCACCGACAAGAAAGGCGAATTGCTCGACGAGCTGACCGCCGACGAGGCCGCCAAGCTGCTCGCTGCGGCCGACTGGCTGACCCCCGACATGCGTCGCTACCTGCCCTGCACCGTGCGCGCCAGCCGCGCCGGCGTGGGCCGCGTGCATCTCATCAGCTATGAGCAAAACGGCGCACTCTTGCGCGAATTGTTCACCCATGACGGTGTCGGCACCGTGGTCACCCGCGAATCGCTGGAAAACATGCGCGAAGCCAAGGCCGACGACATCCCGGCGCTGATCGCCCTGATCGAGCCGATGGAGCAGGAAGGCATTCTGGTGCATCGCCCGCGCGAATTGCTGGAGCAGGAGATCGAGCGTTTCTCCATCATGCTGCACGACGGCATCATCGTCGGCTGTGCCGCGCTCTACCAGCACACCGAGGAGGAAGCCGAACTCGCTTGTTTGGCGGTCAATCCGGATCACCGCGAATGGGGCTACGGCGAACAGCTGATGAAACGCATCCTGCGCCGCGCCCGCCAGGCCGGCATCAAGCGCCTGTTCGTCCTGACCACCCGCACCGAGCACTGGTTCGTCGAGCGCGGTTTCAAATTGGGCACGGTCGATGATTTGCCGGCGGAGAAAAAAGAAATGTACAACTGGCAACGGCGCTCGAAGATTCTGCTGCGCAGTGTTTGAAATCGGCTGACCCCGTTGTCGCACAAGTTGGCGCGGAGGGGGAGATATTTCGGAGCTGAGCGCTTACGAACGATAGGAGTACGAACATGGCGTTGCCCAACAAACTGAATATCACTGACCAGCTCGAACTGAGCAAGGCCGAGGAAAAAATCAGCAAACAAAAAGCCAAGCAGCTCTTTGAAAGCAAGGATATTGACCGCATGGAAATTGGCACGTTCAAAGGCCTGGCACAGATTCATGCCTATCTGTTTGGCGATATTTATCAATTCGCTGGGGAAATGCGTGACGTCAATATCGCCAAAGGCAACTTCAGATTTGCGCCGCGCATGTATCTGCCGCAATCGCTGGAATACATCGGCGCCATGCCGGAAAATACATTCGAGCAGATCGTCGAAAAATATGTCGAGATGAATGTCGCCCACCCTTTTCGCGAAGGCAATGGCCGCGCCACCCGCATCTGGCTCGATCTGATTCTCAAGCATCGCATCCAGCGCGTCGTTGATTGGAATGCGGTGGGCAAGGAGGACTACCTTTCTGCCATGGAGCGCAGCGTGGTGAAAGACGTGGAAATCAAACACCTGCTCAAAGCCGCTCTGACCGACAAAATCAACGACCGCGAGCTTTTCATGAAGGGTATCGACGTCAGCTACTACTACGAGGGCTACAGCGAATACCGGGTCGAGGATTTGTAGAAGCAAGACATGGAAATGTGATTCTGCTGTTGGGCTCTGCTGCGGCACAAGCCGGCACAGCCCTTCGTTGAGATTGCCTGCGCTACCAGTAATTCTCCGTCGCAAAATGCCCCGGCGCGCGGCCCAAGTCGGGGCGCAGATTACGGGCGGTGAGGGCGGTGCGCACGTCGTCGAGCATTTGCGGGTTGCCGCAAATCAGGATGCGGGCCTCGTCATCGAGCGCGAGCTGTGCCGCAGTTTCCAGGCTGCCGTCGGCGATGGCAGCGTCCAGGCGTTGCGCTAACACGCCCGGCACGCTTTCCCGCGTGACGATGGGAATGAAACGCAGCTTGTGGCCGTGTTCCGCCCACAGCGGGTGTTGCGGCAAGGCGGCGATGTCGTCCCGATACGCCAGGTCGGCCGCTTCCCGCACGCTGTAGGCGAGGACGATGTGCGCGTACTGCGCCCACACTGCCGGGTCCTGCAAAATCGAAAGAAAAGGCGCGATGCCGGTGCCGGTGGCGAGCAGCCACAGGGCGTTGCCGCCGACGAAGCGGCTGGTGGTGAGATAGCCATAGGCGGTTTTTTCCACATAGACCGTGTCGCCCACGCTGAGTTTGGCCAGCCGCGAGGTGAAAGCGCCGTCCGGCACCTGGATGGAGAAGAAATCCAGATATTCGTCGTAATCCGCCGAAACCATCGAATAAGGCCGCCAGATGGTGCTGCTTAGGCCACCCATCCCCGGCCCGTCTACGCCGAGGCGGGCGAATTGCCCCGGCTGGAAGCGAAAGGCCGGCGGGCGGGTGAGGCGCAAGGAAAACAGGCGCGGCGTCCAGCGGCGCAGGCTGATGATTTTTTCCGCCGTGCCTTTGAGCAGCGGCGACGGCGGCGGTTTGCGCCAGGCGGGCGGGGCGGCAGGTTTTGCTTCGGTATCGGGCGGCATGGGATGCTCCAACGTCATTTCCGGTTTCGAGGCGGGAGAGGGGGAATGGTTCCGGGAAAATGCTTCCGGGCAAAGCACCGCCGCTGATTTGCGCTGGCGCATTTCTTTTGCTGCAATCTTTCCCCATAATGTTTAACGCAGGCTGCCGGAGACAAGCAGCCGCCGTTGGGCTGCATCTTTGGCGCGGCCTTTCTCGCTCGACAAAATCAACAAAGGAGTTGCCATGACCTCTCATATTCAGATTCCACAAGCTGGCGCAAAAATCGTTCCCGGCCAGCCGGTGCCGGACAATCCGATCATTCCTTTCATCGAGGGCGACGGCATCGGCATCGACATCACGCCGGTGATGATCGAGGTGATCGACGCCGCGGTGGCCAAGGCTTACGGCGGCAAAAAGAAGATTCATTGGATGGAGGTGTATGCCGGTGAAAAATCGGTGCGCCTCTATGGCCCGGACGAGTGGCTGCCCAAGGAAACCTTCGATGCGCTGAAAACCTATGCGGTGTCGATCAAGGGGCCGATGACGACGCCGGTGGGCGGCGGCATCCGCTCGCTCAACGTGGCCCTGCGCCAGGAGCTCGATTTGTACCAGTGCGTGCGTCCGGTGCGCTATTTCAAAGGCGTGCCGTCGCCCTTGAAACAGCCGGAGCTGACCGACATGGTGATTTTTCGCGAGAACACCGAAGATATTTACGCCGGCATCGAATGGGCGGCAGGTTCCGAGGGCGTGAAGAAGGTGGTCGCCTTCCTGCAGCAGGAAATGGGCGTCAGGAAAATTCGTTTCCCGGAAACTTCCGGTATCGGCATCAAACCGGTGTCGGTCGAAGGTACGGCGCGCCTGGTGCGGGCGGCCATCAGGTACGCCATCGACAACGACCGTAAATCGGTGACCTTGGTGCACAAAGGCAACATCATGAAATTCACCGAAGGGCTGTTTCGCGACACCGGTTACCAGATCGCGTGTGAGGAATTCGGGGCCGAGCCGATCGACGGTGGCCCGTGGTGCCGTCTGAAAAACCCGAAGACCGGGCGCGAGATCGTCATCAAGGACGCCATTGCCGACGCTTTCCTGCAACAAATCCTGCTGCGCCCGGCGGAATACGACGTGATCGCCACCACCAATCTGAACGGCGATTACATTTCCGATGCGCTGGCGGCGCAGGTGGGCGGCATCGGCATTGCGCCAGGGGCGAACATTTCCGACAGCTACGCCGTGTTTGAGGCGACGCATGGCACGGCACCAAAGTATGCCGGGCTGGACAAGGTCAATCCTGGTTCGCTCATTTTGTCCGCTGAAATGATGCTGCGCCACCTGGGCTGGAAGGAAGCGGCCGATCTGGTCATTCAGTCCATGGAAGCGGCGATTGGCGACAAAAAAGTCACCTACGATTTTGCTCGCCTGATGGAAGGCGCAGAAGAATTGTCCTGCTCAGAATTTGGCGCGGCCATGATTGCGCGTATGTAAAACGGTTTGGCCCAGCGTAAAATACGCGCCCCCGGCGAATTTTCGTGCGGGGGCTTTCCACTTTCGTCGCAACGGAGAAAAACCATGAAGAAAATTTTTGCTTTGTTTGCAGTTGCTTTCTTTGCCAGCGGCTCCGCCTTGGCTAACGCAGATTGTGCGGCGCAGGCCGTGGATAAAAATGGCAAACCTTTGGCGGGCGCGGCAAAAAGCTCGTTCATGAAAAAATGCCAGCGCGAGAGCTGCTCGACGCAAGCCATCGATAAAAACGGCAAACCTCTCGCCGGTGCCGCCAAAAATTCTTTCATGAAGAAATGCCAGGCCACGCAGTAAACGGAAATTGAGCAGACACACCATGGTCCACCAGGGAGTGCGCGTTTGAATTTTTCAAGCCATACGCTGCATTCGCCGGTGGCCGTTTTTGATTCTGGCTTCGGTGGGCTGACCGTTTTGCGCGCCTTGCGCGAACAACTGCCGGAAGAAGATTTTTTTTATTTTGCCGACACGCGCTATTTTCCCTATGGCGAGCGTCCGGCCGAATTTTTGCGCGCGCGCTGTGTGGCGATTGCGCAAGCCTTGCAGCAGGCTGGCGCCAAGGCATTGGTAATCGCCTGTAATACGGCGAGCGCCGTTGCCGCCGAGGCGATTCGTGCTGCGGTGAACGTGCCGGTCGTTGCCCTCGAGCCGGGTTTGAAGCCGGCGGTAGAACTCAGCCGCAATGGGCGCATTGGTGTGCTGGCGACGCAGCGCACTTTAGAAAGCGAACGTTTTCAGCGTTTGTTGGCAAGCTATGGCGCGGGCAAAGAAATTTTCGGAGAGGCGTGCACCGGGCTCGCCGATGCCATAGAAAATGAGGGGCCGAATTCGTCGAAAGTGGCGGCTTTACTCGATCGTTACGTTACGCCCTTGCAGGCGGCGCAGGTCGACACTGTGGTCCTGGGCTGCACGCATTACCCTTGGGCAAGCCTTCAAATTGCGCAGCGTTTGTCGCCGGGTACGCAGCTGGTCGATACGGGGGCTGCCGTCGCCCGCCAGCTGACCCGTCGCCTGCAGGCCGAACAGCGTGCCGGCGGTGGGCAAGGGCGTTTATTGGCCGGGACGAGCGCCGATCCAGCTGCTTTGGCCGACAAGCTGGAACGGCTCTGGGGAGCGAGCCTGCCGCTGGTATTTTGGGCGCCGCAGGCCGTGGCGGCGGATGTAAGGCCATGCGTTTCGTGAATCCCCCGGCCTGCAGGCCGGTAGCGCATCCGTTGCCAAACTGGTGCCGACTAAGTCCGGCAAAGTCCGTCAGAGGGCGAGTGACGAAGCGAACTGCCTTGAAGCAAGCCTCTTCAGCGCAAGCGAAAACGCACCGGCAGCAAGGCTTCTTGCGGGGCGTCTGCCGGTAGGCCGCGCAGGCGGCGCACCGCGTGCACGGCGGCGGTGTCGAGTAGCGCATGACCGCTGCTTTCCTCGATGCGCGCGGCGCTGACATTGCCAGCCGGGTCGAGGATGAAATAGACCAGCGCCTCGCCTTCCAAGCCTTGGGTGATGGCCTCTACCGGGTAGAACTGCCCGCTGTGCTGCTGTTTGGCGAATTGTTCGCGTACGCTTTGCGTCCAGGTTTTTGCCCGTGCCGCCGGGGCTTTTGGGGCAGTCGGTGGTGGCGCGGGGTGGGCAGCCGCTTCCGGCGGCAGTTGCAATTCTGGTGCCGTTGGCGGTGCTGCCGGAGGCGGGGGCGCTGCGCGCCAGCTGGCTTGCAAAGGCGGCGGCACAGTCCGCGCAGAAGGGGGTGTCGGGTGGGGCGTGGCCAGTATCAGCGCATGGGCGAGCAGGGACGCCGCCAGCGCGAACCCAAGGCGGGAGCCGGGGGCGGCGGCAGGCAGTGAGATTGGGCGCAACATGCGAGAATGGGGGATGGAATGCAACAGCTTAGGGAAGGCAGAGGATGAATAAAGCGCAGCTTGAGACGAAAAATTTGGCGTACATGCGTTGTGTCAGGCAACTGACGGCCGCCATGATAATCGTGATGGGCCTTGCGGTGAGCTGCGCGCCCTCGCTGTATGCTGCGCCCGGCACTACGGCGGTGAAATTGCCCGACCCGGTGACCTTCAGCACGCAGATGGAATTGGGCGACATGAAACTTGCCACGACCTGGCTGGATGCCGGATTATCGCCGGATTTTCTGGGCAGCCGCATCGGTTCCGGCCTGATGATCGGTGCCTGGGAAGGCAATCTGGAGTTGATGCGCTTTTTCATTTCACGCGGGGCGGAGATCGATTTGCGCAATCACAACGGCGAATCGGCGCTGGCCCTTGCGGCTTGGCGCGGCAAAATGGATGCCGTGCGCTGGTTGCTCGAACGCGGCGCGCGCATCAATGCGCCGGCGCGCAGCTGGTCGCCCTTGCATTACGCCGTTTTCGGCGGACATACGGCGGTGGCGGAATATTTGCTGGCGCAGGGCGCAGATATCGACGCGCAAAGCACCAACGGTTCGAGCGTTTTGATGATGGCCGTTTATGAAGGCCATGCCGAGCTGGCCAAAACCTTGTTGGCGCGCGGCGCACGGGTGGATGCACGCAACGACTGGGGCGATGGCGCGCTGGAGTGGGCTATGCGCAACAACCGCACCGATCTTGCGCGCCTGGTCAGCGATCCGGAAACCTTTCAGGCGGCGGTCAACCAGCCCAAGGAAAAATGGGGTACAGCGCAGCGCTCCCTGACCATGAGCCCGGAGCTCGAAACCTTACTGGGGATGCGCCAGCAGCTCAGCGAGCGCGCACTCTCGACAGAAGCCATCGATCGACGCATTGCCGCCGAGCGCGCCCGCATCGCGCGTGAGGCGTTCGAGCGGCCGCAGCTACAGCGCGCCAGCAGTCTGGAAATCACCGCCAAGCGCCAGCAGCCGAATGAGCAATCGGTGCGCATCGTCGGCCAGGAAAAAGCGCCGCGCAAAGGCGGCGCGCCGGTACCGCCGGCGACTTTTCATGGCAAAGCGAAAATGCCGATCAAGGGGCCGGTGCGCAATTATTGAGGCCATTTGTCCTGGTTCACGCCTGCCTGCCCTTCCGGGTAATTGCAGGGTTTCGTACGCTCCGGCAGACTGGCCGGTAATTCATGCTTCGAGGGGAAAAACATGCTCTATGTTGCTCGTGATGCCCAGGGGAAAATCTGCGAACTACACCCGACGCTCTGCGACACCGCGCGGGAATCAGCCCAGGCTGATGATCCCGAGGTGCTGCAGTTCATTCACGAACGCTGGCGGCAGAACGAACTCAACGAACTGGATCGCGAGTTCGTGCGGGCGCTGGAAGACACCATCGAACTGCTGATCAAAAAGAATCTCATCCTGTTTACCGAGCTGCCGCCGCAGGTGCAGGAAAAAATGTCACGGCGCAAGGAAATGCGGCAACAAGGGGGCTTTTTGCCCAGCCTGCTGGATACCGACATCATCCCGTTATAGCGTCTTGCTTTAACGCGGATTCGGCGAATGTGCGCGGATAAACGCGGATCAAAGGCTCTCGCTTACGATTTCATCCGTGTCATCAGATTTGCTCCGCGCCAATCCGCGTTCAATGCTCTACGCTCTGCGCTCGTCCGATGTGCTTTCATGCAAAAATTTTGGATCGGCTCATGACTTTCTTGTTTAACGCGGATTCGGCGGATGTGCACGGATAAACGCGGATCAAAGGCTCTCGCTTACGATTTTATCTGTGTCATCAGATTTGCTCCGCGCCAATTCGCGTTCAATGCTCTGCGCTCTGAGCTCGCCTGATGTGCTTTCATGCAAAAACTTTGGATCGGCTCATGACTTTCTTGTTTAACGCGGATTCGGCGGATGTGCGCGGATAAACGCGGATCAAAGGCTCTCGCTTACGATTTTATCCGTGTCATCAGATTTGCTCCGCGCCAATCCGCGTTTAATGCTCTGCGCTCTGAGCTCGCCCGATGTGCTTTTATGCAAAAACCTTGGATCGGCCCATGACTTTCTTCTTTAAAGCAGCCAGTGGGCAATGGCCGGTAGCAGGGCGGCAGTAAACGGGCCGTTCAAATCTATAACGATCGGCGTGGTGACGGACTTCGGCGCGAGCAAAGCCTGTGTCGCGGTGCCGGCTCCCAGGGCGCGGATGACGACTTCACCCAGGAGCTGGCAAACGAGGAGCAAGGTCAGGGCGGGAAGCATGGTCGATCAGGGAGAGGGCAGGGTAATGAAATGGCCCGCTTGCCTTGGCGAAGCAGGCCGGTGATACGCCTCCAGCTTCTTCACGGCCCAGGGTTTGGCCGTGAAGAGCTGGAGTTGCGCGGCTTTGCGTGGTTTCTGGCGCTCAGGCCATAGCTTCGTACAGCGGCAGCGTCAGGAATTCCGGGTATTCCGGGGTCAGCGACATTTCGTCGAAGATGACAGAGGCTTTGTCGTAGCTGGCGGTGTCTTCACCTTGCGCGGCAACGGCGGCCTTCACCTTGGCCAGTTCCTCGGCGATCATCGGGCGCACCATGTCGACGGTGACCTTGCGGCCATCATCGAGAATGCCCTTGGGCGAGACTACCCACTGCCACACCTGCGAGCGGGAAATTTCGGCGGTGGCGGCGTCTTCCATCAGGTTGTGGATGGGTACGCAGCCGTTGCCGGCCAGCCAGCTGCCGAGATAGTGGATGCCGACGTTGATGTTGTTGCGCAGCCCGGCTTCGGTGATCGGCGTGGTCGGCTGGAAATCGAGCCACTGGGCCGGGCCGAATTTGCCTTCGACCTGCTTGCCGAACTGGTTGGGTTTGTCGCCCAGCACCTTGACGAATTCTTCCATGGCAATTGGCACCAGACCGGGGTGGGCGACCCAGCCGCCGTCGAAGCCGTCGTTGGCATCGCGTGTTTTGTCGTGGCGGATGCCGGCCAGCGCTTTTTCGTTGGCGACCGGATCGTTCTTGATCGGGATCAGGGCGCTCATGCCGCCCATCGCCGGCGCGCCGCGCTTGTGGCAGGCCTGCACCAGGGCCAGGGCGTAGGAGCGCATGAAAGGCACTTCCATCGTGATCGCGCCGCGCTGGGCGAGGCAGAAATCCTTGTTTTTCTTGAACTTCTTGATGCAGGAGAAGATGTAATCCCAGCGCCCGGCGTTCAGCCCAGCGGAGTGGTTGCGCAGTTCATAGAGAATTTCTTCCATCTCGAAGGTGGCGAGAATGGTTTCGACCAGCACGGTCGCCTTGATCGTGCCTTGCGGCAGGCCGATGTGGTCCTGGGCCAGGACGAAGGCATCGTTCCACAGGCGGGCTTCGAGGTGGCTTTCCATCTTCGGCAGATAGTAGAAGGGGCCGGCACCCCGGGCGATTTGCTCCTTGGCGTTGTGGAAAAACACCAGGCCGAAGTCAAAGAGGCCGCCGGAAACGCGCTGGCCGTCAACGAGAACGTGTTTTTCATCGAGGTGCCAGCCGCGCGGGCGAATCTGCAAGGTGGCGATCTTGTCGTTCAATTTGTATTCCTTGCCGGCTTCGTTCTTGAACGAGAGTTCGCGGCGAATCGCCTTGTACAGATTGACTTGGCCTTGAATCTGGTTGTCCCAGTTCGGGCTGTTGGAATCTTCGAAGTCGGTCATGTAGGAGTCGGCGCCCGAGTTGAAGGCGTTGATGATCATCTTGGCCTCGACCGGGCCGGTGATTTCGACGCGGCGGCAGTGCAGGGCGGGCGGCACCGGGGCAACTTTCCAGTCGCCTTCGCGGATGTGCTTGGTTTGCGGCAGGAAATCCGGCATTTCACCGGCATCGATACGCGCCTGGCGCTCGATGCGCGCCTTCAGCAATTCCTGGCGGCGGGCTTCGAAAGCGCGGTGCAGCTGGGCGACGAAGGCGAGCGCTTCGGTGCTCAGAATGGCTTCCCATTCGGGTTTCACCGGAGCGGTGATTTGCATGCCTTGCGGTAGGGTGAGGCTCATGTTTTTCCTTTCAGATCAAGGGGTTTTGTAAAAATAATACAGGGTGAGAAAAATGCCGACGGCGACGATGAAACGGCGCAGCCACTGCGCCGGAATGCGCCGCGCCAGGCGCGCTCCCCAGTAGCCGCCGAGGGTGCCGGTGAGCAGCATGACGAGGGTGTGCGGCCAGGAAATCGCACCGGCGATGACGAAAGTTGCCACGGCCACGGAATAGATCACGGCGGAGAGCCAGTTTTTCAGGGCGTTGATCTCGTGCATGTCCTCGAAGCCCTGGATGGCCAGGGCCGCCAGCATGAGAATGCCCATGCCGGCCCCGAAAAAAGCGCCGTAAATGGAAACGACGAACTGAAACAGCAGCCCGCCCGGCCCGACCTGATGCGCGCTCGCCGCCGTTGCCCGCCGCCCGGCGAGCAGGCGGGAAAGCTGCGGGCTGAAGGCAAAAAGCACGGTGGCGAGCAGCAGCAGCCAGGGAATCAGGCGGCTGAAGGCGGCGTTCGAGGTGGCGAGCAATAACAGGCCGCCCGCGATGCCGCCGACAAAGGCGACCAAGGTGAGCCTGGGCAGCGCGGATTTGAAACGCAGCAATTCGCTGCGAAAGGCCCAGGCACCGGCCAGGCTACCGGGCCACAAAGCGACTGAATTGCTGGCATTGGCCGTCACCGGCGGCACGCCGACGGCGAGCAGGGCGGGGAAAGAGAGAAAGGAGCCGCCGCCCGCCACCGAATTCATCGCGCCCGCACCAAAGGCGGCGAGCGCGATGAGGGCGTAGTGGAGGAAGGGGAGGTCCATCGTGGGTGTTGGGCGGGGGGCTTGGATTGGAGCGGGGGTTCTTCGGTTCGGTCTGTGGCCAGCGCAAAGCCCGCCTCAAGTCTTGTATAAGAGTATATTGTGTATCAGGTGGCGCGATAAGCTGCGCTAAATGCAATTTATCTTGTACTTAATGTATAAAATCAGCGCATGGACGTTTTCAAACAAATGACCGCCTTCGTCGCCGCCGCGCAGCGCGGCAGCCTGTCAGCCGCCGCTCGCGGGGAAGGTGTGACGCCGGCGATGATCGGGCGCCGCCTCGATGCCCTGGAAAACCGCCTGGGCGTGCGCCTGATGCAGCGCACGACGCGCCAGCTGACGCTGACTTCCGAAGGACAGGTATTTTTTGAAGAGTGTCAGCGCTTACTCACCGATTTGGCCAATGCTGAGGCGGCGGTATCTTTGGGTGTCGTGCGCGCGAGCGGCCCCGTGCGTTTGTCGGCGCCGGCGGGTTTCGGCTTGCGCCATGTGGCCCCGCTGGTCGCGCAGTTCATGCAGGCCCATCCGGAAGTGACGGTGAATCTCGATTTGTCGGATCGTTTGGTTGATCTGATCAACGAAAACATCGATTGCGCCATCCGCATCGGTGAGTTGACCGATTCCAGCCTGGTCAGCGTGCGCCTGGGCGAAATGCGCCGGGTGGTGGTGGCCAGCCCGGCGTACCTGGTGGCGCGGGGCGTACCGCACCGGCCGGATGAATTGGCCGGGCATAATTGTCTGGCGCTGGGGCCGCAGCGCGGCTGGATTTTTCGTGATCCCGCCAGCGGTGAGGTGCACACGCGCAAGGTAACGGGAAGTTTTGCCTGTAACGACGGCGCAGTTTTGCACGAGTGGGCCTTGGCTGGGCGAGGGCTGGCCTGGCGCTCGTTATGGGAAGTCGGGCGGGATTTGAGCGAAGGGCGTTTGACCACGGTGCTCGACAGTTGGCAAGCGCCGCCGATGGGGATTTACGCGGTATTTGCCCAGCGCCGTTATTTGCCTCTGCGGGTACGCCTTTTCATCGAGCTTTTGCGGGAGAATTACGGCCGCGACAGTTATTGGGACAGAGGTTGAAATCGCTGGCAAAGGATGTGGCAAAGGATGTGCGTTAAGTGAAAAAACCGGTGTATCGCGCCCTCGGGGCCGCATCTGCGTTGTTGGGTTTGGTGGGTGCCTTTTTGCCGCTGCTGCCGACGACACCTTTTCTGATTCTGGCGGCCTATTTCTGGGGGCGCTCCCACCCCGAATGGGAGGCGCGTTTACTGGCGCACCCTGTATTTGGCTCGATGATCCTTGCCTGGCGTACGCGCGGGGCGATTCCGCTGCTCGGAAAATGCTTGGCGACCGCCATGCTGGCCTTGAGCGCGCTCAGCGGCTGGGTGCATTTGCCGGGCGACTGGCGCTATTTGCCGGCGCTCTTGGGGGCGGCGATTTTGCTTTGGTTGTGGCTGCGTCCCAGTCGGTAAAGCAAGGGAGGCCGGAGAGGGTCAGTCGTTTTCTTCGCGCAGGGCCAATAGCGCCGGTGAGCGGTAATCGCGGCGATAGAGCACGATCAGGATGGCGAGCGAGGCGAGCGCGCAAAGCAGCGGATTGAGTAGCCAGACGGCGGCGGCCAAGCCGAAGTAATAGGCGCGGATGCCACGGTTGAAGTCGTCGCCGGCTAGGCTGTTGGCGGCGGCCAGGCGGCGCGCGAAACGGTCGATTTCTGGCGTGCCGGCGAGCCCTTGCGGTGCGGCACCGACCAGGATGGAAAGCAGATTGAACTGGCGCAGCGCCCAGGTGAATTTGAAGTAGGCGAAAACGAAAGAACCCAGAACCAGCATCAGCTTGATTTCCAGCAATTCGCGGTTGCCCGGTGCCGCAAAGGGCAGGTCGGCAGCCAGGCCGAGCAACTGGTCGGCCGCGCCGAGGGCGGCGATCAAGCCGGCGATGATGTAAATGGTGGTGTTGGCGTAAAAGGACACGCTGGTGACCAGGTTGCCGATCAGGGTGGAATCGGTGACGCGCACATCGCGTTCGAGCAGGCGGTAAGCCCATTGCATGCGGTAACGCTGGGTGGTGCTGTTCAAGCCATGTGCGCCGCGCGGGCTATGTTCGGAAAACCAGGCATAACCGCCCCAGGCGGCAAAAAACATGCCGAGCGCCAGCCAGTCGATGAAGGCGAGATGGGGGAGGGCGTGCATTTTTGTTCAGGTGTTTTCAGCCAGACGAGCGGCCTGCACCATCTCAGCCGGCGCACTGAGGCGCTCCAGCAAGTGACTGCGGTTGATGAACAGCAACTCCTGAATGGCGCGAAAATCATCCGGCAAAGCCGGGTCGTCCCAGCCATTGGCGGCATGGCGGGCCAGATCGAGCGCCAGCGTGACGTTACGCAGATTGGCGTTGTCCTGCGCGTTGTCGTGGCCTTCGAGCAGGCTGAGCAACAACTCCGGCAGGCCCCAGCGTTCGACCAGGGGGCGCATGATGTCGCAAAGCGGCGCGCCAAAAACGCTTTCCTGTACGGCCTTGCTGCGCACCCCGGCGTGCGTGCTCAGAGATTCGCGGGCTTGCACGGCAAGATTGGGGGCAAAGCAGTGCATCAGGATGTCGACGAATTCGTGTAGCAAGGCGGCCAGCGCGATTTCTTCAAAGCGCGTGTTTTGTCGCAACAAGGCCCAGTCACGCGCCCAGATGCTGGCCTGCCGGCTGCGGGCGATGCTTTTTAGCAAACCGAGCATGGCCTTGGGGTAGGCCTTCAGTTGGTGCTCGATGATGGGTAATTCTTGGCAGCTGGTATAAAAACGTTCCGTGCCGATCATCACCAAAATGCGCTCCAGGGTGGTGATATCGGCGTTTTGCCGGGCCGAGCGGTTGGCTTTCATGGTGCGAAACAGGCGCAGTGTCATCAGCGGGTCGTGCGCGACGATCTGGGCCAGCGTGCGGGTGTTGATGTTGTTGGCGGTATCGCGCAGCGCCGCGAGGCGATTGGCGGTCAGGCGCAAAATGGGCAGCTCGATGCCGGCGAAATGCTCTACCCAGGCCGTGGCGCTGGGAAAAGGGTAGTCGATCAGCAAGCTCATGAGCGCATCTCCGCCGCGTTTTAGCGGCCAAAGAGTTTATTCAGAAAATTATGCACGTAGGCCGGGCGCACAGGTTTTACGACATAACCGCAGGCCCCCAGCTGGGCCGCCTGTTGCACCAGCTCACGCGTGGCATTGCCGGTGACCATTACCGCCGCCGTGCGTGGGCTGGCGACGCGGATCTGCGGCAAGGCTTCGAGCCCGGAGAGAATGGGCATGTTGACATCGAGAAAGAGAACGCTGGGCTGATGCAGCTCGGCGCAGCGAATGGCCTCTTCGCCGTTGCTGGCTTGGGCGACGACATCCAGGCCGTATTCGCTGAGAATGCCTTTTAAAAGCAGGCGGATGGCGCTGTTGTCATCAACAATGACAGCAGTCGGGCGTTGGGCGTTTTTGCGCGCAGCCGAGCGCGCCGGGCTGGGGGCGCGGTTGCTTTGGGCAGGGGATTTTGCGTTGGCGTTTGTCTCAGCGTTGGCGCTGGCCTCAGCGTTGGCGGCCATAGCCTGGCGGCGAGTTTCGCTGATCAACTTGAGTTCGTCGATGATTTGTTTTTGCCCGAAGGGTTTGCGCAAAAAACCGGAGGCTCCGGCGTCGGCGGCTTGTTTTTCGATATCCTCGGCTTCCGAACTGGTGATGAAAACGACGTCAATTTCCGGGTAATGCTCGCTGATGTCTTTGAGCAAACTTAGGCCGTCGGCACCGGGGAGCTGGTAGTCCAGGCAGATGATCTGCGGGCGCAGGCGATGGATGTCGTCAAGCAGCGTTGCCCCGGATTCCAGTTCACCCACCACGGGATAACCCTGGCTGTTGAGCAGGGTGCTGAGCAGGGAACGCATGGCGGCGTTGTCTTCGACGATCAGGGTTTTCATGGCGTTGAAAAAAGGCTGTGGGTTTTGCAATGCAGTGTATCAGGCAGGCTGGGGCGCAGCGTGCAGGAGGCGGCGTAGCTCATCGGCACGGATGCGCGCACGGACGCGCCCATCGCGGTGTTTGAAGCTGACCCGTTCCATTTGCGGCGCGAGAATGACGAGATTGGCATCGGTATTTTCTGTGCTGATTTGCAGCACGGCTTCGACCTTGTCGTGGCGCGGCGTGGTGTGCTGCACCTCGATGCCGTGGTTGAGCAGGAAAATTTCCACTTCCTTGGCGCTGTCGGCAAACAATAAAAGATCGATCTGGCTGTACTCGCCCGCCGTGCCATCGAGTACGGAGCCTGTGAGATAGGGATTGAACGGGGCAAGAAATTCCATCAGCTGCAAGGCGGAGCGGCGTAAAGCCTCGAGCATGGCGGGATGTTCGCCGCTTTGGTAGAGGGCGCGGTGGGCGCGCACGGCGTCTTCGACTTCGGCATTGTCGGGCAGCGCCGTATTGTTCGGCAGGCCCAGCTGACGCAGGGCTTTTTTCTTGGCTTGCAGATAGTCTTCCAGGTCGTCTTCGGCGATCAGGCGGGCGGCAACGGCGGCAATGCTGCTGCGCGGATCGCTGGCTGAGGAAAAACGTTTGCGGGAGCTGTTGCGGTGGTGCATGGCGGCTTTTGCCAAAGGGCTCGGGTAGAATGCCGCCTATTCTAACCATAGCCAGCGTCATGCACATTCATATCCTCGGCATTTGCGGCACCTTCATGGGGGGGCTGGCCCAGCTTGCGGTCGCCGCAGGGCATCGCGTCAGCGGTTGCGACGCCAGCGTCTATCCGCCGATGAGCGAACAGCTGCAGCAGGCGGGCATTACGCTGACGCAAGGCTACGATGCCGGGCAAACCGCAGTGCAGCCCGATGTGTTCGTGGTCGGCAATGCCATTTCGCGCGGCAATCCCTTGCTGGAAGCGATTCTCGACCAGGGCTTGCCCTATGTTTCAGGGCCGCAGTGGCTGGCAGAAAATGTGCTGCGCGGGCGCTGGGTGCTGGGGGTGGCCGGCACGCACGGCAAGACCACCACCAGCGCCATGCTCGCTTGGATACTCGAAGACGCCGGCATGGCACCCGGTTTTCTCATCGGCGGCGTGCCGAAAAACTTTGGCGTCTCGGCGCGTCTGGGTGCGACACCCTTTTTCGTCATCGAAGCCGACGAGTATGACACAGCGTTTTGCGACAAGCGTTCCAAATTCATCCACTATCAGCCGCGCACCCTGGTGCTGAACAATCTGGAATTCGACCACGCCGATATTTTTGCCGATCTGGCGGCGATCGAAACGCAGTTTCATCATCTGGTGCGCACCTTGCCGGGCAGTGGTTTGATCGTCAGTAACGGCAGTGAACACGCGCTGGAGCGGGTATTGGCCCGCGCCTGCTGGACGCCGGTGATGCGCTTCAACCATGCAGACGGCTACCGGGTGAGCGGTGACGATGCCAGCGGTGAGCTGATCCTGCACGGCCCCGAGGGTGAGATTGGACGTTGTCAGTGGGCGCTCACTGGCGAACACAATCGCGCCAATGCTTGTGCGGCATTGTTGGCGGCGCGCCATGTCGGCGTTTCCTTCGCGCACGGTCTGGCGGCGCTGGCGCGCTTCGAGAACGTCAAGCGGCGCCTGGAAACCCGGGGCGAAGCGCGCGGCGTCACGGTGTACGACGATTTCGCCCACCATCCGACCGCCATCGCCACGACGCTCGCCGGGCTGCGGCGCAAAGTCGGCAGGGCGCGCATCCTCGCCGTGTTCGAACCGCGCTCCAACACCATGAAACTGGGCACGATGAAGGCGCAACTGCCGAGCAGCCTGGCCGAGGCCGATCTGGCCTTCTGCTACAGCGGCGGCCTCGACTGGGACGCCGCCAGCGTGCTCGCCCCCCTCGGCGAACGCTCGCAGGTGCACGCCGATCTGGGCGAAATGGTCGCCGCAATCGCCGCCCAGGCCCGCCCCGGTGACCATGTGCTGGTGATGAGCAACGGCGGCTTTGGCGGCATTCACGAGAAACTGCTGGCGGCGCTGTCTGCTGCTGCCCGGCCCAATTAAACCAGAAAGAAACTCGGAAAAAATCGCGATGAACCTACTCTCCGTCATCCTCTGTGGAGGCTCCGGCAGCCGCTTGTGGCCTCGCGTGTCGCACCGTTTGTAGCCTTTGCGCGAGCAGTATCCGAGTAGCTGCTTGCCCTGGTCGGCGAGAATTCCTTGTCGCAGGAAATTTCAGCCTGTCAAAGGCGGTAATTCGTGTTCGTGAAAGCCAAAGCGACCTTGCGGTTTGTCGCGTAAGTAGGCTTCCAGGCAGTAGCGCACGCTGCGAAACGATAAATCGTCCCAGGGAATGGTGTCGGGGTGAAAAAGTGCGACTTCCAGGCTTTCTTCGCCGGCGGCGTAGTCCGGCGTTGTCAGTTGCCCACGGTAGAAAAAATGGATCTGGTTGATGTGGGCGATGCTGACCATGGCAAAAGGCGCGTCGATGCGCACGAGCGCGCCGGCTTCTTCCTGTGTTTCGCGCCGCGCGGCAGCGGCGGCACTTTCGCCGTTTTCCATGAAACCGGCAGGCAGGGTCCAGTAGCCCAGGCGCGGCGCTATGGCGCGGCGGCAGAGCAGGATGCGTCCTTCCCATTCGGCGACACAGCCCACCACCATGCGCGGGTTTTCATAATGAATATGCCCGCAGCGGGGGCAGACCAGGCGCGGTAGGTTGTCGCCGGGCGGAATCAGGTGCTGACCGGCAGCACCGCATGCGATACAAAACGACATGGCAGGCAAAAAGGAAAGAGGGTGGCTCGAACAGGTCTGGGCGAAAGTCTAACATTCGACGCCCAAGGGCTCGTTTTTATGCAAGTTTTTTGCGTGTTTTCTAATGCCTGTGGCTACAATAGCGGCGAACAAAACAAGTTGTCCGAGCCGCGATTGTCGGCTTTCTGAGAGGTTTTGCATGTTTTTGATCGTTGGCTACATCATCATTCTGGCGGCGTCTTTGGGGACCTACTCGGTGCACGGCAGCCTGCTCGCGCTGTGGGTGCCTATGGAGTACCTGGCGATCGTCGGCCTGACCATTGGGGGTTTCGTTGCCGGCAACAACATCAAGGTAATCAAGTCGACGGTAGCGGCCATTCCCGGCGTACTGAAGAACTCGCCTTACAACAAGGCCTACTACATCGATACGCTGGCCCTGCTGTTCGAGATTCTCAGCAAGGTGCGCAAAGAAGGCTTGATGTCGATTGAAAACGATGTCGAAAACCCGGATGCCAGCCCGATTTTTACCAAATATCCCAATATCGCCGCCGACCACCATGTGCTCGAATTCATGACCGATTATCTGCGCATGATGGTGGGCGGTAACTTGAACACGGTGGAAATCGAGAGCTTGATGGACGTGGAGTTGGAAACCCATCACCACGAAGCGGCTGAACCCGCGCACGTCATGGCCAAGGTGGGGGATGCAACGCCTGCCTTCGGTATCGTGGTGGCGGTGATGGGGGTGGTGAACGTGATGGGTTCGGTGGGTGAGCCGCCGGCCGTGTTGGGTAAGATGATCGGTGGCGCGCTGGTCGGAACCTTCCTCGGGATTCTCGTTTCCTATGGCTTCGTTTCGCCGCTGGCCGGGGTGATGGCGCAGCGTGCCGAAGAATCCGGGACGATTTTCAAAACCATAAAAATGGTGTTGCTTGCCTCCATGTCGGGCTATGCGCCGCAGGTGGCGATCGAATTTGGGCGCAAAACCCTGGGCGCACATGATCGGCCGACCTTTAGCGAGCTCGAAGAAGAGCTCAAGGCACGCAAGGGCAAATAAGCTTCTTTTCATCGAAACACCATGGCAGACGATACCCGCCCGATAGTTATCAAACGCAAGAAAGTCGTCGCTGGCGGCGCGCACGGCGGGGCCTGGAAAATTGCCTATGCCGACTTCGTGACAGCGATGATGGCTTTTTTCCTCTTGATGTGGCTGTTAGGCTCTACATCCAAGGGCGATTTGCAGGGCATCGCCGATTACTTTCAAAACCCGATGAAAGTGGCCATGCAAGGCGGCGAAGGGACTGGCGATGCGACCAGTATCCTGAAAGGCGGCGGTCAGGATTTGACGCGCCAGGCCGGGCAGGTAAAAAAGGGCGAGGTCGAAGCCAAGCGCACCACCTTTTCCAAGGAAGCGCAGCTGGAATTCCAGCGCCAGGAACGCGAGCGCCTGGAAAAGCTGAAATCCGACATCGAAAAAATGATCGAACAGACGCCGCAGCTGCTGCAATTCAAAAAACAGCTTTTGCTCGACATTACCTCGGAAGGCTTGCGCATTCAAATCGTTGATGAGCAAAACCGCCCCATGTTCGATTTGGGTGGCGACCAGGTTAAACCCTACGCGCGCGACTTGTTGCGGCAAATCGGCAAATTGCTCAATGGCGTATCGAATCGTGTCAGCTTGGCCGGTCATACCGATGCCGCGCCCTTTAGTGGCGGTATTCAGGGGTTTTCCAACTGGGAGCTTTCCACCAACCGCGCCAATGCCTCGCGCCGGGAACTGGTGGCGGGCAGCCTGGAGGCGCACAAGGTGATTCGGGTCGTGGGTCTGGGCTCGACCGTATTGTTCGACAAGAATGATCCGTTGAATCCGGTCAATCGGCGGATTAGCATCGTGGTGCTCAATCAGCGCACGGAGCGTGCCATCCTCAATGAAGAAGGCCCGGCGAGCGATGCCGGTGAGGATGAGGTGCCCTATGTGCCTGGACTGCCGGCGCCGGAAATCCGTTAATTTTTGTGGATTTTCGTAGAAATGCAGGTCTGCCCACGGTTTTCACGCATAATGCGTGGTTTGCCCCAATTAGCACGAAGGAAAGGAAATAATGGCCAAAGTCATACTTGCGGTCGATGATTCGGCCTCTATCCGTCAGATGGTGTCATTTACCCTGAAAACTGCCGGGTATGAAGTGATCGATGCAACAGACGGGCAGGATGGCCTGGACAAGGCCAGTGCGCAGGCATTCGACTTGATTCTTACCGATCAAAACATGCCACGCATGGATGGCCTGAGTTTGATCAAAACCTTGCGCGCTATGCCGCAGTACGCAAAAACGCCGATTTTGATGCTGACCACGGAATCTTCGGACCAGATGAAATCACAGGGGCGTGCCGCCGGGGCGACTGGCTGGCTGGTAAAACCGTTCGATCCGCAGCGTCTGATCGACGTCGTACGCAAGGTCATCGGCTAAATAACTCAGCAGAGAGCGGGCAGCAGAACCCGCATGAGCCGTATTAAATAACACGCAGTGGTGCCTAAGGGAGCGGGCATGGCCATCGACATGAGTCAGTTTTTCCAGATCTTTTTCGAGGAATCGGAAGAGCATCTGGCGACCATGGAATCCTTGTTGCTGGCGCTCGATGTGGCGCAACCGGACAGCGAGCAGCTCAACGCCATTTTTCGCGCCGCCCATTCGATCAAAGGCAGCGCCGGCACCTTTGGTTTTACTGATCTGGCAGAGGTTACGCACGTTCTGGAGAACGTGCTCGATCGTATCCGCAAGGGCCAGCTTGCCTTGCGCACGGATATGGTCGACGTGTTTCTTAAGGCGGGTGACGTTTTGCGCGGCATGTTGGCGGCGCATCAAGGGCAGGGGAGCAGCGATCCCGATGCGGTGGCGGCTTTATGCGCCAGTCTTGCGCAATTAGAACAAGGGCCGAGTGCTGCACCGGCAAGCCCTGTTGCGCCAGAGGCGCTTACGCAGCCCACGCCGGCGCAAAAAACCTATAGTCTCAAATTTGTGCCGACGCAACACGCGGCGAGCAGCGGGGCGATTACACAGCTGATTGCCGAGTGGCGCGCAGAGGCGACGGTCGAGGTGCTGCATCAGCCGTCCGGAAGTGCCGATGACCTGGCCTGGGAACTGCGCATCACCACCGCGCAGGCGCAAAACAGTTTGGTCGATGTGCTTGATTTCGTTGCCGAAAGCGGTAGCTGGCAATTAAAGGAAGAGGGGCGGGAAGTAACGCAAGAAGCGCAAGAAGCGCCCGTGGCCGAGTATGGATTTTTCGTCGACTTGCCTGATCCGCCCGTAGCAGACGCCCCAGGCGCTGCGGAAGCACAAGAGGACGAGGGCTTTGGTTTTTTCGCACCTCTTGCGGAGCCCTCTTCGGGGGCCGCTGCGCCCGCTGCACCCGTTGCAACGGCAT
This sequence comes from Azonexus sp., assembly GCF_047638095.1. GTDB lineage: Bacteria > Pseudomonadota > Gammaproteobacteria > Burkholderiales > Rhodocyclaceae > Azonexus. Next base: position 33,794 of record NZ_JBLJBW010000021.1, read on the forward strand.
CCCCCAATCCGCCCGCCAAAGCCCCGGAAAAAGCCGCCGAACCCGTAGCGGCGCGGCGGGTAAAAGCCAATGGCAACAGCGATTCCTCGATCCGGGTGAGCGTAGAAAAGGTCGATCAGCTCATCAACCTGGTGGGTGAGCTGGTCATTACGCAGGCGATTTTGCAGCAATCCTCCTTGCAGCTTGCTGAAAATCTGCCTGAGAACATGCAAAACGGGCTGACCCAGCTGGAGTCCAATACGCGCGATTTGCAAGAGGCGGTGATGTCGATCCGCATGTTGCCGATTTCGGCGGTGTTTTCGCGTTTTCCGCGGGTGGTGCGCGATGTATCGGGCAAGCTGGGCAAACAGGTCGAACTCAAAACCACGGGCGAGGCGACGGAACTGGACAAGGGTTTGATCGAGCAAATTGCCGATCCGCTGACGCACTTGATCCGCAACAGCCTCGATCATGGCATCGAAATGCCAGAGGCCCGTCTTGCCGCCGGAAAACCGGCGCAAGGCACGATTTCGCTGCGCGCCTTTCATCAAGGCGGCAGCATCGTCATCGAGGTGGAAGACGACGGTGCCGGTCTGCCGCGCGAGAAAATCCTCAAAAAAGCCCGCGAACGTGGTTTGCCGGTGTCGGATGCGATGAGCGACAACGAGGTGTACCACCTCATTTTTGAGCCGGGTTTTTCTACCGCCGACGTGGTCAGCGATGTTTCCGGGCGTGGCGTCGGTATGGATGTGGTGCGCCGCAACATCCAAGGGCTGGGCGGGCGGGTCGATATCGATTCGCAGCCGGGGGCGGGAACCCGTATGACGGTGCGCCTGCCGCTCACCCTCGCCATTCTTGATGGTATGTCAGTGGCCGTGGGCGACCAGCTCTATATTTTGCCGCTGGCCTGCGTGCTGGAGTCTTTGCAAGCCGCGCCGGATGCGATCCGCACCATGGGTAATCAGGCGCAGTTGGTGCAGGTGCGCGGGGAGTACCTGCCGGTGGTGGCATTGCACGAAATGTTTGGTTTGCAATCGGCCTGGCAAACGTTTTCACAGGGCATCATGGTCGTGCTCGATGCCGACGGCGTGCGCGTGGCCCTTTTTGTCGATGCTCTGGTGGGGCAGCACCAGGTGGTGATCAAGAGTCTGGAAGCCAATTATCGCAAGGTCAGCGGGGTGGCCGGGGCGACCATCATGGGCGACGGGCGCGTGGCCCTGATTCTCGATGTGACGGCGATTGCCGGCATGGCGCGTCAGGAAATCAAGAAAAGCCGGATGGGCGGCGGATGAGGAGTGCATCATGAATCGTGTGCAGCAGCGTGAAGCCGAGGCCGCTCGGCCAGATTTGCGCGAGTATCTGACCTTCACTTTGGGGGACGAGGAATACGCCATCGATATCCTCAAGGTGCAGGAAATTCGTGGCTACGACCAGCCGACCCTGATCGCCAACACGCCGGCCTTCATCAAAGGCGTCATCAATTTGCGCGGCATCATCGTGCCCATCGTTGATTTGCGCCTGAAACTGAATTTGCCGCAGGTCGAATACACGCCATTTACCGTGGTGATCATTCTCAATGTTGCCGGGCGTGTGGTGGGGGCCGTGGTCGATAGCGTTTCCGACGTCCTCAGCCTGACCCCCGACGAAGTGCGTGCCGCGCCCGAGTTTTCGGGGGCTTTCGATACCCGTTACATCGTGGGTTTGGCGACGGTGGATACGCGCATGCTGATCATTACCGATATCGAGCGCCTGATGCGCAGCAGCGAAATGGCCTTGCTCGACGAAGCCGCTGAATACGAAGAAGAGGATGCGTGAAATGTTCAATGTCCGTCATTTCAAAATTGGTAGCCGCCTGATTTCTACGACCATCGGTGCCTTGGGGCTGATGATTGCCTTTGTCGTTATCGCGTTGATCGGTCTGAATAAGGTGGGTGAAAAGGCGCAGCTGATTGCCGTCGAAAATGCCGCGACTTTCGACGTCATCCGCGACATGCGCGATGCCGTGGAAGATGCCGGCATGCACGCGCGCAACACCTTGCTCTATGAAGAAATCGAGCGCCAGCGCGCGGAAGAAAAACAGATAGGCGCGGCCCTGGCGCGTTACCGGCAAAGCGAGCAACAAATTCTGGCCAAGCCGCACAATGTGGCAATGCGCGATGCCCTGGGGGAACTGCCGACAGTGCAAACGCGCGCCGAGCGGGCTTTGCAGCGCCTGACCATGCTGGTTGCGGCAGGCAGCCGTCCGGCGATTGAAACGCATTTTGAAAGCTATCTCGAACCGGGCCTAGAAGAATGGCAAAAGCGCCTGGACAGCTTGCTGCAACTGCAGCGCCAATCCAATGAGCAAGCTTTGGCGGAAATCGCGGCCATTCGTGAGGAAGCGCGTTTGGTTTTGTTCGGGCTGATCATTTTTGCTGTATTGGTGATGATTCCCTCCGGCATCTGGGTGACGCGCGGCATTACCCGCCCCCTGGATGAAGCGGTGACGGTGGCCGGGGCCGTGGCGGGCGGCAAGTTCGATAACCCGATCAACACCACGGGACGCGATGAACCGGCCTATTTGTTGCAGTCCTTGGCGCGTATGCAAGACGATCTGGCCGAGCGCACGGCGAGTGAGCGGCGGGTGGCGGCAGAGGTTTTACGCATCAAGGTGGCGCTCGATGTCGGCTCGAATTGCGTGACGCTGGTCGATGCTGCCGGGCGGGTGGTGTATGTCAATGCCGCAATGCTCGACATGCTGCGCTTGGCGGAGGGGGATGTGCGCCAGGTCGTGCCAACGTTTCAGGCGCAAGCCGTGCAAGGCGGCAATTTTTCCGTGGGGAGTCTGCACGCGACCCTTTCCGTAGAGCATTTGGCGCAGATCAGTGCGCCCGTCTCTAGTGAAATTGAAATCGGCCGCCGGGTGTTTGCCCTGGTCCTGACGCCAGTGATCGATGCCAACGGCCAGCGCCTGAATACGGTGATCGAGTGGTTGGACCGTACCGGCGAAATCGCCATCGAGCGTGAGGTCGCTGAAATCGTCGAGGCCGCGGCAAACGGTAATTTTGCGCTGCGTATCGAGCAGACGGATAAACGCGGCTTCTTTTTGCAGCTATCCACGGCAATTAACCGCATGCTGGAAACCAATAGCCAGGCGCTGCAGGCGGTGGGGCAGATGCTGGCGCGCCTGGCCGAGGGCGATTTGACGGAAAAAATCGAGACGGTCTACCAAGGCGATCTGGAGCAGGTGCGTAAGGATGCCAACGGCACCATCGATCAGCTACGCGAAATTGCCATTTCGATCAAAGAGGCGAGCGACACAATCAACACGGCGGCTCTGGAAATTGCTCAGGGCAACCAGGATTTGTCGGCGCGCACCGAGCATCAAGCCTCTAGCCTGGAAGAAACCGCCTCCAGCATGGAAGAGCTGACCAGCACCGTGCAGCAAAATGCCAACACCGCGCAGCGCGCACACGGCCTGGCGGAAGATGCGCGGCGCGTGGCCGAAGCCGGTGGCACCGTGGTCCGCCAGGTGGTGGCAACAATGAGCGGCATCCAGCAGGCGAGTAACCGTATTGCGGACATCATCGGTGTGATCGACGGCATCGCCTTTCAGACCAATATTCTCGCCTTGAATGCGGCGGTGGAAGCCGCGCGCGCCGGTGAGCAAGGGCGCGGTTTTGCCGTGGTGGCCAGTGAAGTGCGTAATCTTGCCCAGCGCAGCGCCGCTGCCGCCAAGGAGATCAAGGCGCTGATCGGTGATTCGGTGAGCAAGGTGGCGGCCGGCAACAAACTGGTCGAGCAGGCCGGCAGCACCATGGAAAACGTGGTCAGCAGCGTGCAAACCTTGGCGCAACTGATGGCCGATATCTCGCACGCCAGCCGCGAACAAACAGGCGGCATCGAGCAGGTCGGGCAGGCGATTACGCAGATGGACGAAGTCACGCAACAAAATGCGGCGCTCGTCGAAGAGGCCGCGGCAGCGGCCGAAAGCTTGCAGGAACAGGCCGAATCGCTGGTTACCCTGGTTTCGGTGTTCCGTCTGGGCGCAGAGGTGCGCGCTTTGCCCAGCGAAGCCTATGCGCATTTGCCGGCAGCGCCGGCGCTACACCAGGCACCACCTGCACCACGCCAGTCGCTTTCCTTGCCGCCGTGGCCGGCATCGCGTGCATTACCCCCTGCCCTAGCCAGTGTGCCGTCGGACAGCGACGATGACTGGACTGAGTTTTGATTTGTCGGAAATTGCCAGAAACGAGGACGTTCGCATGCGTAATAATCAACCGGTAAACGACCACGAGGTTTTGCTGAGCAAAGAGCACTTGATCGTTTCAAAAACCGATCTCAAAGGCATCATTACTTTCGTCAACCGCGATTTCGTGCAGATCAGCGGTTACAGCGAAGCCGAGTTGCTGGGCCAGCCGCATAACCTGATTCGCCACCCGGACATGCCGAGCGAAACCTTTGCTGATTTGTGGCGGGATTTGCAGGCGCGCCGCCCCTGGGTGGGCTTGGTCAAAAACCGTTGCAAAGATGGCGGCTTTTACTGGGTTCGCACGGCGGTAACCCCGTTGTATGAAGATGGCAAGATGAGTGGTTACATGTCGGTGCGCCGTCAGGCGGAACGCGCCGAGATTGTTGCTGCGGAAGCCGCTTATCACAAGATACGCGAAGGCCAGGCGGGCGGCCTGCATATTCGTCACGGCAGTGTGTGCGAAGGCGGCGCAGGGTGGTTTTCCGGCTGGTCTTTACGGCAAAAAATCCGTAGCGGTTTTGCCGTTTTGCTGCTGGGCATGGTTTTGGTGGCCGCTTTAGGCTTGTGGGGGATTTTGCAGGTGCATGGCAGCGCCATTGCGATCAATGAAAACAGCGTCAAACCGGCACAATCCCTGGCGCTCATCAGCCGTTTGATGGAAGAAAACCGCAGCCAGATTCTACTTTCCTTGCAGCATGACCCGGCCGGGGCCTACCACGCGGAGCATGACCATGGTCTTGATCACCATTTGCGGCGGATCGAGGGCAATGTCGCAGAAATTTCCCGTCAGTGGGAACAGTTTTCCGGGCGCATCGACACGGACGCAGAGCGGGAATTGGCTGATCGTTACGTCGAAGCGCGGATGAACTACCTCAATAACGGGCTGTTGCCGGCGAAAAAGGCGCTGGCCGATGGGCAATTCGATCTGGCCAACCAGATTTTGCTGCAGCAGATCAATCCCGCCCATCAGGCCACGGCAAGCCGGATCGATGCCTTGCTGCGGGCGCAGGTCGAAACGGCGCAAACCCTGGTCGATCAAGGCGAGTCGGTGTATCGCGACAATTTCCTCTGGGGTCTGGCCCTGCTTGCCCTGGGGCTGGCGCTGGGGGCATGGATTGCGGCCGCCATCATGGCGGCGCTGGGGCGCTCGATCAGCGAAATTCAGGCGGTTTTCCGAGCGCTGGCGCGCGGCGACAGCAGCTATATTCCCGATGTTTCGCGCGATGACGAAATGGGCAAAGTGCTGCAGGGTTTGCAGTCCATGCAGATGCACATGAGCTTTAATCTGGCGCAGATTCAGGCCGTGGCCAACGACAATATGCGGGTGCGCATGGCCTTTGACTGCGTCAATGCCAATTTGCGTATCGCGGATATGGACGGCACGGTGCTGTACGCCAACCAGGGCCTGCTGGAGATGCTGCGCCGTATTGAACCGACGCTGCGCGAGCAGCAACCGGGCTTTACGATCGATGGTTTCGTGGGCAGCAACATCGGTGTTTTTTACGCCGATCCGCAAGCCGCGCTGCGCAGCCTGCGTGAGCTACAGGGCATGCGTACGGTGGAAATGGAGATCGGCGGGCGTATCTTCAATGTCGTGACCAATCCCATCATCAACGCGCGCGGTGAGCGCCTGGGCTCGGTCGGTGAGTGGGTGGATCGTACCGCCGAAATTCTCGCCCAGCGGGAAATGGCCAAGCTGATTCAACGCGCTGCCGCCGGCGATTTCGATGCGCGCCTGGAAACCTCGGTGATGGAAGGTTTCTATGCCGAATTGGGGGATGGCATCAATACCCTCTTCGAAACAACGGCTGCGGCCGTCGGCAAAATTGCCGAATTGCTTTCGCAGATCGCCTCTGGCGACCTGCTGCACACCGTGGACGGCGATTTCCAAGGCCTGTTCGGGCGTTTGCAAAACGATGCCAATCAAACGGTGGCACGCTTGCGCGAACTGGTGGGTGAAATTCAGGGGGCGGCAGAAATGATTACCGTCGCCTCCAAGGAAATTGCGCTCGGTAATCAGGATTTGTCGGCGCGCACCGAGGAGCAGGCCAGCAGCTTGGAAGAAACGGCTTCCAGCATGGAAGAGCTTGCCGCAACGGTCAAACAAAATGCCGAAAACGCCCGTCAAGCCAGTGTCCTGGGCGGTACGGCGCAAACCGTGGTGGAGACGGGCGGCGCGGTGGTGGGCAAGGTGGTGGAAACCATGGCCTCGATCCAGCAGGCGAGCACACGCATTGCTGACATCATCGGGGTGATCGATGGCATTGCTTTTCAAACCAATATTCTGGCGCTCAATGCGGCGGTGGAAGCGGCGCGTGCCGGTGAGCAAGGTCGTGGTTTTGCCGTGGTGGCCAGCGAAGTGCGCAATCTGGCGCAGCGTAGCGCCGCCGCGGCAAAAGAGATCAAGGCGCTGATTTCTGACTCGGTGGAACGTGTCGATGCGGGCAGCCGGCTGGTCGATCAGGCCGGTAGCGCCATGGGTGAAATCATGGACAGCATTGGACGCGTGGCGCACATCGTCAATGATATTGCCCGTGCCAGCCGTGAGCAGAGCATGGGGATCGAGCAGGTCAGCGCGGCAGTGGTGCAGATGGACCGGGCAACGCAGCAAAACGCGGCGCTCGTCGAACAGGCGGCGGCGGCGGCCGAAAGCCTGGAAGAGCAAGCGGTTTCCATGCACAATGCGGCGGCGGTGTTCCGCTTGCCGCAACGAGCGCCCGCCGCGCGAGCAAGCAGCAAGCGGCAGCCACGTTTGGCGAAGGGGCAGAAACAGCCCGCGCTGGCGCAGAAAAAACTCGCCTTGCCGGCGCGTTTGGATGATGAATGGGAGGAGTTTTAAGTGGCATTAGACCCAAAGTTTTCTTTTCCCAAACGCCCCGCCCCCGAAACGGCCCGCCCTTCGGCGCTGGCGCGGCCTCGCCCGGCGGCCGCTTTGGCGGGTACGTCGGCCGCGGCTGGAGATTTGAGCGCCCTGCTCGCCAGTCGGGAAAGCGGGACGCGGGAGTTTGCGTTTTCCGGGGCGGATTTCGAGCGGGTGCGCAAATTGATTCACCAATACGCCGGCATTTCCCTCTCGCCGGTTAAAAAAGACATGGTGTATTCGCGCCTGGCCCGCCGCTTGCGGGCGCTGGGAAAAAGTAGTTTCAACGATTATCTCGACATACTGACCCCGGGGAAGGGCGATGAATGGGAAAAGTTCGTCAATTCCCTGACCACCAATCTCACCTCCTTTTTTCGCGAACCGCATCATTTCCCCATTCTTGCCGAGCATTTGCGCAAAATCAGCGGCCGCCCCATCAAGATCTGGTGTTCGGCAGCCTCTACCGGCGAGGAACCCTATTCGATTGCCATGACGGTGATCGAAACCCTGGGCGCAGAAGTCAATAACGTCAGCATCATTGCCTCTGATCTCGACACCAATGTGCTGGCGACTGCGCGTAAAGGCGTGTACGGTATGGAACGCCTGGAGCGCTTGTCGGCGGAACGTTTGCGCCGCTTTTTTCTGCGCGGTACGGGCTCGCAGGAAGGCTTTGCGGCGGTGCGCCCGGAAGTGAAGCGGCTGGTCGAGTTTCGTCAAATCAACCTGCTCGACAACAGCTACGCCGTGCCCAGCCCGGTAGACGTGATGTTTTGTCGTAACGTCATGATTTATTTTGACAAACCCACCCAGTACAAGATTCTTTCCCGCTTTGCGCCAATGCTGCAACCCGACGGCCTGCTGTTCGCCGGGCATTCGGAAAGCTTCCTGCATGCGGCAAATCTTTTCCGCTCGCAGGGCAAGACGGTGTATGTGCTGGCGGATAACGCTGAAAAGGATGCTGGTGCAACACGCATTCGATGAGCATCTGGCGGCAAACCGCTATTTCGACCGGCATTTTGGCGCAGAAGCGGCCAAAATTTTGCCGGGGGAATATTACGTTTCAGATGCCGGCATGTTGCTCGTCACCGTCCTGGGTTCTTGCGTGGCGGCCTGCGTGCGCGACACCGAAGCCGGCATCGGCGGCATGAACCATTTCATGTTGCCCGACGATGGTGGGCGCGAAACAGTGGCGGCCTCGGCGCGCTACGGTTCGTTTGCCATGGAGGTTTTGATCAACCACCTGCTTAAGATGGGAGCCCGGCGCAGCCGTCTGGAAGCCAAGGTGTTCGGCGGTGGTGCGGTCATGGCCAGTTTGACGAGCAGCCACGTCGGCCAGCGCAACGCGGAATTCGTGTTGAAGTACCTGAAGACAGAAAAAATTCCCGTCGTTGCCAAAGACCTGCTCGATTCTTACCCGCGCAAGGTGTACTACTTTCCGCAAAGCGGGCGGGTCTTGGTTAAAAAGCTACATCGCGTGCACAACGAAACCTTGTTCAGCCGCGAAAGCGACTACAAGGCGCGTCTGTCGCAAGCGCCGGTGGCGGGCGATGTCGAACTGTTTATTTGATTGAGAGCGACCTGAATCTATGGTTTCTACGAAAATCCGCGTGCTGGTGGTCGATGATTCGCCTTTGATGCGCAGCCTGCTGACGACTATGATCAATGGTTTTACCGATCTCGAAGTGGTCGGCGAAGCGCCTGATGCGTCCAGCGCGCGCGAGGCCATCAAAGCGCTTAATCCAGATGTTCTGACACTGGATGTGCACATGCCGGGCATGGATGGTCTGGAGTTTCTCGAACGGCTGATGCGCTTGCGGCCGATGCCGGTGGTGATGGTGTCGTCTTACACGGAAGGTGCCTCGGAAGTGACACTCAAGGCACTGGAGCTGGGGGCCGTAGATTTCATCGGCAAACCGCATCTCGATGCCGCACACACAATGGAATCCTATGCAGAAGACTTGGCTGAAAAAATTCGCGCCAGCCGCGGCGCGCGTATTCGTCCTCGTGCCGCAGCGCTACGCGCGCCCATGGCGGAGCGTGCTGCGATGCCCGTGATGCATGCAACGGCAGCCGGCAAGACGATTTGCGTCGGGGCATCGACCGGCGGCACCGAGGCGCTCAAGGATTTTCTCCTGGCCATGCCCGCCCAATGTCCGCCGATTTTGATCGTGCAGCACATGCCGGAGAGCTTTACGGCTTCGTTTGCCAAACGTCTCGATGGGCTGTGTTTGCCGAAAGTGGTCGAGGCCGGGCATAACGAGCGCATCGAAACCGGGACGGTGTACATCGCGCCAGGGCATTCGCATTTGCGCATCAAACGCACGGGGGGTGGTTTGGTGACGGAATTGTTGCGCAGCGAACCGGTGAATCGGCACCGCCCCTCGGTGGATGTGTTGTTCGATTCAGCCGCCGAAGTGTTGGGACGCCAGGCAATCGCCGTGATTTTGACCGGTATGGGCAAGGACGGCGCGCGCGGCATGTTGCGCATGCGCCAGGCGGGCGCGCGTACTTTTGGGCAGGATGAAGCGAGTTGCGTCGTTTATGGCATGCCGCGCGAAGCCTTCCTCATCGGCGCGGTCGAGGAGCAGGTGGCGTTGGAAGACATCTCCCGGCGGGCGCTGGCGGCAAGCATGGGTTGATTTCTGTTTCTGCTTGCTGAAACTAAGGGTTAAACTGTGTCAGAACTGTCTGAAGTGGGGAATGTGATGCAAATCAGCTTGGCGCGCGAACATACGACAGCGACCGTGTCTTTGAACGGGCGTTTTGATTTCAACACCCTGCCGGATTTTCGCCAGATTTGTGATGCTTTGCCGGGCGAGGCAGAGCTGCAGCGGGTGCAGGTGGATTTTCTCGCGGTTGATTATCTCGACAGTTCCGCTTTGAGTGTGCTGCTCATGTTGCGCGAAAAACTCATGGGCGCGGGCAAGGAGATTGTGCTCACGGGCGTGCATGGCAATGTGCGGCAAGTGTTGGATGTGGCAAATTTCAATCGGCTTTTTTCCATTGTTTGAATAATGTGCCTGTGGGTGATTTGCGAGATACATGGTAATTTTGCCGTCAGTGCTGGATTTGCACGGGTGGTTGGCGGTATTTTGTCGTAAGGCCCGATGCGTGGCGAGGAACAGGAAATGTCAGAACTTTTAAAAAATATCGATGCTCGCACCAAGCTGGCGGGAACCAACAAGCTGGAAATCCTGCTCTTCTTCCTGGGCGAAGATCAGCGTACCGGTCGGCGCGAAACCTACGGCATCAACGTTTTCAAGGTGCGCGAGGTGATGCGCACGCCGCAGATCACCGCAGCGCCGGAAATGCCCGCCTCGGTCGAGGGCATGGTCAGCCTGCGCGGTGCGCTGGTGCCGGTGATCGATCTGGCGAAATACACGGGGATTTCTTCTGATACGCCGCGTGAAATCATGATCGTTACCGAATACAACGGCCATACGCAGGGCTTTTTGGTTGAGGGTGTCGACACCATTTTGCGCCTGGACTGGAGCAAGATGCGGGTGCCGCCGGAAATGCTGATGGCGCAAACCGGCGGGTTAGTTACGGCAGTGACCGAGCTGGAAGATAATCGCCTGGTGATGATGATGGACGTGGAAAAAGTCCTCGCTGAAACCACGAACATCGATAACGAAATTTTGTTCCGCAGCGTGCCGCAGGTCGACCGTCCAGATCTGACCGTGTTTTATTGCGACGATTCCAGCGTGGCGCGCAAGCAGATCGAGCGCACGCTCGAAGCCATGGGTCTGAAAGGTTTGTCTGCCGTCAATGGCCGCAAGATGTGGGAAGAAATGGAAAAGGTCGCGGCCTATGCCAAAACCCAGGGCAGAGAAGTCTCCGAGCTGATCAATCTGGTACTCACCGACATCGAAATGCCGGAAATGGATGGGTACATCCTGACCAAGAAAATCAAATCGGATCCGCGCTTCGCCAATATCCCAGTGATCATGCATTCCTCGCTTTCGGGCATGTCGAATCAAAAACTGGGGCAATCGGTGGGGGTGGATGAATATGTGCCGAAATTTGAGCCACAGCGCCTATCGGAAACCTTGATGCGGCGTCTGGGCGTCGGCGAGGATGCGGCGATGAGTGAGCTTCCCTCGGTTTTTCGTCTGCCAAGGGATGGGTTTCATGCTACCAGTTTTTCCTGATCTTGGCGGCTGATCCAATTCGCCAAGAACTGCACAGGCGATTGGTAGCCGAGGGTTGAGTGCTGCCGTTTTCGGTTGTAAAAAACCTCGATGTACTCAAAGCTAGCGGCTTTCATGTCGGCATGCGTGGCATAGCGCATGCCATGCACCCGCTCGTTCTTGAAGCTGTTGAACCAACTCTC
>NZ_JBLJBW010000022.1:0-42173 GCF_047638095.1 Azonexus sp.
ACGATCACCAGATCGCAGGCATCGGCCAGCGCCTTGACGGCATCCTGGCGGTTTTGCGTGGCGTAGCAGATGTCATCTTTCTTCGGCCCCTGAATGTTCGGGAAACGCGCCCGCAGCGCAGCAATCACGCGGCCCGCGTCGTCGATGGAAAGCGTGGTCTGGGTGACGTAGGCCAGATGCTCGGGGTCGTTCACCACCAGCGCCGCCACATCTTCCGGCGTTTCGACCAGGTACATGCCCCCTTGAACCTGGCCCATCGTGCCTTCGACTTCCGGATGCCCCTTGTGGCCGATCATGACGATTTCGCGCGCGCCCTTGCGCATGCGGCCCACTTCCAGATGCACCTTGGTGACCAGCGGACAGGTGGCATCGAACACTTTCAAGCCCCGCGCCTCGGCTTCAAGGCGCACGGCTTGCGACACGCCGTGGGCGCTGAAAATCACCGTATTGCCCGGCGGCACCTCAGTTAATTCCTCGATGAACACCGCCCCCTTGGCGCGCAGATCGTCGCAGACGAATTTGTTGTGCACCACTTCATGGCGCACGTAGATCGGCGCACCGAATTTTTCCAGGGCGCGCTCGACGATGGCAATGGCGCGTTCGACACCCGCACAGAAACCGCGGGGATTGGCAAGAAGGATTTGCATGGTGATGAATTCTCAAAAACAAAAAGCGGTCACGTCGCCGCAACCGCTTCTTGGGGAAGAACGCGCAATCAGAAATGCAGGGCGCGCTTGTCGCAGGCCAATGCAGCTTCGTGCACGATTTCCGACAGCGTCGGGTGGGCATGGCAGATGCGGCCGAGGTCTTCGGACGCACCAGCAAACTCCATAGTGACCACGGCTTCGGCAATCAGTTCAGAAGCGTTGTTGCCGATGATGTGCACGCCGAGGATACGGTCGGTTTGGGCATCGGCCAGCACCTTGACGAAACCGCTGGCGTCACCGTGGCCGAGGGCCCGGCCGCTGGCCATGAACGGCACCTTGCCCGGCTTGTAGGCGATGCCTTCGACCTTCAACTGCTGCTCGGTCTTGCCGACCCAGGCGATTTCCGGATGGGTGTAGACCACGCCCGGAATGGTGTCGAAATTGCAGTGACCGGCCTGACCGGCGATCATCTCGGCGACCATGACGCCTTCTTCGGATGCCTTGTGCGCCAGCATTGGGCCGCGCACCACGTCGCCGACCGCCCAGACGTTGGGCAGATTGGTTTGACAGTGACCATTCACTTCGACCTGGCCGCGCTCATTGAGCTTGAGGCCGACCGCGTCGCCGTTCAGGCCGTCGGTATTCGGGATGCGGCCCACCGAAACGATCAGCTTATCGACTTCCAGCTTCTTCGCGCCGTCCTTGTCCTCGTATTCGACGGTGACACCCTTCTTGGCCACCGAAACCTTGCCGATTTTGACGCCGGTGCTGATTTTCAGGCCCTGCTTGATGAACAGCTTGAGCGCTTCCTTGGCGATGTCCTGGTCGGCAAACGGCAGGAAATCCGGCATGGCTTCGAGCACCGTCACCTCGGTACCGAGACGGCGCCACACCGAGCCCATTTCCAGGCCGATGACGCCCGCGCCGATGACGCCCAGACGTTTCGGCGCGGCCTCGAAATCGAGCGCGCCGACGTTGTCGCAGATCACCTTGTTGTCGACCGGAATGCCGTCCAGATGACGCGGCTTCGAGCCGGTGGCGATGATGACGTGCTTGGCCAGCACCTCTTCGGCGCCGACCTTGAGCTTGTACAGCTCGCCTTCCTTGCCGGCAAAGCTGGCGTGGCCGTTGAGCCCCGTCACCTTATTTTTCTTGAACAGGCCGCGAATGCCGCCGGTCAACTGGGTGACGATGGTGTTTTTACGCCCGACCATGGTCGGCACGTCGATGCTGACGCCCTTGGCGGAGATGCCGTGCATGGCAAAGCTGTGGTTGGCTTCCTCAAACAGTTCCGAAGAACGCAGCAGCGCCTTGGATGGAATGCAGCCGACGTTCAGGCAGGTGCCACCCAGGCGCGGCTCGCCCTTGGGATCGGCGTAGGCGTTGGATTCGGCGCAGGCCGTATTGAAACCGAGCTGGGCAGCGCGAATGGCCGCCACGTAACCGCCGGGGCCGCCACCGATGACGAGAACGTCAAATTGTTTGTTGGACATGGGTTTTCCTTGGAGTGCAAGGTAAGTCGGACAAGGTGAAATAGGGAAAAGCGCCCTATTTCACCCTGGCTCACATGCATCATTCACCTTGCGTTGTTTGGCAAAAAAACGTGGGGATAGCACGGAAAATTTCCGCGCCGCCCCCACGTTTCACATTTCGTCTTTCACTTTTCACGCCCCTCGGGCGCTCTCACACGCCCAACAGCAGGCGCGACGGATCTTCCAGAGCTTCCTTCATGGTCACCAGACCAAGCACGGCTTCGCGGCCGTCGATGATGCGGTGGTCGTAGGACATGGCGAGGTAGTTCATCGGACGCACCACGACCTGACCATTTTCGACCACGGCGCGATCCTTGGTGGCGTGGATGCCGAGGATGGCCGATTGCGGCGGGTTGATGATCGGCGTCGACATCATCGAGCCGAAGATGCCGCCGTTGGAGATGGAGAAGGTGCCGCCGGTCAGATCTTCGATGGAGATCTTGCCGTCCTTGGCCTTCTGGCCGAATTCGGCGATCTTCTTCTCGATGTCGGCAATGCTCAGCTGGTCGGCGTTGCGGATGATCGGCACGACCAGGCCGCGCGGCGAGCCGACGGCAATGCCGATGTCGATGTAGCCGTGATAAACGATGTCGTTACCATCCACCGAGGCGTTCAGGATGGGGAAGCGTTGCAGGGCGGCACAGGCTGCCTTGACGAAGAAGCCCATGAAGCCGAGGCGCACGCCGTGCGTTTTCTCGAACTTGTCGCCATACTGCTTGCGCAGCGCCATGACCGGGGCCATGTTGACCTCGTTGAAAGTGGTCAGAATGGCGTTGGTCTGCTGCGACTGGAGCAGGCGCTCGGCGATGCGGGCGCGCAGGCGGGTCATCGGCACGCGCTCTTCGGCACGTTCACCCAGATTGACGCCGGAAACCGGCACCGGCAGCGAGGCCAGTGCGCTCTTGGCGGCGGCGACCGGGCCGGACGGCGCGGCAGCCTTGGCCTGGGCGGCGACGGCATCTTCCTTGGTGACGCGACCGCCACGGCCGGAACCGGCGACCTCGGCAGCGGCAATGCCTTTTTCTTCCAGAATCTTGCGTGCCGCCGGGCTGGCAGTGCCGGCCGGGGCCGCCGCCGCAGGTGCCGGAGCAGCCGCCGGCGCAGCGGCCTTGGCCGGTTCCGCGGCCGGAGCGAGCGCACCCGCCACGGCGGTGGTGTCGATCTTGGCGATCAACTCACCGGACACGACGGTTTCGCCATCGCCCTTGATGATCTCGACCAGCACGCCGGCACCCGGCGAGGGGACTTCGAGCACGACCTTGTCGGTTTCGATGTCGACCAGGATTTCGTCGCGGGCAATAGCTTCGCCAATTTTCTTTTTCCAGGTTGCCAGCGTACCTTCAGCAACGGATTCAGACAGTTGCGGGACTTGAACTTCAATAATGCTCATGATGACTCCACTCTGCGGTAGTGATTATTGGTAGTCGATCTTGCCCAGAGCGGACTCGATCAATGCCTTTTGTTGCTCGTTGTGCTTGGCGAGGTAACCCACGGCCGGCGAAGAAGAGGCCGGACGGGCGACCAGCAGCAGTTTCTGCTTCGCGCCCATCTGGCTGACCAGGTGGTTGCGCGAGGCGATCCAATACCAAGCCCCTTGATTGCGCGGCTCCTCTTGCGCCCAGACCACTTCGGTCGCCTTGGGGTATTTGGCCATTTCCTTTTCCAGCGATTCTTTCGGGAAAGGATAGAGCTGCTCCAGGCGCACGATGGCGATGTCGGTGATCTTCTTTTCGCGGCGCGCATTGACCAGGTCGTAATACACCTTGCCGGAACACAGAATGACGCGCTTGACCTTCTTCGCATCGAGATCATCGGTTTCGCCGATCACACGCTGGAATTCGCCGCTCGCCAGCTCCTCCAGGGAAGAGCCTGCATCCTTGTGGCGCAGCAACGATTTCGGCGACATGACCACCAGCGGTTTACGCTGCATGCGCACGCCTTGGCGGCGCAGCATGTGGAAAACCTGGGCGGCGGTGGTCGGCACGCAAACTTCCATATTGTTTTCGGCGCAGGCTTGCATGAAGCGTTCCAGGCGGGCGGAAGAGTGCTCCGGCCCCTGACCTTCGTAACCATGCGGCAGCAGCATGACCAGGCCGGAAGCGCGCCCCCACTTGGCTTCACCGGAAGCGATGAACTGATCGATCACCACCTGGGCACCATTGGCGAAGTCGCCAAACTGGCCTTCCCAGATGACGAGTTCGTAAGGATTGGCCGAGGAATAGCCATAATCGAAGGCGAGCACGGCTTCTTCGGAGAGCACCGAGTCATAGCACTGGAAACCGGCCTGTTTTTCCTGCAGGTTTTTCAGCGGATGATAGGTGCCGGCATCCCAGCTGGTGCGGTTCTGGTCATGGAAGGCGGCATGGCGGTGGAAGAAGGTGCCGCGTCCGACGTCTTCACCGGAAATGCGCACGCCATAACCGGAAACCAGGAGCGAGGCATAGGCGAGATTTTCGGCCATGCCCCAATCCACCGGCAGCTTGCCTTCGCCCATGGCGGCGCGGTCTTCGGCAATTTTCTTGACGCGAGAATGCAGGGTGAAGCCTTCCGGCACGCTCGACAAACGCTGTGCCAGACGCTGCAGTTCCGCCATCGGCACCGTGGTGTCGCAGGTCTCGATATATTTTTTGGTCAGATAAGGAGCCCAATCGATGGTCATCGGGTGTTTGTAGCCCGCCAGCACCGGGTTATAGAGCAGCTCGCCCTTGTCCAGATGGGCGCGATACTCGGCAATCATCTGATCCGGACCATCCGCGGCCAGCACGCCTTCAGCAATCAGCTTGTCGCCGTAAAGTTTGCGCGTGCCGGGATGCTTGCTGATGATCTTGTACATCAAAGGCTGCGTCACCATCGGCTCATCCTGCTCGTTATGGCCGAGTTTGCGGTAGCAAATGATGTCGACGACGACGTTCTTCTGATAGGTCTGGCGGTATTCGACGGCCAGCTGGGTGACCAGCGCCACGGCCTCCGGATCGTCCCCATTGACGTGGAATATCGGCGCATCGACCATCTTGAAGATGTCGGTGCAATAGTGGCCGGAGCGATAATCGCGCGGATCGGAGGTGGTGAAGCCCACCTGGTTGTTGACCACGATGTGCAAGGTGCCGCCGACACCATAGCCGCGCGTTTGCGAGAAATTGAGCATTTCCTGATTCACGCCCTGCCCGGCCACGGCGGCATCGCCGTGAATGAGGACAGGCATGACTTTTTGCTTGCTGCCTTCGCCGCGCCGCACTTGCCGTGCATACACCGAACCTTCCACCACCGGATTGACGATTTCCAGGTGCGAAGGGTTAAAGGCCAGGGTCAGGTGACAAGGGCCGCCGGGGGTGGAAACATCCGACGAAAAACCCATGTGATATTTCACATCACCGGCGGACAAATCGCTCTTTTTCTTGCCTTCAAATTCTTCAAAGAGCATCGACGGCGCTTTGCCCAGGGTATTGACCAGAACGTTCAGACGGCCACGGTGGGCCATGCCGACCACAACCTCATCGACACCTTGCGCGCCAGCGCTGCGAATGGCTTCATCCATGGCAACGATGAGCGATTCACCGCCTTCGAGCGAAAAACGCTTTTGGCCGACGTACTTGGTGTGCAGATAGCGTTCCAGGGTTTCAGCAGCGGTCAGACGCTCCAGGATGCGCTTCTTCTGCTCGCTATTGTAGGTGGGACGCGAGCGGATGCTTTCCAGCTTGTCTTGCAGCCAGCGCTTTTCGTCGTAGTTCGTCATATACATGTACTCGACACCAATGGTGCCGCAGTACGTCTGACGCAGGGTTTCCATGATGTCGGAGAACTGGGCGTTTTCCGGCAGCCCCTTGAGCGAACCGACGTTGAAGGTCTGTTTCAGATCGGCATCGGTGAACCCGTAGAAAGACGGCTCCAGCTCATCGAGCTTCGGACGCGGCAGGCGTTTCAAAGGGTCGAGATCGGCCCAGCGCGTTCCCAGGGAACGGTAGGCCGTGACCAGCTGACCGACCGCCGATTGTTTTTTGTTTTCAACGCAGGTCGCGGGGGCTGCGGCCGGGCGAAAACCGCCGTCGCGGGCCAATTCGGCAAAAGCCGAGATGACCGGCGTATGCGCCACGTCGCGCGCCGCGAAGCCCGGCATCTGCGCCAGACGGTCGAAATAATCACGCCACTCGGCGGTCACCGAGCTCGGATCGTGCAGGTAATTCTCGTAAACCTCTTCAACGAAGGGCGCATTGCCTCCGAAATAAAGCGAGCTGTCGAATTTATCGTTCATCGTGTTCATAGGCTCCTCCCACCGTACGCTTTCCTATTTGTGCAGAGCAACAAGGCCCTACATGTGAAAAAGGCGGCCTTACGGCCGCCCTATTGTGCATGCAAATTATCCGCGGCCGGCCAAGGGCACCACGTCGCGCTTGGCAGCGCCGACGTAGAGCTGACGCGGGCGGCCGATCTTGTATTCCGGATCGGAAATCATCTCTTCCCACTGCGCCATCCAACCCACCGAGCGGGCGAGCGCGAAGATGCAGGTGAACATTTCGGTCGGCACGCCAATGGCCTTTTGCACGATGCCGGAGTAGAAATCGACGTTCGGGTAGAGTTTCTTCTCGACGAAGTATTCGTCTTCCAGCGCAATGCGTTCCAACTCCATGGCGAGCTTGAACAAACGGTCGTTTTGCAGACCCAGTTCGCCCAATACGTCGTTACAGACCTTGCGCATCAGCTTGGCGCGCGGATCGAAGTTCTTATAGACGCGGTGACCAAAGCCCATCAGCTTGAAGGAGTCGTTCTTGTCCTTGGCGCGCTTGATGTATTCACCAACGCGCGACACGTCGCCGATTTCTTCCAGCATATTGAGGCAAGCTTCGTTGGCACCACCGTGCGCCGGCCCCCACAGGCAGGCAATACCGGCAGAAACGCAGGCAAACGGATTGGCCCCAGAAGAGCCAGCCAGACGCACCGTAGAGGTGGAGGCATTTTGTTCGTGGTCGGCGTGCAAGGTGAAAATCACGTCCAGCGCATTGACCAACACCGGATTCGGCACATATTTTTCGCAAGGATTGCCGAACATCATGCGCATGAAGTTGGCGGTGTAATCCAGATCGTTGTCCGGGTACATGAAGGGCATGCCCTTGTTGTACTTGTAGGCCATGGCAACGATAGTCGGCATCTTGGAAACGATGCGGTTGAAGCTGATGCTGCGGTGCTCGGCATCGGAGAAGTCCATGGCTTCGTGATAGAAAGCAGACAGCGCGCCCACCACGCCGACCATCACGGCCATCGGGTGCGCGTCGCGGCGAAAGCCATTGAAGAAGCGGGTGAGTTGGTCGTTCACCATGGTGTGCTTCTTGATGACCGACTCGAAATCAAGTTTTTCCTGCTTGTTCGGCAATTCGCCGTTCTTCAGCAGGTAGGCCACTTCCAGGAAAGAGCATTTATCGGCCAGTTGTTCGATGGGGTAGCCACGATAGAGCAATTCGCCCTTGTCGCCATCGATGTAGGTAATGGTGGATTTGCAGCTCGCCGTCGACAAAAAGCCCGAATCGTAGGTAAACAAACCGGTTTTGCCGCCCAAGGTACGAATGTCGATACAGTCGTTACCGTGCGTCGGGGACATGATCGGGAAGTCAACGGGTGCTTGTCCGTCGATATTCAGAGTTGCCTTGCGTTCGATTGTCATGGTTTTCTTTGCCTTTACGGGTGTTTATTTATCACTGCCTTGCCAAAAAAATCGCGTGTATTACATCAACACACGCGCCATCGATACATCAACTACTCACTACTTCAGATGTTTTGCTGGTCAATAGCCGAACCTTAGCTGGTCAAGCTTACTGAACACTTACGAATCTTCTCCACCACCGGCACGAAATGTGCCTCATCTGCCGCGCATTCTGCCTTGCCGCTCAGGAGGTACCACAGTTCGTGGTCCTCCAGGGCCACCAGCTCGACAAACGCCGCCTGCTCGGTTTCGCTCAGTTGAGCGAAACCCTTGTCGAGAAAACGCGTCAGCGTAATATCGAGTTCGAGCAGAGCCCGGCGTATGCAACGCCAGCGCAGGCGTTCATAATCGGCGCGTTCCATTAGACGGCGCGATTGACCATCATGTCCTTGATTTTGCCGATAGCCTTGGTCGGGTTCAAACCCTTCGGACAGACATCGACACAGTGCATGATGGTGTGGCAGCGGAACAGGCGGTACGGATCTTCGAGATTGTCCAGACGCTCGTTGGTCGCCTGGTCGCGGGTATCGGCGAGGAAGCGGTACGCTGCGAGCAGGCCCGCCGGACCAACGAATTTATCCGGATTCCACCAGAATGACGGGCAAGCCGTCGAACAGCAGGCACACAGGATGCACTCGTAGAGACCATCGAGTTCTTCGCGGTCTTCCGGCGACTGCAGGCGCTCGCGCTCGGGCGGCGGGTCATTGTTGATGAGGTAGGGCTTGATCGAGTGATACTGCTTGAAGAACTGGGTCATATCGACGATCAGATCGCGAATGACCGGCAGCGCCGGCAGCGGGCGCAGCACGATGGGCTGCTTCAGGTCTTCGACGTTGATCAGGCAGGCCAGTCCGTTCTTGCCATTGATATTCATGGCGTCTGAACCACACACCCCTTCGCGGCAGGAACGGCGGAAAGACAGCGTGTCGTCCTGCGCCTTCAGCTTGACCAGAGCATCCAGCAATTTGCGATCGGTGGGTTCCAGTTCAACGGAAACGTCCTGCATGTACGGCGCATCATCCTTGTCCGGATCGTAGCGGTAGATGCTGAATTGAACCATGCGTTTGCTCATGTTTTTCTCCGATTAGTACGAACGCGTCTTGAGCGCGATGGTTTCGACAGTCAGCGGCTGCATGTTCACCGGCTTGTAGCTCAGGCTGTTATCCGCTGGATTGAACAGGCTGTGCTTGAGCCATTCGGCATCGTTGCGGCCATTCGGGAATTCGGCGCTATCGGGAGCGTCGTCACGCACGTGCGCGCCGCGCGATTCCTTGCGGGCTTCAGCGGAAATCATGGTGGCCTTGGCGACTTCGATCAGATTCTCCATTTCGAGCGCTTCGGTGCGGGCCGTGTTCCAGGCCATGGATTTATCCTTGATTTCCAGCTCACGCGCCGCTTTTTCGACTTCCAGAATCTTTTCCACACCGGTTTTCAGCAAATCGCCGAAACGGAACACGCCGGCGTGCGTTTGCATGGTGCGCTGCATGGCCAGACGGGTTTCGTGCACATTGGCACCGCCCTTGCGATTATCCAGCGCAGCAATGCGCGAAAGCGATTGCTCGGCAGCATTTTGCGGCAGGTCGCGGTGTTCCTTGCCTTGCTTGAGGTCTTCCACGGCGGAATCGCCCGCCGATTTACCGAACACCAGAAGGTCGAGCAAGGAATTCGTGCCCAGGCGGTTGGCCCCGTGCACCGAGGCACAAGCGCATTCGCCGGCGGCGTAGAAGCCCGGCACGACGGTGTTCGGGTTGCCATTTTGCGGCACCACGACGCGGCCCGAGTAATGTGTCGGAATGCCGCCCATCTGGTAGTGGCAGGTCGGCACCACCGGCAGCGGCTCCTTGATGCAATCGACGCCGGCAAATTGCAGGCCAATTTCACGGATGCCCGGCAGACGCTTCATGATCACGTTCGGATCGAGGTGGGTGATGTCGAGCAGGACGTAATCCTTGTTCAGACCGCAGCCGCGCCCTTCGTTGATTTCGGTGGTCATGGCGCGCGACACCACGTCGCGCGAGGCCAGATCCTTGGCATTCGGCGCGTAGCGCTCCATGAAACGTTCCTTGTTGGCATTACGCAGGATGCCGCCTTCGCCGCGCACCCCTTCAGTAATCAGCACGCCAGCGCCGGCCACGCCGGTCGGGTGGAACTGCCAGAACTCCATGTCTTCGAGCGGAATGCCGGCACGCGCCGCCATGCCCAGGCCGTCGCCGGTGTTGATGAAGGCATTGGTCGAAGAATGGAAAATACGCCCGGCACCGCCGGTAGCGAAAATCGTGGCGCGCGAATGGAAGATGACGACCTGACCGGTTTCCATTTCCATGGCGGTAACGCCCAGCACATGACCTTCGCTATCGCGGATCAGGTCGAGCGCCATCCATTCGACGAAGAATTGGGTATTGGCCTTGACGTTGCGCTGATACATGGCGTGCAGCATGGCGTGACCAGTACGGTCCGCCGCCGCGCAGGAACGACGCACCGGCTTTTCGCCGAAGTTCGACATGTGGCCGCCGAACGGGCGCTGGTAGATCTTGCCGTTGTCGGTACGGTCAAAGGGCATGCCGTAGTGTTCAAGCTCGACCACGCACTGATTGGCTTGACGCACCATGAATTCGATCGCGTCCTGGTCGCCGAGCCAGTCGGAACCCTTGACGGTGTCGTACATGTGCCAGTGCCAGTGATCTTCCTCGGAGTTACCCAGCGAAGCGGCGACGCCGCCTTGCGCCGCCACGGTGTGCGAACGGGTCGGAAAAACCTTGGACAGCACCGCAGTTTTCAGGCCGGCTTCGGACAACTGAATGGCAGAGCGCAGACCGGCACCACCGGCCCCCACGATCACGGCATCAAATTTGAGAACAGGAATACTCACGCTTACAGCCTCCAGAGAATCGTGGCAACCCACGCGGTGTATGCCACCAGCACCACAACGGTCACAATATGCAGG
Organism: Azonexus sp.; assembly: GCF_047638095.1. Lineage (GTDB taxonomy): Bacteria > Pseudomonadota > Gammaproteobacteria > Burkholderiales > Rhodocyclaceae > Azonexus. Next base: position 10,816 of record NZ_JBLJBW010000022.1, read on the forward strand.
GTCAGGCGCAGTCCGACCGGCTTCACATAGTCCATCCACAAGTCACGCATGCCGATCCAGGCGTGATAGAAAAGACTGATGAAGAAAAGAAAAGTCGCCATCTTCAACAGGCCGCAGGTGGCAAACATCTCGCGCCAGGCCTCGAAGGTGGAAGGGCGGTGCACCAGCAACAAGACCGGCAGCAAGACCGAATACAGCGCCATGACAATGGCGGTGACGCGCTGAATAATCCAGTCTTTCAGACCGTAATGCGCGCCGACAACGATACGATTGATCACAGCAGAATCCCCCACAGAACGAGCGTCAGCGGAATGCTCACGGCCAGCACCACGAGAGCCGACTGTTGCGCCGCTTCTTTTTCAACACAGATGTGGCGATCGATCAGCAAGAAGCGGATGCCGGCACAGAAATGATGCGTAAACGCCCAGATCAAGCCCGCGATGATCACCTTCACCAGCAAATTGCCGGTGACGGCGGTAAAGGCCTCGGGCGACGACAAGCTCGCGCCGAACAGCCAAACGATCAGGGGCAGCATCAGGAACAAGCCCGCGCCGCTGATTCGGTGAAGAATCGATACCTTGCCGCTCCACGGCAACTTGATCGTGGTGAGGTCCAAGTTCTTTGGACGCTTCTTTTTGATGGACATTTCTGCCATGAACGTCATCCCTCGCGTGTAAGTGCGGTTTTCCGCTTGTACGTGGTTTGAAAAGAGCCGTAATTATACAGACAAAAATCGTTACAAAACGAGGCAGGACGCGCAGCACGCGCCCTCACCCCCTGAAAATCACCCCAGATTATTCTGATAGTAATGCTGCGCCGTCAGATACAAACCGCGCCGCCATTCCACCGGCTGATTGCCATAGCTATAGGCCGTACGCTCCACCAAGAGAAGCGGCGAAGCTTCTGCCACCCCCAGCCAGTGCGCGCTTTCCGCATCCGCTGCGACGGCACGCAAACGCTCTTCGGCATGGATCATGCGCACGCCGAAATCGGCTTCGAGCTGACTATAAAGCGAGCGCTCACTGGCCCGTAAGGATTCCAGCGACAAGCCGGAAAATTGCTCGGCCGGCAAATGAATCTGATCAAAAATCACTTTTTTGCCAGCAAAACTGAGCAGGCGTTTGATGAGAATTACGGGGGCTTCTGCCGGCAGCTGCAAAGCGGCTGCGATCTCTGCCGTCGCCGGCAATACAGTGCAGGAAAAAGGTTCGCTATGCGACTCCACCGCCTTGCCGTCATCCGGCAACAGGCGCAAAAAGCGATAGTGTGAGCGCGGATCGTCGTGAGTGGCAACGAAAGTCCCCTTGCCCTGGCGGCGCACCAGCAAATTTTCTGCCGCCATTTCGTCGATGGCCTTGCGCACCGTGCCTTGGCTGACGTTAAAGCGCTGCGCCAACTCCGCCTCGCTCGGGATCGCCGCGCCCGGCCCCCATTCGCCGCGCGCCAGGCAATCGACCAGAAAATCCTTGATCTGCCGATAGAGCGGGCTGAATGTCGGTGCCGTCGCGCGCGCAGCCGGCGCAGAAGCGGGCAATAAAACGGACGAAGAAAGTTCCTGAGTCATGGCTGGCAATTTCAGCACAAATTTACGCCAACGTCCATTAAAAGCTGTCTTATATAAGACACAGAATTGACAGGCGTAAAACGAGCTTCTACCATCACGCTTGTGTCGAAATGTTGCACTCGGCGCGGCCGACTGCCATGCGACACGACACCGCCAGACACTTACATTATTTGCTGTTCAACCCAAGATTCCAGGAGCCTTACATGTCCAAAGCCCCCATGCGCGTTGCCATTACCGGTGCCGCCGGCCAGATCGGTTATAGCCTGCTGTTCCGCATTGCCTCCGGCGAAATGCTCGGCAAAGATCAGCCGGTCATCCTGCAACTGCTCGACCTGCCGCAAGCGCAAAAAGCACTGCAGGGCGTGATGATGGAACTGGACGACTGCGCTTTCCCGCTCTTGTCCGGCATGGTTGCCACCGATGATCCGAACGTCGCTTTCAAAGATGCCGACGTCTGCCTGCTGGTCGGTGCCCGTCCGCGCGGCCCCGGCATGGAGCGCGCCGACCTGCTGCAAGCCAACGGTGCCATCTTCACCGTGCAAGGCAAGGCCATTGCCGAAAACGCCAAGGAAGACGTCAAGGTGCTGGTGGTCGGCAACCCCTGCAACACCAATGCCTACATCGCCCGCGCCGCCGCCCTCAAGGTGGGCCGCACCAACCCGAACAACTACCACGGCATGCTGCGCCTGGACCACAACCGCGCCCTGACGCAACTGGCGCAGAAGGCCGGCCGCACCGTCTCCTCGCTGAAGAAACTGGTCGTCTGGGGCAACCACTCGCCCTCCATGTATGCCGATTACCGCTTCTGCACCTCCAACGGTGACAGCGTCAAGAACCTCATCAATGACGCCGCCTGGAATAACGATGTTTTCCTGCCCACCGTCGGCAAACGCGGTGCCGCCATCATCGACGCGCGCGGTCTGTCGTCCGCCGCCTCCGCCGCCAATGCCGCCATCGACCACGTCCGCGACTGGCACCTGGGTTCTGAAGAATGGGTGACGATGGGCATCCCGGCCCCGGCTGACAACGGCTACGGCATCCCGGAAGGCCTCGTTTTTGGCCTGCCCTGCGAGTGCAAAAACGGCAGCTTCACGCTGATCAAGGGTCTGGAAATCGACGAATACGCCAAGAGCAAAATCGCCATCACCCTGAAAGAACTGGAAGACGAGCGCGCAGCGGTTGCCGACATGCTGAAGTAAGCGTTTTTCTACCTGCAAAAAGCCGTGGTGACCAGCCACGGCTTTTTTTCGCCCGCGGTTTTTTTACACCATGTACCGGCAAAGGACAGAAGAGCGCCGCACGAACAACAGCACTTCGCAAGCAATTTGCCTTCAACCCAGCCACAACCCCGCCGGCAGGGCAGACCACTGGATGCCGGTGGGCAGGGTGCTGCAGCCAACTCTTTCTTGCAGACCGCGTGTGGGCAGGGGATAGCAGCGCACATCGTCGGTTCTGGCATCGATCCGCGTGTTGATTGCAGCAAGGCAGTGCGCCAGATCCTTTTCTGAACCGACCAGCAGAAAAACGCTATATTCGATGGGTGTCGCGTAGTTGACCATCACCCGGTGCACGCGCTGCAGGCGGCGCGGACAGGTGATGTCGTAACCTATCAACCAGCTGTGCATGCTGCCCCGGCAGGCTGGGCCTGGCCGACCGCTTGTGTAATGTCGCGCACCGCTTGTTCCAGCTCGCGGCGAAAAAACTCGGCGCGGGTTTCGTAGGCGGCATAAAACCGCCCGCGCCCGGCTTTGCCCAGCAGACAACCGGCCTCGCTGAGTGAAAAATCCTCGGCTTTCACCGTTTCTACCCGGAACAAGTCGAGCACAAAACGATCCGCTTGCCCCCGCAAAGCTTCCATCACATCGCAGGCGAGCGACTCGCGGCCAAAATTCAGGCTGTGATAAAAGCCGATGAAAGGGTCCAGCCCGGCACCATACAGCGCCAGCGTCGCCTCGGCGTGCAAGAGCGTGTAAGTCAGTGAGAGCAGCGCATTAACCGGATCACGCGGTGGCCGGCGATTGCGCCCGTGGAATTTCAGACTGGCCGGCAGAATTTCCGTCAGCGCCTCGAAATAACTTGCCGCTGCCGCACCTTCCAGACCGCGCAGGGCAGCGATTCCCGGCTGTGCATCGATCTGCGCCAGCATGCCCTCGATGCGCCGTTCGCACACCGTCAGCGGATAACGATGCAGCGGGCTGGCCCCGCGCCGCTCACGAATCAGGGCCAGTTGCCCGGCCAGCTTGGCGCTGACAATCGCGCGCGAAAAGCGCAAGCAGAAATCGGCGTCGAGCGACAGCCGATACTGCGCCACCCGGCGCGCCGCATCGTTATGCGGCCGGCCGAGTAACAATGAAGGTATACCCTGGCGCCCCGACAGCACCACCACGCCGATGCCGTGCTCGCCGAACTTGCCGAGCAGACTGGCGTTCAACTTGATGTCGCCACGCAAAAAAACCCGCGACAAGGGATGCAAAGGCACCGTGCCGATACGTTCGCCATTCTCGACAAACACCAGCGCCTCACCATCGGCCTTCAATTCCACATTCTTGCGGTCAACGTACAAGCTGCTCATTTCTTGCCCCCTCAAAGAATCATGAACGCCCCGCCATGCGGCGCTTTGGCGATGCCCAGCTGACGTGTCTGCTGGCGTGGATCAAGCTGAAAAATATGCGCCCGGTCCGCATCGATCTGCATACGCTCGAGCAAACCGGCGCGCACTTCGCGCAACTCCGCCGGCGTCAGCCAGCATTCAAAAAACGATTTCTGCCCGCCCACCTTGTAACCGAGCAAAAAACGATGCACCCGATAAAGCCGCTTCGGGCAGGAAATGTCGTAGCAGACGAGGTAGAGGGTGCGGGCGGGGTCGAGCATGGCGCATCACTCGTCAAATCAGCGCAGCACACCGTCCGGGGCCTGCTTTAACTCGACCGGCGTCATCATGAGCAATCGTTTTGTTTGCCTCATCGCTTCCCCTTATTTTTCAATGAAGTTGTGGCGTGATGAAAGCTTAGGCGATGTGCCTTGAATTGCTCAGCTGGCAAGCTTGCCAGCCATCCGGTTGACAAGCTTGCCTGCCGGATAGCACGCAAAGTGACCTCCTATACTTCGAGGCATGGATACCAGCCACTTCCTTCTGCCTGACCTGTATGCCATTGCCTCGCTCGACGAGGCGGATGCTGCGCAGCAGTTAAAAGCTCTCCTGCAGGAAAACGGCGTCAACCGCCGTGGCTGGAGGCTTTATCTGGACTATGGTGATGCCTTGCTTGAATCGCTGGGCAGCCATCTGCTCAACCCGCAGAGGCAGCAACAAAGCTGCCGCCACGTCGAGCAAGTGCTGAGCCTGCTGGCCGCCTGTGAAATGGACGTGCCACCACCGCGCGAACTGATGGGTGCCCTGGCACAGTGGCCGGTTGCGCCTGGCGATGTGCCGCCCTTACTTTTCCGTGCAGCCTGGAAAGCCTGCGTGCTGTATCAATACACTCAGCCCACTGCTATTGATCTATCCGCTTTCATTGCGACAGAAATCAACCCGGTCATGGGCTGGGCCTTGGGGCAAGGGAGGCAGAAACTCAACGAACAACGTCTGCGTGCCGGTTGGCCCGCCATTCGTCGCGCCTATCTGGACAGCCTGGTCGTTGATCCACAGCAAAGCATTGGCCGCGATCATCCGGAATATACCGAATGGCAGATTATCGTCCGCCAGGTGGATTACGCCGGTTATCGCTTCATTGCCCTTGGCAATACGACTGATCTGGAGGTAGAAAGTACGCGGATGCAGCACTGCATCGCCTCCTATGCATCGCGCTGCCGCACCTCGATGTGCCGCGCCTATCGAATCATAGAGATCAAGCAGCAACAACACGTTGGGACTTTGGCCGTCGATACGGACTACAACGGCGACTGGTATATCGAGCAGCTGCAAGGTCAGTACAACAGCGAGCTTGATGCGCGCGTGGTAGAAGCGGTCGACGCGGTGTTGCGGGCGCATGATGACGCCTGCCGGTCGGACCCAGCATTGCGGCAAATGGTCCGGCAGAACGCGGCTGCGGAACGCAAAATACTGGAACGCCGCAATCAGCAAGAGGCAGCAAAGCATCAGTTTGACGCACTAATGACGCTTTCCAATCTGGTCTGTGTAGATGTGCCGGTGGAGCTCTGGTGAGAGCCACGATGTTGACCGACACCCGACAAAGCACGGCCATCCGGCAGCGACCACTGCACTTCCCGTTTTTCTATCACATTACCCACAAAAACAATGTGGAGGGCATCATGCACCACGGTATTTTGTCGCATTCAACAGTTCGTGACAGATGTGACATCGACGCGATCGACATCTCTGATCCAGAGGTGCAACGGCACCGCTCCCTCCTGGAAACCGAATATTATCGGCCGATCCACGACTACGCTCCACTCTATATCAACCCACGCAATCCGATGCTCTACCGGCAACGTGAGTTGCAGCGGCACATTGTGATACTGAAAATTTCGTCGGGCATTTTGAGCGATAACCAGCATGTCTTTTGTGATGGGAATGCCGCCTCTCGTGATACAAAATTTTCAGTCACCCCGGAAATCATCTACAGCGCACTTGACGCCCTTAATGCCGGCTATTGGAATAACGTACCTGACGGCAAACGGCGTCGCTGTGCTGAAGTGCTGATTTATCCGCACGTCAGCCCGGTGCATATTGTTGCTGCAATCTGCAACAACGTGGCGCTGGCCAATGAAATGGCGGAAGTGACAAAAATCAAAACCGAAGTCAAGCCAAGCGTGTTTTTCTGAAAGGCAGGCAGTGTCTGAATTGAAAATAATTACTGGTAATATTTTTACCACGCAGCACCAAACCATCGTCAACACCGTGAATTGCGTGGGCGTGATGGGTGCAGGTATTGCGCTCGAATGCCGGTTCCGCTACCCGGACATGTTCCAGCAATACCTCAAGCATTGTGAAGCGAGGAAAATCGATATCGGCATTCTCTGGATATACAAAACGGATGATCGCTGGATACTCAATTTTCCGACCAAAAAACACTGGAAATACCCCAGCAAGGAAGCCTATCTACATGCCGGGCTCAAAAAATTCATGGACACCCATGAAGCGAAAGGAGTGCGCTCTGCGGCCTTCCCGGTACTCGGTGGTCAACATGGCGGCCTGGGGGTGGAGCAATCGATCGAAATAATGGAATCCTACTTGCGTCACTGTTCCATACCGATCGAAATCTACAAATATGACCCGCTGGCCGGGGACGATATATTCGACAAATTCAAGGAACGCATCAGCGCACTGGATTTAGAGGTGCTTAAGCGTCGTACCGGATTGCGGATTGATTACATTGAACGGATACGTGAAGCACTGAAGAACCCAAGCCTGCGACAACTCAATCAATTAGCCCAGGTGCAAGGCATTGGCGACAAAACACTGGAAAAAGTTTTTGCACTTGTACGCGACGAAGGCGATCTCGTCAGTCCCTCATGTCAATTAGGGCTGGGTTTCTGATTCCTGTTTTTGTCAAAAGCGGTGTTCTGTCAAATAATCACAGAAGTTTTCCTGACAGAATCCCCAGACAAAAACAGCCAGACCGCGCCTATTCGCGGCTTAAATAGCGAATTGTTGCCCGTCAGCATCTCATGGGCACCAGATTTTAATCCCTTTGAAATCAGGGCTGAGTTATTACCCTAGCCCCATCGCTATCCCGGAACTCTGCCTTTGTCTTAATCCCTTTGAAATCAGGGCTGAGTTATTACAGGCAGACTTGCGCGGCGCAGACTTGCGCGGCGTCTTAATCCCTTTGAAATCAGGGCTGAGTTATTACCCACAGGAGTATCATCATGCAACAGTTCACCTTGTCTTAATCCCTTTGAAATCAGGGCTGAGTTATTACAGCCTGACCACGCGCCTTGCCGAAAGCGTTGTTCGTCTTAATCCCTTTGAAATCAGGGCTGAGTTATTACGGAAGCTGAGGATGAGGATGAGGATTTCGAAATTGTCTTAATCCCTTTGAAATCAGGGCTGAGTTATTACGCTACTTCCACCCGCATTCCCTCGCGTGAGGAATGTCTTAATCCCTTTGAAATCAGGGCTGAGTTATTACTTTTCCGCAAAAAGTTCTGCGATTGCACGCATTGGTCTTAATCCCTTTGAAATCAGGGCTGAGTTATTACATCGCCCGGTGAAAGCCTCAGTTGTTGATCGCCGTCTTAATCCCTTTGAAATCAGGGCTGAGTTATTACGTTCGTTCGCGAGTACATGGCGCAACTCAGCGCGTCTTAATCCCTTTGAAATCAGGGCTGAGTTATTACCAACCACATCACTCGATCCACTCAGCATCCTGGTCTTAATCCCTTTGAAATCAGGGCTGAGTTATTACGGATTGTTTTTCTCGTTGTGTCAATTCGACAAACTTGTCTTAATCCCTTTGAAATCAGGGCTGAGTTATTACGTACCGATCTTGGCTGTTTTGTTGAGAACCACTATGTCTTAATCCCTTTGAAATCAGGGCTGAGTTATTACGTCCGCCGAAAGCGTCCCTACTGGATCGCATCGTGTCTTAATCCCTTTGAAATCAGGGCTGAGTTATTACGCCCCGTCACGTGAAGAGTTCATTAGGGAATACGTCTTAATCCCTTTGAAATCAGGGCTGAGTTATTACGGACTGAAGGCGACGCCATAGGGGAGGTTGGGCAGGTCTTAATCCCTTTGAAATCAGGGCTGAGTTATTACGAACCGCCGATGCCGAAAGCAAAGACAAACGCCGTCTTAATCCCTTTGAAATCAGGGCTGAGTTATTACTGCGGCACTGCGAATTGTTCCATAGAATCAATGTATTGCACAGAGCGCTCTGGAAGATTTGAGTTTTTTGCTGAGGTTTCTTCCAGCGTGTAGCGGCCCAGGCCGAAAACGGTTTCCTTGCCGATGTGCAGCCATTGGCCAAGGTGTAGCGCGGGCAGGAAGGGGGTGAGGTTGCCGCGCAAGGTCCAGCGGCCGATGACGCCGCCAAGTTGCATGGTCTGTTGCTGGCGGGAAGAGCGGCGGGTCCAGTCTTGCCATTTCAGGTGTTTTTCGCTGTCGACTTCCGCCGCGGCGTGCTTCAGAGCTTTGAAGTTCCAGCCTGGGCTGCCGTTGCCGTGGAATTCGGCGAGCAGGCTGATTCGGCGCACGAGGTTCATCAACAGGCGTTCGGCGTCGAGTTTTGCTGGCGGCACGGCGCGGCCATTGTCTTGCAGGCGCAGCGGGGTGTGAAAGTTAAGGGTGATTTCGGTGCTGGGTTGGGGCGGGTTTTCGTGGTCTGGCGCAAAAACTTCAAGCTCGGTCAGTGTCGATTGCCCGTCGCCAGGGCCAAGGCCACGCTGGGCGGCGCGTTGCCAAGCCAGCCGGATGAGGGGTAATTCGTGCAGGGCGCGGCCCATCAATACCAGGTCGACATACCAGTTCTCACCGGGGGCGATCTGGCGAGCGCCCCAGCCGGCGGGTTCGATGAGGTAGGGGGCGGGCGCTTGGCTGAGGCGTTGCAGGCTGTGTTGGACGGGCGGCGGGGCGAAGATGGCCGGATAGGGGCAGGTGTGGTGTAGCGGGCAGCCGGCGCAATCCTTCTGCCGCGTCATGCAGGCCAGTTGGCGTAGCGCATGACCAAAGCCGCCGCGCAGTACGGAGCCGGCCCATTCAGGGAAGTACACCGGGGTGGTGGCGGTGAAATGGAGGCGGTGACGAGCGAGGGGGAGCAAGGTCATTGAGTCATCCAGCGCAGAATGGCGGTTTTGAGGTCGGCGAGTTCGTCGGGACGGATGAGCTTGATGTTGTATTTTTCGGCGCGTTGGCGGGCCTGGGTGTTGCGGTCAATGCTGCGCGCAGTGAGCAACCATTTGGTGTCGAGCCGGCCACCGACGTGTTTACCCAGGGTTTCAAGTTTGTTGAGGATGCTTTGGCTTTCGCCACGTTCGGAAATCTGCTGGCCGCTTTTGCATTCGATGAGCAACATACGGTTACGGTGAATGAAAACAGCATCGAGCTCGTTGAGCGGATGCTGGTTGCGACCGGGAATGGGCAGGTGGTTCCACGGGTCGATCATCAGGTTGATGCCCCAGCGGCTGTGGCTCAGGCGTTTGCCGGGTTCGCCCTGTTCGAGTTCTTTGCCGATCAGCCAGCACCATTCTTCGAGCCAGCCGCCCCCGAGATAGGTGGCGGCGCTGTCGTCGAAAATGGTGAACTGGCGGCCGGTTTTTTTCAGAATTTTGCGCTCGACCAGCATATCGAGCAGATTTTGTTCGTGGGAGTTGCCGCCGGCGTCCAGCCCAGCGCGATCTAACCGGCCATCGCGAAAATGGTAGGCGGCACCGTTCATCTGGCCGATCAGGCGCTCGATGCGCGGGGCGCTCTGAACCAGTTGGCGGGTGAGGTCGGCGCGGGTGTTCATGCCACTGACGTCGGGGCTATTGTCGCGCAGTTTGTAGCCTTGCACGGCAAGATAGGGCTTCAAGGTAAGCAGGTTGACCGGCAATTTCTGTTGCTCTCGGCCGATGGGGTGAAAGTAGTCGATACGCCCGGCCTCGGTGTCGCAGTAGATGATTTCGGCGTGCGGGCGAAAGGCTTGCAGAAAGCCGATGGTCATCAGCTTGTTGCCGCCGGTGAGGTTGAGGATGCAGCGTTTTCCGGCGGCTTCGGTAGCGATTTGTCGGGCTTGTTGATTGGCCCATGCCAGGATGTTGGGCAGGTTGTGATCCGGGCAGTCAGCGATGAGGCGGCAGCGTGCTTCCGGCAGGCCGCTTTGTTGCAGGCCGTAACGCAGTTTTTCGGCGTTATCCTGCATGGCGCGGCTGGCGATGATGATGACTTCGCTGGCTTTTAGATTGGGCGCTAGCACCGGGATCAGGTTGGGCAGGTTTTCACCGGTGGCGAGCACGATGTGCAGGCAGTTGCCGCCTTCCGCAGGGTTTTCTGCTGAGGCTTCCGATTGAATGGCGTAGGCCTCCAGCCGGGCGTTGTAAGCCAGCAATTCATCGGCTCCCAGCTCCCGCCCACGGGCGCTGGCCGGTAGATCGAGCGAGAGGTTGAGATAACGCGCGCCGCGCTGGCAGATTTCGGCGGCCAGGTGTACCGGCAGTGTGCCGATGACGGTGTCGCCGGGGGCCACCTCGGCCGGGTCGAGGTGGGTAGCATGGCGATCGATGCTGAGGCCTTGCTGCTCTGCCCAGGCGCGGGCACCGGGGTGGCGGGTGATGAACCAGGTAGTCATGGGGGGGCTTATTGATTCAAGTGGCAAGTTGCGCCTTGATGAACAGGGTCATTTGATAAGGCTCGTCTTTTTCCGGCTTTTTCTTTTCTGATTTCTCCCGCCATTGGCCGCTAGCCTGCATCGTGACTTTGAGTCTTTCCGCCACCTTGGCCGCATCTTCACCTTGCCAGCGATTGTTTTTCAAGGCGTTAAACAGGGCTTTCAGTTCCGATTGATCGGCGGGTTTGGCCTGGATGACTTCAGCGAGGCTACGCTCGAAGGGAGACATAGCCGCCATTCGCTGCGCTTCCCCTTCTTTGGCGCGATCTTCCTGCTGACGTTTTTCCTCGGCGGCCTGCTGCTCACGTTGTTCTACTGCGCGCTTTTCATCCATTGCCATGCGCCCATAACCTACCGCAGTTTTGGCACCAAAGCCCAGCCATGTGCCGGCGTGTTCAAAGGCGGCGGCAAGCAGGGTTTGCCAGGTGGCGCTGAATTCCGGCGCGACGTGGCCAGGGTGGCATTCAACGTGAAAGCAGAAGCGTGAGCCGGGCAGCACGGCGAGAAAGGGTATGGGGTTGGGGGTCAGGCTGGTGTTGGGGGTGGTCTTGCCTTGATAGTAGTCGCCCAGGTGCGGGGTCATGATTTCGACGCCGAGCAGGAGGCGGTCGTCTTTCAGGCTGGCGGCGGGTTGGGGGTAAACGTCCCAGAAACGCAGGGCACCTTGGCGCGGAGCGCTATCGCGGGTCGGGTCATCCTCGCCGGGGCCAAACAGATTGGCAATGACCGCCTCACTCCATCCCTGTTCATCGCCCCATTCGCCGCTAGCCAGTTCTTCGGCGGCACGGCGCAGTACGCCCTTGATGCCAGAACCAGGCAAATAAGGCAGGCCGTAGGGGGAAAGAAAGGCAAAACCATTTTCCAGCGGGTGCTCGTTGCCGAGACCAGTGGCGAAGGGGGCTGTGGCGAGAGCGGGCCAGGTGAACAGATGGGGCTGGCGGGCAGCCAGGTGTTGCTGACGGCCCACCAGGTTTTCTAGGAGTTTGCGGCTGTGATCATGGAGCGGGCAGACGGTGGCTTTCAGCGCGGCGGTAACGCCCGCTTTGGGCTTGCTGAAATCGTCATTCCAGCCGGCGTAATACAGACCAAAGCGATGGCCGGGCGCGGCTTCGCCCAGGTGGGCTTGCAGGTAGTGAGGGACGGCGGCTTGCATGCTCAGACTTCCACGGCGGCGGCGAATTGACGTAACCAGCGCAGGAGCAGCAGGGCTTCTTCGCTGGCTTGGCGGTATTGCTGACTGTCGGCCTGGAGCAGGATTTCCATGAAGGGCAAAAAGCCGATGTCCTGGTCGCTGCCGCCGGCGCGGCTCATCACCCAGCGGCGCAGATGGCTGGCGAGTACCTTATGGTGCGGCTTGCCCTTGTCCTCAAAAAAGGCCAGGGTCTGCAACAAACCGTTGTTCATGATCAAGGCCGGGGTGGCTTTGGCCAGATCCTTGTATTGGTCGCTCAGGGCCACGCCTTCCTGGGCGAAGCGCCAGGCGGTGGCGGAGCGTTGTTGTTCCAGCGTCATCGCCGGGTTTTTTGACAGACTCAGTGTGCTCATAACGTCTCCTTATTTCAGCACAGTGACGAGCACTTGCCCGCGCCCGGTGCTGGCATCACCACCGATCTGGATCAGCTGGCCGTCCAACCCGGCGCTGACCTGACTGAGCACGGCTTCGGCTTCCAGCCGTTCTTCCTTACCGCTGCGTTCCTGGCTGGCCATCAGCGGGGCGATGAGCAGACTTTCCGGTGGCAGGTTTTCGACATAGAACAGGCCGCCGTCTTTGGCGGTGCCGGTGGCGTCGTCGATCTTGACGTGCGGCTCGACGACGGTGGCGTTCCTGACGAAGTAGCCGAAATCATCGTCCGGCAGCAGCACCAGATGCTGTTTGAGTTTGTTGCGGAAAAACTCATGAGCCATGCCCTGCGGCAGAGCGTTGGCGGCCAGCCATTCGGCGACATCCTGCAACGGCGCGTTTTGCTGGGCACGATATTCAAAGGCTTCCAGATGTAATTTATCGCCGGACAGCAGGTCGCCTGCAGTCACACTCGCTTCACCTGCGGCCGAGGTAGTGGGGAGTTTTGGAAAATCCTTTTTCCCCAGCAGGGCGAGCAGCCGGGCGGCGCGCGCCAGGGCCAGCGGGCTGGTGATGTAGACATAGCCCTGTTTGGCGCAGCGCACCGGGAAGGCGACGAGTTGCGCATCGCCAAAGCTGACGGCACCGGCGAACAATTCGCCCCCTTCCGGCCCAAACAGCCGGTTGAGCAGCTGGGCGTTTTTCCATTCGGTGAGCTGGCCAAAACGGTGGCGAACGGCCCCTTTGAGACCGGAACCGGCAAAAAGCGGGTGCTCGGTGTGGCGCTCGCGCTGGATCGGGCTGTCGATCAGGCCGAAGGCCGTACCAGCCCCCATATGAACGGGGCTGATGGCGTAGAGGAAAAGGGTGGCTTGGGCTTGGTACATGGCGGCTCCGAAATCAGTTGAAGGCGGTGACGCGGAGACGGCCGGCAGCGGCGCTCTCCAGGCGGTGGTCGTTGGTCCAGAATTCATCGCAGCCGGCTTCGAGGGCGGCGGCCAGGTGCAGGGCATCCGGGGTTTTCAGGCCATGCTCGGCGCGCAACTGCGTGGCACGATCGAAGACGGCGCGGCTGGCGGGGACCCACTGATGGCGGGTGTTGTTGAAGAAGCGGTCAAAACAAGCCAGACGAACCTTGTCGCCCTGTTTCAGGGGGCCTGTACGGCACTCAAGACGAAGCAAATGGCTGAGGGCAAAGTGCATGTCTTTGCGCCCCAGGATGGCGGCTTCGATCCGCTCAAAGACCACAGGAGTTTCTTCAATGAAATGAATCAGTGTCGAAGCGTCAGGATAGATGCGCATCAGTCATCACCCCAGGCGGCGCGTTCCGCGGCGATTTCGGCATCAATTTCTTCCTTGCTGCGCCCGGAGGGGGGCTGCGTCTTGAGCCAGTCGATGAAGTCGGCCAGGGTTTCGTCTTGTGCTTGAAGCGGCTTTGTCGGTTCTGAGGTTTTGGCCAGCACAATAATTTCGGCTCCCCCCAAGGGAAAATCGCTGGGCAGATCGATGCTGATGCGGTGGTCTTGGGTGACTTCGGTTTCGAGTTTGTAGGCGTACATCTCAGTTCTCCTGTGCCCAGGGGGCGATGCGGCAATGGTTGAAGCCTTCGGCGCGGCGCATGGGGTCGTTGATAGCCAGGCCATTGTCGGCCAGTTGCTGGAGTTTTTCGAGCTCGGCAAGCTTGTCGCTCAGTTGATACCAGTAAACGCTGCCGCTGGGGGCGATGCGTTGCGCCGGTTTGGGCTGTTGGGTAACGAGATCCCAGCCGGAAATGGTGTCGGCGCGGCTGACGCTGGCGGCTACGAGCTGGCCAGGGACACCCTCGGGTTGCCAGCCAGCGGCAAAAATGCCGGGGGTGGTGAGGATGAGGCGGAAGCGGCCTTCCCGTTCGATGCGCGCCCAGTCGGTGGCGGGCAATATCAGCTGGCCTGATTGCAGGCGGGCGGCGCGACCATCACCGCCAAGACGGACGAGATCACCCTCCTGCAGCGCCTGCTCATGTCCCGCGTAAGCTGCGATAAAGCCCACGTTTGCTTGCAAGGCAACGGCTTCGCTGGTGTAGATCATGCCGTCGGCGGCGCTGCGCTTTTCGGTATCCAGCGCAATGCCGAGGCGGCTGTCGAGTTGCCAGAGCTGGCTGCTGCGTACCAGATGGGCTGGAACAATGGCTTGCCCGGCCAGCCAGGCGGCGATGCCAGCGCCGTTCAGCCACAGCCCGCCAACGGGCTTGGCCGGCGTATCGGCGCAGAGTGTGGGCAACTGTGCCAGTGGATAGCTGCTCGATAGCCCGGCGGGCAGAGGCTGCGGGCGCAGGTAGGTAGCGCCGTTGAGGTCGTCACTGTTGACCACGACATCGGCCGGTAACGGCCACAGGGGTTCGAGAGAGGCATGAGCGGTCGACTGCCGGGCCAGGCCAAAAAGTGTCAGGCGGAAATCACTGAGATTTTCCAGTGTTGCGCCTGCTGCCATCAGGCGCGAACGCAGGGCACCGGCGGCGAGGCTGGGCCAGGGCGGCATCAGTGCTTCACCATGACTGCCGGCATCGCCAAAGAGCTTGTTGCCGCGCAGGTAGAGCACATCCAGCGGTTCGAGAAACAGGGCGTTCATGATGATTCTCCGGTGCGGCCTTCGCGGGCGAGGAATTCGGCGACGCCGAGCAGGTCACGCACCAGCGGCGCAGGCTCTTGCTGACGCTGACGGGCAATGCGGCAGGCGGTTTCAGCGAGGATGGGACCGAGCGGCCCGGCATTTTCACCGCCTTGGCGCTTGAGCTGATAGGCGAGATTGCGCGCCAGCAACTCCTGCAGGGCCGCCATGCCGATCTGTGCGGCGCTGGGTAAATCGGTGAGCCAGCCCTGGGTGATGTAGGCGGCACGGCGCGAAGTGTTGCCGGCAAAGAGGGCTTGCAGCTTGATCAGCAGCGCCACCGGGGTATCGGTCAGGCTGCCTTGCAGAGCTTGCGGCCAGGCGCTGCCGGGTTGCAGCCAGGGCAAGGTGAGGTGCACGGCACCACCTGAGCGTTTGAGCAGGTTGATGGAAATGGCATCGCGCCCGCCTTCATTTTTGGCTTTTTTCTCGGTGGACCGCAGTTCGCGCAACACACGGCCAAGCGGCGTCTGGTGATGGGCGACGACGGCACCGGCCGAGGCGGTGGCTTTTTCGCCCATCAGGCGCAGCAGTTGAGCGTTATAGAGCGCGTGGCCGCGTTTGAATTGGGCGTCTTTTCGGTTGTTGACCGCCGCCAGCAGTTCTTCCAGCCCGGCTTGTTCCGGCCAGATGCCGGCATAACCCAGACGCAGCAGAAAGAGGCAGCGCAGCAGGTCATCGACCGAGACCATGGCCAGCACATCATCCCCACCGGCATAGATCAGCTTACCTTTGCAGCGGTCTTCCACGATATGGCGGGCGATATGCAGCGAAAAACAGTTGAGCGCGCCGGAAATAGCCATATGCCTTGCGGGGGAAACCGGGCGCTGGGCCTTGAGATAATCATCAAGCGCCGGGAATTTACCCTTGGCCTGGGCGCGAATCTGCGGGTGCCAGGTTTTTTCAAACGGCAAGGTGTAGTCGGCATCCGTGCCCGAGAGCCAGGCCCCCATCTTGTCGCCATCCATCAGGATGAAGGCGTAATAGGCTTCGGGTTTCTGGCCGAGCAGGTTTTTGACCTGCTGACGACGTTGCTCACGGTTGTCGTCGACCTTGCTGTCATTACCGTCGAGATCGTCGGCATCGAGCCAGGCGGGCAGGCGGCGCACCAGTTCACGGGTAGTTTCAGATTGCTGGTAAAGGCTTTCGGCCAGTTGCCGGGGCAGCGCCACCGGCTGGG
Organism: Azonexus sp.; assembly: GCF_047638095.1. Taxonomy (GTDB): domain Bacteria; phylum Pseudomonadota; class Gammaproteobacteria; order Burkholderiales; family Rhodocyclaceae; genus Azonexus. Next base: position 27,036 of record NZ_JBLJBW010000022.1, read on the forward strand.
TGTGGCGGATTTCGGCAAGTAGTTTGGCAGCCTCCGGCATGTTGCCGCCGCCTGCATCCAGCCAGCATTCCAGTGAGGTGGCGAGCGCCATGGTGTGGGTGGAAACGACGTAGCGATTGAGATCGTCACCGATCATGCTGCGAATTTCGCGCACGAACTGGCGCGGCCACAAACGCTTCAGCATGGCCAGCGCACCGAGATGTTCGCCCTTGCGCAGCAGGCCGGGCAAGGCTTTGGCCGCTTCGTTCCACAGGGTTGGGGCATCCTTGCGGCCTTGTTTGCCCCAGGCGAGTTGCGCCCGGTCGGTGGTCAGCCATTCGGTCTCGCCACTTAGGTCGCAACGGTAGCCTTGGTGTCGCGTCTGAGCAAACGGGCGTACCGATTTGGCAGCCGCGGCAACACGATCAAGCAGGTCATAAATCGCCGGATAGAGCACGCCGGGGTTGGGGGTGAAGAAGCGGGCACCGTCGATGCTGATTTCTCGGGACAGGATTTTCCAGGCCGGGCTACCGAGAAAACCGGGCAAGGCGACATTACCGAGGAAAGGCCGGCTGGCGGCAGCGAGGCTGTCTTGCTGCGCCAGCGCCTTACCGTCATTGTCCTGAGCAATCCGCGAGAAGGGTATGGCGGCCCAATGCACTTCCGGGAAACCGGCAAGTTGCGCGCTCAACTGCACATGACAGGGCAGATCCGGCGTGTTGGCGAGTTTTGCCTTGTCCAGCAATTCGGCCAGTAGGGTTTGTGCGGTGTTACGCACCCAGTCGCGCACGACCTGAGTGACCTGTTCGGCCAGCGCAGCGGCTTGTCCAGCGGGAACTATGGCAACAAATTTGTTGGGAAGCGCCGGCAGAAACAATGGATTGGCGTCGGTTTTACGGTTCACCCACTCCAGATCGGCAAAATACCCGGCGGCCAGGCCGATGTCGTCACGCAGCCACAGGTCGACCTGCGGCACGCCGCGCAGTTGCGGGAAGACGAGCGCATCCGGACCGAGTTGCTCGCAGATGACGCGTAAACCTTCCCAGGCGATGCGTGACAAGAGATGCGAGCCGGCCCACAGGTCGGAGGTGGTGCGGGCGGCGGCGATGAAGTCCTGCACCGGACCGAAGCTCATGGAAAGTAAGGCGGCTTCACCTTTGCCTTCACCCTCTGCATCAGCGGCAAAAGCGGTGGCGAAGGCCCTGGAGAGATCGAGGTGCGACCAGATGCTGTGATCGGGAATGCGCGTGTCAGCGGGCAGCAACTGCCACAGGTGGGCCAGTTCGCTGCCCTTGAGTTCCGGGCCAAAGCGCCAGAAGGCCAGGGCCGTGCGGCGGGCGTCGATGTCGTCGCCTGCCGTCTTGACGATCAGACTGCGGAAATGCTCGCCGGAGAGTGCCTTGATGTGGGCCGGGCTGATGTCATCGAGTTTATCAAGGCGGTATTCCTCGCCAGAAAGCGGGTGAATCAGGACGGGATCTTGATCAAAGCGCACCTGTGCCCAGCTCTCGCGCCCGCCACCGCCAAATTGCGGCCGGTCAGCAGCCGAGGCCCAGTGATCGGCCTGTTTGATGGCTTCTTGCACAGCCTTGGGTACGCCTTGCGGGAAGAAGCTCTGGCGCAATTCGCGCACCGTGCCGCCTTCATGGCCGGCGCTGTCGCGCAACAGCACCAGGGCTTTTTCTGCCGGATCGTGCGTCCAGGCGGCGAGTTTGGTCAGCCAGCGGCTGTGGTGTTCGCTCATTGCGCGCCTCCCAGGCGTTGCAGCTCGGTGTTGTGGTCGAGCCAGGCGTGAATTTTTTGCCAGACGGCCTGCTGATCCAGTGTCACGCCCGGTAACGGGCAAGCATGAGGCGTGTGGTAAATGCGGGCGCGCAGCTGTTGCTGGCTGTCGCGGAAGAGCTTGAAGCGGAGTTGGTTGGCGAGTCGGCCGTCGCCCCAATCAGTTTGTTCATCGCCACGTGCCCTTTGCTTTTGTACTTCGTGATGCGTGACTGGATACGCGAGCAAATGCCGTTCCTCGGGTTGGTGATGCAGTTGCCAGTCCTGATTGCGCTTCCTCTCGTTGGGATGAGGCACGCCTTTTTTGAACCGGATATTTTCCTGAGTGCGAAATCCAATTTTGGTCTGCGCCAGAAAGCGCATGGCCTCTTGCCAGGTGTTGAAGGTTTTTTTGCTTTCCCAGATCAGCGCGCCTTGCTTGTCCTGCCCGATGGCATGCGGCCAATCTCGTTGCAGGCAGTCTGCGAGAGGACGGAGCACGGTGTGCAAGGCTTCGTCATTTTTGACCAAAGTTTTCTGCCCAACGAATTCCAGCGAGCCCCAGCCATTGCGACTGCGCCCGCCGATGGTACCGAACCAGTGAATGAGTTGCAGGACATGGGGAATGGCGGTTTCTTGCTCTGACCAGGCGAGTTTGAGCACGTTGCTGTCACCGGCTTGCAGGGCGGCGTTATTTTTCAGTGCGGTGCCTGCCCCTCTTTCGTACACCAGCGGGCCATAGCCAAGATAAAGCTGGCTACCCACTGGCTGGGCTTGGCCGGTATTCCTATTTTTGACTTCTGGATGGGTAAGGCTGGGGTCACGACCTTCCCAGCCACTCTTGCCTTCATGCCAATGCGCCAGCGCCAGCCGCAGCTTGCTCTGAGTCGCGCCTGAATCCAGCCAGGCATTGCCAAACAACACGCCTTCTTGCTCGCGCAGCGCTTGATGGCGATAGCCGGCCTCCGGCGCTGCAACAATACGCCACCATTCGCGCAGCAAAGCCTTGAGCGGCGGGGTGCGCCAAACGCCTTTTTGTTCGGCATCGCCGAGAAAGGCGGGGGTGAGCAGTTCGATCCGCAATTCGTTTTTGATCATCGTGGGCATAGGGTGCATGATTCCGGGCGGCGGCAAAGTGGCAAGCATACTAAAGAAATCGCGCCTGTCATGATCCGGCAAGCTTGCCGGGGGCATGCCAATGGATCTGTCCCGGTTGCAGCCTCAGACCATAGCGGGTCAGCGGGCGCTGGCCGTGTGGCGCGATGAGATAGGGCGTGGCGGCCAGGCCGAGGGCGGTTTTCAGCCGGCTGTTGATCCTGGCGCGCTTTTGCTCGAAGAATTCCTTGGTGAAGCCGCCGTCGGCCAGCGATTCCACCGTTTTTTCGTAATCGACCGCATCCATCCCGACGGTGTCGACATAAATGGCGAGGAATTCACCTGGATCGGCGTCGGTATGGCGTACCGGCGGCAGGCCGCTGTGCTGGCGCTGTGCCAGCCAGGCGTAGAAAGCGAAGAGTTGCGGCTGTAGGCGGATGTCGTGATTGCCGCAGCGCAGGCGGCGCTCGCTCAGATGAATCTCCAGATGGGGCGGGGCGAGGTGGCTTTGCGTGGCGGCAACGGCGGCGGAAAAACTCAGATTGCCGGTCAGGGCATCGGGCGGCAGTAACGGGCGCAGGCGCACAAAAGGAATTTCAGCGAGCATGACGCGAGCGTCACTGGTATGAATGGGGCGGCCGTCGCGGGTGTGCAGGAGGCGCGGCGTGGCCGGCGGAAAATAGAAATCGGGCAGCGCCTCGAAGGGTTCGGAAACCAGCACGTGCGAGAGTTGATCTTGCGGCCGGGCGGTGAGCGACAGGCAGTAGCCCAAGTAAAAACCCATGGTCTTGCGGCCGCCGGCAATGGAGACGTGCAATTCATTACTGGGGTCAGCAGTGAGTTGGCGCAGCAGGGCGTGGATGGCGTCGGCCGCGAGCGCATTGTCTTCCGGCGTGCGGATGTCACTGAGCGGCAAGCCGTCGGCACCGGTGATGCAATAAATGTTTTCCGGCGGAAAATGAATACCGGCGGCCTGTGGGTAGTCACGGCAAAAGGCCGGGAACTGGCCATGTACCGGATCGAGCAAGGCGAGGCGTGCCCGTTCGCTGCCTTCCTGGCTGGTGATCAGGTGAATACTGTCCGGAATCCACGCCGGAGTTTGCGTAACGCACAAGGCGTACAGCGTTTCGGTGACGATCTGCGGTGAGAGGCCGGTAACGGCGAGCAGGATGCGATGTGTCGGCATATTCAAAAATGTATTAGGCAATAAGGGCGTATCTTAGCCAGCGCCATCTGTAGGCGGAACACTGGCAAGCTTGCCAGACACCTGTCGATCTGACTTGGCGGTGCCGGATAGAGCGCGGCAGTTACGCTGACCGGACAGCCCTTCAGCGGGCGTAAAACGCCTTGTTATCGATGCTCACCCCTTTTCATCGGCCAGTGCGCCACTGCGTTGCACGAGAAAATTTCGTAGAATCGCCCCCTTCTCCCCTGAAAGCCTGCCGCATGCGCCACCCGAAACACGTTCTCTTTGCCGGCGAAAAACCCTTTCCCGTGCTGCCTGTGGTCGACCACTACGCCGGTTCAGAAAAGCTGATGCGAAAAGCGCTGCAACTCCAACAGGAACTCGGCCCCATCTTCGACATTACCTGCGACTGCGAGGACGGCGCGCATGCCGGGGCGGAGCGCGCGCATGCCGAGATGGTGGCGGCGCTCATCAACAGTGCCGACAACCAATTCAACCGCGTCGCGGTCCGCATTCACGATGTCACCCACGCACACTGGCGCGAGGATCTCGACATTCTGGTCGGCCAGGCCGGCAACCGCCTGCCCTTCATCACCCTACCCAAGCCGTGCAGCGCCGGCGACGTACAAACGCAGATCGAAGCCCTGCGTGAAGCGGAAAGCGAATACGGCATCGAGCAGCGCATTCCCGTGCATGTGTTGATCGAAACCCACGGCGCGCTGCGCGAGGTGTGGGAAATTGCCCAGCTGCCCGGTGTTGAATCGCTCGATTTCGGCCTGATGGATTTCGTTTCCGGCCACCACGGCGCGATTCCCGGCAGCGCCATGAAAAGCCCCGGGCAATTCGAGCATCCGCTGATCGCCCGCGCCAAGTGCGAAATCAGTGCTGCCGCCCTGGCCTGCGGCATCGTCCCGGCGCACAACGTCACCACCGAACTGAAAGAGCTCGACACCATCCGCGACGACGCCCGGCGCGCCCGCCGCGAATTTGGCTATCTGCGCATGTGGAGCATTCATCCGAACCAGATCCTCCCCATTGTCGAAGCCATGCGTCCGGATTTCTCCGAGGTCGAAACCGCCGCCGAGATTCTGCTCGCCGCGCAAGAAAAGGATTGGGGGCCGATCCAGCACGCCGGCAGGCTGCACGATCGCGCCTCTTACCGCTATTACTGGGAGCTTCTGGAGCGCGCCCAGGTGACCGGCATGGATTTACCTGCCGCCGCCAGGGAAGCTTTCTTTGCCTGATGTCGTGGCGGAATCTGTATTAGACAGCGCACCTGATGACGCGCCGCTCACCCTGCTCTACCGCGATGCCCACCTGGTCGCCATCGACAAACCCGCCAAGTTGCTGGTGCATCGCTCCGAAATCGACCGCCACGAAACCCGTTTCGCCGTGCAGATGCTGCGCGACCAGATCGGGCAGAAGGTCTGGCCGGCGCACCGCCTCGACCGCGGCACCTCGGGCGTCCTGCTGTTCGCCCTCAAGCCTGAACTCGCCGCCGCCCTGGGCCGGCAATTCGCCGCCGGGGCCGTCGCCAAGCGCTATCTCGCCGTGGTGCGCGGCCACCCGCCGGAAAGCGGCAGCATCGACCATCCGCTCTCGCGCCAGCGCGACGACTACGAATTCCAGGGAGCGCGCAGCAGCCGTGAAGCGCAGCCCGCGCTAACCCATTTCCGGCGGCTGGCGACGGTGGAATTACCGGTCGCCATCCCGCCTTACCCGCAAAGCCGCTACGCCTTGCTCGAACTCACGCCCGTCACCGGGCGTAAGCACCAGATCCGCCGCCACCTGAAACACCTCGCCCACCCCATCATCGGCGATTCGACCTACGGCAAGGGCCAGCACAACCGCTATTTCGCCGAGGTACTCAACTGCAGCCGCCTGCTGCTGGCATGCACCGCGCTGCGCCTGCAACACCCTATCACGCAGGAAAATCTGCAGCTCAAGGCAGCGCCCAGCGGCGAATTTGCCGATTTGCTGAAAAAATTCGGCTGGACCGCGCCATAAACGTCCAAAGCGAAGCCCGCCCGGAACGCGCCTGACCCTGTCACAAAAGCACGCGGGCACGTGGCCTGGGTGACACTGAGCCACCCTCGACGGCCGACTTCAAGCTCAATAGGCGAGCGAGCTTTCCAGCTTGGAAAATGAGGTCATGCCACGACCGACTTCGACCAGCTCATGCCCCAGGGCATCGCGCGCCGAAACCATGCCGATCGCCCGCCCCGCATCATCGACCACCGGAACATGGCGAAAACCGCCGTCCGCCATGAGCAGCAAGGCCTGGGTCAGCGGTTTGTCGGCTGCAATGCACACCGGATCTGCCACCATGACTTCGCCCACTGTCGTCGTGTCGGGATCACGGCCGGGGGCAAGAATGCGCGTCAAGGCATTACGCTCGGTAAAAATACCAAGAATGCGCTCACCTTCCAGCACCAAGAGCGCCCCGATGTGCTTTTCCACCATCAGCCGGCACGCTTCGCGCACAGACATCGACTTATGCGCACTGACCAGGGGATGTTCGGCGATAACCTCGCGGATGATCCGAATGACCATGTTTTGTCTCCTTTTATTGTCGATTTGCACGAAAATCGCACAAAATCGGAAGGTTTTAACAGCAAAGGCACATTGTGGTCATCCTGCAGATTTTGTGCAAGCAGCGCGCGTGGAAATACGATTTCGTGCGATTCAGCGGGCAAAATCGTACACCACACGCACGCGGGCGTCGGCGTGCGGCAGTTCGACAAAACCAATCGCCCCTGGCTGGGTTGCCACCCACTCCAGAACGTCTGCACTGTTCTCCAGCTGCACGGGCGGACGGGCACCGCCGGTAAATTGCTGGCGCGACCAATAGGCATCGATCTCGGCCAACTCTTTGCCCACCAGACGGCGATAAAAATCCAAACGCACCGGATGCTTACCTTGCAAATCGACGGGATGCGCTTCCTGTCCGTTAAAAAACAAACGGTTACGTCCAAAAAATATATGAACGACCTCGTTTCGCGTCATTGCTGCAACGCCGCTGCGGGCATTGACGATCACCACCAGATCCGCCCACGCCGCCTGCCAGCCTGCGCCAAGGCAGAGCACGAAAAGAAGAAAAAGGCGGCGCATTGGCTTAAAAAACGAGGTCCAGACTCAGGGAAAACACATCCAACTTGCCATCCCAGCGCCGACGATCTTCCTCGCGGTAGGGAAACAGGGAACTCGGCTGCCCGCGCACCCGATCCCATTGCGCCTTGAGGGCCAGATTGCGGGCAAAATCCCAGCGCGCACCGACGAATTGCGTTGTCTGGTCACTGTGCGAATCCGCACGCACGGCCGCCACCAGCGGCCCTTTGCCCCCTGCCCCGCGCCGCGAATAAACGCGCGACACGCCCACATACGGCGTCCATTCGCCCAGACGATAGCCCGCCAAAACATAGGCGGCGCTCGAATCCTCCAAGGCCCGGGTGCCTTGGTCGATACGGTTGAGCATGACCTGCAACTGCAGCGGCCCCTGGTCATACACCATCCCGAGCGCGTAATAGTGGCTGCGCTCCCCCTCCAGACGCAGCATCCGCGCCGCTGCTGGCGGAAACGGGACGGCTTCGGCCGCCAACACCTGGGCCAGCGGCAGATCATGGGCAAAACGGATGTTGGCGTAACTCATCCGCGCGGTCCACGGCCCGCGCTGATACTCCAGATAGCCGCCCAGCATGGGAGAAGCGCTGACGCTCCATTGCTCAGCGGCGAGCGGCACCTTGCCGCGCGCCAGGCCATAAAACAACTTGCTGCGCAAAACCGCCTCGCCCAGCGGCTGATTGATGCTGACATCGCCACCGTCGATGGTATGAAACGGGAGATACCAGAAATAATCGCCGGGCGGACGCACAGTGAGATAGGAGTAACCCACCCAGCGCGAATCGGCTTGCATGAAGAAATCCGTCCCCAGGCGACCGGCGCGCAGGCTGGCGTTGGGGCTGGGCTGGTATTTGACAAAGGCCCAGGAAATTTCCGGGCGAAAACTGCGGTCGTAACGATAACGGCTCAAACCTTGCACCGTCACCTGCCATTGTGGATCGATCTGCCAATCGGCCTGCACGCCCAGCAGGCTGTCGGTTTTCGCCGTCCAGGTTTTTTGTGCGCCGCGCGCCTGCGACAAATCGCGCACGAATTCGACCTCATCGGACGTCGTGCGCACTGCCCCGAGCGTAGCAAAACCGCTGATGCGGAAGGTTTTGTCGGTGCCGACAGCGCCGCCTGCGGCGTCACTCTTTTCAGCGCTGTGCGCAGATAGCGCCAGACAGGAAGCCAGCGCACAGGCCAGAAGTCGCCATTGCCCGTTCATCTTCATGCGCTCCTGACTTACACGACCTTGGGCAGCGCGATCCTCTGTTCGGTGCTGAATTGGTAATCCTGAAAAATGTGTTCCGCCGACGGAATCAGGTAGCTGCCGTCGGCCTGGCGCAGCGTGGTGTCCTTCAAGCGCCAGGTCAGCTGGCCGCAAGTCCAGATCTCGAAATTGCGCATGTGGGTACACAGGCAGGTTTTATCCATCACCTTGACCTTGCGCGCGCCAGGATGCGCCGCCACCTCGCGGTTGTAGGCGGTGATGTAGGAACACTTGCCGTTGGCGTCGAGCAGGTAGCCATAGGCCTCGCAATTCGGGCGGATGCCGTCGCCAATACCGGGGCTGCCCTTGAGCATGCGCATCGGATAGCCGGTGGGCGAAATCTGGTTCACCTCGATGTCGTCCTCGGTGGCCTTGAAATATTCCTGCTTGGCCTTGTCCGGCAGGCCGCATTCCGCCGCCACGGTGAAGCGCGTCGCCACCTGCACGGCCCCCGCGCCGGCCTCGAGAAATTGCGCGGCGTCGGTGCCGGTGAAGATGCCGCCCGCCGGGATGACCGGTATATCCAGGCCTTCAGCGCGTAAGTAAGCGAGCACTTCGGCGACGATGGTCGCCAGATCGTATTGCGCCCAATCCATGCCAAAACCAAGATGCCCCCCCGCCAGCGGACCTTCGACGACGATGAAATCGGGCAAACGATTGGTGCGCTGGTTCTTTTTCAGAAAGAGTTGCAGGGCGCGCACAGAGGACACGATGATGCCCAGCTTGGCATCACGAAAACGCGGGTGATCCTCGATCAGCGCAAAAGAACCCAGATGCAAACCGGCCGCCAGGGTAATGCCTTCGATGCCCGCATCGAGCGCTGCCGTCAAACGCACCTTCAAGGTTTCCTTGGGCGCGTTCATGGTCAGTTTTTCCATGCAGTTGATAAACACCAGACCATTGCCGCGCTTGCGCGACATGGTGGCCTCAACGTGCAAACGCGTGGCTTCCTCTACCCGCCCCAGATCGAATTTGACCGGCGATTTGTCTTCGTTATTGACGTTGTATTTATACAGCGCCAGTTTTTCCTTGACGTGCTTGGTATCGTAGCGGCGGTCGGCCACGGTGTTGATCATCGCATCCGAAATATGCCCGACCCCACCTAGACGGGCAGCTTCCAGCGCCAGATCAGCCGTGGAAATATCCACCCCCATGCCGCCGATCATGATGGGCACCAATTCGTGCTTGCCTAGCCGCAAACGAAAATCATCCACGCACTTCATTGCTGTCCTCAAAAAGCCAACAGGCCGGCATCAACCGGCCCGGAAAAACCCGATTCTACGCGATTCCCCCCCGCCCTGTGCAGTACTCTGGGCTAAATCAAAGCTCGCGGCAGGCGGACTTGCTATAGTTGCCACGCTCTGCCCATAAAAATCACATTCATTCCCCAACCGATCCCTGTCAAATTCCATGGCTTTTCTTCAACACCCCCTCTGGCTCGTCGGCTTTCGTCCTTTTTTCCTCCTCGGCTGCGCCGCCGGGGCCGCTCTGCCGCTGATCTGGGCGCTGGCTTTTTCTGGCCACGATTTTCTGCCCTCCCCCCCGGTCAGCAGCTTGACCTGGCATGCGCACGAAATGTTTTTTGGTTTTGGCTGGGCCATTCTCGGCGGTTTTTTGCTGACCTCGACGAAAAACTGGGTCAATGTGCGCGGCCACCACGGGGCCGGCCTGGCTTTTCTCGCCGCAGCCTGGCTGTTCGAGCGCCTGGGCATGGCCTGGGGCGGTGCCTGGCCACAGGCCTTGTTTCTGCTCTCCAACTTTCTCTTTCTCGGCAGCATCATCTTCATGCTGCTCTGGACCTTGATCCGTTACCGCGCGCAAGACAGTTACGCCGACAATGCTTTCTTTTTCGTCCTTCTGCCGGCCTTTGTCATCGCCAAATATTTGATTTTGTTCGGAGATTTCAAAGCCGGCACGGACATGGCGCTGGCGCTCTTCCGCCTGGCCTTCCTGGTCATGCTGGAACGCACATTGACGCAATTCATGAAGGGCGTGTTCCAGGTCAACATTCTGCGCACCCGGGCGCTCGACATGCCGATCAAACTGCTGGGTTTAGCGCTGCTTGCCACGCCGCTCCTGCCGCAATTTACGCTCGCGCTGCTCTCATTCTTGCTCGCCGCCTTGCTGCTGATCCGCTTTGTTTTCTGGCAACCACTGCTTGCCGCGCGACGCATCGACATCGGCATCATGTATATCGGCTATCTCGCCATCGTCGCGCAACTCTTGCTGGTCGGCACCGCCACTTTCATCGACCTGCAACTGGTCGGCACCGTTGCCACCCACATTTTTACCTTCGGTGCCATGGGCTGCATCATTCCCGCCATGATCGTGCGCATCGCCAATGGCCATACCGGGCGCAAAGTCGTCTTTACTGCGCTGGATAAAAGCGTGCTTTACCTGATGCTGGCGGCGCTGCTGATTCGTACCATCATCCCGCAACTGGCCCCGGAAAAATACCTCGCCACCATTCATGCGGCGGCGACTTGCTGGCTCATCGGGTTTAGCTTGATCGCCTGGCGTTACGCCCCCTATCTCTTACGCCAACGCATCGACGGGCGGGAACACTGAGACCCCGGGCAGAGCAGAACAGCGCTTACGCCCGGCTCAGACTTTATCCAAGGGCTCGGCCTCCTCGGCGGGGGTCACATCGAGCGCGATACCCCAATCACCAAAGGTGTACCAATCTTCGCCCAGCAACTCCGCCGGATGCTGGGTGCGCCCGGAGCCGTTGCCGCATTTCATGTCGGCCGCGGAACAATACTGATCGCAGCCCCAGCAAATACGCTCGGGATGCTTGGGGTGCAGCGGAAAAGCTTTGGCCATGATTTTTCTCCCGACCTTTCTCCTGATACCACTCAGACCGTATCGTCGGCCCCGGGTTGCAGAGGTGTGCCAGCGCCCCTCACAACAGCACTCTCACAACAGCAACTCGCCCTGCCCGAGCGCTTCATTGACACTCTGATGCAGCGGCTGCAAACCCGCCGCCCGCACGCCGAGCAGGCGCATACGCTGATCAAAAATGACGCGCTTCAAGCATTGCCCGGCCGCCTGACGAATCTCGCGGGCGCTGCCAATCGCCAGCGGCAAGGTGACATCACGGGTCACGGCAGTAAAATCGGAAAAACGCAGCTTGATACTGATCGTGCGCGCCAGCACTTCTTTTTTGCGTAAATCTGCCGCCAGATGCGCACACAATTCGTCGAGTATACCGGTCAGCAAGGCCTTGTCGCGCTGCACATCGAGGTCGCGCTCGAACGTGGTTTCGCGGCTGATCGATTTAGTTTCGCGCACCGTTTCCACAGGCCGCGCATCGATGCCACGCGCCGCCTGATAAAGCCAGCGCCCGGTGCTGACACCAAACTGCTCGACCAGAACATGCTCCGCCACCGCCGCCAATTCACCCACCGTCGTAATGCCCATCGCCTCCAGACGCGCCCCCGCTTTCGGGCCGATGCCGTTGATGCGCCGCACCGGCAAGGGCCAGATGCGCGCCGGCACATCTTCCATGCTGAGCACGCAAATACCGTCCGGTTTATTGAGATCGGAAGCAATTTTTGCCAACAGTTTATTGGGCGTGATGCCGATCGATGCTGACAACCCGGTCGCCTCGCGCACCGCCGCCTTGATGCGCCGGGCGAGCGTTTCGCTATCCTCAGTGAATTCCGTCAAATCGATGTAGATTTCATCGATACCACGGTCTTCAATGGCCGGCGCGATGCTCGCCACCGCCGCCTTGAAACGCCGCGAGTAGGTTCGGTACGCCTCAAAATTGGCCGGCAGCAACAAGGCATCCGGCGCTTTCTGCGCTGCCTTCATCAAACCCATGCCGGAATGCACGCCAAGCGCGCGGGCTTCATAAGTGGCCGTGGTAATCACGCCGCGCCCGACATAGTCGCGCAAACGGGCAAAGCGCCAGCCACCATCGGCCTGTTTTTGCGGCTGATGCACGCTGCGCCCGCCGACCACCACCGCCTGCCCGCGCAGCATCGGGTAATGCACGAGCTCGACGGAAGCAAAAAATGCATCCATATCGAGGTGCGCGATGCGGCGGGGCGAGTCCATGGGCGGTGACGATCAAAAAACAAAACGCCCCGCCAGAAACACGGGGCATTTTTGCTGCCGCCGGTCAGTGCCGGCACAAACAGAAAGACTTAAACCTTGGCGACCAGATTCGACAAGGTGACGTTGGTGTTCACCTTCGCCAGCACCTTCTGCAAACCGACGCGCTCCTTGAGGTTGATGATCAGCGGCGCGCGCAGGCTGGGCGCGATGTTGCCGCCTTCGGCCTGCTTGTAGAGCACGATCATCACAGCAACGTCATCGGCTGCCGGCGACTTGAGTAGAGCTTCTTCCGCATCGCAAAGTTCCAGCTCGTAGCTGAAGCCGAGCGTGGACGGCGCGATGATCTGGAAAGCCAGCGCCGGATCATCCAGCGACTGCAGGGTATAGCTGACCGGCTCGCCGGCCTGCTCTTCGCTGGCCAGAATGAAACGGGTTTTGTCGGCAAAACCAACCAGACCTTGCGGAAAATTGATGACACGCTCGGCGGCGACATCGACAGCGCCAAACAGATAGGTTTGTACTTGCATGGACTTCCTCCTCTTAAAGATGTGTGCATCCAAGTCGCATCCTACACCAGTCGGCCGCGGCTTGTAATTTTCATTCGTCTTGCGCATCATTGCGCCCTTTTTCTTTTGCCCTTCCCACCATGCTCGCTCCCATCGAACATCGCATCGCCCTTGAACTCAACGTGCGCCCGGCGCAGGTGCAGGCCGCCGTCAACTTGCTCGACGAAGGGGCCAGCGTGCCGTTCATCGCCCGTTATCGCAAGGAAGCCACCGGCGAACTCGATGACACCCAGTTGCGCACCCTGGCCGAGCGCCTGGGTTATCTGCGCGAACTGGAGGAGCGCCGCGCGGCCGTGCTCGCCAGCATCGAGGAACAGGGCAAACTCAGCCCGGAACTGCGCGGTGAAATCGAAAACGCCGACACCAAGCAGCGCCTGGAAGACCTCTACCTGCCCTACAAGCAGAAGCGCCGCACCAAGGCGCAGATCGCCCGCGAGGCCGGCATCGAGCCGCTGGCCCTGGCGCTGCTCGACAACCCCGAACTGACGCCGGAAGCAGAAGCCGCGAACTACCGCAACGCCGAAGCCGGTTTTGCCGACGAGAAAGCCGTGCTCGACGGCGCGCGCCAGATCCTCATGGAGAAATTCGCCGAAGACGCCGAACTGCTGCAAACCCTGCGCGCTTACCTGCTCGAACACGGCCATCTGAAATCCAGCGTGGTCGAAGGCAAGGAAAACGAGGGGGCGAAATTTCGCGACTGGTTTGATTTCGCCGAGGCCGTTACCGAGATGCCCTCGCACCGCGCCCTGGCGCTGTTGCGCGGGCGCAACGAAGGTTTTCTGACGCTCTCGCTGGTGCTCGATTCCGAACTGGTGCCGGAAGACGCGAAACCCGCCAGCCACCCCTGCGAGCAGCGCATCGCCGCCCGTTTTGGCATCCACCAGAAAAACCGCCCGGCGGATAAATGGCTGGCCGACACCGTGCGCTGGACCTGGAAGGTGAAAATTCACACCCACCTCGAACTGGAACTGGTCGGTGCACTGCGCGAGCGGGCCGAGGAAGAAGCCATCCGCATCTTCGGCAAGAACCTGAAAGACCTGCTGCTCGCCGCCCCGGCGGGCCAGCACGTGACCATGGGCATCGACCCCGGCATCCGCACCGGCTGCAAGATCGCCGTGGTCGATGCCACCGGCAAGCTGCTCGCCACCGACACCATTTATCCGCACGAGCCGCGCAATGACTGGGCGGGCAGCATCGCCAGCATTGCCCGCCACGCCAGCCAGCACGGCGTGACCCTGGTCGCCATCGGCAACGGCACCGCCAGCCGGGAAACCGACAAGCTGGTGCAGGAGGTGATGCAACGCTACCCGGAGGCGCGGCTGCAAAAAATCGTCGTCTCGGAAGCCGGCGCTTCGGTGTATTCGGCCTCTGAACTCGCCGCCCGCGAATTTCCGCAGCTCGATGTCAGCCTGCGCGGCGCGGTGTCGATCGCCCGCCGCCTGCAAGACCCGCTGGCCGAACTGGTCAAGATCGAGCCCAAATCCATCGGCGTCGGCCAGTACCAGCACGACGTTTCGCAAACCAAACTCGCCCGCTCGCTGGACGCCGTGGTGGAAGATTGCGTAAACGCCGTCGGCGTCGACGTCAACACCGCCTCGGTGCCGCTCCTGACGCGCATTTCCGGCCTCAACGCCGGCCTGGCCGCCAACATCGTCAGCCACCGCGACAGCCACGGCGCTTTCCGCAGCCGCGACGACCTGAAAAAAGTGCCGCGCCTGGGCGAAAAAACCTTTGAACAAGCCGCCGGTTTTTTGCGCATCAACCACGGCGACAACCCGCTCGACCGCTCCTCGGTGCACCCGGAAGCCTATCCGCTGGTGGAAAAAATCATCGTCGACCTGGGCCGCCCACTCACCGAACTTTTGGGCGATGCGCGCGCCCTGAAAAACCTGAACCCGGTGAACTACACCGATGAACGCTTTGGGCTACCCACCGTGCAGGATATTTTGCGCGAACTGGAAAAACCCGGCCGCGACCCGCGCCCGGAATTCAAGACCGCCACCTTTGCCGACGGCGTCACCGAAGTCAAAGACCTGCAACCCGGCATGATCCTCGAAGGCGTCGTCACCAACGTCGCCGCCTTCGGCGCTTTCGTCGACATCGGCGTGCATCAGGAC
>NZ_JBLJBW010000023.1:0-41995 GCF_047638095.1 Azonexus sp.
GGCTGCGCGGTCTGCGCCAGTTCGTGCAGGTGGTCGTGCAGTTCCGTCACGAAACCGCGCATGTCGGCGGCGATGCGTTTGTCGTCCCAGCCCATGTCCTTGTCGATGCGTTCTTTCTTGACCTTTTGCAGCAGATCGGCGGCGATTTTCTCGCGCACGGAACCTTCATCCTGGCCCACCCAGGCGTGCAGCAGGTCGTGGATTTCGTTCAGCACCAGATGCAGGCCGGCGGGGGCAAAGGGCGGCGTCTGGTGGGTGACGACCACGGCGCGGCCGCGGCGCTTGGTTTGCAGGGCTTCGCCAATGTTATCGACGATGTAGGGGTACACCACCGGCACGTCGCCAATGGCGGCAAACGGGTAATCCGTTACCGGCAGGCCGCGTTCCTTGCCGGGCAGCCATTCCTGCGAGCCGTGCGTGCCGTAGTGCACGATGGCGTCGGCCTTGAACTGCTCGCGCAGCCACAGGTAGTGCGCCATGTAGTAGTGCGAGGGAGCGGCCACCGAGGAATGGTAGAGCGCCTTTTCCTTGTCCTCCCAGCGCTCGCCGCGCGGGGCTTGCGGACTCAGGATGAGCTTGCCGATGCGGTAGCGCGGAATGACGAAATAGGCTTCGCCGCCGTCTTTCACCACCATGGTCGATTTTTCCGGATCGCCCCAGCGTTCTTTCATTTCGGCCTGTGCCACGGCCGGTTGTTTGGCCAGCCAGGCACGGTAGGCCTTGACCGGCAGGCGCTCGGCCAGGCCGTCGCGCAAGAGGCCGGCAAGTTCGCCGTCGCGGTAGTGGGCGGCGAGCAGGCGTTGCAGGTTGGCGATGAGGGTTGGCTCGGTTTCCGGCGTGGTGTCGTAGCCCGCTTCGCGCAAGGTTTTCAGGGTGGCTTCCAGGCTGCGCGGCACATTCAAGTAAGAGGCGGAAAAATTCTTTTCGCCCGCCGGGTAGTTCCAGAACAGTACCGCCACCTTCTTTTCGGCGTTGGGCAGACGTTGCAGGCGGATCAGCTTGAGCGCCTTGTTGACCACGGCGGCGCTTTGCTCGGCGAGTACGGCGACATCGCCATTTTTGCTGACGACGTTACTCATCATCGGGTCGAAGATGCCGGCGTATTCGGCCTGCGCCAGGTAAAACGGCACGTCCATCAAGGGCATGCCCTGGGCGTCGGCGCGCCAGGCGGCTTCATCGCCACGCCGGTAGGCGAGCGCCTGGGTGACCGGGATGCCGAGTTTTTCCAGTTCCTTGCGCCAGCCTTCCGGGTTGAGGATGATCTGCGTGTTGATGAGCGCGTCGGCCACCGGCTTGCCATTGATCGTCAGCATCGGCGCGTGCGGCGTCATCACCCCGGCGTAGTAGGGCAGGGCCAGCCCGCCGCCAGCTTCGATGCGGGTAATCAGGTCGTCGATGAAGGTGGTCTGTTCCGCGCCGATGCTGATCTGGTGAAAGGCAATGGCGACCGTCGGCGGGCGTTTGGCCGGATCGATGCCGCGCCAGCGGAAATACTCGGCGGGCGTGGCGAAGACCTGGTTTGGCGCTTGCGGGTGGTAGATGGCGTCGTCCGGGAAAATGAAGGGGTCGGCGACTTTCGGCACCGGCTCGCCGCGCAGTTCAGCGGCCAGGGTGGCGAAAAAGCCCTCGAAATTGCCCCGTCCGCCATTGACGTAATAAGCGTGCAGGCGCTTGGCGAGCGCTGCGTTGAACCCTTCGGCCTGTGGCCCATCGTCGTTCATCCAGATATGGCGGCCCTTGAAACTGGCAAGCGGTTTTTCCAGCCGGCGCTTAACGGCGTCGCGCATATGGGCGCGCCCGGCGTCGAAGATCACCGCATCGCGTTTATCCAGCAAGCTATCGGCCAGATTCGGCGGAATCCGCTCGGCAAAATGCGCCTCCACCGTCAGACCGTACTTGGCGGCGACTTCCTTCACCATCTTGAACTTGCCGGGCGGAACCGGAGAAACGGCGACGAAAAGGATGTTCTGGGCGCTGGCCGGGGCGGTGCAGAACAAGATGAAAGCGGCGAGAAAGATACGGAATCGAGTCATGGTGATCAAAGCGTGGCTGGCGGTGGGCTGGCGGAAAAAGGCGGTTTAGCGCTTGGGAAAATTTAGGCAGGGGTCTTGGCGTTCGGCCGGGGCGGTGTACCAGACGACATCGAAACGGGTTTTCAAGACATCGAGTGGCGGATTGTCCGGCTTGCCGGTTTCCAGCCAGGCAATAGCCAGGGTTTTGCGCGCTGGCGAGAGCTTTTCCAGCAGCACCGGCACGCCGTAATCGCGCCGGACATGGCCGTTGCCGGCAAACAAAATCACTGGCTGGCCGCTTTGTGCCGTTTGCGCGGCGCGCGTGATGGCAAGCGCCATGGCCGCATCGCGGGCGCGCTGGGCGAGGGTGAGGCCAGGCACCAGGCTTTGCGGTATCTGGCCGCAGTGGTTGTCGAGTAGATCCTGATGCAAATTGCTTTGCGCGCTTTCATTCAGCGGTGCTTCTTGCAGCGCTTGCGCAATGTCTTGCGGCAGCGCTGCGCCACCTTGCTGGACGACGGCGCGCGCTTGCGTGCGTGTGATGTTGCCGCCGTAGAGCGCCAAGCTGAGTTGGCGCGCCGTAGCAAATAACGGCGCGTGTAACGGCCAGCGCCAGTTTTTTGCATCAAAGCCAGCAGCCTCCAGCGCGGTCAGCAAGTCACCGTCGGCCGTGGCACGCTGGCCGCGTTCCAAATGCTCCGCAACAATGATCGGGTCCTGACTGCGCAAAGCCTGTAAAAGCTCAGCCCGGCGGTCGTGATGGTGCGAGTTGTCGTGCAGCTCGCCCAGGAGAATCACGTCGGTTTTTTTCAAGGATTCGAGCAGATCGGCGCGAGAAATTTCTCTTTGCTGGCCCAGGTCGAAAATCTGTTCTTCGGCCAAAAGTGTTAGCGAAGAGAAGGCGAGCCCCGCGGCAAGCAAGGCGTTGTTGAGAAAGCGCTTTCTGTTTTCCACGGGGTTTTCCTGAAAATTTAAAAACATTTGGCTGGCTGCCTGGGAAAATTCCACGGGTGGCTTGCGTTCATCGAGAGTTTTTTGAGAATGCAAAAGGCAGGCACTGGTGTGCCTGCCGGTGGACATCAGAAATCGGCCTGGAATACGACACGCAGGTTACGGCCGGGTTGCGAGTAGTAATCAAGGCCCTGGGTGTTGTCGAGTACGCTCATGTGGCGAATGTCGCTCCACACCCAGTATTTTTTGTCGAACAGGTTATTGATCGACACCGTCACGCGGGTGTCGCGTGTTGGTTTGATCCAGGCGGACAGGTCGGTAATGCCATAGCCGGGGGTGCGGTAGTAGGCGGCGTCGCTGTCGTCGGTGCGCGATTTGCTCTTGGCGGCGCGCAGGCGGCTCTCGGCACCCCAGGTGCCGGTGGCGTAGCTGATACCGAAGCTGGCGCGCAGCGGATCGACACTGTTCAGCGGCTCCTTGGTTTTTTCATCGCTGCCGTGCGCATAAGCAATCGCGCCATCGACCTGCCAGCCCGGTGCGAAATCCCAGCTGCCGCGCACTTCCATGCCGTAGATGCGCACCTTGGAGAGGTTGCGGTACTGCGTGGTGCCCTGGGCGAGGCCGGGGATGCAGTCGGGGTCGCTCGGGCAGTTGAGCGAGACGTCGGTGATGAAGTCCTTGTAGCGGTTGTCGAACACCGCCACCTGGCCGCGTGTTTTCTCGCCCCGGGCACGCAGGCCGAGTTCGAGGCCGATGCTGGTTTCCGGCTTGAGATCGGGGTTGGGCGCGACGCCGTAGCCGATGTTGATGTTGCGCAGCGAGCTGTTGACTTCGCTGTAGCTCGGCGCGCGGAAACCGCTGGCGATCTGGCCGTAGGTGGCCAGAGACGGGTTGAACTTCCATTGCCAGCCGAGTTTGGGCGAAATGCGATCGTGTGTCTGAGCCGAGGCTTGGCGTCCGTTGGCATTGAGGGATTTGGCGGCCAAGGCGTCGACATCCGGTTTCAGGCGGGTCCAGTCGTAGCGGATGCCGGGCGTCAAGCTCAGGCGCTCATTGAGCAGCGTGATTTCATCTTGCAGGAAAATGCCGAAGGTGTCGGTCTTGCCGTTCGGGAAGTAGCGTAGCGGGTACAGCTCACCGTTGAGATTCTTGCTGACGGTGCCGGCGGGCGGCGGGGCCATGGTGTTGACGCCGACTGGCGGGGGCCTCATGGGGAGGCCGGTGAATACGGCGGGGTTGATGCCGGCCAGGGTGTTGGTCAGAGTCGTTGTCGTGTCGCTCTTGGTTGTCACTTCCTGGCGCATCAAGTCGGCACCGTAGGTGAGCAGGTGCGAAACGCCGGCCAGCGTGAAGGCCGATTCAAATTGCAGATTGAGCGCGGTCTGCGTCTGTTCCATCTCGAATTTTTGCGTCACGTCGCAATTGGCATTGGCCCAGCCGCGCGGGTCGAAGGGCATGAGGGCTGGCATGTACACCGGGCTGAACTGACCGGTTCCCCGTGCTGAACAGCCTGTTCCATTGAAGTAGTAGACCGTTCTTTCGCGCTTTTGGAAGTTGTTGTTGTCGGTTTTGGTGCTTTGGTGCGACAGACGCGCTGTCAGGCGGTCGTAAAAGGCCGCGGCCGGTTTGTGTTCCCATTCGAGACTGCCGCGCAGGCGCGAGGTTTCATCGTCGCCCTTCTGTGATCTGACCCGGTTGTAATCGGCTTGCGACAGACGCAGGTTGTCCGATTCTGTTTCCTGCAAACGGCCATCGAGGGTGGCCGTCAGACGGTGGCCGGCGGCCGGTTTGAGAATCAGCTTGGCGATGCCGCCGCGGTCGTCGATGTCCAGCGCGTTCGGTTTGCTGCGGTTTCCGGTGATGCGATTGCCCGGAAGAGGGGGATTTCTAGCGTCCGTGGTATCAAGGCTGCCATTGCTGTTGCCCTTGTTTTTGAATTCATCGCTGCGGCTTTGCGAATAGCCCAGCAGCAGTTCCCAGGCTTCGCCTCGGGCGGCACCGATCACCGTGCCGGTGAAGCCATTGTTGGCCCCCGTCCAGCCTCCTTTGAGGCGTACGCCGCTGCGGGCATCGCCGCGCAGGATGTCGGCGGGGTTCAAGGTCAGATAACCGACGACACCGCCGAGCGCGTCCGAACCGTAGAGGCTGGAAGCCGGGCCGCGTACGATTTCGACTTGGCGCAGAAAATCCGGCATGACGCCGAGCGGGTTGTTAACCTGGAAATTGGTCGGGCCGTAGGTGTAGGGGTCGGACATGCGCACGCCGTCGACGGTCTGTACGATGCGCTTGTCTTCGATGCCGCGAATGTTGACCGAGGCCGCGCCGTGCCGGCGCGTATCGCGGTTCATCACGATGTCCGGATCGTCGCGGAAAAGGTCTGTTTCGTCCGCGATGGGGCGGCGATCCATTTTCTCGCGCGTCACGGCGGTTACGGTGACCGGGAGATTATCCACGGCGGCTTGATTGCGTGTGGCAGTCACCACGGTTTCAGCCAGGCTGGCGTCGGTGGTCTGGGCGAAAGCTTGAGTGAAGGCGCTAAGTAGAGCCAGGGGAACGGCGCGTAGGCCGAACCGGAACGGGGGGGGCATTGAATCTTCTCCAGTCAGTGTGAGCGGGTGTGTGCGCTGCTGGCTGGCTGGCGATTTTTATTGGCTAGCTGGCTAAATGCGAATCGTTATTGTTACCTATTCTGTTCAATTTGTAAATAGATGTGCACGCTGTCGGGTGTCGTGCATGGCAAAGAGGGGATTGAAAATACGGATTCGTGTGGGGGTTTTCTGAAATTGCGGGCGACAAAAAACCCCGCCGGAGCGGGGTTTTTTATCGAAAACTGACGGCTTACTTATTGGTGCCGATCAGCTCGATGTCAACGCGGCGATCCGGCTGCAGGCAGTCGATCAGCGCCTTGGTCTTCTTGTTGCCCTTGCAGGTGTCACCCGTGACCGGCTGGGCCTTGCCCTTGCCTTCGGTGTAGACGCGATTGGCTTCGATGCCCTTGGCAACCAGATATTCCTTAACAGCGGCGGCGCGCTTTTCGGACAGTTTCTGGTTGTAGGCAGCGCCACCGATGCGGTCGGTGTGGCCGACGGCGAGGATGACTTCGAGGTTCAGTTGGCCGGCCTTGCTGGCCAGTTCGTCGAGCTTGGCTTTGCCTTCCGGACGCAGCACGGCTTTGTTGAAGTCGAACAGGGCGTCAGCGGCGATGGTGATCTTTTCGCCCGCCGGTTTCGGGCCAGCAGCAGCCGGAGCAGCAGCGGCCGGAGCAGCTTGGCCGCCAGCGCAGACGTTGGCCGGGATCAGGTCTTTGTCGCACTCGCAACCGGCCTTGTCGGCAGCAGCAGCGGCCGGGGTCCAGTAGCCGGTGCGCCAGCACAGGCCGAAACCAGACTTGGCGACGACGTCGCGCTGGTCGATGACATAGACACGCTCTTGAGCGACGGCGGCAAAGCCGACGCTGGCGAGCAGGGCGGCAGCCAGGGTTTTCTTGGCGATGTTCTTCAGCATAATCTCTTCCCTCGTTGAGAAATTGATGGTTGTGACGGTTAGCAGCAGGTGATTATGACGTTTCATGACCCCTTGCGCAAACTTGCGCTCTATTCTGCCACAGGGCTAAGCTGGCTTCCAAGCTTATTGCATGGGGGGCTTGCAGGGTTTTGTTGTAGATACGACACATTCCGTCTATCCAGACGTGCGTCACCTGTTCGCGTCCGGCAACGTAGATCAGGTGTGACAAGGGATCGTAGCAGGGCTGGCATTCCAGGCCGCCCAGGTGCACGGCGACGATGTCGGCGGCTTTGCCGGGGGCGAGCGAGCCGGTAATCTGTTCCAAACCCAGGGCGCGCGCGCCGTTGAGGGTGGCCATGCGCAGAATTTGTGCCGCTGGCAGGAGGCTGGCGTTTTCGCCGTGACCTTTGGCGAGCAGGGCGGCCAGGCGCATTTCCTGAAAGAGGTCGAGCCGGTTGTTGCTCGCCGCGCCGTCAGTTCCCAGGCCGACATTGACGCCGGCGGCGAGGAGGTCGGCGATGCGGGCGATGCCGCTGCCCAATTTGAGATTCGAGGTCGGGCAGTGGGCGATGTTGGCGTTTTGCTCGGCGAGCAGTGCAATTTCTTCGTCGCTTAGGTGCACGGCATGCACGCCGATGAAATCCGGATCGATCAAGCCAAGGCGATGCAGGCGTTCGAGCGGGCGCACGCCGTGTTCGCTGATCGATTGTTCGATTTCTGCCCGTGTTTCGTGAATGTGGCAATGAATGGGCAGGTTTAATTGCTCGGCGAGCGTGGCGATACGCGTAAATGTGCGATCGCTCACGGTGTAGGGCGCATGTGGGGCGAGGGCGAAATTTAGCCGTGGGTTGCTGTTGCTGTCGCGTGCGGCAAGCCCTTGGCGCAGGTAATCGTCGGCGTCGTTGGCGTAGCGGGTGGGGAATTCCAGTGTCGTCATGCCCAGGGTGGCGCGCAGACCAAATTCGCTGGCCGCCTGGGCGGCGGCTTCCGGGAAGAAATACATGTCGTTGAAGCAGGTAATTCCGCCGTGCAGCATTTCGTGGCAGGCAAGGCGCGTGCCGTCGCGTACGAAATCGTGTGCGACGAGCGCCCCTTCGGCGGGCCAGATGTGATTTTGCAGCCAGTCCATCAAGGGCAGGTCATCGGCGATGCCGCGCAGCAGATTCATCGCCGCGTGGCTGTGCAGATTGATCAAACCAGGGATGAGCAGGTGTTCATCGAGCTGGATTTTTTCGCGCGCCTGAAAAGCTTCGCGGGCTTCGCTGATTGGCAAAATGGCAAGAATTTTTCCGGCGTCGACGGCAATGGCATGGTTTTTCAGGACGTCGTCTTGTTCGGCGGTGGCGATCCAGCGGGCTTCAAGTAAAAAATCGATGTTTTGGGGTGTCGGTGTCATGGTGCGGCGAGCGAGGTAAGGGCTTGGCGTGGTAAAATAGCAGATTCTCCAAGTTTCGATGCGGGCGCTGTGTTTTCGCTGGCATCGGACTTGCGCCATAACAGCGCCGCGTATGCGCAACGGATAGCACACCATGGATCAATTCGCCAAAGAAACCCTGCCGATCAGCCTCGAAGAGGAAATGCGGCGCTCCTATCTCGATTACGCGATGAGCGTCATCGTGGGCCGGGCCTTGCCGGACGCGCGCGATGGCCTGAAGCCGGTGCACCGCCGCGTGTTGTACGCCATGCACGAAACCAATAATGTATGGAACCGCCCCTTCGTCAAATGCGCCCGTGTCGTCGGCGAGGTCATGGGTAAGTATCACCCGCACGGCGATTCGGCGATTTACGACACTTTGGTGCGCATGGCGCAGGATTTTTCGCTGCGCTATACCCTGGTCGATGGCCAGGGCAACTTTGGCTCGATCGACGGCGACAACGCCGCCGCCATGCGCTACACCGAATGCCGCCTGGATCGCATCGCCTCCGACCTGACCGCTGACATCGATAAAGAAACCGTCGATTTCGTGCCCAATTACGATGGTAAAGAGTTGGAGCCTTCGGTTTTGCCGGCGCGCATTCCCAACCTGCTGATCAATGGTTCGGCCGGTATCGCGGTGGGCATGGCGACCAACATTCCGCCGCACAACCTGCGCGAAGTCATCGCCGGTTGTCTGGCGCTTTTGGAAAACCCGGCGCTGACGATCGACGATTTGATCGACCTCATTCCCGCCCCGGATTTCCCCACGGCCGGCCTGATTTACGGCGTGATGGGGGTGCGCGAAGGCTATAAAACCGGGCGTGGACGCATCATCATGCGGGCGCGCACCCATTTCGAGGACATCGGCAAGGGCGACCGGCAGGCGCTGATCGTCGATGAAATTCCCTATCAGGTGAACAAAAAAACCCTGATCGAAAAAATTGCTGAGTTGGTCAACGAAAAGAAGATCGAGGGTATTTCCGACATCCGCGACGAGTCCGACAAGTCCGGTATGCGCATCGTCATCGAATTGAAGCGCGGCGAGGTCGGCGAAGTCATCCTCAACAATCTGTATAAGCAAACCCAGCTGCAAGACACTTTTGGCATGAACATGGTGGCGCTGGTCGATGGCCAGCCGCGCCTGCTCAATTTGAAGCAGATGCTGGAATGTTTCCTCTCGCATCGGCGCGAGGTGGTGACGCGGCGCACGGTGTATGAACTGCGCAAAGCGCGCGAGCGCGGCCACATTCTCGAAGGTCTGGCGGTGGCGCTCTCCAACGTCGATGAAATCATCGCGCTCATCAAAGCCGCGCCGACGCCGGCGGATGCCAAGCAGAGCCTGATGGCCCGCCAATGGCGCAGCCCGGTGGTCGAGGAGATGTTGCAACGCGCCGCCTCCGACGCCTCCCGCCCGGAAGGGCTGGCCCCGGAATTCGGCCTTTCGGCGCAGGGTTATCGCCTGTCGGATGCCCAGGCTCAGGCCATTCTCGAACTGCGCCTGCAACGCCTGACCGGCCTGGAGCAGGACAAAATCGTCGGTGAATACAAGGAAGTCATGGACAAGATCGTCGATCTGCTCGACATCCTGGCCAAGCCGGCGCGCATCACCGCCATCATCGCCGATGAACTCGCTGCCGTACGCGAGCAGTACGGCGACGAGCGCAAATCGGAAATCGTGCTGCACACGCAGGAACTGGGCATCGAAGACTTGATCACGCCGCAGGATATGGTGGTGACCTTGTCGCACGGCGGTTATGTCAAGGCGCAGCCGCTCGCCGACTACCGCGCCCAGCGGCGCGGCGGGCGCGGCAAGCAGGCGGCGGCGATCAAGGATGAGGATTTCATTGATCATCTATTTGTCGCCAACACGCACGACTACATTTTGTGTTTCTCCAACCGGGGCCGCTGTTATTGGCTGAAAGTTTATGAAGCGCCGCAGGGCAGCCGGGCGAGCCGGGGTAAGCCCATCGTCAATCTCTTCCCGCTGGAAGAGGGCGAGAAGATCAACGCCGTTTTGCCGGTCAAGGAATTCGCCGACGACAAATACGTGTTCATGGCCACCCGCAGCGGCACGGTCAAGAAAACGCCGTTGTCCGATTTCTCCAACCCGCGCAAGGCCGGCATCATCGCCGTAGACCTGCTCGATGACGATTACCTGATCGGTGTCGAACTGACCACCGGCCAGAGCGACATCGTGTTGGTGTCGGACGCCGGCAAGGCAGTCTGGTTCGACGAGGAAGATGTGCGCCCGATGGGTCGCGGCGCGCGCGGCGTGCGCGGCATGAAGCTGCAGGACGGCCAGACGGTGATTTCGCTGCTGGTCGCCGAGGACGACCAGCAGACGGTGCTGGTTGCCACCGAAAACGGGTTTGGCAAGCGCACCGTGCTCGCCGACTTCCGCCATTCCGGGCGCGGCACGCAAGGCGTCAAGGCGATTGCCGATTCCGAGCGCAATGGCGTGGTGATCGCCGCCAAACTGGTCAATGACGACGACGAGGTGATGCTCATCACCACCGGCGGCGTGCTGATCCGCACCCGCGTTTCCGAGATTCGCGGCATGGGCCGGGCGACGCAGGGTGTAACGTTGATTGCGCTGGATGACGGCGAAAAGCTGGCCGGGCTGGAAAAAGTGGCGGAATCGGTGATCGAAGCCGAAGGGAATGCCGACAATGCGGCCGAAAGCGATGTTGAAAACGCCGCTGAAAATGTTGAAAGCAGCCCGCAAGCCCCCGAGGCGCTGCCACCTTCTGACGCCAGCCCCGAGGAGAACTGACATGGCGCGTCTGCATAATTTCAGCGCCGGGCCGGCTGCCCTGCCGGAAGAGGTCTTGCGCCAGGCGCAGGAAGAATTGCTCGACTGGCGCGGCAGCGGCTGCAGCGTGATGGAGATGAGTCACCGTGGCAAGGAATTCATGGCGATTCTTGCCGAGGCTGAGGCCGACCTACGCGCGCTGATGGGGATTCCCGCGCAATACAAGGTGTTGTTTTTGCAGGGCGGCGCGACGCAGCAGTTCGCGCAGATTCCGCTGAACCTGCTGGCCGGGCGCTCGGCCGATTACATCGTGACCGGCAGCTGGTCGGAAAAAGCCTTCAAGGAAGCGCAGAAAATCGCCCCCTCGCTCGCCCAGGGCAGCAGTGTGCGTCTCGCGGCGACGACGAAAGCCAGCCACTACACCCGCCTGCCGGTGGCCGAGGAAATCAAGCTCGACCCCTTCGCCGCCTACCTGCACGTGTGCACCAACGAAACCATCCACGGCGTCGAAATTCCTGCCGAGCGCATTGCCGATACCGGCGTGCCGCTGGTGGCGGACATGTCCTCGCACATCCTGTCGCGCCCGGTAAACGTCGAGAAATTCGGCCTGATCTACGCTGGCGCGCAGAAAAACATCGGCCCTTCCGGGCTGACGCTGGTCATCATTCATCAGGATTTGCTCGGCATGGCGCCGCTTTGCGCGCCGACCCTGCTCGATTACGCGGTGCAGGCGGAAAACGGCTCCATGCTCAACACGCCGCCGACTTTCGGTATTTATATGGCCGGTCTGGTGTTTCAATGGCTGCAAAAAGAAGGCGGCCTGGCCGGCATCGAAGCGGTGAATCGTGAGAAGGCGGCACTGATTTACGCTGCGATCGATGATTCGCAAGGGTTTTATACCAATCCGGTCGATCCGGATTGCCGTTCGCGCATGAATATTCCCTTCGTGCTGGCGCGTCCTGAGCTCGATGCTGAATTTCTTGCCGAGGCAAAGACTGCCGGCCTGCTGGGTTTGAAAGGCCACAAGTCGGTCGGCGGCATGCGTGCCTCGATTTACAATGCCGTGCCGCTCTTTTCTGTGCGCGTGCTGGCGGATTTCATGAATGATTTTGCCCGCCGCAAGGGCTGAACCTGCCTCGCTGACCATGAGCAACGATATCCAACACGCTTTAGCCGGGGTGCGCGCCGAGATCGATCGCATCGACGGTGAATTACTGCAGCTGCTCAACCAGCGCGCGCGCTGTGCGCAGCAGGTGGGCGAGATCAAGGCAGCCTTCGGCGATGCCGGTTTCATTTATCGCCCGGAGCGCGAAGCGCAGGTTTTACGCCGTTTGCAGGATGAAAACCCCGGGCCTTTGTTGAACGAAAACATCAGCTTTTTTTTCCGCGAAGTGATGTCGGCCTGCTTGTCGCTGGAGCAGCCGCTGTCGATTGCTTTTCTCGGCCCCTGGGGGACTTTTTCCGAGTCGGCGGCGAGCAAGCATTTCGGTCACGCGGCCCGGCTTCTGCCGCAAGCTTCGATCGACGAAGTATTTCAGGAAGTTGAAGCGGGGCGCGCGCATTACGCCGTGGTGCCAGTAGAAAACTCCACTGAAGGCGCCATTGGGCGCACCATGGATTTGCTCTTGGCGACTCCTTTGCAGATTTGTGGCGAGGTGGTGTTACGCATCCACCAGAATCTGTTATCGCAAGAAAGTGCGCTGGAATCCATCAAGAAAGTGTATTCGCACGCGCAGTCGCTCGCCCAGTGCCACACCTGGCTGAACCGCATGTTGCCGGGCGCGCAGCGCATTTCGGTGGCGAGTAACGCGCAGGCCGCGCAACTGGCGGCCAGTGAAGCCGGCGCTGCCGCCATTGCCGGCGAGGCCGCCGCAGCGCGCTATGGTCTGCCGAAACAGGCAGAAAATATCGAGGATGAGCCCAACAACACCACGCGTTTTCTCGTCCTCGGCCGCCAGGATGCCGGGGTTTCCGGGCGCGACAAAACTTCGCTCATCATGTCCACGCCGAACCGTACCGGCGCTTTGCACGCGCTGCTCTCGCCGCTCACTGCCGCCGGGGTGTCGATGTGCCGTCTGGAATCGCGCCCGGCGCGTAACGCCCTGTGGGAATATGTGTTTTACGTTGATATCGAAGGTCACCGCGAAACGCCTGAGGTCAAGGCGGCGCTGGAGAAACTCGCGGCCAATGCGGCCTTTTTGAAAATTCTCGGTTCCTACCCTTTTGCCGTGTTCTGAGGAAAGTCCATGTCCCTGTCCGCCCAAGCCTTGCCGTATGTACGCGCCATTTCGCCCTACCAGCCGGGTAAGCCAATTACGGAATTGGCGCGCGAAATGGGTTTGCCGGTGGAGCGCATCGTCAAACTTGCTTCCAACGAAAATCCTTTGGGCATGAGCCCTTCGGCGCAGGCGGCGGTAGCAAAGGCCCTGTCTGGCGTGGCGCGCTATCCGGATCAATTCGAACTGATTGAAAAGCTCGCCGCGCATACCGGGCTGACGCGTCAGCAAATCGTGCTGGGCAATGGCTCCAACGATGTACTGGAAATGCTGGCGCGGGTTTTTCTCGCGCCGGGGCGCTCGGCTGTATTTTCGCAATATGCTTTTGCCGTGTATCCCCTGGCCACCCAGGCCAGCGGTGCCGAAGGGATCATGGTGCGCGCGCTCGATTACGGTCATGATCTGGCAGAAATGCTTGCTGCCATTCGTCCGGATACGCGCCTGGTGTGGATTGCCAACCCGAATAATCCGACGGGTAATTTCCTGCCTTACGACGAGGTCCGCGCTTTCCTCGAAAATGTGCCGCCCGATGTGGTCGTAGTGCTCGATGAGGCGTACAACGAGTATCTGCCGCCGGCGGCGCGCATCGATACTGCCGCCTGGATCGCACAATTTCCGCAACTGGTGGTGTGCCGCAGTTTTTCAAAAATTTACGGACTGGCCGGTTTGCGCCTGGGCTACGCCATGGCCAGCCCGGAAGTGGCCGATTTGCTCAATCGCGTGCGCCAGCCCTTCAATGTGAATAATCTCGCGCTCGTTGCGGCGCAGGCGGCGCTCGACGATACGCCATTTTTGCAGGCCAGTTATGAATTGAATCAAGCCGGCCTGGCCATGCTGGTCAATGCCTTGTCCCGTATGGGGTTGTCGCATATTCCTTCGGGCGGCAATTTTTTGACTTTCCGGGTGGGCGATGCGGCGCGGGTGAATCAGCTTTTGCTGGCTGAAGGCGTCATCGTGCGCCCGCTGGCCGCTTATGGTTTGCACCAGCATTTGCGCGTCAGCATCGGCACGCTGGAAGAAAACGCCCGTTTCATTGCGGCGCTGGAAAAAGTGCTGGAAAAAACTGCGGAGAAGGGGGCCTAAATGGCTGCCGATGCTGCGCGGCCTGAATTCGGCAAGGTCGTCGTTTTTGGCACCGGCCTGATCGGTGGCTCTTTTGCGCTGGCCTTGAAAGCGGCAGGCGCGGTGGAAGAGGTGGTGGGTTTTGGCCGCGCCCCCGGCACTCTGCGCGTGGCGCAGGAACTCGGCGTGATCGACCGGGCGGGGATCAATCCGGCGCATGAAATCGGTGATGCCGATATTGTTCTGGTGGCCACGCCGGTGGCGCAAATGCCGGAAATTTTTTCCCGCATTGCCCCCTATCTTGGGCCGCAAACCCTGGTCACTGACGGTGGTTCGACCAAAAGCGATGTGGTGGCGGCGGCGCGTTACGCCTTCAAAGGCCATATCGGCAAATTTGTTCCGGCGCATCCTATTGCCGGGGCGGAAAACAGTGGTCCGGCCGCGGCGCGTTGGGATTTGTACCGGGGCAAGAAAGTCGTCGTCACCCCCTTGGCGGAAAACAACGACGAGCGCCTGGATCGCATCAAACGGGCCTGGGCCCTGTGCGGCGCGGATATTTACGAATTGAGCCCGGAGCAGCACGACCGCGTATTTGCCGCCGTCAGCCACCTGCCGCATCTTTTGTCCTACGCTCTCGTGCATGATTTGGCGACGCGCGAAGATGCCGATCTGTTCTTTACCTTCGCCGCCTCCGGCTTTCGCGATTTCACGCGTATTGCCGCCAGTCACCCGGAAATGTGGCGCGACATCTGTCTGGCCAACCGGCAGGCCTTATTAGAGGAAGTCGAACGTTATCAGGCGCAGTTGGCCGAATTGCATACGGCGCTGGCGGCAGGTGACGGTGAGCGTCTGGAAGATGTTTTTGGTATTGCCCGTCAAGCCCGCCGGGAATGGGCCGGCGGCTGATTTTCTACAACGTATAGAAAGGGATTTCGATGATTTTGGTTACCGGCGGTGCGGGTTTTATCGGCAGTAATTTCGTTCTCGACTGGCTGGCGCAAAGCGACGAGCCCGTCGTTAATCTCGATGCCCTGACTTACGCGGGCAATCTGGAAAACCTCGCCAGCCTCGCGGGCGATGCGCGCCATGTTTTTGTGCACGGCAGTTTGATCGACGGCGATTTGCTGACGCGTTTGTTCGCCGAACATCAGCCGCGCGCGGTGGTCAATTTTGCGGCGGAATCACACGTTGACCGCTCCATCCATGGCCCGGAAGATTTCATTCAGACCAACATCGTCGGTACTTTCCGTTTGCTCGAAACGGCGCGCGCTCATTACGGCAAGCTCGATGCCGCACGCCAGGCGGCCTTTCGTTTTCTGCACGTATCGACCGACGAGGTGTACGGCTCGCTGGATAAAAGCGCGCCCGCCTTCACGGAAAACCACCGCTACGAACCCAACAGCCCGTATTCCGCGAGCAAGGCCGCTTCCGACCATCTGGTACGCGCCTATCATCACACCTATGGCCTGCCGGTGCTGACCACCAATTGCTCGAACAATTACGGTCCTTATCATTTTCCGGAAAAGCTGATTCCTCTTGTCATCCACAATGCGCTTTCCGGCAAAGCGCTGCCGATTTACGGCGACGGCCAGCAGATTCGCGACTGGCTCTATGTCAAAGACCATTGCAGCGCGATTCGCCGGGTGCTCGAAGGCGGACGCTTGGGTGAGGTGTATAACGTCGGCGGCTGGAATGAAAAAGCCAACCTGGAGGTGGTGCACAGCCTGTGCGATTTGCTCGATGAACTCAGCCCGCGTGCCGATCAGCGCTCTTACCGTGAACAAATCACCTTCGTGACGGATCGCCCCGGACACGACCGCCGCTACGCCATCGATGCGCGCAAATTGGAGCGCGAACTGGGCTGGAAGCCGGCAGAAACCTTTGCCAGCGGTCTGCGCAAAACCGTGCGTTGGTATCTCGATAACGCCCAGTGGGTCGAGAACGTCACGAACGGCAGCTACCGCGACTGGGTGGGCCAGCACTATGGAGATCAATCATGACTGTGCAGCGTAAAGGCATCATCCTTGCCGGCGGTGCCGGCACCCGCCTGCACCCGGCGACGCTTGCCGTATCCAAGCAGCTCTTGCCGGTGTACGACAAACCGATGATTTACTACCCGCTCAGCACCTTGTTGCTGGCCGGCATTCGCGACATTCTGGTGATTTCGACACCGCAGGACACGCCGCGCTTTCAGCAGCTTTTGGGCGATGGCAGCCAGTGGGGCATCCGCTTGCAATACGCTGTACAGCCCAGCCCGGACGGCCTGGCGCAAGCCTTCATCATCGGTGCCGACTTCATCGGGGAGGCTCCGTCGGCGCTGGTTTTGGGAGACAACATTTTCTACGGCCACGATTTTCACCAGCTGCTCGCCAGCGCCGATCAGCGCACCAACGGGGCGAGTGTGTTTGCCTACCATGTGACCGATCCCGAGCGTTATGGCGTGGCGCAGTTCGCTGCCGATGGGCGGGTTTTGAGCCTGGAAGAAAAACCGGCGCAGCCGAAATCGAATTACGCCGTGACCGGCTTGTATTTTTACGATCAGCAGGTCGTTGAACTGGCCCGCCAACTGAAACCCTCGCCGCGCGGGGAGCTGGAAATTACCGACCTCAACCGCTGTTATCTGGAGCGCGGCGCCTTGAACGTCGAAATCATGGGGCGCGGTTATGCCTGGCTCGACACCGGCACCCACGACAGCCTGCTCGATGCCAGCCAGTTCATCGCCACCCTGGAAAAACGTCAGGGTCTGAAAGTGGCTTGTCCGGAAGAGCTGGCCTACCGCCAAGGCTGGATCGATGCCGCACAACTCACCCGCCTGGCGCAGCCGCTGGCAAAAAATGCCTATGGTCAATATCTGCTCAATCTTCTGCAAGATCAGGTGATTGGGTGAACAGCGGATAAAAATTTATGAACATCACCGCCACCCGCATCCCTGATGTGCTTTTGATCGAACCGCGTGTTTTTGGCGATGCGCGCGGTTTTTTCTTCGAAAGCTTTAATCAGCAACAATTTAGCCAAGCTGTGCCAGAAGCGCACTTCGTGCAAGATAACCACTCCAAATCGGCGCGCGGCGTATTGCGCGGTCTGCACTATCAACTCGCCCCCAAGGCCCAGGGCAAGCTGGTGCGCGTCGTGGCGGGTGAGGTGTTCGACGTGGCGGTGGATATCCGTGCCGCTTCGCCGACCTACGGGCAGTGGGTAGGTGCGCTTCTTTCGGGCGAAAACAAGCGGCAACTGTGGATTCCCCCGGGTTTTGCGCACGGCTTCGTCACTTTGAGCGACACGGCGGAATTCCTCTACAAAACCACCGACTACTACGCTCCGGAATATGAGCGTTGCATCCGCTGGGACGACCCGGATCTGGCCATCGACTGGCCTCTGCGCACCCCGCTGTTGTCCACCAAGGATGCGCAAGGCGCAGCGTTTGCCAGTTTGCGCAAGGCTGAGTAAGCGCCTGCCGCGCTATTTTTTCCCTTTTCAAGGGAAGGGTGCGCCAGTGCGAGCAAAGCTCAATCCGCCCCAGGAATCCGCGGTAGGAAAATTTTTTGCGCGCGCCTATCGCCTGAACTAAAAACATGAAATGATAACGGCATGATTTATGCCGTTATCTCCTTTGCTGCGGGTGTGGTTTTCGTGCAGAACCAAGCACTGCTGCCGCCGTTCTGGTGGGCCTTGGGCGGGGTGGTTTTGCTGCTGTTTCTGTCATTTTTCAGCCGGAAGAGGGCGGCGAATAGGTTGTGTGCGCGGCCGGCCAACGGCGCGCGCCGTGTCTGGTCAGGTGTGCGTTTTTTGACATTGGGTGCGGCCTGTTTTCTGATCGGGGTGGCGTGGACCAGCTGGCGGGCGGAAGAACGTTTGCAAGATGCCTTGGCGACGCCGTGGGAAGGGCGCGATGTTGCCGTACAAGGGGTGATCGCTGGTTTGCCGCAGGCAACGGCGCGCGGCTTGCGTTTCGAATTACGGGTGGAAAATATATTAACCCCGGAGGTATTGACCCCGGAGGCGCGCCTGCCGCAGCGTCTGCAGCTCAACTGGTACGCCCCGCGCGGCGCAGGGGCGGCGCTGCCGGAAATCATGCCGGGGCAGCGCTGGCGGTTTGTCGTGCGCCTGAAAAAGCCGCACGGTAGCGCCAACCCGGGAGGCTTTGATTATGAAATGTGGCTGTTCGAGCGTGCCATTCGGGCTACCGGTTATGTGCGTGGGACGAAAGGGGAAAAGCTGGCGGCCTTCGTGCCTTCTGGCGAAAGCCTGGTGGATCGTTTGCGCCACGGCGTGCGGGCGCGTTTTGAAACGGTTTTACCCGCGCAAGAATGGCCCTGGGTGGGTATTTTGGTGGCCCTGGCGGTAGGCGATCAGAAAGCGGTGGAAGGTGAATGGTGGACCGTATTCAACCGCACTGGGACGACGCACCTGATGTCGATCAGCGGCCTGCATGTGACTATGGTGGCCGGCATGCTGGGCGGTTTGGTGAGTTTTTTCTGGCGGCGTCTGCCGGGGCTTGCCTTGCGCTATCCGGCGCAGCACGCGGGGGTTTGGGCGGCGGCGCTGGGGGCGTTTCTCTATGCTTTGCTGGCCGGTTTCGGTGTGCCGGCGCAGCGCACGTTTTACATGCTGTTGGTGGTGGCCTTGGCCATGCTCTCCGGGCGTTTGCCGGGGCCGCGTCAGGTGCTGGCCCTGGCGGTTTTGCTGGTGTTGCTGCTGGATCCCTGGGCGGTCTTGGCGGTGGGCTTCTGGTTGTCGTTTGGCGCAGTGGCCGCCTTGCTGTTCATCGCCAGCGCCCGTGTCGAGCAGATCAGGGGCTGGCGCGCGCGGCTCGGAGAATGGGGGAGTGTGCAGTGGGCGGCAACACTGGCAACCCTGCCGGTGTTGATGGCCGTGTTTCAGCAATTCTCCCTGGTTTCGCCGCTCGCCAATGCCTTTGCCATTCCCGTCATCAGCTTCATCGTCACGCCTTTGGCCTTGCTGGCAGCACTCTTGCCCTGGCCGCCGCTTTTATTGCTGGCGCACGGTGTGCTCGGCGGGTTGATGCAGTTTCTTGTTTGGTGTTCGGAATGGCCGGTGTGGCAGGCGGCGGCACCGCCTTTTTGGGCTGTGCCGCTGGGCCTCGTGGGTGTGGCGCTGGTCCTTTTGCCGCGCGGTGTGCCGGGGCGCGCGCTGGGTTTCGTCTGCATCCTGCCTTGTTTGCACTGGCCGGCCCCGGCGCTGCCGCCGGGTGTGGCGCAAATCGATGTGCTGGACGTGGGGCAGGGGCAGGCCGTTCTGGTGCGCACCCAATCGCACACGCTGCTCTACGATGCTGGGCCGCGCTATAGCGCTGAGGCCGATGCCGGGCAGCGCGTGGTTTTGCCCTATCTGCGCTGGCTGGGGGTGCAGCGTATCGATCGGGTCGTGCTTTCGCATGGCGATGCGGACCATATCGGCGGATTTTCTTCCCTGCTTGCCGGGGTGGCGGTGGGCGATGTGTTGTCGTCGATCAGTGATTTATCGACCCAACTGCCCGCCAATTTATGTGTTGCCGGCCAGCACTGGCAGTGGGACGGCGTGGATTTTCGCCTGCTGCATCCCTTAGCCGATGCTTATGATGCGCCGCAAAAGCGTAATGCTTTGTCCTGTGTGTTGCAGATTTCGGCCGGCGGGCGGCAGCTTTTGCTGACCGGCGATATCGAAGCGGCGGATGAGCTTGCCTTGCTGCAGCGTGCAGGTAAAGCGCTGGCCAGCGAGGTGATTTTAGTACCGCACCACGGCGCGGCAGGCTCTTCTTCAGCGGCCTTCGTGGCCGCCGTGGGCGCGCAAGAAGCGATTTTTTCGGCGGGTTATCGCAACCGTTTTCAGCACCCACGCCCAGAGATTGTGCAGCGTTACGCCGAACAGGGCGCGCGCACCTGGCGTACCGATACCGACGGGGCGATTGCGCTGCGTCTGGGGGAAAGTCAGGGAGAAAAAGACTTGGCGATTGACAGTTGGCGGGCACGCCATGCGCGTTATTGGCAGGGGAGGTGAGGCGGGGAGTGATACATTCGGGCCTGGGTAAAAAACAGGGAGCCTTGGCCGATGAAGGAAAGTTTTCAATCGCAGCGGGTGCAATGCCTGAGTCCTTCGGGCCTGCACCACATGCATTACTACCAGTGGGGGGCAGCGGATAATCCGCGTGTACTCATTTGCGTGCATGGCCTGACGCGTAATGGCCGTGATTTTGACGATCTGGCGCGCACTTTGGCGGCGCATTACCGGGTGATTTGTCCGGACGTGGTCGGGCGCGGCCTGAGCGAGCATCTGCGCGATGCGACAAATTATGCCATCACGCAATACGTGGCCGATATGGTCACGCTGATTGCCCGTCTGGACGTGGAATCCGTCGATTGGCTGGGAACCTCCATGGGGGGCTTGATCGGCATGGCTTTGGCCGCGCAGCCACAAACGCCGATTCGCCGCCTGATTCTGAACGATGTGGGCCCCTATCTCGATGCGAGCGCCTTGCAGCGTATTGCCGCTTACGTCGGGGAAGATCCTTGCTGGCCCAGTTTTGCCGCGGCCCATGCGACCATTCAAGCGGTCAGTGCTTCCTTTGGAAATTTGAGCCCGGCGCAATGGCAGGCCTTGAGCGCCAGCAGTGTCTATGAAGACGCCGCCGGGCACTACCGCTTTCGTTATGATCCGCGCATTGCCGAACCCTTCAAGGCGCAGCTGGCGGCGCTCGCCCCGGGTGAAGGCATCGATCTATGGCCGTTGTACGCGGCGATTGCCTGTCCGACCTTGGCCATACGCGGGGTCAATTCTGATTTGTTAAGCCGGGAAAACTGGCGGCGTATGGCCGAGTGCGGCCCGCGCGCGCAACTCGTCGAATTGCCGGAGGTCGGTCACGCCCCCATGTTCCATGACGCGGCACAAATCGCCGTGGTCGAGAATTTTTTGTGCGCCAAGTATTGAGTTTTTTGCCGGTCTAAGAAAAATTAATTTATAAATCAGTAGGTTATTTTATGAACAGCCTGTCTATCCCCTATAACAAACGCACTTACGCGATTGAATATGTCGATTTTCCCGCCACCGTCGCAGATCGCCCGCCGCTCGTGCTCTTGCATGAAGGTTTGGGTTGCGTGGCGATGTGGCGCGATTTCCCGGAGAAACTTGCCGCCGCCACGGGCTGCCGGGTGGTGGCCTATTCCCGTCCCGGTTACGGTGCCTCAGACCCCTATCCGGATGCCCGTCAGGCAGATTACATGCACCGCGAAGGGCAGGATATTTTGCCTGCCGTGCTCGCCGCGCTGGGCCTCGAGCAGCCCGTGTTGATTGGCCACAGCGACGGCGGCAGCATTGCCCTGATCTTTGCCGGCACCACGCCGCAAGCCTTGCGCGCCGCTGTCGTCATGGCACCGCATGAATTCGTCGAAGAAGAAACTCTGGCCGGCATCCGTGCGGCGCGTGACTTGTGGGAAAGTAGCGATTGGCCGAAAAAACTCGCCCGCTATCACAAATATGCGCCGCGTGTTTTTGCCGACTGGAATGATTGTTGGCTCTCGCCGCCGTTTCGCCACTGGAATATCGAGGATTTCCTCCCGGCCATTAGCTGCCCTTTGCTTGCCATTCAGGGGTGCGACGACGAATACGCGACCTTGCGCCAGATTGAGGTTATCGCCGAAAAAGCCGGCCAGGGCGCGCAGTTGCTCAAACTGGAAAACTGTGGCCACAGCCCGCAGCGCGATCAGGAAGCTGCCGTGCTGGCAGCCATTACTGAATTTGTCGCAGCGCAGGCGAGCCGCAGCGCAGGTGAGTAGAAGTAAAGCAAACTGCTAGTACGCCTTTTTTCGCGGCAAACCCCGGGCTGAAGGCCTGTGGCTAATCCGCCGTCGTGCACTTCAGCTCGCGCGCATAGCGCTGTGCGTTGTCGACATAGTGTGCGGCTGAATAGTGCAGGCGGGCGATTTCTTCGGGGCTGAGGGGGCGCACGACTTTGGCGGGGGAGCCGAGAATCAGGCTGCCGGCCGGGTAGGTTTTGCCTTCCGGGACCAGGCTGTTGGCACCGACGATGCTGTTGGCACCAACGACTGCCCGGTTGAGGATGACCGAGCCGATGCCGATCAGACTGTTGTCGCCGATCTGGCAGCCATGCAGCATCACGAGGTGGCCGACGGTGACGTTGTTGCCGACGGTCAGCGGCACCCCTTCGTCGGTATGCAGCACGCTGCCGTCCTGGATGTTGCTGTTTTCACCAATGCGAATGGGGTCGTTGTCGCCGCGCAGGGTGGCGTTCCACCAGATCGAAGCGCCACGGGCGAGGTGCACGTCGCCGATGAGGCAGGCGTTGGGAGCAATCCAGGTGTTTTCGGCAAGTTGCGGTGTTTTTCCGGGCAGGGTGTAGACGGGCATGACAGTCCTTTCAGGCAAAAAAGCGAGAAAAATGAGGATGAATCGCGCCAGTTTACGAGTTTTTGTCAGGTAAAAACGTAAATCCTGATGTTGCGATGCAGCACGGGTGTTAAAATCCTGCCTCCCCAAATTTTCTGAATGCTCTTCATGTCCGCCCGCGCCATTCGTAACATCGCCATCATCGCCCACGTCGACCACGGTAAAACCACCTTGGTCGATCAGCTGCTTCGCCAATCCGGTACCTTCGCCTCGCACCAGCAGGTGGATGAGCGCGTCATGGATTCGGGCGATATCGAAAAAGAGCGCGGCATCACTATTCTTGCCAAAAATACCGCGGTTGATTACAACGGTATTCACATCAACATCGTCGACACCCCAGGCCACGCCGATTTTGGCGGCGAAGTCGAGCGCGTGCTCGGCATGGTCGATGGCGTGGTGTTGCTGGTCGATGCCGTTGAAGGCCCGATGCCGCAAACCCGTTTTGTGACCAAAAAAGCTTTGGCGCTCGGTTTGCGCCCGATCGTGCTGGTCAACAAGGTGGATCGTGACGGCGCTGATCCGGACAACGCCGTCAATCTGACGTTTGACCTGTTTGACAAGCTCGGTGCGACCGACGAGCAGCTCGATTTTCCCATCGTCTATGCCTCCGGCCTCAATGGCTGGGCGGCGCTCTCGCTGGATGCCCCGCGCACCGACATGAAGCCCTTGTTCGAGACGATTCTCTCGCACGTGCCGGCTCCCGACACCGACCTCGATGCGCCGCTGCAGTTGCAAATTTCGGCGCTCGATTATTCCACCTACGTCGGGCGCATCGGCGTCGGCCGCATTACGCGTGGCCGCGTCAAAACCGGTATGCCGGTCTTGGTCATGTTCGGCACCGAAGAAGAGGCCGCCGAGCATGACCGTCAGCCGGTCAAGGCCAAAATCGGTCAGGTGTTTGGCTACAAGGGCTTGAACAAGATCGAGCTCGATGAAGGTGTGGCCGGCGACATCGTGCAGATCACCGGTATCGAGGATCTCGTCCTCGGCTGTACCGTGACCGACCCGGATAATCCGGAAACCCTGCCCTTGCTGAAAATCGACGAGCCGACCTTGTCCATGCAGTTTATGGTCAATTCCAGCCCACTCGCCGGCACCGAAGGCAAGTTCGTCACCAGCCGCCAGATTCGCGACCGCCTGCACAAAGAGTTGCTGACCAATATGGCGCTGCGCGTCCATGACACCGAAATCAGCGATGTTTTCGATGTGGCCGGGCGCGGTGAACTGCATCTGGGTATCCTTCTGGAAAACATGCGCCGCGAAGGCTACGAGCTGGCGGTCGGCCGCCCGCGCGTGGTGAAAAAAGTGGTCGATGGCGTCGAATGCGAACCCTACGAAATGCTCACCGTCGATGTCGAAGAAAACCATCAGGGTGGCGTCATGGAAAGCCTCGGCCTGCGCCGTGGCGAAATGCTCGACATGGTGCCGGATGGCCGTGGGCGCGTGCGCATCGAATACCGCATTCCGGCGCGCGGCCTGATCGGCTTCCAGGGGGAATTCATGAACCTGACGCGCGGCACCGGCCTGATCAGCCACGTTTTCGACGAATACGCGCCGGTCAAGGAAGGGCAGGTGGCGGAACGCCGTAACGGCGTGCTGATCTCGCAAGATAACGGTGAAGCCGTCGCCTACGCCTTGTGGAAATTGCAGGATCGCGGCCGCATGTTCGTCAATCCCGGCGAAAAACTCTACGAAGGCATGATCATCGGCATCCACAACCGCGATAACGACCTGGTGGTGAACCCGATCAAGGGCAAGCAACTGACCAACGTGCGCGCTTCCGGCACCGACGAAGCGGTGCGCCTGGTGCCGCCGATTCTGCTGAGTCTGGAAGCTGCCGTCGAATTCATTGCCGACGACGAACTGGTGGAACTGACGCCCAAATCCATCCGCCTGCGCAAGCGTCATCTGACTGAAAACGACCGCAAGCGCGCCCAGCGCGCCACGGCGCAGTAAAAAGGCAGGGCGGACATGCTCGAGCAGCTGTGCCCGCCTTGCGCGGCCTGGGTGGCGCGCCACCCAGTAGCCGCCCGCCGCCTTCTCTGGCTGGCCGCCTGGAGTTTGTTTTTCAGTTTTCTCGGCTGGATCAGCGATCCGATCTACGGCCCGGGCTTTTGCAAAATCTACCCCTAGACTTTGTCTCAGGAAGCCATTTTGTGACGTAGGCCCGGGGTAAGCATGCCCTGGCTGCCGATATTGCCCCTTCGAATTGACAAAGCCCTAGGCTTCACCTAGCGTGCCTGCTTTTCGCGTTTTTAGGCGTTCTGACATGGATTTCTTGGATCTTCCGCAACTTGTTTCAGCTGCTGGTACGGTGCGTTTGCCAGGTTCGAAGAGCATTTCCAACCGCGTCTTGTTGCTGGCGGCGCTGGCCCAGGGGGCGACGGAAGTGCGCGATTTGCTCGCTTCCGACGACACCGAGCGCATGTTGCAGGCCCTGCAGTCGCTGGGCGTGGCGGTGACGGCGCTGGGTGGAGAATCCTGGCGCATCGTCGGTTGCGGCGGGGTGTTTCCGGTGAAATCGGCGGAATTGTTTCTGGGGAACGCCGGTACCGCCTTTCGCCCGCTCACCGCAGCGCTGGCTTTGGCCGGCGGCGATTATGTGCTGAAGGGGGTGCCGCGCATGCACGAGCGCCCCATCGGTGATTTGGTCGATGCCTTGCGCCAACTCGGCGCGCAGGTGGATTACCTGGGTGAAGCAGGTTTTCCGCCACTTCAGCTGGCGGCTTGCGACACGAGCCTGGCCCCGGCGCAAATTTGCGTGCGCGGCGATGTCTCCAGCCAGTTTCTGACCGGCCTTCTGATGGCTTTGCCGCTTTTGCAGCGAACGGTGACGGTGGCGGTCGTCGGTGAATTGATTTCCAAGCCCTACATCGAAATTACGCTGGCCACCATGGCGCGCTTTGGTGTGCAGGTGGAACGTGCCGGCTGGCAGAGTTTTACGGTGTCGGCGGGCAGTCGCTATGTGTCGCCGGGGACGGTGTATGTCGAGGGCGATGCTTCGTCGGCCTCTTATTTTCTGGCCCTGGGGGCGATTGGTGCAGCGGCGGGCGATAAGGTGGTGCGGGTGGAGGGCGTGGGCAGTGAATCGATTCAAGGCGATGTGAAATTTGCCGAGGCGCTGCGTGCCATGGGGGCGCAGATCGCCATGGGGCCGAACTGGATGGCAGCGCGCGCGCCAGCCGAGGGGCTGCGCGGTGTCGATCTGGATTGCAACCACATTCCCGATGCGGCGATGACGCTCGCCACCGCCGCGCTGTACGCCCAGGGGCCGACCACGCTGCGCAATATCGCCAGCTGGCGGGTGAAGGAAACCGATCGCATTGCCGCCATGGCGACTGAATTGCGCAAATTGGGTGCGCAGGTGGATGAGGGGGCGGACTACATTCGCGTGACACCGGCCGCCCGCGTGCAGCCGGCGGCGATCGATACCTACGACGATCACCGCATGGCCATGTGTTTTTCTCTGGCCGCTTTTGCCACCCCTTTGCGGATCAACGATCCGGCGTGCGTGGCCAAAACTTTTCCCGATTACTTCAGGCGTTTTGCTGGCGTGACCGAGGCCGCGCCGGTGATTGCCATCGATGGACCGTCGGCCTCCGGCAAGGGGACGGTGGCAGCGCGGGTGGCGGCGGCGCTGGGCTTCGCCTATCTCGATTCGGGCGCGCTATACCGCCTGAGCGCGCTGGCGGCGCAGCAAGCGGGCATCGATTGGGCGGATGAAGCGGGCGTGGCAGCGGTGGCGGCCCGTCTGGACGTGGCGTTCAGCGAAAGCGAGGTGCTGCTCGCCGGTGTGCCGGTGGGGGATGCCATTCGCAGTGAGGAAATTTCCGCCGCTGCATCGCAGGTGGCAGCGCTGCCGGCGGTGCGCGAGGCGCTGTTGTTTCGCCAGCGCGCTTTCAATACTGCGCCCGGCCTGGTGGGCGATGGGCGTGACATGGGCTCGGTCATTTTCCCGCAAGCCCGGCTCAAGGTGTTTCTGACGGCAAGCGCTGAAGTGCGGGCGCAGCGGCGCTATAAGCAGTTGATCGAAAAAGGTTTCTCTGCTAATCTTCCCGACCTTCTGGCGGACTTGCAGGCCCGCGATGCGCGCGATCAAGCGCGTAGCGTTGCGCCGCTACGCCAGGAAGCCGATGCCCACCTGCTCGATACCGATGCGCTCAGTATCGAACAGGCGGTGGATCAGGTGCTTGCCTGGTTCGCCGCAGCAGCGCGCAAGTAGTTTGTTTTTTGTTTGTAAGTTGTTGTTGTAAAAAGGAATTGCCGGTCAGTCATCTGCCGGCAATGCTGTTTTTAACCTCTAACCCGCTGTGCGGCCCAGGCTGTGCGGCATGAAAGTCAGTCCGTAATGGAATCTTTTGCTCAACTATTTGAAGAATCCCTGGCCCGCCAGGAAATGCGTCAAGGCGAAGTCATCACCGCTGAGGTGGTGGGCATCGACCACAATTTTGTAGTGGTCAACGCCGGCCTGAAATCCGAATCCTACGTTCCCGTAGAAGAATTTTTGAACGATCAGGGTGAAGTCGAAGTCGCCATCGGCGATTTCGTGCAAGTTGCCATCGAGATGCTGGAAGACGGCTACGGTTCGACCCGTCTGTCGCGCGACCGCGCCAAGCGCATCGCCTCGTGGAACTTCCTAGAGCAGGCGCTCAACGACGGCGCACTGGTTTCCGGCACCATCACCGGCAAGGTCAAGGGCGGCCTGACAGTCATGTCCAACGGCGTGCGCGCCTTCCTGCCGGGTTCCCTGGTCGATATGCGTCCGGTCAAGGACACCACGCCCTACGAGGGCAAGACCATGGAATTCAAGGTCATCAAGCTCGACCGCAAGCGCAATAACGTCGTTCTGTCGCGTCGCGCCGTGCTCGAAGCCACCGCCGACAAAGACCGCGAAAAGCTGATGGAAAACCTCAAGGAAGGTTCCGTCATCAAGGGTATCGTCAAGAACATCACCGACTACGGCGCATTCGTCGATCTGGGCGGCATCGATGGTCTCTTGCACATCACCGATCTGGCCTGGCGTCGTGTGCGTCACCCGAGCGAAGTGCTCAATGTGGGCGACGAAGTCACGGCCAAGATTCTCAAGTTCGATTCCGACAAGAACCGCGTCTCCCTGGGCATGAAGCAATTGGGTGACGATCCCTGGGTGGGCATCGCCCGCCGCTATCCGGCCGGCACCCGCCTGTTCGGCAAGGTCACCAACCTGACCGACTACGGTGCCTTCGTCGAGATCGAGCAGGGCATCGAAGGCCTGGTGCACGTTTCCGAAATGGACTGGACCAACAAGAACGTGCATCCGTCCAAGGTGGTGTCCTTGGGCGACGAAACCGAAGTCATGATCCTGGAAATCGACGAAGATCGTCGCCGCATTTCGCTTGGCATGAAACAGTGCCAGGCCAATCCGTGGGACGATTTCGCCATGAACCAGAAGAAGGGCGACAAGGTTCGCGGTGCCATCAAGTCGATCACCGATTTTGGTATCTTCATCGGTCTGCCCGGCGGTATCGACGGTCTGGTGCACCTGTCCGACCTCTCCTGGTCGGCGACCGGCGAAGAAGCGATCCGCAACTTCAAGAAGGGTGACGAAGTCGAAGCCGTGGTGCTCGCCATCGATGTCGAGAAAGAGCGTATCTCGCTCGGTATCAAACAGCTCGACGGCGATCCTTACGCCAACTTCATCGCCACCCACGAGAAGAACAGCATCGTGCGCGGCACGGTGAAGACCGTGGATGCCCGTGGTGCCGTGATTGCCCTGGACGGCGAAAACGAAGCCTATCTGCGCGCCTCCGAGTTCTCGCGTGAGCGCACCGAAGACCTGTCGCAACATCTCAAGGTGGGTGACGAGGTCGAAGCCATGATCATCAACGTTGACCGCAAAACGCGCGGTATCAGCCTGTCGATCAAGGCCAAGGACCAAGCCGAGCAGCACGAAGCCATGCAGAAGTTCTCGGCGGATGCCTCCTCGGCAGCTTCCGGTACGACCAACCTCGGCGCGCTCTTGAAAGCCAAGCTGAACCAGCAAGGCTGAGCGGATTCGACACGATGACCAAATCTGAGCTCATCGCCCAGCTGGCGGAACGTTTTCCCCAGCTGGTGACGAAAGATGCCGACCTTGCCGTTAAGATGATTCTTGATGCCATGAGCGAAGCGCTGGTGCGCGGCGATCGTATCGAGATTCGCGGCTTCGGCAGCTTTGCGCTCAATTACCGCCCGCCGCGCCTTGGCCGTAATCCCAAATCGGGAGAAAAGGTCGATGTGCCGGCGAAGTGGGTTCCCCACTTCAAAGCGGGCAAGGAATTGCGCGAACGGGTCGATCAAGCGGTTTGAATGCGCTGCTTGACCTGCATTGCATTCAATCCAGGTCGGTCCATTGTGTTAAATTCAGGGGCAGTCAATGACT
This sequence comes from Azonexus sp., assembly GCF_047638095.1. Lineage (GTDB taxonomy): Bacteria > Pseudomonadota > Gammaproteobacteria > Burkholderiales > Rhodocyclaceae > Azonexus. The sequence goes on from NZ_JBLJBW010000023.1 coordinate 28,775, forward strand.
GCCCCTTTTTCTTTCTGACCTTATTTTCATGACCGCCATAATCTGGATTCTGCGCTTTGTCGTCTTTGCCGTATTGATTCTGTTCGCCATTCAGAATACGGCGCTCGTCAATTTGAAATTGGCCGCCGATTACCAGTGGGAAGCCCCTCTGGTGGTGATTTTGCTGGTGTTTTTTGCCGCCGGCACCTTGCTTGGCATGCTCGCTCTGGCCGGTAAGGTTTTTCAGCAAGGCCGGGAAATCAGTCGCTTGAAACGCGAAGTCGAGCGGGCTGAAATGGCACGGGTGGAAAATCTGCTGCAGGCCCCGAGCCCGGATAGGGATAAAACGCTGGATGGCGCGGTATAAGCATGAATGATTTGCTTGAACACTGGCAACTGATTCTGGTGCCGGTTTTTTTTGCCCTGGGCTGGCTTGCTGCGCGTATCGACATGCGTCAGGTGGTGCACGAATCGCGCGCCTTGCCGCGCTCTTATTTCGCCGGCTTGAATTTTTTGTTGAACGAACAGCCGGACCGGGCGATCGATTCCTTCCTCGAAGTGGCGCGCGTCGATTCGCAGACGGTGGAATTGCACTTTGCGTTGGGTAATCTCTTTCGCCGGCGCGGCGAAACCGAGCGGGCGATTCGCATGCACCAGAACCTGCTCGATCTGCCCGATGTCGAGGAAAAACATCGCCTGCATGCGATGGTCGAGTTGGGCCAGGATTTTTTGAAGGCCGGCTTGCTCGATCGCGCCGAGGAAATTTTCAATCAGTTGCAGGGAAGCTCGCAGGCAGGCGAGGCCAAGCGTTATTTGCTGGAAATTTACCAGCTGGGTAAGGAGTGGCAAAAAGCTATCGATCTGGCGCGTGAAATGCCGGAAATCGCTACGCCGCAAGAAGTTGCCGAGTATTACTGCGAATTGGCGGCCAGCGAGATCATGCGCTCGCAGGGTGAATTGGCGCGTTCGCACCTGACGGCGGCGCTGCAGGAAAACCGTAAATGCGTGCGCGCCAATGTCTTGCTGGGTGACGTGCAAGCCCAGGAAGGGCAGACGGAGAGCGCGATTGCCACCTGGCAGCGGGTGGAACAGCAGGACCCAGCCTATCTTTCCCTGCTCGCCCAGCGCCTGATGACGGCTTACCGCAAGCTCGACCGGCGCGCCGAAGGGGTGGCCTTGCTGCGTGGCTATCTCGAACACTATCCCTCGCTCGATTTGATCGAGGTGGTGTATCAACTGGTGCTGGAAAGCGAAGGCAGCGAGGCGGCGTATCGTCTGGTGCAAGCCGAGTTGCAGCGCAACCCCGGCCTGGTCGGTCTGGAAAAATTATTGAGTGCCCGCCTGCCGCTGGCTTCGCCGGAGAGCCAGGGCGACCTGGAATTGGCTCGCAGCATCATCCAGAACTACACCCGCCGTTTATCGCGCTATCGCTGCACCCATTGCGGTTTCAAGGCGCGGCAATACTACTGGCGCTGTCCGGCCTGCGGCGATTGGGAAAGCACTCCGCCGCGACGTAACGAAGAGTTTGATCAGGATTTATAAGCATGATGCTGGAAAAAATAGCGCAGGTGCGCCTGCTCGTGGTGGGCGATGTCATGCTCGACCGTTACTGGTTTGGCGAAGTCAGCCGCATTTCGCCGGAAGCGCCAGTGCCGGTGGTGAAGGTGGAACGCATGGAAGAGCGTCCGGGCGGCGCGGCCAACGTAGCGCGTAACGCCGCCGCCCTGGGCGCGCGGACGGCGCTGATTTCGGTGGTGGGTGAAGATGACGCCGGGCGCGCCTTGCAAAACCTGCTGCAAGAGGCCGCGATTACGGCGCATTTGCAGCGCGATCCGGCGATCGACACGACAGTGAAACTGCGTGTGATCGGTCGGCAGCAGCAGTTGTTGCGCATCGATTTTGAAACCGCTCCGTCGCAAGCGGTGCTGCGTGCCAAATTGGCCGAGTTTGAGCGGCAGTTGGCGCATTGTGATATCGTCGTGCTCTCCGATTACGGCAAGGGTGGACTCACGCACATCGGTGAAATGATCCGCCTGGCGCGGTCTGCCGCCAAGCCGGTGCTGGTCGATCCCAAGGGCGACGACTGGGCGAAATACGCCGGAGCCACGGTGATGACGCCGAATCGCGCCGAATTGGCCGGCGTCGTCGGGCGCTGGCATTCGGAAGCAGAGATGTTGCAGAAGGCGGAAAAGCTACGCGGCGACCTCGGCCTGGAGGCTTTGTTGATTACCCGCAGCGAGGAGGGCATGAGCCTGCTGGCGGACGGCCATACCTACCATCAGGCAGCGCTGGCACGCGAGGTCTATGATGTTTCCGGGGCGGGCGACACCGTCATTGCCACACTGGCCGTGATGCTTGCCGCGGGCGCGGAATGGGCGGAAGCGATCCGCGTCGCCAACGTGGCGGCGGGCATCGTGGTCGGCAAGCTGGGTACGGCGGTGGTCAGCCGTGACGAAATCGCTGGCGCTTTGTAAGGAGAAACCATGTACACCATCGTTACCGGCGCGGCAGGCTTCATCGGCGCCAATCTCGTCAAGGCGCTGAACGAACGCGGGGTGAGCAAGATCATCGCGGTCGACAATCTCACCCAGGCGGAGAAATTCAGGAATCTCGTCGACTGCGAAATTGCCGATTACATCGACAAGCAGGATTTCATCGCCCGCATCCAAAGCGGCTGTTTCGATGGCGAGGTCGAGGCGGTTTTCCATGAAGGGGCCTGCTCCGACACCATGGAAAGCGATGGCCGCTACATGATGGAGAACAACTACCGTTACTCCACCATCCTGCTCGACTGGTGCCTGGATCAAGATGTGCAGTTTCTCTACGCCTCGTCCGCCGCCACCTATGGCGCATCCAGCGTGTTCAAGGAGGAACGCCAGAATGAAGCGCCGCTCAATGTTTATGGCTATTCGAAATTCCTGTTCGACCAGATCGTGCGCCAGCGGCTGGCGAAGGCGCCTTCTTCGCAGGTCGTCGGTTTCCGTTATTTCAACGTCTATGGCCCGCGCGAGCAGCACAAGGGGCGCATGGCCTCGGTGGCCTTCCACAATTTCAAGCAGTACCGCGCTGAGGGTAAGGTGAAGCTGTTCGAAGGCTCGCATGGTTACGACAATGGCGGCCAGATGCGCGATTTCGTCTATGTCGGGGACGTTGCCAAGGTCAATTTATTCTTTCTCGAGCACCCGGAAAAATCCGGCATCTTCAATCTCGGTTCCGGGCGGGCACAGAGTTTCAACGAGGTGGCGACGGCGGCGGTCAACGGCTGCCGCAGGATCAATGGCGAAGCGCCGCTCGCTCTGGCGCAACTGCAAGAAGCTGGCCTGATCGAATACCAGGCTTTCCCCGAGGCACTCAAGGGCAAATATCAGGCCTATACCCAGGCCGATCTGGGCCACCTGCGCGCCGCCGGCTACACGGCCCCAATGGCCAGCGTCGAGGAAGGCGTTGCCCGCTACATCGACTGGTTGCACGCCCATGCTTAAAACACTACAGAATTTCGTCGGCAACACGCCGCTCGTCGCCTTGCAGCGCCTGCCCGGCGCGGCGGGAGAGGCGCGCGGCAATCGTATCCTGCTCAAGCTCGAAGGCAACAATCCCGCCGGGTCGGTCAAAGACAGGCCGGCGCTGTCCATGATCCAGCGCGCCGCCGAACGGGGCACGATCCGCCCCGGCGATACGCTGATCGAAGCGACTTCCGGCAACACCGGCATCGCGCTCGCCATGGCCTGCGCCATCATGGGCTACCGCCTGATTCTGGTGATGCCGGAAAACCAGAGCGTCGAACGCCGCCAGAGCATGCGCGCCTATGGTGCCGAGCTGGTGCTGACGCCGAAAGACGGCGGCATGGAACTGGCACGCGATCTCGCCCAGCGCATGCAGGCCGAAGGGCGCGGCGTGCTGCTCGACCAGTTTTCCAACCCGGATAACCCGGCGGCGCATTACGCCGGCACCGGCCCGGAAATCTGGCGTGACACGGCGGGGGCAATCACCCATTTCGTCTCCAGCATGGGCACCACCGGCACCATCGTCGGCACGGCGCGCTATCTGAAAGAGCAAAACCCGGCGATTCAGATCATCGGCTGCCAACCGGAAGAAGGCAGCCAGATCGCCGGTATCCGCAAATGGCCAGCAGAATATCTGCCGAAAATCTACCGACCGGAGCTCGTTGACCGCATCGAGTACGTCAGTCAGGCGGCGGCAGAAGCCATGACCCGGCGTCTGGCGGCGGAAGAGGGCATCTTTGCCGGTGTTTCCTCGGGCGGCGCGCTGGCGGTGGCCTTGCGGCTGGCGGAACAGCTCGAGAATGCCAGCATCGTCAGCATCGTCTGCGACCGGGGCGACCGCTATCTGTCGACGGGGATTTTCCCGGCATGAAGCCCGTGCTTGTTTTCGACATCGAAACCATTCCCGACGTGGCGGGGCTGCGCCGCATCCACGATTGGGCAGCAGATGTTTCCGATGCCGAAGTGGCCGAGCGGGCGTTTGCCGCGCGGCGCGCCAAAACGGGGAGCGATTTTCTGCCGCTGCACGTGCAGCGCGTGGCCTGTATTTCCTGCGTATTGCGTACCCGTGAAGGCTTCAAGGTGTGGTCGCTGGCCGCACCAGAACTCGACGAGGCGGCCATTCTTCAGCGCTTTTTCGACGGCATCGAGAAATTCACCCCGCAGCTCGTTTCCTGGAACGGCGGCGGCTTCGATCTGCCGGTGCTGCACTACCGCGCCATGCTGCACGGCGTCGCTGCCCCGCGTTACTGGGAAATGGGCGAGGGCGATTACGCCGATGCGCGCGACTTCAAGTGGAACAACTACATCAGCCGCTATCACATGCGCCACCTCGATCTGATGGACCTGCTCGCACTCTACAATGGCCGTGCCAACGCGCCGCTCGACGAGCTGGCCAAGCTGTTCGGCTTTCCCGGCAAGCTTGGCATGGACGGCAGCAAGGTGTGGGACGCCTGGCAGGCTGGGCAAGCAGCAGAAATTCGTGATTACTGCGAAACCGACGTGCTCAATACCTATCTCGTCTATACCCGTTTCCGCCGCCTGCGTGGTGAGTTGAGCGCGGCAGAAGAAGCCGCCGAACACGCCTTCATCAAGCAACAGCTCGGCAGTCTCGCCACCCCGCCTTGGCCCGAATTTCTCGCAGCCTGGGCGTGAGCGACAGGTCTTGTGTTTATAATCTAGAGTTTCCAACCCAACCCTTGAGAGTCCAAAGATGTCCCTGAATCTGGTTTCCGCCGGCAAGTCGCTGCCCGACGATTTCAACGTCATCATCGAGATCAGCGCACACTCCGATCCGATCAAATACGAAGCCGACGACGGCTCCGGCGTGCTTTTTGTCGATCGTTTCATGGGGACGTCGATGCACTATCCCTGCAACTACGGCTACATCAACCACACCATCGCTGGCGACGGTGACCCGGTCGACGTGCTGGTCGTCACCCCCTTCTCCTTGCCCCCAGGTGTGGTCATCCGCTGCCGCCCGCTCGGCATGCTGGCCATGGAAGACGAGGGCGGCCAGGATGCCAAGCTGCTCGCCGTGCCGGTCTCCAAGCTGACCACCTTGTACGACAACATCAAAACCATCAATGACATGCCGGAACTGCTGTTGAAGCAGATCGCCCACTTCTTCGAGCACTACAAGGATCTGGAGCCGGGCAAATGGGTCAAGGTGCTGGGCTGGCGCGGTCTGGAAGAGGCCCGCAAGGAAATCATGGATGGCGTGACCCGTTTTCACGCCTCGCACAGCAAGTAAAGCATGATGCGTATCGCCGTTGCCCAGCTCGATCCGGTTCTGGGTGATTTTCCGGGTAACGTCGAGCGCATTCTGGCCGCCGCACAAGCGGCTCAGGTGCAGGGGGCGCAGCTTTTGATCACCCCGGAACTCGCCCTGTGCGGCAACCCGCCCCTGGATTACCTGCGGCGGCTTGATTTTTTGCAGGCCAGCGAGAACGCACTCGCGGATTTGACTGCGCGCGCCGCCCAGCGGGTGCCTGGCTTGCGCATTCTCGTCGGACACCCGGAAAAATCGACCGCCGGGCTGTATAACGCGGCATCGCTTTTGCAGTCCGGGAAGATGCAGCGGGTGGCGCGCAAAACCCGCCTGAACACGGCCTCCGGTTACGATGAAAGCCGTTATTTCAGCGCCGGTCTGCCGGCGCAGCCCTTTATCATGGACGGCTTGCGCTGCGTGGTCAGCGTCGGCGAAGAGGCCATTGATCCGAGCCAGGTCGATTTGCAGCTCGTTTTGAATGCCGCGCCTTTCGTGATGGATCAAGCGGCACCGCCCTTGCCGGCCGGTGCGCGCATCGTGTGCAATTTGGCCGGCGCTCAGGACGAGTGGGCGTTTTCCGGCGCTTCTTTGGCGCACGATGCCCACGGGCAAATGGCGCTGCGCCTGCCGGAATTTTGTGAAGCGCTGGGTTTTATCGATCTGACGCAGGAGCCTTTGCAGCCTCCGGGAGAATTCCCGCGCTTGCGTTTGTCGAGTACGCAAAAAAGCCCGGTGTTAGATGCTGACGTGGCGCTCTATCAGGCCTTGGTCGCCGGTTTAGCGGGCTATGTGCGCAAAAACAATTTCCCGGGCGTGTTGCTTGGGCTTTCCGGTGGCATGGATTCGGCGCTGGTTTTGTGCATCGCGGTCGATGCCCTGGGCGCGGAGCGGGTGCAAACGGTGATGATGCCTTCGCCCTACACCGCGCAGATGAGCCTGGACGATGCGCGCGCCATGGCGCGGCATTTTGGCTGCCGCTACGACGAAATCCCCATTGTCCCGGCCATGCAGACCTTCAAGGACATGCTCGACCCGCTGCTCTCTGGCCTGCCGCTGGGCTTGACCGAAGAAAACCTGCAGTCGCGTTTTCGCGGTAATTTGCTCATGGCGCTCTCCAATCAAAGCGGCAAGTTGGTGCTGACCACCGGTAATAAATCGGAAACCGCGGTGGGGTACTGCACGCTTTACGGTGATACGGCAGGGGGGTTTGCGGTGTTGAAAGACGTCTACAAAACCCGTGTCTATCAACTCGGGCGCTACCGCAACAGCCAGCCGGGTGGCGCACCGATTCCGGAAAACATCCTCACGCGCGCCCCCTCTGCCGAATTGCGCCCGGACCAGACGGACCAGGATTCGCTCCCCGATTACGCTGTGCTCGATGCCATTGCCTATGCCTACCTCGAAAAAGGACGCAGTGCGCGCCAAATTATCGCCGACGGTCAGCCGCAAGAGGCCGTACGGCGCATCGTGCAACTTTTGCGCGGTGCACAATACAAACGCGCGCAGGGGCCGCTCGGCCTACGCCTGAGCGCCCAAAGTTTTGGCAGTGACTGGCACTATCCGCTGACCCAGCGTTATGCCGAAGCTTTTTGAGAACCGACGGAGAAAATCATGAAAAAAATCGAAGCCATCATCAAACCCTTCAAGCTCGACGAAGTGCGCGAAGCCTTGTCTGAACTCGGTATCACCGGTCTGACGGTGACCGAAGTGAAGGGGTTTGGCCGACAAAAAGGCCACACCGAACTGTATCGCGGCGCAGAGTATGTCGTTGATTTTTTGCCCAAAATAAAGCTGGAAGTGGTCGTTTCCAGCGAACGTCTGGAAGCGGCGATCGACGCCATCGTCAAGGCTGCACATTCCGGCAAAATCGGCGACGGTAAAATTTTCGTCTTGCCGGTGGAGCAGGTGGTGCGCATCCGCACTGGCGAGCTGAACGAAGCCGCCATCTGAGCGCTGCGTCTTGAAGGGGCGTTCCGGTGAAAAATCGCCTGCAAGATCGCTTGCCGGAGCGCCTGAAAGCGCAGTTAAAGCAGACGCCGAAGGCGGCGCTGAAAAAGAGTGCGTTGCCGCCGCTCGGGGCCAGGGCAGAAATAGAGAAAAATGCACCCGAGCCAGAGTCGGCAGCAGCCGAGCGCGCCGCCTTGCAAGCGGCTATAGTCGGCGCAGTCCCCTTGCCGCCGGATAATCGGGTCATTTTGCAGCAGCCCAAACCCCCGCCGCAGCCAAGATCTCGCCCGTTGCCGTCGGCTTCTGCCCTTACCGATGAAAGTATTTTGCCGGCGCATTGGCAGCAAGATGTGCCGCCGCGTTTTTCCGATGATCCGCAAGAAGCAGCCTTGCAGCGTGCCTTGCTCGGGGTGGTGCCACTTGCTCCGCGCAATCAAGCCGTTTTTGAGCGTCCACCGCCTGCGCCGCAAGCACGTCAACACGTCGCAGAGCAGGTCGCCGTGCTGCGCGACAGTCTGTTTACGCCCTTGAGCTTGCAAGATCGCCTGGAAGGTGGCGATGAGGCGGTTTATCTACGCGCCGGCCTGGCGCAAAGCGTATTGCGTGATTTGCGCCGAGGGCGCTGGGTGATTCAGGGCGAAATCGATCTGCACGGCTTGAACCGCGACGAAGCCCGCCACCAGGTTGCGGCTTTCCTGCAAACTGCCTTGCATCAGGGCAAACGCTGCCTGCGCATCGTGCACGGCAAGGGCCTGGGCTCGCCGCAGAAACTTTCCGTGCTGCGCCAGTTACTGCGCGGCTGGCTCGCTCAGCGCCGGGAGGTTTTGGCCTATTGTCAGGCAAAACCGCAAGACGGCGGCGAGGGCGCGCTCCTGGCGCTGCTGCGCGCTGCCCGGCAGTGAGGCTGTTGTAAAAGCCTAAAAACCTATTCGGCTAGATGAGCGAAGCCTTCGCCTGTCGACGGGCCGGGGCGGGGTGTTGTTGCGCCTTCGATCGAGAGAGCTCAATCTCTTTGTATCAGCTCCACCTTGTAGCCGTCCGGGTCTTCGACGAAGGCGATGATGGTGCTGCCGTGCTTCATCGGGCCAGCTTCGCGCACCACCTTGCCGCCCCGGGCTTTGATTTGCGCGCAGGCGGCGGCTGCGTCAGGGACGGCCAGCGCGATGTGGCCGTAGGCGGTACCCAGTTCATAGCGGCTCGTGTCCCAGTTGTGGGTGAGCTCGAGCACGGCTTCGTCGTCCTCGCTGCCGTAGCCGACGAAGGCCAGGGTGAAACGGCCTTCTGGGTAGTCTTGCCGGCGCAGCAGGCGCATGCCGAGAATCTCGGTGTAGAAGGCGAGCGAGCGGTCCAGCTCGCCGACGCGCAGCATGGTGTGCAGGATACGCATGGAAAATCCTTTCAGAAATCGGGGATGAGGCGCCCTTGCTGGCGTAATGTCGCACGCAGCGACTGCCAGTTTGGGCAAAGTTGTTCAACGATGGCCCAAAAACGCGGGCTGTGGTTCATTTCCTTGAGATGGGCGAGTTCGTGGCAAATCACGTAGTCGACGAGCTCAGGGGCTAACATGGCGAGCCGCCAGCTCAAAGAAATGCTGCCCCGCGAGCTGCAGCTCCCCCAGCGGGTGCGGGCGGATGAAATGCGTAAAGGCGGGGGAGAAAGCCCGAGCAAGGGGGCGTAATGCTCCAGGCGCTGGCGGAAAAAATTGCGCCCAGCGTCACTCAAGGCAGCTTTGAGTAGGGCAGGAATGTGCCCTGCATCGGCCAGGTGCAGTTCCAGCGTGTCGCCGTTAAAACGCCAAGCAGAGCGGCGCGCCGGGTGGTGGATGAGGGTGATCTCGCCGCCCAGGAGCGGCAGGCGCTCACCGTCACCGGGCAAACTCGGCATCGGGCGATTGGCACGCTGGGCAAGTTTTTCCACCACCCAGTCGGCGTGCTTGCGCAGGAGTTGCTCGATGTCTTTGAGCGACGTGCGCAGCGGGGCGCTGACGCGCAGTCCGTGGCGGTCGATGCTCAAGGCGATGCTGCGCCGCGCGCTATGGCGCAGGCGGTATTCGGTTTCCTGTCCGGCCAGAACGATGCGCCGGAGCTGCGGTTCAAGGGGGGCCAGCATCGGGATAACGGTGCGGCGAGAGGCGGCGCATTTCAGCTTCGATCCAGCTTTCCACGCGCTGGTTGATTTCGCTTTCGCTCAAACCTTCGGCCGAAAATGCCGGGCCGATGCTGATCGTGGCTACCCCGGGTTTTTTCAGGAAAGCCTGGCGCGGCCAGAGTTCGCCTGCGTTGTGCGCAATCGGCACGACCGGGCAGCCGACCTGGCTGGCGAGATAGGCACCGCCCGCCTTGTAACGACGTTTTTCGCCCGGTGCGACGCGCGTGCCTTCGGGGAAGATGATGACGTAAAACCCTTGCTGCAAGCGTTCTCGCCCCTGGTTTGCGACCTGTTCCAGGGCATTTTTACCGGCCTTGCGATCGATCGAAATCATTTTCATGGCAGCCAGCCCCCAGCCGATGAAAGGCACTTTGAGCAATTCCTGCTTCAAGACAAAAACACAGTAAGTGCCGTCGGGGACGCAGTCTTGCAGGGTCATGGTTTCCCAGGCCGACTGGTGTTTCGCCATGATGACGCTGGCGTGTTTGGGCATGTTTTCCTGCCCAATGATGCGGGTGCGGATGCCCAGGATGTGCGTTACACCCCATTGCGTTCCCAGACGCCACAGTTTGCCGCAACGATACGCCCAGAGGCCGCCCAGCACGGGGCCGGCAAGTACCACCAGGGGCGCGGAAATCACCGACCAGAGAATGGCGTAGGTCATGAACACAATCGAGCGCAGAAAATGCATGGGTTTTATTTTTTCCCTTTGATCGCTGGAGTTTCTTGCAACAGATGGTCGATGGCCGCCGCCAGATCGGCGAAGATCAAGGTATCGGGCGGCAGCGCCGGGTCAGCGCGGGTTTTTTCGCCCTTGCCGGTCAAGACTAAGATGGGTTGCGCCCCCACGGCAGCGCCGGCTTCCAGGTCGCGTAAAGAGTCACCGATGACGGGCACGCCGCTCAGGTCAGCGTTAAACGTTGCGGCGATGCGCTGCAGCATGCCGGGCTTGGGTTTGCGGCAGTCGCACTGCGCGTCCGCCGTGTGCGGGCAGTAGAAAATGGCATCCAGGCGCGCCCCCAGATCACTCAAAGCCTGCTGCATTTTGACGTGCATGCAGTTCAAGGTGTCCATGTCGAACAGGCCGCGGCCGATGCCGGATTGGTTGGTCGCCACCACCACCCGGTAGCCGTTTTGCTTGAGGCGGACGATGGCTTCCAGACTGCCCGGAATCGCCTTCCATTCTTGCGGGCTCTTGATGTACTGCGCGGAATCCTGGTTGATGACGCCGTCGCGATCGAGAATGACGAGTTTGCCGGCCATGATCGCTCAGGCAGACAGGCGCGACAGATCGGCCACCCGGTTCATCGCCGCGTGCAGCATGGCGAGCAGCCCCAGGCGGTTGGCCTTGAGCGCCGGGTCGTCGGCATTGACCATGACTTGATCGAAGAAGGCATCGACCGGCGCGCGCAGCCGCGCCAGCACTTGCAGGGATTCGGTGTAGTCGCCGGTGAGAAAGGCCGCGTCAGCCTGCGGCACGACGTCGACCAGCGCCGCGTGCAGGGCGCTTTCCGCCGCTTCGCGTAAGAGCGCGCTGTCGATGTGTGCATCGACCGGGCCGTCGGCTTTCTTCAGGATGTTGCCGACCCGCTTGTTGGCGGCGGCCAGCGCCGCTGCTTCCGGCAGGGCGGAGAAGGCGCGCACGGCGGCCAGGCGATCCACCAGATCGCCCAGGCGCTGCGGCCGCTGGCTGACCACGGCATCGACTTCCTGGGCGCTATAGCCTTGCTCGCGCAGGCTGCCGGCCAGGCGGTCGTAGATGAAATCGGCCAGTTCCTGCGGCTTCGGCTTGAAGCCGTCGACGCCGGTGAATTGCGCAAAAACTTCTGCCAGCAGGCGATCCAGCGGCAGGTTGAGCTTGCCTTCGACCAGCATGCGGATGACGCCGAGGGCGTGGCGGCGCAGGGCGAAAGGATCTTTGTCGCCGGTTGGCGTCTGGCCGATACCGAACATGCCAGCCAGGGTTTCCAGCTTGTCGGCCATGGCCACCGCCGTGCCGACCGGGCCGCGTGGCAGGCTGTCGCCGGCAAAACGCGGTTTGTAGTGGTCTTCGATGGCATCGGCGATGTCATTCAGGATGCCGCCGTGCAGGGCGTAGTAGCGGCCCATGATGCCTTGCAGTTCGGGGAATTCGCCGACCATGTCGGTGAGCAGGTCGGCCTTGGTGAGCAGCGCGGCGCGCTCGGCGCGTAGCGCCAGTTCGCTGCCGCCGATCTGTTCGGCGACGAGGCGGGCAATGGCAGTGACGCGTTGCAGGCGCTCGCTCTGGGTGCCCAGTTTGTTGTGATAGACCACCTTGGCCAGGCCGGGAACACGCGATTCGAGCGATTTCTTGCGGTCCTGGTCGAAGAAGAATTTGGCATCGGCGAGCCGTGGACGCACCACCCGCTCGTTGCCCTCGATGACGGCAGAGGCATCTTCCGGGCTAATGTTGCTGACGACCAGGAATTTGTTGCTCAACTTGTTTTCAGCATCGAGCAGCGGGAAATATTTCTGGTTGGCCTTCATGGTCAGGATCAGGCATTCCTGCGGCACGGCGAGGAATTCTTCTTCGAATGTGCCGATCAGTACATTGGGGCGCTCGACCAGGGCGGTGACTTCATCGAGGAGCGCATCGTCTTCGATCGGCTGCAGGCCGGCACCGGCGCGGGCGGCAGCGGCAGCCAGCTGGCGCACGATTTCGGCGCGGCGCTCGGCGAAGGAAGCGATCACCGCACCCTCGCGGCGCAGCGTTTCGGCGTAGGCGTCGGCATGGGCAATTCGCACCGGGTCGCACGGGGCTTCGAAACGGTGGCCGTGGGTGGTATTGCCGGCGTTCAGGCCGAGCACGGCAACCGGCACCACGCTGTCGCCGTGCAGGGCGACGATGCCATGGGCGGGGCGCACGAAATGCACCGTGTCCCAGCCGTCGGCAAGCTGGTAGCTCATCACCTTGGGAATCGGCAGCGCCGCCAGGGTGGCTTCAATGGCCTGCTGCAGGCCTTCGCTCAGGCGGGCACCCTTGGCCAGACTGTCGTAAAACAAAACCTCGGCCTTGCCGTCACTTTCGCGGCGCAGCTGCGGCACGCAAGAGGCATCAGCACCGAGCGCCGCCAGCTTCTTCAACAGTGCCGGCGTGGCGTTGCCGCTGGCATCGAGGCCGACTGCGACCGGCATCAGCTTTTGCCTGACCGGCTTGTCGGCGGCCACCGCCAACACCGCCGTGATGTGCGCGGCCAGCCGGCGCGGCGTGGCAAAGGCGGTGACCTGGGCGTCAGCCGCCGCCAGCCCTTCCTTTTGCAGCGCGGCGAGCAGGGAATTGGCGAAGGATTCGCCCAGTTTTTTCAGCGCCTTGGGCGGCAATTCTTCAACGAAGAGTTCGACGAGGAGATTTTG
>NZ_JBLJBW010000024.1:0-38695 GCF_047638095.1 Azonexus sp.
CTGGAAACGCTGCAGGACATCGAATTCGCGCCCGAGGAGCGCGCCCGCTACCTGGGGCTGATGGCCGAGCAGGCCAAGCGGATGGGTAGCATCGTGCAGGATCTGCTGACCTTGTCGGCGATCGAATCCGCGCCGCCGCCGAGCTCGCAGGCCGTTGATATGGCGCATCTGCTGGAGCGTCTGCAGCGCGACGCGCAGGCGCTTTCGGGCGGGCGGCACGCAATCGAGATCGAATGCCGCGGGCAGGGCAATCTCTACGGTGCCGAAAATGAACTCATCAGCGCCTTTGCCAATCTCGTCGCCAACGCCGTGCGCTATACCCCGGCGGGCGGGCGGATCATCCTGGAATGGCGGGTGGATGCCGCGGGGGCCGAATTCGCTGTGCGCGATACCGGCCCCGGCATCGCCGCCGAACATCTCTCCCGCCTGACCGAGCGTTTTTACCGCATCGACCGCAGCCGTTCCCGCGACGCCGGCGGTACCGGGCTGGGGCTGGCCATCGTCAAACACGCCCTCAACCGTCACCAGGCCCGCCTCGCCATCACCAGCGAACCCGGCCAGGGCAGCCGCTTCGCTGCGATTTTTCCTCGCGCCAGGGTCGATCAGCCCGGTTTTTCCAGGGAGAGCAGGGGTTACGGCATCGATGAAACAAACGACGGATAGCGATATTTTGCAAGAAGGAAAGGTAGCAAATGCGCAGCGAATGCGCTGGAATTACACCAGTTGAAAAACTTTTCTTTGGGCTGCGCTGCGGGCAAGCCCAGGTCAACCCAAGTCAACCCAAGTCAACCCAAGTAAGCCCAGGCTAATTTTGCGAGAGCTGGGCCTGGGTTGTTGGTGCGCTGGCGTAAAATACGCGGCTTGGTTCGGGCTGCCTCATGGCGTGTTTTTCGCAGCCTGCGATGTTTAATTTTTTCAGGTTTATTGCATGTCACAAACGACTTCCCCTACCGTCGGTTTCGTCAGCCTGGGCTGCCCGAAAGCGAGCGCCGATGCGGAATTGATCCTGACCCGCCTGCGCGCGGAAGGTTATGAGATTTCGCCGAGTTACGATGATTCCGATCTGGTGATCGTCAATACCTGCGGTTTTATCGATGCAGCGGTGGAGGAATCGCTGGATGCCATTGGCGAGGCTTTGAACGAGAACGGCAAGGTCATCGTCACCGGTTGCCTGGGGGCAAAAAGTGAGGTGGTGCAAGCAGCGCACCCCGCAGTGCTGGCGATTACCGGGCCACATGCGCTGGAAGAAGTGATGGGGCATGTGCATCGGCACCTGCCCAAGCCGCATGATCCCTATGCCGATCTCGTGCCGCCGCAAGGGGTGCGCCTGACGCCGGCGCATTATGCGTATTTGAAAATTTCCGAAGGTTGCAATCACAGCTGTACTTTTTGCATCATTCCCGATTTGCGCGGCCAGTTGGTGTCGCGCCCGGTCGGTGACGTGCTGGCCGAGGCGGAAAATCTTGCGCGGGCAGGGGTCAAGGAGATTTTGGTGATCTCGCAAGACACCAGTGCCTACGGGGTCGATCTGAAATACCGCACGAGTTTTTGGGGCGGGCGGCCGGTCAAAACGCGCTTGAAGGAGCTGTGCGCTGCGCTGGCTTCTTTCGGCATCTGGGTGCGGCTGCACTATGTTTATCCCTACCCTTCAGTCGATGATGTGATTCCATTGATGGCCGAAGGTAAAATTTTGCCCTATCTGGATGTGCCGTTTCAGCACGCCAGCCCCAAAATCCTGAAGGCCATGCAGCGCCCGGCTTCCAGCGAAAATACGCTGGAACGCATTCGTAAATGGCGGGAAATTTGTCCGGAATTGGTGATTCGCTCCACTTTCATTACGGGTTTTCCGGGCGAAACGGATGCCGATTTTGATCAACTCATTGAATTTCTTGAAATGGCGCAGCTCGACCGTGTCGGCTGTTTCGCCTATTCGCCGGTCGAGGGCGCGCGCGCCAATGCCTTGCCGGGCTTGCCGCCGGAAAATGTGCGCGAAGACCGCCGCCGCTGGTTGATGCAGGTGCAAGAAGATATTTCGGCGAACAAATTGGCGGCAAAAATCGACCGCGTGATCGAGGTTTTGGTCGATGAAGTGGATGACGAAGGGACGGTCGCCCGCTCCAAGGCCGATGCGCCGGAAATCGACGGTCTGGTTTATCTCGACGGCCATTTTGACGCGCAGCCGGGTGATTTTCTCAAGGTGCGCGTGATCGATGCCGACCACCACGATCTCTATGCTGAACCCGTCTGAGCGGGAGATTTTCCTCGACCGCCTGCGCCAGCTTTTGGGGCCGGCGCATGTACTGACGGACACCGCCGATACCGCCGCTTATCTGACCGATTGGCGCGGCCGTTATCGCGGTGCCGCGCTCGCCGTGCTGCGCCCGGCTTCGGTTGCCGAAGTGCAGGAGGTGGTACGTCTGAGCGCGGCGGCGGCGGTACCCATGGTGCCGCAAGGGGGCAACACCAGCCTGTGCGGCGCGGCCACGCCGGATGCCGGGGGGAGGGCGGTGGTGATCAGTCTGGGGCGCTTGAACCGGGTTCTGGAAGTCGATGCGCGCAATAACACGCTGACCCTGGAGGCCGGTTGTACCCTTGTCCAAGCCCAGGCGGCGGCGCAGGCGGCGGGGCGTTTCTTTCCGCTGGCGCTCGCCTCTGCTGGCAGTTGCCAGATCGGCGGCAACCTATCGACCAATGCGGGTGGCGTGCAAGTGTTGCGCTACGGCAATACGCGCGAACTCACCCTGGGTTTGCAGGTGGTATTGCCCAGCGGCGAGTTGTGGAATGGCTTGCGCGGGCTGCGCAAAGACAATACCGGCTACGATTTGAAGCAGCTTTTCATTGGCGCAGAGGGTACGCTGGGCATCATCACGGCTGCCGTATTAAAACTTTACCCCTTGCCGCAGCGGCGTTCGACCTGCTGGCTGGCGCTTGCCAGCGCAGCGCAGGCCGTTGATTTGCTGCAGCACGCGCAACAGAAATTTTCTGCGCAACTCACGGCGTTCGAGCTGATTGCAGAAGCCGCGCTAGAACTCGTGCTGCGACACATTCCTGGCAGCACACGCCCGGGGGCGGCAAGTCCCTGGTATGTTTTGGCGGAGTTTTCCGATGCGGAAGAAAATGCAGTCGCAGATTGGCTGGCCGAGATGTTGGCCGCAGGCGCTCTAAGCGATGCCCTATTGGCTGCGAACGCAACACAAACGCAAAAACTCTGGGCGCTGCGCGAAAATATTTCAGAGGCGCAAAAATGCGAAGGTTTCAGCATCAAACACGACATCGCCTTGCCCTTGTCGCGTTTGGCGCAGTTCATCGCGCAAACTGCCCCCGCCCTGGCCGAGCGTTTTCCCGGCTGCCGCGTGGTCGTTTTCGGCCACGTCGGTGACGGTAATCTGCACTACAACCTGTCACATGCCAATGCGGCAGACAATGCCGATTTGCTCGCCCGTCAAAGTGAGGTGCAGGCTTATGTGCACGACCGGGTGCATGCACTGGGCGGTTCGATTTCGGCCGAACACGGCATTGGTCAGCTCAAGCGGGAAGCACTGCGGCGCTATAAATCAGAGGTCGAAATGGCGCTGATGCGCAGCCTCAAAGACAGCCTTGATCCGGCGGGTTTGCTGAATCCGGGCAAGGTGATTTAGCGCCCGGGGCGATGCTTTCGCGCTCCAGTTCTTCGCGCACGATGCGCTCCAGAAGCTGTTCGTAGGTGTAAAAACCCGGGGGCAGGGCCATGAGTTGCTCAACGGCGAAGGCCGCGCCGGTGCCGAAGGCTTCGCGGCGGATCGAATTGTGGATCAGACGCACGGTTTGGTGCGGAAAGCCGAAAATCACCTCGTGCTGGCCGACGATGCCGCCCAGGCGCAAGGAGGTGATTTCTTCGTCTTCCATTTCCAGCGAGGCGGCGATTTTTTTGGCGGTACCGGAGATTTCTGGCTTATCGCGAAAATGCTGCTCCAAAATGGCGATATCCGCGGCCGGAGCGATGCGGCGCAGCAGGCGGGAAGCCAGCATCAGAAAATTGATGCCGACAGTGATGTTGGGCGAAGCCATGACAGGAATCTCACGGCTTAACTCGCGTAAATACGCCAGTTGCTCCGGGGGATAGTTTGATACGGCAGAAACCAGACGAATGCCTCGCTGGCGGATGGCTTCACCGTAAATGAGCAGAGCATCGGCATGGGCAAAATCGACGATGGCATCCACCGGGTAACGCGCCAAGTCCTCGGCAAATGTATTGATGTTCAATGCGATTGATCGGCAATTCTCTTCAACCGGCTGCGCCGAGCGGCGGGCAATCCAGCGCAAATCAAAACGCGGATCGTCTTTGAGTACGCAGGCAACGGCGGCTCCGGCTTTGCCATAGCCTATCAGTCCTAAACGAATCATCTTCTCCTCCGGTTTATTAATTATTTAAATTCAATTAATTACACAGATAACTTAAAGTACATTGTTATCTTTTGCCTCTGTTGCGATTTGGCAAACAGGCGTGATTTCAAAATCTGCGGCGTGCGCAAACCAAGGGGTGCGCGGCCAAGGGGGTTTCAGCTGAGCAGCGCAGCCAAAACAAGGCTTTCTTGCCCTGAAAAAATAGCGCAAGCTGCGCTGTCAAACTGCATTGCTTGGCAATATAATTCACGGGTTTTCATCACGCAAGCCGCGTGCGTATTTTTTTAGCACTGTTTTTCTGGGGTATGTGCCAATGTCCGCCGCGCGGGAAACGCAAAAAGTACTCGATGTTTTGCAGCAATTTCGCCTGATTTACGGTTCGATGCGCCGCCATTTTCGCCGCGTGGAGGAAATGTGCGGCATGTCTGGTTCCCAGGTCTGGCTCTTGCAGGAGCTGAGCCATTCGCCGGGGATCGGCGTAGGCGAACTGGCGTTGCGCATGGGGATTCATCAATCGACTTGCAGCCTCCTGGTCGATAAACTGGCCGGGCAAAACTATCTGCGCAAAGAACGCCATGCGCTGGATCAGCGGCGGGTGGGTTTATATTTGCACACGCAAGGAGAGGCGGTGCTGGCGCGAATTCCGCAGCCGGCGGCGGGTATTTTGGCGGAAGCGCTGTCCAATTTGCCGGGTCTGACCTTGCATACCTTGCATAGCCATTTGGAAGAATTGCTGCGGCATCTGCCTGGCAAGGAAGAAAAATATGCCCGGGTGCCCTTGGCGGATTTGCTGGGCGAACCCGGGGTGTCTCTACTGGATGAGCCGGCGAAAAGTATCACCCAAAAAAGGCATCACCCGGATAAAAAACAAAAGCTTCAGGATGAATCGGCATGAAATGTAAAAACAAACCTTTATTTCTCGCGCTTAGCCTGCTGCCTTGGTTGTTCGGCTGCGCCCAGAGTCCGACCGCATCGGCCCCGCAGACCAGCGAACAGGCCGCGCCCGTAAGCAGCGTCGTCACACCGGAAAAACCGGCCAGCGCCCAGGAGAAACGCACGGAAAGCGAGATCATGGCGCAGATCGATGCGACGAATAGCGTGTTTTTCCCCGCCGCCAGTGTTCAGGTCGATGCGCCGGCGCAGCAGCGTCTGGCCTTACATGCCGAGCGTTTGAAAGCCGATCCCGCTGCCATCGTCACCTTATATGGGTACACCGATCATCTGGGTAGCCCCTCCTACAATCTTGCCATTGCCGAGCAGCGGGTCAATGCGGTGGCCGCGGTGTTGCGCCGTCATGGTGTTGCGGCGCGGCAAATCCGGCGCAATGCCGTGGGCAGCGAGCATGTTCCGGTGGCCTGCCGCTCGCCCCAGTGCCGCCGTTTGATGCGGCGGGTGGAATTGGTATTTGGCGACTGAGGGTGTTGGGCGACTGAGGCAAGCGATCGGGCAGGGGAGGCAAAGCCCGGCCAAATTTTGCTCATTTCTTCAGCGCGCGTCAAACAAAGTGGATGTCCTTTTGTTCTCGCTCCCCCATTATTTGGGTTGCCTTGACTCGGGGACGAGTTAGAATTGAATTCCTTACTTCATTACTTTCGGAGGCTGTCATGCTGGCCAAGCGCACGAGCAAGAACCAGGTCACCCTGCCCAAGGCCATCGTCCAGACGGCGGGTGAGGCGGACTACTACGACGTCACCGTTCAGGACGGCAAAATCGTGCTGACGCCGGTACGCCTGCAACAGGCAGATGCCGTACGGTCGAAGCTGGAAGAACTGGGCATCACGCAGGATGACGTTAGTGAAGCAATCGCCTGGGCGAGAAAGCGCGCATGAGCCTCCCGCGCGTTGTCCTCGACACCAACTGCCTGGTCTCGGCGCTGATCTTCTCGCGGGGCAGGTTTGCCTGGCTGCGGGAAGCCTGGCAGTCCAAGCGCTTCCTTGCCTTGGCCAGTCACGATACGGTCAGCGAACTGCTGCGGGTACTTGCCTACCCTAAGTTCAAGCTGACCAGCGACGAGCAGGAGACGCTGCTCGCCGAATTTCTGCCTTACGTTGAGACCGTCAAGACCGACCGGAACCCCGAGGGCTTGCCTGACATCCGCGATGCGGACGACATCATCTTTCTGGTCCTCGCTGACGCTGGCCGTGCCGATGCACTGATCAGTGGCGACGGCGACATTCAGGCCGTTCGGGATCAGTTCCACATTCCCATCCTGACCGTTGCGGAATTCGCCGACTGGCTGCAGGCGCACTGACGCTAACCTGCAAAAAAAGAGGTCACCGCCGTCCAATCCGGTGACCTCGGGTCAGGGAAACGCCAGCCGGTCCATCGTCGGTCGGCTTGGTCTGCTGGATGCACAGGGCAATCGCATTTATCCCCGAAGAGAGAGGCCGAGCAAAGAAGCCCTGTAATCGGGGAGGCGCTCAGCAGTTTTGCGCCTGGATCGCAGGCTGCGTTTTGAGTATTGCTTATCCAGACGGAGCAAGGTGAGCGCGAATTTTCGCAAGGCGGCGAAGTTGCGGTGCATCGTGCGCGCCATTTGGACATGGCTGTGCAATAAACCTCGATTAAATACTCGGCCCACCATACTTACGCCAAGCGTTATGACTATGGCCGCTCTGATGCGTAGGCCGCTCTGCTGCGGCGTTTCAGTGTGTTGCCTGCGGCCCGTGGGCGGCAAAAAGCGCTGCCACATCTTCGGCGCTGAAACGGTAATCGCGGTTACAGATATCGTCGTGAATGTGGATTTCACCGTGTTCTGCAAGAATGCTTTCGGCTTCTGCACGCCCCAAAGAAAGTACCATGGTGCGGATTTGTTCGGATTTTTCCGGGCAGTGGTAACGCACCGGGCGTGGCGGATAAACCCGCACCCCATCGCCATTTTCGATTTCTTCGTGAAAAAGGCGCTGTAAAAGCGTCTCCAGCGGGAGGGTTTGCAATTCCTGCGTTTTGACCGTGGCCGCCAGTTGGCTGATACGCATCCAGGCATCGGCATCGCGGGAATCGGCATCGGGCAGCTTTTGCAAAAAGAGGCAGCTGGCACTGCGCTCGTCCGCGGCACAAAAAAGGCGTGAAGGCTGTTGTTCGGATTGCGTCAAATAATGCTCGAAAATTTCGCCTATCGTTTCCCCTTCCAGCGGCACGAAACTTTGGTAGGGCTCACGGGCAGTGGGTAAATCCAGACTCATTAGCAGGCGCCCGCCATGCTGCGCCCCGAGCAGTTCCGGGGTCGGCGCGGGCAATACGCTGGCTTGACTGCGCGCCATGCCGCGCAGCAAGAGCGCCGATGCGCTGTCCTCTTCCGCCTGACAATCGAGCACCAACATCTGAATCGGCCCTTCGCCGCGCAGCTGCAAGGTGAGTCGCCCGCTGTGTTTGAGCTGGCCGGCAATCAAGGCGGTTACTGCAGCGCTTTGCCCGAGCAATTCGCTGACCGGCAGCGGATAATCGCGCCCTGCCAGCATTTTTTGCCAGGTGGCTTCCAGGCGCACAAAAGCGCCGCGAATATCCAGCCCCTCAAAAAGAAAACGCGTGATCTGGCTATGACTCATGGCTGCACCTGCGAAGCGAAAGCCTGCGCGTAGTGCTCCGGCGTAAAGCCGACGAGCAAATCTTTGCCCAGATCGAGCACCGGGCGTTTAATGAGCGCCGGGTATTGCGTCATCAAGAGCAGGGCTTTGGCGGCATCGACATTGCTGCGCTCGTCTTCCGACAACTTGCGCCACATCAGGCCGCGCCGGTTGAGGAGTGTCTCCCAGTCGCTGCGGGCCATCCAGTCCGGCAGATGTGCCGCAGCAATACCGCTTTTCTTGTAATCGACAAATTCATAAACAAGCCCCTGCGCATCCAGCCAGTGCAGGGCCTTCTTCATGGTGTCGCAGTTTTTGATGCCATAGATGCGACATACGGAGTGGTGTGGGTTTCCGGTCATTTTTTCCAAGCGCAGAGTACGGTTGTCAGAGTGCAGTTGTCTAAGGGGGGGAGGGCGAATTTTCGTGGCTGCAAAAGCTTACTTGCAGCTTTCCTGCATGATGCGCCGGGTGCGTTCCATTTCTTGCTGGCGCTGTTTTTGTGTCATGTCCTTGTCGCCGACGAGGACGGGGATGTCCGATTGCAACATGCGGTAATTGGCGCGGGCGCGGTCGCAGTTTTCGCGGCGGTCACGGGCGGCGGCGGCTTCTTTTGCGTCTTTTTCGGCTTTTTCTTTGGCTTCTTGCTGGCGTTTGCGAAATTCCAGGTCTTTTTCTGCCGTGGTTTGTGGGCTGGCCGATTTTTCCGGGGTTTTTTCAGCCGCATCGCCGCCGGGGTTCTGCTTGTTTTCGTCTGCGTTTTCAGCCGGCGAAGCGGTGGTTAATTTGGGGTGCGCCACACCGACCGAACGTTTTTTTTGCGCGCTGTTGGGCGGCGGGGTATCGGAAATGATGGTCTTTCCGTTGGCATCTTTCCACTGATAGGTTTGCGCCTGCAGCGTGCCGCAGCAAAGAGCGAGGGCGGCGGCAAAGGCGAGGGTGCGGGGCAGGAAGGAGAAAGTGTTCATGGTCGGCCTGACGGATATGACAAAGATTTCTGTATAATACGATTTTGTGACCGTGGATCAAAGCCATGCGCCTGCTGCAAAAAGCCCTGACCTTCGACGACGTTCTGCTCGTTCCCGCTCATTCCCAGATTCTGCCGCGTGATGTGAGTCTCTCCACGCGCTTGAGCCGCAACATCACCCTCAATCTGCCGCTGCTCTCCGCTGCCATGGATACCGTGACGGAAGGCCGTCTGGCCATCGCATTGGCGCAAGAGGGCGGCATCGGCATCATTCATAAAAACCTGCCGGCGCGCGCCCAGGCGGCGGAAGTGGCCAAGGTGAAGCGGCATGAGTCAGGCATTCTGAAAGATCCGATTACCGTGCTGCCCACCATGACGGTGCGCGATGTGCTGGAAATCACCCGCCAGCATAAATTTTCCGGCATGCCGGTGGTCGATCGCGACAACCGGGTGCTGGGTATCGTCACCAACCGCGATCTGCGCTTCGAGACCAATCTCGACCAGTTGGTAAAAGCCATCATGACGCCGAAAAAACGCCTGGTCACGGTGAAAGAGGGCGCGGCGATCGAAGAAGCCAAAGAGTTGATCCGTCAGCACCGCCTGGAGCGCGTGCTGGTGGTGGATGACGATTTCAAGCTGCGCGGCCTGATTACGGTCAAGGACATTCTCAAATCCACAGAACATCCGCTGGCCAATAAAGATAGCGCCGGGCGTTTGCGTGCCGGTGCGGCAGTTGGCGTGGGGGCGGGTACGGAAGAGCGGGTCGAGCTGCTGGTGGAAGCCGGTGTCGATGTTGTGGTGGTCGATACCGCCCACGGCCATTCGCAAGGCGTGCTCGACCGCGTGCGCTGGGTGAAGAAAAATTACCCGCAGGTTGAAGTCATCGGCGGCAACATCGCCACGGCAGAGGCCGCCAAAGCGCTGGTCGATTGCGGCGCGGACGGCGTCAAGGTCGGCATCGGCCCCGGTTCGATCTGCACCACACGCATCGTTGCCGGGGTCGGGGTGCCGCAAATCACCGCCATTCACAACGTTTCCGAGGCGCTGAAAGGCACCGGCGTGCCGATGATTGCCGACGGGGGCATCCGTTATTCCGGCGATATCGCCAAGGCGATTGCCGCCGGGGCCGATACGGTCATGCTGGGCGGTTTGCTCGCGGGTACCGAAGAAGCGCCGGGTGAAGTCGAACTCTTTCAGGGGCGTTCTTACAAGTCCTATCGCGGCATGGGGTCCTTGGGCGCGATGCAGGCCGGTTCGAGTGACCGTTATTTTCAGGAAAACAACGCCAACGTCGATAAATATGTGCCGGAAGGCATCGAAGGCCGCGTACCCTACAAAGGCCCGGTACTGGCGGTCATTCATCAGTTGATGGGCGGTTTGCGTTCCGCCATGGGCTATCTGGGCTGCGCCACGATTGCCGAAATGCACGCACGGGCGGGGTTTGTTGAAATTACCTCGGCCGGTATGCGCGAATCGCATGTGCACGATGTGCAAATCACCAAGGAAGCGCCGAACTACCACCTCGGTTGAGCGCTTTGATCGAAAAAGGCGGCGCTTCAGCCGCCTTTTTCACGTCTTTTTTCACACAGTTTTTGCCAATTTCCTTTTTAGATGCCCGCCATGAGCCACCAAAAAATCCTTATCCTCGATTTCGGTTCCCAGGTCACCCAGCTGATTGCCCGCCGCGTACGCGAGGCGCAGGTGTTTTGCGAAATTCATCCCTATGATGTTTCAGAAGATTTCATTCGCAATTACGGCGCGCGCGGCATCATTCTTTCCGGCGGTCCGAGTTCGGTGACCGAGGGTGACACGCCGCGCGCACCGCAAGCGGTGTTTGAACTGGGGGTGCCGGTATTGGGAATTTGTTACGGCATGCAGACCATGGCGCAGCAACTGGGCGGCAAGGTGGTGAGTGCCGAGGCCGCGCAGAAGGCGCGCGAATTCGGTTATGCCGAGGTTCGCGCTCACGGCCACACCGCCTTGTTGAACGACATCGCCGACAGCACAACCGCCGAAGGCCACGGCATGCTCAAGGTTTGGATGAGCCACGGCGACTCGGTCATCGATTTGCCACCCGGCTTCAAGCTCATGGCCTCCACGCCCGCCTGCCCGATTGCCGGCATGGCCGATGAAAATCGTAAATTCTACGGTTTGCAATTTCATCCGGAAGTCACCCACACCCTGCAAGGCCGCGCCATGCTCGAGCGTTTTGTGCACGGCATCTGTGGCTGCGGCACCGATTGGGTGATGGGCGACTACATCGCCGAAGCGGTCGAAGCCATCCGCCGGCAGGTCGGCCAGGAAGAAGTCATTCTCGGCCTCTCCGGCGGAGTGGACTCTTCCGTTGCCGCCGCCCTCATTCATCGCGCCATTGGCGAGCAGCTCACCTGCGTTTTCGTCGACCACGGCCTCTTGCGGCTGAACGAAGGCGACATGGTGATGGACATGTTTGCCCGCAATTTAGGCGTCAAGGTGATTCGTGTCGATGCCGTCGATCAGTTCATGGGGCAACTTGCCGGCGTTACCGACCCGGAACAGAAACGCAAAATCATCGGCAAGGAATTCGTCGAGGTGTTTCAGGCGGAATCGAAAAAACTCAGCGCCGCTAAATGGCTGGCCCAAGGCACCATCTATCCGGACGTGATCGAATCGGCCGGCAAGCATAAAAAAGGCGCACACACCATCAAAAGCCACCACAACGTCGGCGGCCTGCCCGAGGACATGCACCTGAAACTGCTCGAGCCGCTGCGCGAACTGTTCAAAGACGAAGTCCGCGAACTCGGCGTGGCGCTCGGCCTGCCGCGCGAGATGGTCTACCGCCACCCCTTCCCGGGGCCTGGTTTGGGGGTGCGCATTCTGGGTGAAGTCAAACGCGAACACGCCAGTCTCCTGCAACGTGCGGACGCCATTTTCATTGATGAACTACGCGCCACCCAAGCCACTGAACGCGATGCCGCTGCCGGTTTGTGCGGCGAAACCGATATCGGTAAAACCTGGTACGACCTCACCAGCCAGGCCTTCGCCGTCTTTTTGCCGGTCAAGAGCGTCGGCGTCATGGGCGACGGCCGCACCTACGATTATGTGGTTGCCCTGCGTGCCGTACAGACCTCGGACTTCATGACCGCCAAGTGGGCCGAACTGCCGCATGAATTGCTCGGGCGTGTTTCCAACCGTATCGTGAATGAAATTCGCGGCATCAGTCGTGTAGTTTATGACGTGACGGGCAAACCGCCAGGAACGATCGAGTGGGAATGATTTAATGTCTCGTACCGTCTAGCACTAGACGGTAAGAAAACCACGTAAGCCCGCGTCACTGCGGGCTTTTTTGTTGTTTGCGTCTGGTAACACCATGCACCAGAAAGCACCGGCAAGGAGTTATTTTCAATGGCACTTCTGATGGTATTATTTTCAGGCACCCGGAAATTCTGGCCGATACCATTCATTGACGATGCAGGTATTCATGGTATCGAAACCTTGAAAGTCTAGGCGTGACGCGGGTTTGCAGGGATTTTCATGGTTCGCAAAATCATGGTATCGCCAGCCCACGCCGATACCATGACCGAGAGAACGAACAACCGAACGACAAGGAGAGAGCCATGCTTTCCGATACCAAGCTGCGCAACTTGAAGCCGCAGGACAAGATGTACAAGGTGGCCGACCGAGACGGCCTCTATGTGGCCGTCACCAAGGCAGGTGGCATTTCATTCCGATACAACTACGCCCTGAACGGCAGGCAGGAGACGGTGACGTTCGGCCAGTACGGCGTGGGCGGCATCACGCTGGCCGAAGCGCGGGAGCGTCTGGACGAAGCGAAGAAGATGATCGCCGCTGGCAAGTCACCGGCCAGAGAGAAGGCGCGAGCCAAGAACCGGGACAAGGACGCCAAGACGTTCGACGACTGGGCGCAGGCGTGGCTGCGCGGGTACGAGATGGCCGACTCGACACGGGACATGCGCCGCGCCTGCTACGACCGGGAACTGAAAGGCCCGTTCGGCAACAAGCTGCTGACCGAAATCACGCATGACGATCTGCGCGACCTGACCGACAAGATCGTGGCCAGGGGGGCGCCGGCCACGGCGGTTCATTCCCGCGAGGTGGTGATGCAGATCTACCGCTGGGCGAACGAACGCGGGCAGCGTGTCGAAAACCCTGCTGGCATGGTGAGGCCGACGGCGATTGCCCGGTTCGCGCCGCGTGAGCGTGCCCTATCGCCGGATGAGATCGGCCTGATGTACGAGTATCTGGAAAAGGTGTCCGCAGGCCCGCAGTTCAAGGTGGCGTGCAAGCTGCTGCTGCTGACGATGGTGCGCAAGGGCGAACTGACCGATGCCAAGTGGAGCGAGATCAGTTTCACGGATGCCCTATGGACGATCCCGGCAGCCCGGATGAAGCGCCGCAACCCACATCTGGTGTTCCTGTCACGGCAGGCTCTGGAAATCTTCATGGCACTCAAGACGTTTGCCGGTGGGTCTGAATGGGTGCTGCCGTCGCGCTATGACGCCGATGCGCCAATGAGCAATGCCACGCTGAACCGGGTGTTGGAACTGGTCTATACGCTGGCGCAGAAAGACGGCAAGGAACTGGCAAAGTTCGGGCCGCATGACTTGCGCCGCACGGCCAGCACCTTGCTGCACGAGGCTGGGTACAACACGGACTGGATCGAGAAATGCCTTGCCCACGAACAGAAGGGGGTGCGGGCGGTGTACAACAAGGCCGAGTACCGGGAGCAGCGCACGGCCATGTTGCAGGATTGGGCAGACATGATTGACGGATGGACGGTCAAGAAACGATGACCGTTTGCCCAGGGCGTGCCGCCTGTCCCCCGGATGACTTGCGACTCTCGATCCAGCCGGTCACTTCGTCCAAGTCCCACGCGACGTTACGGCTGGTGAGGGCAATGCGCTTGGGGAAGTCGCCGCGCTTTTCCATGTTGTAGATGGCCTTCTCCGACAGCGGGATCATGCCCAGCAGTGTTTTCTTGTTGATGAGTTGCATGATCGCCTCGCCTAAAAAGGTATCTCGTCCCACTTCCACTCGGGGCAGCCTTGCGCCTTGACCTCGGGCGGCGGCTCAACCCCGCCAGCACGCTTGCAGCCGCGCCCGTCGAAGGCATCGCATGACGCGCAGCCGGTGTTGATGGATTCGAGAAAGCTGATTTCCATGCGCAGCACTTCGATGCGCTTGGCGATTTCTTTCTTGGTGGTGTAAAGGGCTTCGCTCAAAATGCCACCTCGTCACGGTCTGCGACACTCGCCACGTCCAGGCGACGGCGGCCCATATCGACGGACTGCACGCGCCAATACTTGCCGGAAAGCGCAACGGTGATGGTGTCAGGGGATGGGATGCGGTTGTCGCGCACCATGGCGAGTGCTTCCTCGACATGGTTGGGGCAGATGCACCCACGCTGCCAGAACCACGAAACGGCGTGCTTCTTGACGTAGACCCGGTCGTCCTCGATGGGCAGCCACTCGTTGAACGTGGAGGGGCCGCACCAGTACGTCACCTTGACGGAATCGGCCTTGCCAATCTTTGCGTACCGTTCGTACTCGACACGATCCACGGTGTAGGTGCGCGGCTTCTCCAGCGCAGCCACCACTACCGCATCAGCGGCTTCGGTGCCGTGCCTGGCTTCCTCGTTTTCCGGGAACAGATTGCCGCACTCCGGGCACTCGCGCACACCGGCATGCACCAGCGCCTGACAGTTGGGGCACTCCTTGACCGGGGCCACGCTGACGCCTTCGCCTTTTTCAGCCTTCTTCTTGACCTTGATCTGGTCAATGGGGCCGTGGCGCTCGACGTTGCCGGCGAAGTCCAGAATCAGGGTGTTCTCTTTGCTGGGGTGCTTGCGCAAGCCGCGCCCAATGATCTGCACGTACAGGCCGGTGGATTTCGTCGGGCGCAGCATCACGATGCAGTCGATGTGCGGGGCATCGAATCCAGTGGTCAGCAGCATGGCGTTGAACAGGATGCGCGTGCGACCTTCCTTGAAGGCATTTATCTTGGCGTCACGTTCGCCTGGTGCCATGTCGCCGGTCACGTAGTCAGCCTTCCAGCCACGGGCGCGGCAGGCCTCGGCGCAGTGGTAGGCGTGCTCCACGCCAGCGCAGAAGCCAAGGATGTGATTGCGGTCGTGGGCGTATCGGGCCACTTCATCCAGTGCGCCCTGAATCAAGTAGTCCTTGTCCATGGCCTGCTGCAACTCGTTGGCCACAAACTCGCCGCCACGGGTACACGACCTGCGTCGCACAGGTTCGACGCTGCTCAACGAGGTCGGCTTCAATGGCGACTGGATCGAGAAGTGCCTCGCCCACGAGGACGGCCGTTCGTCGCGTTCGATCTACAACAAAGCCGAGTACGCCGAGCAACGGCGCCACATGCTGCAAGAGTGGGCGGATATGGTGGATGCCTGGATCGACGGGCGCACCCATGTGCCGAAGCTGCTTTCGGAGAACGTGGTGGTTCCCGTCCTCAGCGCGGCCTTGTGAAGGGAGAACGGCATGATCGTTCTCTCTGAGCGAGCCACCGGTGCACGGCGTGCGGTTTATTGTTGTCGTAAAAGGATCACTATTAGTGATCATTTCTTCCATCCACCAAACCTTCAGGCCTTGGCAGGAGTTTATAAAAGCTGTATTTTGAGCACTATGGGTGATCAAAACACAGGAAAACTGAACCTGTTGCTAGCCGAACTTGGCGACACACGTCTGATATCGAGTCGCTGGCTGCGGGCACACGGCTACTCCAACAGCCTCGTCGCACGCTACGTGAGCAGTGGTTGGCTGGTGTCGCCTGTACGCGGCGTCTACATGCGCAAGGGCGGCCACCTGCAGTGGGAAGGCGTGGTTCGCAGCTTGCAGGTTAGGGAGGGGATGCCACTGCATGTCGGCGGCCGCTTCGCACTCAGCCTGCAGGGGCACGAGCACTATTTGCGTCTGGGCGACGCCGGAACAATCGCCCTGTATGGGCCAGGGCGGTCACCGGGTTGGCTCGGCAAGCTACCGTTGGAGCAGCGTTTCGAGTTCCTGGGCAAAGGCGCATTCGATCTGCCCCCCTTGTCGTTCGCATCGGAGGTGCCCGAGAAGACGCTGTCCGAGCAAGGGCTGACCTGGCATCAGGCTGCGCCGGGCACCGATGCCTTGGTCTGCTCCACGCCCGAGCGGGCCATGCTGGAGCTGTGCGATGGCATCGCGGGCGCAACGTTGGTCTACGAAGCCGATGCGCTGATGCAGGCCATGACGACGCTGCGGCCGCAGCGGGTTGGCCTGCTGTTGCGCCACTGCCGCAGCATCAAGGCCAAACGGGTGTTCCTGGCGCTGGCCGAGCGCCACCGGCATGCGTGGCTGGCGCACGTGTCACTGGAGGGAGTCGATCTGGGCCGGGGAAAACGCGCACTGGTGCCTGGCGGTCGTTTGCATCCGACCTACCAGATCACTTTGCCGGGAGACCTCGATGAACACCTGGCTTGATCACTGGGATCGCCGCTACACCGACCGGGTTCGGCTGTTGGTCGAAATCCTGCCGGTGCTGGCGCACGAGCCGCGCTTCGCGCTCAAGGGCGGCACGGCAATCAACCTGTTCGAGCACGACCTGCCACGTTTGTCGGTGGACATTGATCTGGCTTGGTTGCCGGTGCATGACTATGCCGAGGATGCGAAGCTGATCGCCGAAGCGCTTGGGCGACTGGCCGATATGCTGCGCGCCCGGCCCCTGCAATTGCAGGTGCAGTTGTCGGCAGGCGAGGGCGCAGGCGTTACGCGCTTGGTGGCCAGTCGCGGTCGCGCGCGTGTGCAGATCGAGACAACGCCGGTCATGCGTGGTGCGGTGCATCCAGTGCGCAACATGGTGGTGCGTCCCAGGGTGGAGGACGCGTTCGGTTTCGCCTCGGTACAGGTACTGGATTTTGCTGATCTCTATGCCGGCAAGCTGGCTGCTGCACTCTCGCGGCAGCATCCGCGCGATCTTTTCGATGTTGGCTTGTTGCTGGAAGACGAACGAGCGGATCAGGCACTCTGGCGGACTTTTCTCGTCTACCTGACCTGCAGTCCCAAGCCTGCCTGGGAGATGCTGGCGCCCCGCGTGCCTGCGGATTTCGCAGCGACATTCGAGGCGCACTTCAAAGGCATGACGGCTGAGCCTATTGAAGCCGAAGTCTTACTGGATATTCATGAGCGCCTGTTGGTGCGCGTGGCCGATTGGCTGGATGAGCCATCGTGTGTGTTCCTACGATCCATTGAAGATCAGCAGCCGGACTTCGATCTGATCGGACTTCCACATGCGGGCGATTTACCGGCTGTCCGGCGCAAGCTACACAACCTGGCACAGCGCACCGACGCCAAGCGTGCGGCGGATCGGAGCCTGCTGGAAGAAACACTGGCCCGGATCGTTGGTGCCAGATGAGGCGAGGTGCTTAGGTGAGGTTGCCTCTGGTCTCAATCCTGGCCCGAACCCGCCCGAACAGGGCGGGTTTTTCGTAGGTGGACATCGGGTTTGGCGGCGTTGATTCGAGGGGCTTGCTTGCGTTCCTCGATCCAGGCTTCTACCTCGGCCAGGTCCCATACCACGCAGCGCGGCGTCAGATTGAAGCGCCGGGGGAATTCACAGGGCAATCGCATGAAAGTCACGCCAAGCCGAGCAGTTGAGCGCGGTAGAGGTCAGAGGTGGCGGCGATAAGTCGTTTGGTTTTGATACTGCCCTTGCGTTTGATGGGGTCGAGGCGAATGATGTTGAGGGTGATGTGCTTCAAGACGGCGAGGTTGTGAGCGGCATAGCCGGTGCGGGCGCGCATCTGGTCGTCGGCGAAGGCCACATCCATGCACCAATGCAGGCTGTTTTCGACAGCCCAATGTGCCCGCACCGCCCGGGCCAGGCGCGAGGCATCCGGGGGCAGGCTGCTGATGTAAAAACGGCGCTCGAGAGAGGTTTTGCCATTGATGCAGCGTTGTGTCTCGATCACCGCAAAGGATTTTAGATCGGGCCACTGCTCGGGTCGGGCCAGGCATTCGAGTTGGTCGAAGGCATAGCAGCGGCGGGTTTCCAGTCGGCCGTGATCCTTCTCAATCGTTTCGCTCACCGTGTGTGGGGTGCGCGCTGGCTGCGCCTGGAATTGGAGAAAGAAGTCTCGCATCGAGTCCGCTAAGGTCGGTTGGTTATCTTTCACCGCCAGAATGTAATCGGCACCACGATTGCGGATCGCTTGGGCGATATTGGCCTGGGTACCCATCGCATCAATGGTGACGATGCACCCGTCCAGTGCCAGCGTGGCCAGCAGCTCCGGTATCGCCGTCTTCTCGTTCGATTTCTTCGCCGTTGCGCGCTGCCCCAGCACCAGACGGGCTCCGGCGGCAAAAGCGCTGATCAGGTGTAACGGCGTGGCATCCACTTTGCTCGACGAGCGGCGGCTGGTCTTGCCATCGATGGCGACCACGGTACCTGTTCCTCGATGCCCGCTACGAGCGGGTGCGTGAGGGCGGCCAGTTGGTCGATTGTGCGGTACTGGTGGCCGTTGGCGTCACTGCGGACGGCAAGCGCCGGGTGCTGGGCGTGTCGGTCGCCCTGTCTGAGGCCGAGGTGCATTGGCGCGCCTTCCTCGACAGCCTGATCAAGCGCGGCTTGAAGGGCGTGAAGCTGATCGTCTCCGACGACCACGCCGGTCTCAAGGCGGCCCGGCGCGCCGCTCTGCCCAGCGTGCCTTGGCAGCGCTGCCAGTTCCATTTGCAGCAGAATGCGGGGGCCTATGTCGCGCGCCTGGATCAGAAAAAACCCGTCGCCCAGCGCATCCGCTCGATCTTCAATGCCCCCGACAAGGCCGAGGCCGAACGGCTCTTGCACCAAGCCATCGACACTTGGAAAACCGAGGCACCCAAACTCGCCCACTGGGCCGAGGAAAATCTGCCCGAGGGCTTTGCCGTATTTGCTTTCCCTCACGGGCAGCGCACCCGCTTGCGCACAACCAACGGCCTCGAACGCATCAACCGCGAGATCAAACGCCGCACCCGCGTCGCTTCGATCTTCCCCAATGCTGCATCTTGCCTCAGACTCGTCTCCGCACTGCTCGCCGAGTGCGATGAGGAGTGGATGACAGGCAAGATCTATCTCAACTTGAAAGACTGATTTCATCATCCCGATGTCATCGCCTGAAAGTTTTTACAGAAAATTTGTTGCACTATCCGAGGTTTTTTATAACCGAAAACGGCAATATTCAACCCTCGGCTACCAATCGCCTGTGCAGTTCTTGGCGAACTGGATCAGCCGCCAAGATCAGGAAAAACTGGTAGCATGAAACCCATCCCTTGGTAGACAAAAAACCAAGGGAGGCTCATGCGCTTGGAATAAGGGTAAGCTTGTCGGACAGAAGCCCCCGTTCATGCCAAAGGATATTTAGGTAATTCGGATTGTCAACCAAGGCCACCTGTCAGGCATCGAGCGTCATAAACGCGGTGGGAAACCTTTTTATTTTGCTTTATCATGAAACGTCAAGATGAATCATGATGGAGATAGCTATGACGACTGCTGTCCGCGAAAAGTTTTCCTCCCAGGCTGCACCCGATGTGCTGGCTGCGTTGCGTCAAATCGCAGAAAGCCAGGGCCGCCAGTTCCAGGCGGTACTCGATGACGCCTTGCGCGATTACATCGACCGGCAGCAAAAGGAGCACCCTCGCCGCTACGTGATGGCTTCTTTCGCATCTAGTCTGGATGAGTTCGATAGCCTCTACCGCGAACTGGCCAAGTAAACCATGGCGCACGATTACCTGACCGTGGCCGATGTGCTGGGTATGCACACGGTGCTGATGCAGTGTTACGGCGGTGCGCCGGGTGTGCGTGACCCTGGGGCTTTGGAGGCCGCACTGTTCCGCCCGCAGACCGGCTACTACGATGACATCGTGGGCGAGGCAGCTGCCCTGCTGGAAAGCCTGGCAATCAACCATCCGTTTGTGGACGGGAACAAGCGCATCGCCTTTGCTGCGGCTGACGTCTTCCTGCGCATCAATGGCTGGCGCTTGCGGCGCGCTCCACCGCAGATTTATGCGCAGATGATGCAGATGTTCGAGTCGGGCACCTTCGATATCGCCCACCTCGATCCCTGGCTGCGGTCGTTTGCCGTCGCCGCAGAGTGATGCCATGAACGAGAAGCGAGATTCGCCTTGCTGTAATGTTGCTCGGTAGGATAGCGTGTTTTTGTGGGTGGATGTCAGTGACTTAGAGTGGGCGGCAAGTCGGTGGCCCACAAAGCAAAAACCCGCTAACTCATTGAGTTAGCGGGATTGTTTTGGTGGGTGCTAACGGGGTCGAACCGCTGACATTCGCCTTGTAAGGGCGACGCTCTACCAACTGAGCTAAGCACCCATCTGCCAGAAGCAGGATAGGTCTGAAATTATATCAGTTAACTGCGTCTTTGAGCGTTTTGCCCGGGCGGAATTTGGGCGATTTGGCGGCTTTGATTTCGATGGTTTTGCCGGTTTGCGGGTTGCGGCCGGTGCGGGCGGCGCGCTCGCCAACGTAGAAGGTGCCAAAGCCGATCAGATTGACGCTGTCACCGGCTTGCAGAGCACCTTTGATGGCATCGACCGTAGCGTCCAGCGCGCGGCTGGCAGCAGCCTTGGAAATGTCGGCAGCGGTGGCGATTTGGTCGATTAGTTCAGTCTTGTTCATTACGGTCCCCGAGAGTGGTTTATGGTGTGGAAATTTGTGCGAAGGCGGCTTTATATCCTTTTGGAAATCCTTGTGTCAAGCGGATTTCACGGGTTTTCTCAGTGTTGGAAGCGTTTTCCATATGGCATTCTTTAAGAATCAATGGGTAAGCGGTGTTTTCTTGATGGTTTCTGTGCTCGGTGCGCTGAGTTCAGGGAGCTTGTCTTCTTGGTCCGGCAAGGCGTGCGGCATGCGCTCCAGGGCGCGTTCGAGCACTTGGTCGATCCATTTTACCGGGACGATCTCGATGCGGTTTTTGATGTTATCTGGCATCTCGGTCAGGTCTTTGGCATTCTCTTCCGGAATCAAGGCCGTTTTCAGACCGCCACGTACGGCAGCCAGTAGCTTTTCTTTGAGGCCGCCAATGGCAAGCACTTCGCCGCGCAGGGTGATTTCGCCTGTCATGCAGACGTCGCAGCGTACCGGAATGCCGGTAAAGGAAGAGACCAGCGCTGTCGTCATGGCAATGCCCGCCGAAGGACCGTCCTTGGGGGTGGCACCTTCGGGAACGTGGATGTGCAGGTCGGTTTTCTCGAAGATGTCGGCAGCGATGCCCAAGCGGTGGGCGCGGGCGCGTACGACAGAACGTGCGGCTTCGACGGATTCCTTCATCACGTCGCCCAGTGAGCCGGTGCGCAGGATGTTGCCCTTGCCTGGCATATTGGCGCATTCAATGGTGAGCAATTCGCCGCCCACCTCGGTCCAGGCGAGGCCGGTGACCTGGCCGACCTGGTTGTCTTTTTCCGCCATGCCGAAGTTGTAACGGCGTACGCCTAGGTATTTGTCGAGATTTTTTGCGCTGACGGTCATTTTGCCTTCGCGCGCCTTCATGACCAGGGTTTTGACGACCTTGCGACAGATTTTGGAAATTTCGCGCTCCAGCGCACGCACGCCGGCTTCGCGGGTGTAGTAACGCACGATGTCGCGGACAGCACTTTCGGCGACAGTGAGTTCGCTGGTTTTGACGCCGTTGTTTTTCATCTGCTTGGGGAGCAGGTAACGCATGGCGATGTTGATTTTTTCGTCTTCCGTGTAACCGGAGAGGCGGATGACCTCCATGCGGTCGAGCAGCGGTGCCGGGATGTTCAGTGAGTTGGCGGTGGCCACGAACATCACGTCAGAAAGATCGAAATCGACTTCGACGTAGTGGTCCTGGAAGGTGTTGTTCTGTTCCGGATCGAGTACTTCCAGCAAGGCGGAGGAGGGGTCGCCGCGAAAATCCTGACCGAGTTTATCGACTTCATCGAGCAGGAAAAGGGGGTTTCTGACGCCGACTTTGGTCAGGCTGTTGAGAATCTTGCCCGGCATGGAGCCGATGTAGGTACGGCGATGGCCGCGAATTTCGGCTTCGTCGCGCACGCCGCCCAAAGCCATGCGCACGAATTTGCGGTTGGTGGCCTTGGCAATCGACTGGCCGAGCGAGGTCTTGCCGACACCGGGAGGCCCAACCAGGCACAGGATGGGCGCTTTGACCTTATCGACGCGCTGTTGCACGGCGAGGTATTCGACGATGCGCTCTTTTACCTTTTCCAGCCCGAAGTGGTCGGCATCCAACACTTTTTCTGCCGCATTCAAATCTTTGCTGATGCGGGTTTTTTTGCGCCAAGGCAGATTGACCAGGGTTTCGATGAAGTTGCGCACCACCGTGGCCTCGGCGGACATCGGCGACATCAGGCGCAGTTTTTTCAGTTCGCTCTGGGCTTTGGCAAGCGCTTCTTTACTCATGCCGGCGGCGTTGATTTTTTTGTCCAGCTCTTCCAGGTCGACACCGTCTTCACCTTCGCCCAGTTCTTTCTGAATGGCTTTGACCTGCTCGTTCAGGTAGTACTCGCGCTGGCTTTTTTCCATTTGCCGTTTGACGCGGCCGCGAATGCGTTTTTCTACTTGCAGTATGTCGATTTCTGCTTCCAGCTGCGACAAGAGGCGTTCGATGCGCGCGCGCACGCTGTCCATTTCGAGCACGTCTTGCTTTTGCTCGATTTTGAGCGGCAAGTGGGCGGCAATGGTGTCGGCCAAGCGGCCGTTGTCCTCGATGGCGGCGATGGAAGAGAGGACTTCTGGCGGGATTTTTTTGTTCAGTTTGACGAATTGCTCAAACTGATTGATGACGGTGCGGCGCATGGCTTCCACTTCGTGGTCGTCGCCGGTTTGTTGCGGCAGCGCTTGAATGCTGGCCATGAAAACTTCATCTTGTGCGTCAATGGCATCGATCTGCGCGCGCTGTGTGCCTTCAACCAGCACTTTGACGGTGCCGTCCGGCAGTTTGAGCATTTGCAAGATATTGGAGAGGCAACCGATGCGGTAGAGGTCGTCGGCATCCGGCTCGTCTTTGGTGGCGGATTTTTGGGCGACCAGCATGATTTTTTTGCTGGATTCCATCGCCATTTCCAGCGCCTTGATCGATTTGGGGCGGCCCACGAAAAGCGGGATCACCATGTGCGGAAACACCACCACGTCGCGCAAGGGGAGCAGCGGGAGGACGAGGGGTTCCGAAAGGGTGTTGGGCTGGGTCATCGAAGTGCCTTTTTTGATTTGCGAGACAATAAGTACGAAGCCCCCAAATGGGGGCGAACAACACCGTTTCAAGAGGGGGGCGGCAGCTTTCGCCGCCAAACTCAGTTCCCTCCGGAAACCTTGGGTTGTTCGGTGTACATCAAGAGGGGCGGGGTGTTGCTGGTAATCATGTTTTCGTCGATCACGACCTTTTCGACATTTCCCATGCCCGGGAGTTCGTACATGGTGTCGAGTAAGGCGTGTTCCATGATCGAGCGCAGACCGCGCGCGCCGGTTTTGCGTTGCAGCGCTTTTTTCGCCACGGCGGTGAGTGCGCCGGGGCGAATTTCGAGTTCCACCTGCTCCATGGCGAAGAGCTCTTGATACTGTTTGACCAGCGCGTTTTTCGGCTCGGTCAGAATTTGCACCAGGGCGGCTTCATCGAGTTCCTGCAAGGTGGCAACCACGGGCAGGCGGCCGATCAGTTCCGGGATCAGGCCAAATTTGATGAGGTCTTCCGGTTCGGTTTCGAGCAAGGTTTTACCCACTTCGCGTCCATCGTCCTTGCTCTTGACTTCAGCGCCAAAGCCGATGCCGCCTTTTTCGGAGCGGTTGCGAATCACTTTTTCCAGACCGGCAAACGCACCGCCGCAGATAAAGAGAATGTTGGTGGTATCGACCGGAATGAAATCCTGGTTCGGGTGCTTGCGCCCGCCTTGCGGCGGAATCGAGGCGACCGTGCCTTCGATCAGCTTGAGCAGCGCTTGCTGCACGCCTTCGCCGGAAACGTCGCGGGTAATCGACGGGTTGTCTGATTTGCGCGAAATTTTATCGATTTCGTCGATATAAACGATGCCGCGCTGAGCGCGCTCAACGTCGTAATCGCAGCCTTGCAAAAGCTTCTGAATGATGTTTTCGACATCTTCGCCGACATAACCGGCTTCGGTCAGCGTGGTGGCGTCCGCCATGGCAAATGGCACGTTGAGCATGCGTGCAAGCGTTTGCGCAAGCAGGGTTTTACCGGAGCCGGTGGGGCCGATGAGCAGGATGTTGCTCTTGGCAAGTTCGACGGTACTGTCCGTTTTGCGGGCATGGCGCAGGCGTTTGTAGTGGTTATATACCGCGACGGCAAGCACGCGTTTGGCGACATCCTGACCAATGACGTATTGATCGAGAATGCTGCTCATCTCGCGCGGCGTGGGCAGTTCGTCCGTCGTTGCCTGTTCGAAATTGCCGGCACTGTCCTCTTTGCTCGGATTGCGCACGATATCGGCGCAGAGCAGGATGCACTCATCGCAGATGAATACCGAGGGGCCGGCGATGAGTTTTTTGACTTCGTGCTGGCTCTTGCCGCAGAAAGAGCAGTACAACAGCTTGTCTTGGCTATCGTTCACCAATGTTTCTCCTAAACCTTAGGCGCTGGTCGCGCGGCGGCTCAATACCTGGTCGATCAGGCCGTATTCACGGGCTTCTTCGGCCGACAGGAAATTGTCGCGGTCGGTATCTTTTTCGACCCGTTCGAGCGGTTGGCCGCTGTGCTCGGCGAGCAGGCGATTGAGTTTGTCCTTGATCGACAAAATTTCCTTGGCATGAATGGCGATGTCGGACGCCTGCCCCTGGAAGCCGCCCAGCGGCTGGTGAATCATCACCCGCGAATTGGGGAGTGCAAAACGCTTGCCCGGCGCGCCGGCGGAAAGCAGGAAAGCGCCCATCGAAGCCGCCTGGCCGATGCACAGGGTGGAGACATCCGGCTTGATGAAGCGCATGGTGTCGTAAATCGACATGCCGGCGGTGACTGAACCGCCGGGTGAATTGATATAGAAGTGAATGTCCTTGTCCGGATTTTCCGCTTCCAGAAACAGCAACTGCGCCACGACCAAGTTGGCGCTGGCGTCATTGACCGGGCCGACGAGAAAAATCACCCGCTCTTTCAATAGGCGCGAATAAATGTCGAAGGCGCGTTCGCCGCGTCCGCTCTGTTCGATCACCATGGGCACGAGGCCCAGGGCTTGCGGATTCAGATGACTGTTATCGATGAACATGGCGTTTTCCTTCTGTTTTTTCTGCGCGTCAGTATTGCGAATTGCAGTCGTGTATCGCAGTTGCGTATTTCTGGTGTGGAGAATGGCAGCTTAGGCGGCCTGGCCGGGACCTTGCATCAAGTCATCGAGGGCGACGACCTTGTCCGTTACCTTGGCTTGACCCAGCACCCAATCCACCACGTTGTTTTCCAGCACCAGGCCTTCGACGCTGGCCAGTTGTTGCGGCTGGCTGTTGTACCACTTGATGAACTCTTCCGGCTGTTCGTAGCTGGCGGCCATGTCTTTCAGCAGCTCTTGCACTTGTTCCGGTTTGGCTTCGATTTTGGCCGTTTTGACGATTTCGGCCAGCAACAGGCCGAGGCTGACGCGGCGCTTGGCCTGGTCGGCAAACCAGGCGGCTTGCAGCGGAAAATCCTTGACCTTCATGCCGCGCTGGGCCATGTCGTTGCGTGCTGATTCCATCAGGCGATTGATTTCGACATTGACCAGCGCGCCCGGCACGGCGAGGGTGTTGGCCTTGAGCAGGGCGTCCATGGCCTGCTCTTTGATGCGTGCTTCGATGCGGCGTTTCACTTCGCGCTGCAGGTTGGTCGTCACTTCGTTGCGCATCTTGGCCACATCGCCGTCGGCTACGCCCATCATTTTGGCAAAATCGGCATCAATTTCCGGCAGACGCGGGGCTTGCACCTGTTTGACGGTGATCTCGAACTGTACGGTTTGGCCGGCCAGATCCTTGGCTTGATAATCTTCCGGGAAGGTCAGGTCGAAAGTTTTGCTTTCGCCTGCCTGGCAGCCTTCGATAGCTTCCTCGAAAGCCGGCAGCATCATGCCCTGGCCGAGGACGAAGGGGTAATCGCTGGCGGTGCCGCCATCAAAGGCGACGCCGTCTTTTTTGCCGCAAAAATCGATCACCACACGATCTTCCTTGGCGGCACCGCGTTCGGCATTTTCATAGCGCACGCGCTGTTTGCGCAGAATTTCGAGCGTGTTGTCGATTTCTTTTTCGCCGACTTCCAGGGTCGGGCGCTCGATTTCGGCTGCCGACAAATCGCCTAGGGTGATCTCCGGGTAAACCTCGAAAATGGCGGTGAATTCCAGGTGCGTGGTGCTGTCATTGGCCTTGGGTTCCAGCGAAGGGTAACCGGCAACGCGCAAATTCTGCGCCGTTACGGCTGCGCCAAAAGCCTGGTCGAGCTTTTCCGAGAGCACTTCCTGGCGCGCTTCGCTGCCATATTGCTGTTTGACGATGGAAAACGGCACCTTGCCCGGGCGGAAACCCGGCATCTTCAAATTGCGCCCCATGCGCTTGAGGCGCGGTTCCATTTCCTGTTCGAGATCGGCGATCGCCACGCTAAGATCGATGCGACGTTCCAGTTCGTTGACTTGTGCAGTGCTTGCTTCCATGAAAATTTCCTGAGCGTTAGGGGCAAAAATAAAGCGGGCAATGTTACCACAGCGATAAGACTGCGTTCGTGCTCAAATTATTTGAGGCAA
The DNA here is from genome assembly GCF_047638095.1 of Azonexus sp. GTDB lineage: Bacteria > Pseudomonadota > Gammaproteobacteria > Burkholderiales > Rhodocyclaceae > Azonexus. The sequence continues at coordinate 26,631 of NZ_JBLJBW010000024.1, forward strand.
ATGTTCTGATCGCACAAAATACTGGCAATGAGGGTAGACATTCACCCGGCAAGCTCTTAGAATGCGCGCTCTTTCAGCGGCGGCTGTAGCTCAGTTGGTAGAGTCCCGGATTGTGATTCCGGTTGTCGTGGGTTCGAGCCCCATCAGTCGCCCCAAGAATTCAAGCCCCACAGCCCAGTGCTGGCGGGGCTTTTTGGTTTTTGGGCGGTAAAACCGTTTTCGCTATAATCACGCCCCTTTATTTCTGGAAAAATTTCGCCGTGAGCGTTCTTGTTGAAGAGATTTCCCGTCGCCGCACCTTTGCCATCATTGCCCACCCGGACGCGGGGAAGACGACGCTGACGGAAAAATTGTTGTGGTTCGGCGGTGCCATTCAGGTGGCAGGGGAGGTGCGGGCGCGCAAGGCTTCGCGGCATGCGACTTCGGACTGGATGGAGCTGGAAAAACAGCGCGGCATTTCGGTGACCTCTTCGGTGATGCAGTTTCCTTACCGCGAATGCATGATCAATCTGCTCGATACGCCGGGCCACGAGGATTTTTCGGAAGATACCTACCGCACCCTGACCGCAGTGGATTCGGCGGTGATGGTGATCGATTCGGTCAATGGCGTGGAAGCGCAGACGATCAAGCTCTTGAACGTTTGCCGCATGCGCGATACGCCGATTTTGACCTTTGTGAATAAGCTGGACCGCGAAGGGAAGGAGCCGATCGATCTGCTCGATGAAATCGAATCGGTACTGGGCATTGAATGCGCGCCAATGACCTGGCCGATTGGCATGGGCAAGCGGTTTCGCGGTGTGTATCACCTCTATAACGATACGGTGACTTTCTTTGACCCGCAGGCAGAAAAAGGCACGGCGGAGGTGATTCCGGGGCTGGGTAATCCGCGCCTGGATGAATTGCTTGGCGCGCAGGCCGAAGAACTGCGGCTGGATATCGAACTGGTGCGCGGTGCCTCGCACGCTTTTGATGTGCAGGCTTATTTGGCCGGCAAGCAGACGCCGGTGTTTTTTGGCTCGGCGGTAAATAATTTCGGCGTGCAAAGCCTGCTCGATGCCGTGGTTGATTATTCACCGGCCCCGGCGGCACATCCGGCGGTAACGCGGCAGGTGGAAGCGACAGAAGCGAAATTCTCCGGTTTCGTGTTCAAGATTCAGGCCAATATGGACCCCAAGCACCGCGACCGCATTGCCTTTTTGCGTGTTTGTTCCGGGCGCTTTGACCGGGGCATGAAGGTGAAGCAGGTGGCAAGCGGCAAGACCTTGTCGATCAACAATGCCATTACCTTCATGGCGCGCGATCGCAGCACGGCGGATGAAGCCTTTTCTGGCGACATCATCGGCATTCCCAACCACGGCACCATCCGTTTGGGCGAAACTTTCAGCGAAGGCGAGGAGTTGCGTTTTACCGGAATTCCTTCTTTTGCGCCAGAAATGTTCCGCTTGGCAAGAATTGGTAATCCATTAAAAATCAAGCAATTACAAAAAGGTCTTCAACAACTTGCTGAAGAAGGCGCGACCCAGTTGTTCCGCCCGATTTCCGGCACCGACATGATTCTCGGCGCGGTCGGCGCATTGCAGTTCGACGTGGTGGCGCATCGCCTGGAACACGAATACGGCGTGCAGGTGATTTTCGAGCATTACAACTGTTCGACCGCCCGCTGGATCGTTGGTGATGCGGCAGAATTGCGCCAGTTGTCCGACCGTTACAGCGCCAACGTCGCGCTCGATGGGGCGGATGATCCGGTTTATCTCGCGCCGAACAACGTGTACTTGAACATGGTGCGTGAAAAATATCCCAAGCTGCGCTTCCTGGAAACGCGGGAAGTGGCTTAGCATGGTCCTTTTCTTTGCTTGTTTTGCGCCATGAACCGCAGCACGATTCGTATTCAAACCGAAGATTTCGATGTCGGCCAGGAGCTTGCTGCGCTGCGTGCGGGCGATGCCGGAGCCGGGGCGGTGGCGAGTTTTCTCGGCCTGGTGCGTGATGTCAACGCGGGTGCCGGAGTGACAGGCATGACGCTGGAACATTACCCAGGCATGACGGAAAAATCCTTGCAGGCCATTGTCGATGCCGCACAAGAACGTTGGACATTGCGCCGGGCGCTCGTCATTCACCGTGTCGGTGCGCTTTTGCCTTGTGAGCAAATCGTTTTGGTGGCGGTGAGCAGCGCCCATCGCGGCGAGGCTTTTGCCGCCTGCGAATTCATCATGGATTATCTGAAAACCCGCGCCCCGTTCTGGAAGCGGGAAGAAGGCAGCGCCGGTGCGGCTTGGGTCGATGCGCGCGAAAGCGACACGGCGGCGGCGGCGCGCTGGGAAACCAATAAGCAAACGAATAAGCAAACAGATCGGCAAACGGCTAAGTCCATAGATCAAGCCGGCGAGTGCGAAGCATTCCCCCAGGCTGCGCCGGCGACCCCATGAGTGGCGCTGAGTTTTCCGAAAATATCGTTTTGAGCGCTGCTGTCAGCACGGAATTACCCGCGCTGGGCGATGAGTATTTCATGCGCGAGGCGATTTCTCTGGCGCACGCGGCGCAGTGTTTGGGCGAAGTGCCGGTCGGCGCGGTGGTGGTGCGCGATGGCGAGATCATCGGACGCGGTTTTAATTCACCGATTGGCGAGCACGATCCCACCGCGCACGCCGAAATTTCTGCGCTGCGCGATGCGGCGCGCACTCTGGGAAATTACCGCCTGCCGGGCTGCACCCTGTACGTCACGCTGGAGCCTTGCGCCATGTGCGCTGGGGCGATCATGCATGCGCGTATTGCCCGGGTGGTGTATGGCGCGCGCGATGCAAAAACCGGCGTGCATGGCAGCGTGGTGGATTTGTTCGGTGTCGAGCGCCTGAATTTTCATGCCCGTGTCGAAGGTGGCGTGCTGGCGGCGGAATGTGGCGGTTTGCTGAGTGCTTTTTTTGCCGGCCGGCGGCGGGCGAAATGAAGATGCGGGCATGAAAATTCAGATATCGGTGGCGCGGCAGGAATTGCTGCTTTTTGCTGGCGACCACCATGTTTTGCGCCGTTACCCGGTATCTACCGCCAAAGCCGGGGTGGGGGAGTGTTTCGGCAGCTTTCAGACGCCGCGCGGGGCGCATGTGATCCGCGCCAAAATCGGTGCCGGCCAGCCGGAAAACACGGTATTCGTACGCCGTCGGCCGACCGGGGAAATCTGGAGTCCGGAATTGGCCGCACAGTACCCGCAGCGCGACTGGATATTGACGCGCATTCTTTGGCTATCGGGCTGCGAACCCGGGCGCAACCGCTTGGGCGGGGTTGATACCATGCGCCGCTACGTCTATATCCACGGTGCGCCGGATTGTGCCGAAATGGGCGTACCCGGTTCGCATGGCTGCGTGCGGATGCGTAATGCAGATTTGATCGACTTGTTCGACGCAGTACCCTGCTATACGCCGGTAGAAATCTGCGAAAACTGAGTTTCCCGGCCGTCTGCGGCAAAGCTTTTTTCCAGTAATAAAGCTTCCCCCGTAGCTTTGCGCCAATACAGGGTAGAGGCGCGTGTGCCGTACTCGGGCGAATGCACGAATACGGCGGATAGCAGCCGCTCCCAGGCCAGCGGCACGCCGGTATCGGGGAGCGCGGCATCGCGAACGACTTGTCGGTCGGCCAGCAGAGCAAAAAAATCCTCACTCGCCGGCAAATGGGGCAGGGCTGCGGTAAAGGCTGCGCGTGCCTGAACAAGCTTGGGCCAAGGGGTATCGAGGCGGTGGTTGGACAAGCCATAAATACCCGGCGCTAAAACCTGCAATGCATCGACGCCGGATGCGGGGCGGTTACTCAAATAGACGAGCTCGTCCTGATCCGCGAGCAAAAGATTGAAACCGGCGTAGGCCGTCCCATCGATTTCCCTGGCAAATTCGAGCGGGCGGCGCGACTGGGCAAGAAAATTTGCCGTCAGTTCGCCGCGCGAACGCACCCCGGGCGGCGCGCCGGGTTCGCGGATATTGGTCACGGCGGCAAATTTTGCGTTGCGATGGGCGGCGAGCCAGGTGCCGCCGGCCTGGCGGTCACGGCCGCCGAAAATTTCCGGATGATCTTGCCAAAAGGCTGCCGCATCGCTGGGGCGATCGTGAAATTCGTCCCGGTTGGCCGCAACGACGAGCGGGTAGTCAGGGTGAATTTGCCAGCCGAAAACGATCAGGCACATTTTTAATCCGCGTAGACGGCATGCGCCGTGAGCGCGGCCCCATCGCGTGCGCCCAGGCGGGCAGAAGCGGCGTAATTGGCTTGAATCACCGCCAGCGCCGTAAAACCGCCGTCTGGTGTCGGTGCGCCGTTGACGATGCGCCCGACGGACTGGTCGGCCTGTTCTGGCGAAAAAATTTCCTCGCCGGCCAGGAGGGGAACAGTTGCGCTGACGCGGTACAGGTGGCGCTTTACCTTGCCCAGATATTGCGTGCGAGCAACGATTTCCTGCCCTGGGTAGCAGCCCTTGTTAAAACTTAAGGCACCGATTTTTTCCAGATCGAGCATTTGCGGCACGAAAGCTTCTTGCGTGGCGAGGGTCACCAAAGGCAAGGCGTTTTCGACATCCAGCCATTGCCACACCGGCAAACCGGCCGGGCGCGCCTTGTTCGCCAGTTGCGCCCAGAGATCCGGTGCTTGCGCCAGCGGACAAAAGAGAATGACCCGTTGCGCGTCCAGGCGCAGGATTTCGATAGCGCCGTGACGGGCGCAAGAAAGAAGCGCTTCCGGGCAGGGTAAGCCGGCCGTTGCAAGCGTTTCGGCAATTTGCGCGCCGGCCAGGCCGAGCACCACGAGGGCTTCATCTGCGTTCAGCGTCACCTTGGCGCGCAGCACATACATGCGCAGGCGCTTTTCGCAAAATGCACGCAAATCTTCGGCCAGTAACAGGCGGTAATTGTCGGCCTCACGGCTCACGATGAAGCTGGCCAAAAGCCGCCCCTTGGGCGTGCACCAGCCGGCGTGGCGCGCCGTGTGCTTGGCCAGCGCTTTGATATCGCTGGTCAATTGGCTGTGGAGAAAGTTTTGGGCATCGGCACCGCCAGCTTCGATGACCGCCAGATGCGTGAGCGGCACGAGCACGGTGTGTTGCGTGGCCGCCTGCAATTCGCCGCGCGCATCGCCAAAATCGAGCACGGTGTCGGCTGAAGGGGTGCCGTTGCTTGATTCTTTGGCCGGTTCTGAAAAATTAGCCGCCGAGGAAACAAGAAAGCTGCGCCAGTGTAAATTCATGAGAAAAATTCCTTGCTCGGGTTTCGCCGGCCGCAGAGCGGGGCGGAGAGGGGTTTGTGGGCTATTATAACGACCCTTGTCGCAGGCACTTTGCCGTCATTTTTGTTGTTTCTGCGTTCGCTATTTTTGCCTTGATTTTGCCTTGATCCGCTGTCGGGATTGCTGCACAGACCGGATTCAAGCCCCCGAGTTCCCATGCGTTTTACCCTGCGTTTATTACTTGTCCTGTTCTTGCTCGTTGCGCTCGCCAGCGGGCTGTTTTACGCCTGGGCAACGCAAACACTGCTGCCATCTTCTTCTGGCGCGCCCGCTGCGACACGCCCGGCGATTGAATTTCGTATTCCGCCGGGCAGCGGTTTGCGTGCCATCGTGCAGATCGTCAATGCCGCCGGCGTACCCTTGAATGCCTCGCTCTTTGCCGTGCTGGCGCGGGTGCAAGGGCAGGGCGGGGCGCTCAAGGCGGGCAGCTATGTGTTGGCCGCCGATGAAACCGCACAAACCCTGTTGCAAAAACTGGTGGGCGGCAAAGTCAGCCTGGTCAGTGTCGTTTTGGTCGAGGGCTGGACTTTTCGCCAGTTTCGCGCCCGTCTGGATGCGCAAACCACGCTGCAACACGATAGCCAAGGACTGAGCGAGGCCGACATTGCGCAAAAACTCGGTTTGACTTCGCTGGAAGGGCGGTTTTTGCCGGATACCTATTTATTTGATACCGGCAGCAGCGATTTCGATATCCTGCGCCGCGCCCAGCACGCCATGGACCGCGCCTTGGCCTCGGCCTGGCAGGCGCGCGCCGCCGGTTTGCCCTATAAAAACGCCGAAGAAGCCTTGATCATGGCTTCCATCATCGAAAAAGAAACCGGGCGCGCAGAAGATCGCACGCAGGTCGCCGCCGTTTTCGTCAATCGCCTGCGCATCGGCATGCGCCTGCAGACCGACCCCAGCGTGATTTACGGTTTGGGTGAAAATTTCGACGGCAATTTGCGCAAAATCCACCTGCAAACCGATACCCCCTACAACACCTATACTCGCGCTGGCCTGCCGCCGACCCCGATCGCCATGCCGGGGCTGGCCGCTTTGCAGGCAGCATTTGCGCCGGCGCAAACACCAGCACTTTATTTTGTGGCGCGCGGCGATGGCAGCAGCCATTTTTCACGCACGCTGGAAGAACACAACCGGGCGGTCAACCGCTATCAACGAGGCAGACCATGAGAGGCAAATTCATCACCTTTGAAGGTATCGACGGTGCCGGCAAGAGCAGCCATGTCGATTGGCTGGCAGAGTGCCTGCGCCAGCGCGGCTTGAGCGTATTGGTCACGCGCGAGCCGGGCGGCACGCCGCTGGGCGAAAAACTGCGCGACTTGCTGTTGCACGAACCCATGCATCTGGAAACGGAAACCCTGTTGATGTTTGCGGCGCGGCGCGAACACCTCGCCCAGGTCATCGAACCTGCGCTGGCGCGTGGGCAATGGGTGGTGTGCGACCGGTTTAGCGATGCCACCTGGGCCTATCAGGGCGGCGGGCGCGGCCTCGATAAGGCGAAATTTCTCGCACTGGAGCAATGGGTGCTCGAAGGTTTGCAGCCCGATCTCACCTTGCTGTTTGATCTGCCGCTGGAAGTGGCGCGCGAGCGCATCGTGCTGGCCAATCGCTCGCTCGATCGTTTCGAGCAGGAACGTGCCGATTTTCATGAGCGGGTACGCCAGGCCTATCTCGACCGGGCGCAGCATTTTGCCCACAGAATACGGCTGATCGATGCCAATCAAAGCTTGGAAGTGATTCGGAAAATTCTTGATGCAATACTTCAAGAAACAATCAAATCTAATTGATTATGAACATTTTAGAGCTTCATAAACCGACTTGGGAAGCCCTTGTTCAGCGGCGCCAAAAGTTGCCGCATGCGATTCTGCTCAGTGGCCAGCGTGGCATCGGGAAATTTTCCCTGGCCAAGAGTTTTGCCGCCGCCTTGTTGTGTGAAAAACCGGCGGCAGACGGGCGCGCCTGCGCGCAGTGTTTGGCCTGTAACTGGTTTGCCCAAAGCAATCACCCAGATTTTCGCCTGCTGCAACCGGCCGTCTTGGCCGCCCAGCAAAAAGCGGAAAATGAAGCGGAGAGCGAAAAAAACGTCAGTAAAGAAGGCGGTGAGGAAGCAGAAAGCGGGCGCAAAAAGAAAGCCAGTCAGGAAATCGTCATCGATCAAGTGCGCGCTCTCGATGAGTTTCTCGGCGTGGGGAGTCACCGTGGCGGTTTGAGTATCGTGCTCGTCAATCCGGCCGAAGCGATGAATCGAAATGCGGCCAATGCTATTCTTAAAGTACTTGAAGAACCTCCTGTAAATACTTTGTTTTTATTGGTAACTGATGAATCATCACGGCTCTTGCCTACGATTCGTAGCCGTTGCCAAAGTATTGCGGTCGGTGTGCCGGAAAGGTCTGGCGCACTTGCCTATATGCGTGCCAACGGCTTGGCTGAAGCCGAGCGCTGGCTGGCCTTGAGTGGCGGTGCGGTGCGCCTGGCCAGTGAAATGGCGGAAGAAATGAGTGCGGCGGGCGGCAAAAAAAATGCCAGCTCGGGCCACTGGCTGGCCCTCGTGCTCAAACATCTGGAGCAGGGCGAAGGGCACGACCCTTTGCGCGCGGCGGCCGAGCTGGACAAACTCATCCGCGAGCAAAAAGGGGCGCTCGCTTTGCGCCAGATCGTCGAGGTTTTGCAAAAATGGCTGATCGATCTGACGCAGGCGGCCAACCACCTGCCGGTGCGCTATTTTCTTGGGCAAAGCGATAAAATCTGCGCCCTGGCTGCTAAGATGCCCAGCGCCCGTCTGCTGCGTGCGTATCGCAAACTTGCCGCGCAGCGCCGAGAAGCCGAACAGCCCTTGAACGGACGCCTTTTTCTGGAAGGTGTTTTTCTTGATTATCAGAGTTTGTTCAGATCACGAACGAGTGAATGACGCCCATGAGTGAAGCCAAAAACATACCGCAGCGCCCGAGCGTACTTTCTTTGAATATCAATTCAAAATCAGCGCTTTACGCCGCATTCATGCCGCACGTCAAACATGGCGGAATTTTTATCCCGACCACTCGGGGCTATGCCTTGGGCGATGAGGTTTTCATGCTTTTGTCCCTGATGGACGACCCGACCAAACTGCCGATCGCTGGCACCGTCATCTGGGTGACGCCGCCGGGAGCGCAAAATGGCCGCGCGCAAGGCGTGGGCGTGCATTTCAACAACGACGAAAGCGGCCACGAAGCGCGCCGTAAAATCGAAGGTTTGCTGGGCGGCGTTCTGCAATCGGCGCGTCCCACCCATACGCTGTAAATTCCATGTGGATCGATTCGCACTGCCACCTCGATCTGGCAGAACTGGCCGGCGCTTTGCCGCAGATGTTGCGCGCGATGCAGGAAAAACAGGTGCGCGCCGCCCTCACTGTTGCCGTCAATCTCGAAGACTTTCCCCGGGTGCTGGCCCTGGCAGAACAGGCCGCTTGCCTCTATGCCAGCGTCGGCGTGCACCCAGAGTACGCTGAGGCGCAGGAAGCCACGCTGGAAGAGCTCTGCCGGCTTGCCGAGCACCCAAAAATCGTCGGCATCGGTGAAACCGGCCTCGATTACTACTGGCACAAAGACCAGCCGGAATGGCAGCGCCAACGTTTTCGCACCCACATACGCGCCGCCCGCCGCAGCGGCAAACCCCTGATCGTACATACCCGCGATTCCGCGGCCGACGTTTTGCGTATCTTGCAAGAAGAAGACGCCGGGCAGGTGGGCGGCGTCATGCATTGCTTTACCGAAACCTGGGAGGTCGCCCGGGCGGCGCTTGATTTGGGTTTTTATCTGTCTTTTTCCGGCATCGTGACTTTCAAAAATGCCGTGCAGGTGAAAGAGGTGGCGCAAAAATGCCCGCTAGACCGCCTCTTGATCGAAACCGATGCCCCCTATCTCGCTCCTGTGCCTTATCGGGGCAAGCGCAATCAACCGGCTTATGTCGCCTATGTCGGCGAGGAAATCGCCCGTTTGCGCGGGCTTACCCATGCGGCAGTCAGTGCCGCGACCTGCGCTAATTTTTACCGCTTGTTTAACATTGAACCCACAGAGTAGATGATAAAAATCATGAAAAAACTGTTCGCCCTGACCCTTATTGCCGCCTGCGCACTCCCTTTGCAGGCCAGCACCTACGACGACCTCATCCACGGTGCCATGCTTGGCAGCACGAGCGATATTCGCAGCCTTTTGCAACGCGGCGCTTCCGTCGATACCAGCGACCCGCAGGGCAACACCTTGCTCATGCTCGCCGCGCGTGATGGTCACAACGATTTGCTGAAACTGCTCATCGCTCACCGCGCCAAGCTCAACGCCCGCAACAGCGCCGGCGACACGGCGCTCGCACAAGCCGCCTTTCGCGGTCATTTGGAAGCCGTACGCGCCCTGCTCGATGCCGGTGCCGCGCAAACCGTCCCCGGCTGGCCGCCGCTGGTATATGCCGCGTTTGGCGGGCATAAAGAGATTGCCCAGCTCCTTCTCGCCCGCGGTGCCGACGTCAATGCCAGCCCCGAAAACGGCATGACCGCCCTGATCGCTGCCGCCCGCACCGGCCACACCGAAATCGCCCGCATCCTGCTTAAAGCCGGCGCAGACACCAGCAAAAAAACCGACCGCAACGAAACCGCCCGCCAAATCGCCTTGCAACACAGCAATACAGACATTGCCGAGTTGATCGATCAACAGGGCAAATAACTGCGCTTGCGCCAGGTTTTATCGAAGCGGATCAATCAGCACCCGGCCAGGGCGATCGTTCAACTCAGTTTTTGGAACAGTTTTTGCAGATAGGCGTTCGCACCGTCTTCCATGAACAAGACGTGGCGGTTTTCCAGATCGGCCTTCTTCACAGCATTGTTCATATTGAGCAGGTCGGTGAACTTGGTCGGGGAGAGTATGAAAGCATTCAAGACCAACGGCGCTTCGCCCGCCTTGGCCTGCTCAGCCAGCGTAGCCTCCAGCGTCTTCACTTCCTTGTACAGCCCCAGCTTGGGGTGCGACAGATCGAGATTGCGTAGCCCCTTCGGGTCGACGAAGCTCAGCCATTGCTTGGCTGTTCCCGTATCTGGCGCATCGTCCACCAGCCAGAGTAAAAAATCCGGGTAGAAGTTGCCCGCTAGGGCGAAACCCAAACCCTTGTTCGCACTGGCCGCATTGCGCAACAAGTACAGGCTGCGCGGGCCAATCGCTTCCTTACCTGCGCTGGAGTTGTAGAACGCTTCCAGATCGCGGACAAACCGTACCTCGCTTTTTGCGCCCAAGCCCAGCGGGGTTAATTTCAGCGGCACTTGTTTTTTGCCATCATCATTATCAAAACCCAGCAGCGGATAAAACAGATGCTGGTTAAAGCAAATGGCGACCATGTGCGGCGGGCATTGCTGACTGACTTGTCCCAAGTTTCCCTCGCTGATGAGCTGTTTCAGGGCTTCCAGCTGTGCCTTGTAGGTTTGGCCATCAGCGGAATCATTGATCAATAGCTTATAGCCGCCTTTGAGCATGGAGCCATCGTCCTCGTTCACATGAACAATGCCGTAGAACTGGCCTTCATAGCCCGCCTTCAGCGCCTTGTAGAAGCGGTCGGTGTAGTCGGTCAGCAGCCGGATCAGGAAGTCCTCCTGTTTGCGGATGTCGGCGAAGGTGGTCACGTTCAGTTCCGCCTTTGGCACGAACAGCGTGTACCAATCCTCTGCGCTCGCGCAGAAGTCGATCAGCTTTTGCCGTTCCAGTCGCAGATTGCTCCAGCCGCGCTGCAGCTTGCAGTTCTGCAAAGCCAGATAAATACGATTCCAATCGAACATCGGGAACAGCTTGGTGTCCAGCTTGCCCTCATGGTGCGCGTTCGTGGTGGTGACAGTAACGCCTTTGTCCTTGCTCGATAGTGCCTCCACGCGCGGGTAGAGGTCGAGCACCACATGGGGGGGCTTGATTTTGGGTTTTCCAGTCTCTTTATCGATGAACTGCTCTGGAAACTCGTAAAGGGTGGGGAAGACCTTGCGCTTGAACCCGAGTTTCTGATTGTCCTTGTAGCCGTCCTTGAGCGCCAGGGTCTTCAACTTCGTTTGAGGCAAATTAGCCTGGGTCGGGAAATCCAGGGTCAGCACCTCCGTCACACCTTCCTCGCGCAGGTAATCCTTGAATGCGGCCATGTAGCTGGCGCGCACGCCGAAGATGTTGAGCGTCTCCAGCTTGTCCAGGTGCAGGCCTTTGGGCCTCTCATGCGGCAAGCTGCGCTTGAGCGAGAAGCCCTTGCCCTTCAAGCGCACCCCGCGTCCGAACAACTGGATGATCTGCGAGCCTTCGCCCTGGCCCATGTTCAAGAGGCCCATGGTGGATACGCGCCAGCTACTCCAGCCCTCGGTGAACTTGCGCGAGCCGATCAGCACATTCAGGTGGCTGTCCTTGTTGTTCAGCGTGCCGAACAGCGCGCCACCGAAATCGTCGCGCTCGCTGTCAAAGGCCTCGGCTTCCTGCGCCATGGCGAATAAACCGGCATCGTCGCCGATGTTGATCAAGCCAAAGGCTTGCGCATCGCCTACGCGCAAGGCCAATTCCCCCTTGCTGCTCTTGATGTTGACCAGTTTCAAGCGCTGACGGGCCGGGGCATTGAACACCCGCAGCAAAATATCGGCATAGAGCGCATCCAGGGCTATCGCATACGCAGATGTCGTAAACCCTAAAAGAAAGTCGTTCACAATCAATTAGTTATGACAGGGGCTTATGGACCTTGGGCAAATCGGGGCTACTCTCGATTTTTGTCGGGGGTAGAAATGACACTGACGGAAGCCTTTGCCGAGTTGCCGGATCCGCGCACGGGGC
>NZ_JBLJBW010000025.1:0-38258 GCF_047638095.1 Azonexus sp.
GTGATCGAGGCCACCAACCCCTGCGCCGAACAGCCGCTGCCGCCCTACGGCTGCTGCTGCCTGGGTTCGATCAACCTCACCCTGTTCGTGCGTGATGCCTTCTCCGACAAGGCCAGCTTTGATTTCGACGCCTTCGCCGAAGTCTGCCGCGTCTCCACCCGCATGCTCGATAACGTGCTCGACGCCACCCACTGGCCGCTCGAGCGCCAGCAACAGGAAGCCGCCAACAAGCGCCGGGTCGGCCTGGGCTTCACCGGCTTAGGCGATGCGCTCGCCATGCTGCGTCTGCGCTACGACAAACCGGAAGCCCGCGCCATGGCGGCGCGCATCAGCGAATTCATGCGCGACACCACCTATCTCTACTCGGTCGATCTGGCCAAAGAGCGCGGCGCTTTCCCGCTCTTTAACGCCGAGCTTTATCTCTCCGGCGGCAATTTCGCCTCGCGCCTGCCGGCCGATGTCAAAGCCGAAATTCGCCAGCATGGTCTGCGCAACTCGCACCTGTTGTCGATTGCCCCCACCGGCACCATCTCGCTCGCCTTTGCCGACAACGCCTCCAACGGCATCGAGCCGCCCTTCTCCTGGACCTACAACCGAAAAAAGCGCATGCCGGACGGCACAATCAAGGAATACTCGGTCGAAGACTACGCCTGGCGTCTGTACAAACATCAGGGCGGCGATGTCAGCAAGCTGCCGGAGTACTTCGTCACGGCGCTGGAAATTTCCGCCAAAGCGCACGCCGACATGGTGGCCGCCGTCGCCCCCTACATCGACACCTCCATCTCGAAAACAGTGAACGTGCCGGGGGATTACCCCTACGAAGATTTCCAGGATCTCTACCTGCAAGCCTGGAAAGCCGGCCTCAAGGGGCTGGCCACCTACCGCCCGAACAGCGTGCTGGGTTCCGTGCTCTCGGTCGAACCGGCCAAAGAAGACAACGACGCCAAAGCGCCGCAAGATTTCGTCTCCGACGCCAACCGCCGCCTGTCGATCAAGAACCTGCCCGCCCCGGTGCTCGCCAGCCTGCGCTGGCCGGGCCGCCCGAGCCTGCCGGAAGGCAATCTGTGCTGGACCTACATGGTCGATTCGCCGCTCGGCAAGTTCGCCCTCTTCGTCGGCCACGTCGAGCCGGAAAACGAAAACCGCGCCTGGCCGTTCGAGGTCTGGGCCAACGGCCCCGCCGAACCGCGCGGCCTCGGTGCCATCGCCAAGACGCTGTCGATGGACATGCGCGCCAAGGATCACGGCTGGCTGGAAATGAAGCTCGACGCGCTGGCCAAGACGCCGGGCGACGCCTTCGACATGCACATGCCGCCGCACGGTGAAAGAAAACGCATGCCCTCCGTGGTCTCCGCCATGGCGCAAGTCATCCGCTGGCGCGTGGAACAGCTGGGTGCGCTCAACCACGACGGCCCGACCCTGGTGAAAGACGCACTCTTTAGCACCAAGGAACCCAAAACCGGCACCGACGGCACCCTCTCCTGGACGGTGGATGTCAGCAACCCCTCCACCGGCGAAGATTTCGTCCTCGGCCTGAAAGAAATCACCCTGCCCGACGGCGTCACCCGCCCCTACTCGATGTGGCTGTCCGGCAACTACCCGCGCGCCCTCGACGGCCTGTGCAAGCTTTTGTCGCTCGACATGCGCGTCATCGACCCGGCCTGGATCGGCATGAAGCTCAGGAAACTCCTTGATTACTCCGAACCGCTCGGCGATTTCATGGCCTTCGTTCCCGGTTCGCGCAAACAGCAGACCTGGCCCTCCACCGTTTCCTACATCGCCCAGCTCATCATCCACCGCTACGCCATGCTCGGCATCCTCGACGAAGCCGGTTTCCCGCTGCAGCAAATGGGCATCCTCGAAGCCCCGGAAGACACCACCAGCAACAAGGTACTGCCCACCGTCGGCAAGCTGTGCAGCGAGTGCGGCAACCACACCATGATCCGGAAAGACGGCTGCGACTTCTGCACCGCCTGCGGCGCGGTCGGCACCTGCGGCTGAGGGCGCTGCCAAAGCCCGAACCCAGCCCAAGCGTTCGAACGCGCTGAAACAAAAACCCGCCCAGCAAACACCGGCGGGTTTTTTATCGCCCAACATTTGACGCCCTCTTTATTCATGACTATAGTCATGACCATAGTCACAAAAAGGCACAGATCATGATGTATACCATCCAAGCTTCTGAATTCAAAGCCAAATGCCTGGCGCTCATGGATGCTGCGGCAGAGCACGGCAAAACCTGGGTGATTACCAAGAACGGCGTGCCGGTGGCCGAACTGCGCCCGTTTTCCGGTCAGCGCCCGAGTACGCCATTCGGCCTGCACCCGACGCTCGAAATTCATGGTGACATCGTCGCACCGCTCGAAGAAAACCTCTGGGACGCCTTGGCGTGATTCTCGATACCCATGCGCTCCTCTGGATGGATCGCAACGATCCCGCCCTGGGAAAAAACGCGCGCGCCCTGATCGAAGCCGACTGGCAGGCCGGCCAGCTTGCCGTCAGCGCCATCAGCTTCTGGGAAATCGCCATGCTGGCGGAGCGCGGACGCATCACCCTGCCCCTGCCCGCCAGTTTGTGGCGCGAAGACTGGCTCAAAGCCGGTCTGATCGAAGTACCGCTCGACGGCCGTATCGCGCTGCTCGCCACCGAACTTGCCGATCTGCACCGCGACCCGGCGGACCGTTTCATCCTCGCCACCGCCATCGAGCGCAACACCCGCCTGATGACCGCCGACCGCGCCCTCCTCGCCTGGCCGGGAAAACTGCCTCGCATCGCCGCTGACGCATAAAACCCAGCAGCCCCCGGCAATTCACCCAAAACCCTTTTGGACGCGGATGACGCGGATAAAATCGGATTAAACCAAGCGAAAACCAGGTTTCTACGCTAAACAACCCACGTTTTTTCGCTTTTATCGGCCTTTATCAGCCTTTATCGTCATTTATCCGCGTTCATCCGTGCCATTCCGCTTCAATCCGCGTTCACCTGCCTTTATCCAACAAAACCCTTTTGGACGCGGATGACGCGGATAAAATCGGATTAAACCAAGCGAAAACCAGGTTTCTACGCCAAACAGCCCTTGTTTTTGCGCTTTTATCGGCCTTTATCAGCCTTTATCGTCCTTTATCCGCGTTCATCCGTGCCAATCCGCTTCAATCCGCGTTCACCTGCCTTTATCCACGCCCATCCGCGTTAAAAATCAACGCGCGCTTTCGAATCAAAATCCGCTTTCTCGCACCAGGGTTGCCAGCGAGCCTTTGATGCCTTCCCAGACCAGGCTGCGCGGGGTGCCGGAGATGCGCACGCTGCCGCGCATTTCGCGGATTTCTGAGGGGGTGTCGCGCAAGCGGATGCGCACGCGGTACAGGGCTTCGCTCGGTGTCGCTTCGCGCCCGTCGGGTTGGGTGTTGAAGTAGCCGCCGTGGCGGCTGTCGAGCATGGGATGCGGTAGGCGCGGGCTGCGCGTGCCGTCGACTTCGAGTACTTCACCGGCCAGCGCCTGCACACCGCCTTGTGGCAGGAAGCTGGCGCGCGCGCCGGGTTCGATGCGATCGACCAGGCGCTGCTCGACATAGGCATCGACCACCCAGCTTTGCGGATCGACCAGCACCCCCAGCGCCTCGCGCACGCCCAGCCAGGTGCCGGGGCGCAACAAGGGAGAAACATCGCGCCACTGGCCGGCGAATTCGGCGTGAATGGCCAGGCGACCGGTTTCCTCGGCAATGCCGCGCAATTCCGTGCGCTGCTCGTCCAGGCGCTGGGTTAGTGCGAGCTGTTTATTCACCCCGCCATCCAACTCCAGCAAGCCCGCCAAACGCCGCTCCAGTGCTTCGCTACTGGCGGCGACTTGGCTTTGCCGGGCGAGCAGATCGGGCGTCGTAAAACCGGCCAGTGGCTCGCCGGCAGCCACCGCGCCACCTTGGCGCAGGGCGACCAACTCCGCCGGAAAGGGCGCAAAAACCAGCTGCTGACGCTCTGCGTGCGAAACCCCGTAAGTCTCCACGGCAAAAGGCCAGGGAATCGCTGCCAGAAGAAATGCTCCGGCCAAGGTGCCATAAATGATCTGCCGCCGGCGCATCTGCACCTCGGGCCAACGTTTTTTCCACACAGCAAGCTCCGACCAGGCCGGACGAGCGATGAACCACACCAGCTCGACCAGCATCAAGAAAATCCCCAAGGCTTTGAAGAAGAAAAAATACACCATCAGGGCGATACCGAGAAAAACGATCAGCCGGTAAAGCCAGGTGGTCAGGGCAAAGGCAATCAAGCTGCGCCGGGTTTTTTGCGCAAAGTCTTCCGGCCAGGGATCATTCAGACCCAAAAGTTTACGCCGCAGCCAGATCCGCGCCTGAGCGCCGGCGCGCTCGTGCAGATTGGGAAAATCGAGCAGGTCGGACAAGATGAAATAGCCATCGAAACGCATGAAGGGGCTAACGTTCAAGGCCAGCGACAAGACCCAGCCGGTGGTTGCCAGATAGAGCGCGGCCTGACGCAAAGCACCATCGTCGAGCAGCGCCCAGGCCAGCGTCGCCAAGCCGGCCAGCGCCATTTCGACACTGACCCCGGCAATGGAAATCGCCAGCCGCTGCCGGTGCGAGCGCAGCCGCCAGGATTCGCCGGTATCGGTGTACAGCATCGGCCACATCACCAGGAAAGCCACACCCATATGGGCCACCCGCACCCCCAGGCGCGTCGCCACCACGGCATGCCCCAGTTCGTGCAAGGTTTTAGAGACGATCAGGGCGAGCACGAAGCCTAAAATGCCGGTCGGCGTCAGGCTATCCAGCACGCTGTGCGTGAAATGCTCCCATTGCCGCGCCGCCAGGATCAGCCCCAAGAGGCTTGCCGCCAGCAGCAGATAAAACGCCAGCGGCGAAAACAAGGGTTCCAACGCCGGCGTCAGCTTTTCCAGAAAGCGCTGCGGACGGATCAACGGCACGCGGATGAACAGGTAATGATGCAGCCACCATTTCCAGTGCCGCCAGCCCGGTTCGCGCGCCTGTTTTTGCACGCGCTGGCGGGTTTCGCCGGAGGGCAAGGCCAGCTGGTGCAGATCGAGAAAACGGGCAAAATCGCTCACCTGCTCGGCATCGACGATCAAGGGCGTGCTTGCTTCGATGTCGGCAGCAATTTCTTCCGGCTTGCCCGGCCAGCGCAAAAGACATTCGTATTCGAGCCAGCCGATGCGAAAAAAACGGTTGCTCGCCGGGTCTTGAATCGCCCAGGTCGGGCCGCCGTCGTTGCCTGAGCCAGAATCAAAAAGGCGCAGATCCTGACGCAAAGCCTGCGGCAAGGGCAATTCCTTGGCCGGGGCTTCGTTCGTTGCCGCCGGTGCGGCAGCGGCGTTCGCGCTCACGCTTGCGCAGCTCCCTGCTCCGCCTGCTGTTCCGCCTTTTGCTGCGCCGCCTGGGCTTTGCGCTGCTCGATTTCAGCCAACAGTTTTTCCGGCACCACCACCCGCTTGCAGGCTTTTTCGATGGCCTCGTAAATTTTGTGTTCCTGGAAGGGTTTGATGACATAACCACGCGCGCCGGCTTTCAGCGCTTCCAGCACCATTTTTTCCTGTCCGTGCGAGGTCACCATGACGATTCTCGCATCGGGAAACTCCGTCATGATCTGGCGCGTCGCCTCGATGCCGTCCATACCGGGCATGGTGATGTCCATCGTCACCACATCAGGACGCTGGCTGCGATAGGCAGCAATCGCCGCCTTGCCGCTCGCTGCGGTGGCGACGATCCGGTAGCCCAAGGGTTCGAGCATCATGCTCAATTTGCGCACGGTAATCGGGGAATCATCAACAATCATCACGCTCGATGCGTCATAACTCATGGCATATCTCTCACTGCAAAATCACACAAAGGTTCAGCACAAATACTCAAGATCGTCACTGAACAAATTTTTTGGCCCAATCAGGTAAACGTCGATGATGCCATGCTCGGTCACCATCGAACGCAGGTGAAACACCGCGTCTTTGATGCGCGGCACCGTTTTCGCCAGACTCATCACGCTCGGCGGTGTGATGCTGATGATCTCGCTGTCCAGATCCTGCAAATCCAGCGTGCAATGGCCCACCACGATATTCATGATCTCCCCGGCGGTGGCCTTTTTCATCTCCTCCGCTTCCTCGGGCGTAATCTCCATGCCCTCGGTCATTTGCGCATAAAGCGTTTCGAGCAGCGCCACGTCGAAACTGAAGGCTACATACAGATCGATCACCCCGTCGATGCCGATCACCCCCGTCGTGGCGCGCAATTCCAAAGCCTCGACATCGCCGGCGCGCGGCGGCAGGGTGTCGACGTGCAGGCCAAATTCCGCGCGCAGATACTCTTCGGTCCGATTCAGCGCGGCCTGCATCACCCGCTTCACTTTTTCCAGGACAAATTCATCATGCATGTTCGATTACTCCGGCACGCTCGTCAAAAGGTAGGATAAATTCGAATTCGGTTCCCGCGCCGGGGCAAGAGCGCACCGCCACCTGCCCGCCCAGCGTCAGCACGGCCTGGCGCACGGCAGCCAGCCCCACCCCACGCCCGGCCAGATCGTTGAGCTGCGCGTAGGTGCTGACGTGATCCATGAATACCAGTGCCGCCGCTTTTTCATCATCGAGCGTCTGCGCCTCGGGTACGCCGTTTTCCGCCGCCTTGGCGCGCAGCGCGGGCAGATTCAAACCGGCACCATCGTCGGCAATGTTCAGATAAAGCTGGCCGGCAGCATAGCGGATACGGCAATGGATCGCGCCGGCTTCGTCCTTGTCGTTTTCCCAGCGGGTTTCGGGGCTTTCCAGGCCGTGCGTCACGGCATTACGAAATACATGCACCAGCGATTGCAAAAAACCCTTCCAATACACCGGGTCTATCCACACGCCTTCGCCGCCCTCCACCTGCAGCGGCTGCACCAATTTTTCCTGGCGCTGCGCCGTCTGCTGCAAAAGCCGGTCGTAGCCCTGCAAGGCATCGCTCAAGCGCAATTTGCGCAAACGCACGATATCGTCGAGCAAGGCGCGCACCTCCGCCAAACCGACATCCACTGGCTCGCCGCGCAACAAGCTCACGGAAAGCGCCTCCAGACGCAAGGCCTGCGCTTCGCTCAAATGCAGGGCGCGGCCCTGTTTGAGGAAAGCCTCGCCCAGCGCATCGCTGACGATTTTTTTATCCGCCGCAAAAGCGTTTTTCAGCATCTGCCAATCCAGCACGCCGGGGGGCTCACACACCTCGCTGCCTTCGCTGTCTGCCAACTGCCCGGCCAACTGACTTTCCAGCCGATGCAGGGCCGCCGGCATTTCCGGAAAAGCAAACTGCGCAAACAAACCCTTATAGGTATGCACCTCGCGGTACAGGCGGCGCAACTCTGCCCGTGAGATGCAGGCATCGACCGAGGCCACGGCGTTTTCTGCCGTCAGAAACTCCGCGAAACCATCCAGCATTTCAAAGAAATTACGGCTGTCGGAAATCGCCAGCACCACCATTTTCAGATGCTTTTGCTCCAGTTCGAGCAAATCGGCCATCTGCCGCGCTTCGGTGATGTCATCGAGCACCACCATGAATTTTTCCCGCCCGATGCGCCGATACGCCACCGCCAGCACCCGCTCCGCGCGCTGAATTTCCTTGGGCAAGAGCGACAACATACTGGCCCCGATTTCAGCATCTTCGCTGGCCAGCACGGCAGCTACCGTCTCGCGCAAGAGCTGCGCCCGGGGGCTCGCCTCGCCAAACAACAGGCTCGCCACATCCTGATTTTCCGGCACCGCACCGAGCATGCTTTCACAGGCCCGGCTGTATTCGCTATCGATGCGCAAATCCGCCCCGAAGGACAAAAATCCTTCGCCGGAATTGTCCAGCAGGCTGACCACCTGTGCCGTTTTATCCTGCGCCCGCCGCCGGCTGCGCAACCAGGCGTGGATCAACAGAAAAACGAAGAACAGCGTCAGCGCGCAAAACACCCGCGCCGGCCAGCCAAAAAGGCTTTCATAGCCAATAAACCCTGCCAGCTGCCACTGTCCAGAGTGATCCGGCCAGGCGATGCTGGCGCTAAAACGGCGCAATTTCTGCCCGTCTTTCTTGATCCAGCCCGCCGCATCGAGCGCAATCAGCCCCGGCGCGGCGTCCTTGTAAGCGTTATTGACCCGTTTATCGACCTGCGCCCGCGCCACTTCCTCGGCCCCACCCAAGGCTTGATAACGCCAGCCCGGCACGTTGGAGGCAAACACCACCCCCTCCGGCGAGAGCACCGCCAAGGGATGTTTTTCTTGCTGCAAACCCTGGTCGATTTCATCAAACCCCAGCTTGGCCACCAAAGCCCCCGCCGGCGCGCCAGCACCGCCTTGCTCCGCAGGAATCGGCACAGCGATATAAAACCCCCGCTCGCGGGTATTGCTGCCCAAGGCCGCATACATACTCGGCTGGCCGCTCATCGCGCCGATGAAATAAGGCCGCCAGGCCAGGCTCTTGCCGGTCAAGCTGGTTTTCACGCCCTTCGCCATATAGGCTTTGACCACCCCATCGGGGGCAATGATCAGGATATTGTCCAGATCCAGCGCCTTGAAGAGATAGCGCATTTTTTCCAGCACAACGGGGTTATCCGGCGACAGACGCCCTGCCACCGTCGCCCGCAGATCTTCATCGACCCCGGCCAGCGCCGTCAAAGCGCCCAAAAGATTGGCCTTGCGATGCTCCTGAGCCAGTGATTCGGCGTGGCGTTCGAGGTTGACCTGAAACTCGCCCATGCCGCGCTCGACCAGCACCGCCCCCAGCAGCCAAGTAAGAAAAATCGCCGCCAAGGCCGCAAAGAGCGCCGGCAAGAGGGAGATTTTTTCTTTCACGCCGCCCCTTCGCCGTCCGTCACCGCATTTTCAGGCAAGGTTTCTGGCAAGGCTTCTGCCAACGTTTCTGCCAACGCTTCTGACAACAACTCGCCACACACCCGGTTGCGCCCCGTCTGCTTGGCGCGGTACATCGCCTCATCGGCGCGCTGTAAAAGGCTGTCTTGCGTATCGCCCGCACGGTAGGTGGCCACCCCCAGGCTCACGGTATGGCTTTTGCCGGTGCGATAGGTTTGCCCGGCCACCGCCGCGCGGATGCGCTCAGCCAGTTGCAGCGCCGCGGCGTGATTGGCCTTGGGACAAAGGAGCAAAAACTCTTCGCCCCCCCAACGACCAAGAAAATCGGTCCCCCGCAACACGGCTTTCATGGTGCGCGCCAGCTGCACCAACACCGCATCGCCCACGGCATGACCAAAGTTGTCATTGACCGACTTGAAATGGTCTAAATCGGCGCTGATGATGGAAAACTCGCGCTTTCCCAGAACAGTCAGCGCAATTTCCTGAGCAAAAATGCGCCCGAGTTTTTCCCGATTGTGAATTTGCGTCAGGCTATCGGTACTCGCCACATGCTCCAGTTCCTGGTGTTTGAGCATCAAACCGATATGGGCTTCAGCCAGATTTTTTTGCGCCTCTTTCAAGCGGCTGATATCAATGGCGATGACGTATTGCACCACCTCGCCGTCATCCCACAGCGTCGCCTTTTCTTCGATCTGATACCAGCACTCGTCGTATTCGTTGAAAAATTCGTAGCTCAAAGATTCGTCATTGGGCTGCCCGGAGGAATCGAGCAAATCAGCCCGCCGACAACGCGCACACGCCTCATCCAGACCGTTGATCAGCTTATGGCAAGGCTGGGTCTGCCAATCCGGAAAACGCGTGCGAAAAAACGCATTGCCATAGCGCACGCGATTACTGCGCACATCCACCACATAAATGGCAAAAGGCAGCGAATCAAGCATCTCGTCGCGATTGAGCAGGGGAAAAGCCTGTGTCGTGTTCATTTTTGTTTGCAAATACTCTCGCCGCTTTTTATTCGTTTTAGCGCTGGAAATTCATCGAAATTCGCTGAAATACCAAAATGCCAGCCCGCCAGTCTATGGCGAACGAGAATAAAACTCAAATACGCAAACCATGCCAACATGACGCAAGATGACACAACCTGACACGGATTCGGCGGATGCGCGCGGATAAACGCGGATCAAAGGCACTCCGCCCACGGGTTTATCCGCGTCATCAGATTTGCTCCGCGCCAATCCGCGTTCAATGCTTTTCGCCACCAAACCGCCAGTTTTGCCGCGACTTCGGTGTTCCAGTTTTTCTGATTCATTTCCAGAGCGCACGCCAGGCATGAAATTCACTGGGTCTTAGGCGATATCGGGCAATGTTGCCTTCGTGAAGGCTGAGCAGTTGGTTCTCGACCACTTCAATGAATCGTTCGCGATCCGGGGCCTCGATCTGCTCTTGTGCAAAGCGGTGGATGTGGCGGATGGCCTGTGGCTTGCTCAGCTTGTCGCGCACCACGGTCGCAACCGTTTGGATAATGTGCTGCCTGTGCTGCAAACGGAAGGGGTCAGGGTCGCCTAGCGACTGGCGCACAGCGGAATAGCGTGCGCAGGAGCGTTTGTAGGCCCAGACGAACACATCGCGCAGAAGCTCAACACGGTTGATTTCATAGATGCCCAGCATGGCGCTGATGTAGGTGCTCTGTGACACATCGACGAAAGACAGAGGGCACAGATTGCGTTGGATCAGTGGAATGTTGGCGGCCAGGCGCGATACACGTTTATTGACGTCCTCAAAAGGCTGCAAATAGGGCAAATGCACCATCGCAAAAAACGCCTGCTCGAAGGGGTCTCGTATGGCAGCCGCCGTGTCCAGCACCTGTGCAAAACACTCCTCGATCCGTTGCGGCCCTTCCAGTGGCAGGAAAGTGGTCTGGCCGATGCCAACGGCGATTGTGCGCAAGCGGCCACTGGCGGTGGGATCGTCCAGCAGGTTGTCCGAGAGCAAAGCGTGCAGATTGAGCAGCGTATAGCGATTGAAGCCAATTTCCCCGGCCGAGTCGATCAAAAACTCGATGGCTTCCTTATGATTCAGAATCATCTGCGCTTCGAGTGCATCCTTGCCGAATGCGGCCTCGCCAGCCGAAATCAAGCGTTCGGTTTCCAGCAGGGAATAGGTGTTGCCTTCCAGTCGGCTGGAGTTCCAGGATAGGTCGATCAGTAGCCGATTGGCCAGCTGCCGGGCATAGGTTCCTGCCGGTTCATGACTGCTGACGGCTTGCCCCTGTGACCGCAGTTCGTCGCGAATCGATGGGCTGAGGTAGTAGGTTTCGTTGGGTCGGTAGTCATCCAGAAATGTCCGGTTGTACCCCACTGGTTTGCGCAGCATCAGGGGTTGCCGTACCTGTTGCTCGATCTCTTTCGCTTCAGGCGAGAGGGGGATCAGGGTTTCAGCGTGAGCAGCTCCGCTTGCCTTGGCAACGGCATTGACCTGCGCACTGACGACTTTGCCGCGCAGATATTTGACCGCGCGCCCTTGGCCTTCACGACGCACTCGCTCCTGAGTAATCAGGCTATTGAGCCAGCGCTGCAGCGTTCGACGGTGAGGTGGTGCAGACAGGTTTACCTCAATCTGCTCGATGCGGGCACCGTCTGGAAAGCGAGCAATGGCTGCAAGCACCGCCTCGTAGCTGTCTCTCGGAATGGTTCTGACCACGTACCCTCCTATCGCGCATTCATCAAATTGCGACATTAAACAAACCAAAATGTCGCGCAAGCATTATCGCGACATTAATAATGTCGCGCAAATTTTTCCCGACATTAAAAGAAGTCACCATGCCTGCCATGGCCGCACCCGGTTACCCACTGCTGCTGCCCCGATAGTTTTTAACGCGGATTCAGCGGATGTGCGCGGTTAAACGCGGATCAAAGGCACTTCCACACGGGTTTATCCGCGTCATCAGATTTGCTCCGCGCCAATCCGCGTTCAATGCTTTTCCCTTTGCCCTGAGCCTGCCCAATGCGGTTTCGTGCAAAACCGAACACGGTTCTTGATTTTTCTCGATGCCGGCCTACACTGCACATGTGCTGACCATGTTCACAAAGGAGTAGGCAATGGCAACCGCTACTGAACGCATCCCGGTGCTCGTCACCGCGAAAGAAAAGGCGACAATCGCCAAAATGGCACAAGACGCTCAATTATCGATGGGCGAATTTTTGCGCCGTGCGGCGGCGTCCTTCCGCCCGAGCGAGGAGGAGCAATTACTGGAAGGAATGATCGACCAAATGCTGAAAACCACCACCCAAGCAAGCGCCGCCATAGACGATGCTCTGGCGTTCGTTGACGCCTCAAACCAACGTATTGCTTCCTTGGAATCTGGGCGGGCGCACTGATGGGCATCACAGACAAAATGTGGGATGCCATCACCACAGTCATCAAGATGAACGACAAAATCGAGCGCATGGCAGGCACCATGAAGTCACAGCAGGAAAAGATCAAAACTCATGCCATATCTTATCGATAACTGGTATCTTCCGGACTCTTTCCCCGCTGCTGCCTGACGACATGAACTGCTTTTTTGCCCGTGCGCGTTTCCTGCCCTGCCTGATTGCTTTTTTCTGCCTCTCATCAGGCCAGACTGCCTTGGCCTCGGAAGATTCACACAAGAAAACCAGTGACGTTCTGGCGGTGGGTTTGCCGCTGACAGCCGCCTTGCTGTCTGTTGCGCATGACGATGCTTCTGGCCTGATGCAATTGACAAAATCAGGCGCACTCACCCTCTTGTCGGTTGAAACACTGAAACGCACAACAAACAAAACTCGCCCCAATGGTAAAGATGACCGCAGCTTTCCCTCCGGTCACACGGCAGTGGCTTTTGCTGCAGCCCAGTACATGCAGATGCGCGGTGGCTGGAAGTACGGCGTACCGGCCTACATTGCTGCCGCTGCAACCGGTTACAGCAGGGTAAAGGCCAAGGAACATTATTGGCGCGATGCGCTGGCCGGTGCGGCGATCGGTATGGCGGCCAGCTATTACTTTACCGATACGCGTGAGCGTGTCAGCTTTGGTGTGATGTTTGGCGGCGATTCAACGCATGCCTATGTCCATTCAACGTGGTAAATGGCAGAACCCTGACAACACCCGTGGCAAAACCCCGACCCGGCAGTTTCTGGCAACGCCGTTTATCCGCTTTTGCTGACGCCTGGCGCGGTGTTGGTTTTTTACTGCGCGACGAAGCGCATGCGCGTTTTCATCTACTCGCAACCATTCTGGTGACCTGTTTAGGCTGCTGGGTTGAGCTGACAAAGGGAGAATGGCTGGCGCTGATCCTGGCCATGGGGATGGTCTGGACCGCCGAGGGCCTGAATTCTGCTATTGAAGCCTGCGTGGACCTTGTCTGCCCTGAACAGCACCCGCTCGCCGGCAAGGCCAAAGACCTTGCTGCCGGGGCCGTTCTCCTGGCTTCTATCTGTGCCTGCGTCGTCGGCCTACTCGTTTTCCTGGCCCGTTAATTGACCGATTTATTTTCTGGAGTTTTTCAATGCCTCGCCTCGCTGTCTTTCTGCCCTGCCTGTTCCCACTGTTGTTTGCTGCCTGTGGCGAAGTAGAAGACACCCGTCCCGGCCAACCGGTGAAAACCCGGCAGCAGGCGTTCAAGGAGATGATCAAGGTGTTCGAGCCGATGGGCGTGATGCTGCGCGAAGGGCGTTACGAGCCGGAGAAATTTCTGCGTTTGGCCAGTGCTCTGCACGAAACGCGTGAAGCGCCCTGGACGCATTTTGCCGCTGACACCAATTACCCGCCGACCAAGGCGACCGCCCAGGTCTGGGAAGACGAGGCGGGTTTTGTCCGGGAAAAAGAAAAATTTCTCGCCGCCACGGACAAACTGCTGGCCGCCGCCAAGGCACAGGACGAAACGCAGAGTAAAACGGCGTACGAAGCGGTCTATGCCAGCTGCCAGGATTGTCACAAACCGTTCAAGAAACGCTGAACCCGCCAAGGAAACAACCATGCTGCGCCTGAGCGAACTGAAACTGCCACTGGACCATGCCGAAGATGCGCTACGCCCGGCCTTGCTGGCGCGTCTGGGCTTGGCCGATGAGGCCTTGCTCGATTTTCGCATCGTCAAACGCAGCCACGATGCGCGCAAGAAATCGGCCATTGTCCTGCTCTACCAAATCGATTTTTGCGTCGCCGACGAAACCGCCCTGCTCGCGCGCTTGCATGACGACTCAAAAATCATGCCCGCGCCAGACATGGCCTATCGTTACGTCGCGCAAGCACCAGCGGGGCTCACGGCGCGCCCGGTGATCGTCGGCTTTGGCCCCTGCGGCCTGTTGGCCGGCCTCGTTTTGGCGCAAATGGGGTTTCGCCCCATCATCATCGAACGCGGCAAAGCAGTTCGCGAGCGCACGCAAGACACCTGGAATCTATGGCGTAAACAGCACCTGAATCCGGAATCCAACGTGCAATTCGGCGAGGGCGGTGCCGGCACCTTTTCCGACGGCAAGCTCTACAGCCAGATCAAGGACCCGCGCCACCTCGGGCGCAAGGTGATGGAAGAGTTCGTCGCCGCCGGCGCGCCGGAGGAAATTCTTTATCTGAGCAAACCGCACATCGGCACCTTCCGCCTGGTCAAAATGGTGGAGCACATGCGCGCGCAGATCATCGCACTGGGTGGAGAAATTCGCTTTTCCAGCAAGCTCGAAACGTTGCAGCAAGAAAACCGGCAAATCACCGGCGTCAAACTCGCCAACGGCGAATCCATCGCCAGCCGCCACGTCATTCTCGCCGTCGGCCACAGCGCCCGCGACACCTTTGCCGCGCTGCACGCCCAGGGCCTTGCCATGGAAGCCAAGCCCTTTGCCATTGGCGTGCGCATCGAGCACCCGCAACAGATGATCGACCAGGCACGTTTCGGCACCAGCGCCGGTCATCCGCGTCTGGGGGCGGCCGATTACAAGCTGGTGCACCACGCCAGCAACGGGCGCGCGGTGTATAGCTTTTGCATGTGCCCGGGCGGGCAGGTCGTGGCTGCCGCCTCGGAGCCGGGGCAGGTGGTAACCAACGGCATGAGCCAGTATTCGCGCGCGCAACGTAACGCCAATTCCGCCCTGGTGGTGGAGATTCGCCCGGAAGATTTTCCCGGGGATTGGCGCAAAAACCCGCTCGTCGGCATCGAATTTCAGCGCCAATGGGAAAAACTCGCCTTTTTGGCGGGCGGCGAAAACTACGATGCCCCGGCGCAACGGGTCGGTGATTTTCTCGCCGGGCGCGCATCGACACAGCTCGGCACGGTCGAGCCTTCTTACCAGCCCGGCGTGCGCTTGAGCGATCTCAACCGCTGCCTGCCAAGTTACGTCAGCGCTGCACTGCGCGAGGCAATTCCTGCTTTTGAGCGCCAAATCAAAGGCTTCGCCCAGGCTGATGCGCTCCTCACCGGTGTCGAAACGCGCACCTCCTCGCCGCTACGCATCCCGCGTGGCGAGGATTTTCAAAGCCTCAACACCCCTGGTCTCTACCCCGCCGGCGAAGGCGCGGGCTACGCCGGGGGAATTTTGTCGGCGGCAGTGGACGGCATCAAAGTCGCTGAGGCCGTCGCCCTGGCCATGTTGGCAGAGCACGGCAAAACCTGTTGAGGGAGGAATAGGCGACAAACAGCGGCGGCAAACAGCGGCGGCAAACACAGCGGCAGCAAAGCAGCGCGCGATTACGCCTTGCCCCCCATGGTCTTGCCTTCGGCTACGCGCTGGCGGCGGATAGTCTTGGGATCGGCGCTCAGCGGGCGATAAATTTCCACGCGATCCGCTGCGCGCAATGGCGTGTCCAGACGCGCCACGCTGTTCCAGATACCCACTTTTTGCCGCTCGAGATCAATTTCCGGATGGCGCTGCAAGACGCCGGAAAGCGCAATCGCGGTGCCCAGCGTGCTGTTTTCCGGCACATCCAGCGTGCAACAGCTTTCCACCCCGGGCGCGAGATAGCAGACTTCAACGCGCATTTTCACCCCCCGGGCGGCCATACACCTGATCGGCGCGGCACACGAAGGCATCGACAAAGGTGTTGGCGATGTGGTTGAACACCGGGCCGATGATTTTTTCGAACAGCTTGCTGGAAAACTCATAATGCAGACGAAATTCGATCTTGCAGGCGGTTTCACCCAAGGGCTTGAACGACCAGGAGCCTTCCAGTTTACGAAACGGGCCGTCGAGCAGGCGGATTTTCATCAAGGTCGGAAAGCTTTTGTCGTTTTCCGTGCTGAAACTCGACTTCACCGCGTGGTAGTTGATATGCAAGGTGGCCACGGTTTTTTCCGGCGTGCGCTGCATCAATTCGCTGCGCCCGCACCAGGGCAGGAAATCCGGGTAATCCTCGCAACGGTCGACGAGTTCGAACATGCGCGCCGCCGAATGCTCGATGAGAACCGTTTTTTCAACCGATGCCATAGCCCAGCACACCCTCGTAAACCTGTAGAATCGGCCATTTTAAGGGAACCGCGCGCCGGCATGAGTATTACCGTCAATAAAAAGGCCTTTCACGATTATTTCGTCGAAGAAAAATACGAGGCCGGCATCGTGCTCGAAGGCTGGGAAGTCAAGGCCATTCGCGCCGGGCGAATGAACATCAAAGAGTCTTACGTCATCATCAAGGGCGGCGAACTCTTTCTCATCGGCATGCACATTTCCCCCTTGAGCACGGCCTCCACCCATAACACGCACGACCCGATACGCACCCGCAAACTGCTCCTGCACGAACGCGAAATCAGCCGCCTCATCGGCAAAGTAGAACGCGCCGGCTACGCGCTCGTGCCGCTCGACCTGCACTTCCTGCGCGGACGCATCAAACTGGAAATCGGCCTCGCCAAAGGCAAAAAACAACACGACAAACGCGCCGACCAACTCGAAAAAGAAAGCAAGCGCGAAGCCCAGCGGGCGGTGAAGGAAAGAATGCGCTGAGCGCACAGCGCCAAACCCCGGGCGCGTACCGCATTGACGCCGCCAGAATGCAATTCCAAACTTGGTCGGGCCGGACGAATAAAAATCGGCACACAGGAAACCTGTCGATGTTTTTATAAAATATCGACAGGTTTCATTGACCTGTCGCCAGCAACGACATATCCTCCAGATCTGTCGCCAAAAACAAATTTTTACGCCATGACCCCCTCTGACTGGCATCCGGAACAGCCCTACAACACACTCCCTCTCCTTCCTCCCGCTCAGGAGGTCGAAACCCGAGCGGTGCTCAAACGCTGCATCACCGCGCGCGCAGCCCTTGCCGAGCTCAAGCAGGCAGCCGAACTGATCCCCAATCAGGGCATGCTCATCAACACGATCCCTCTGCTCGAAGCCAAGGACAGTTCGGAAATCGAAAACATCGTCACCAGCACGGACAAGCTCTTTCAATTCGCCCAAAGTGACAGCCAAGCCGACCCTGCCACCAAAGAAGCGCTGCGTTATCGCACCGCGCTTTATCGCGGATTCTGCTCGCTTACCGAACGTCCATTGAGTACCACCACAGCCACCGAAATTTGCTGCATGACCAAAGGCTTGGTAATGGGTATTCGGCGCACACCCGGCACCCGTTTGGCCAACGAGCGCACCGGCGAAACCATCTACACCCCACCCGTAGGCGAATCCTTATTGCGCGATCTGCTCTCAAATTGGGAAAAATTTCTGCATTGCCAGGAAGACCTTGATCCTTTGGTGCGCATGGCAATCGCCCACTATCAGTTCGAGGCGATTCACCCTTTCGACGATGGCAATGGCCGCACCGGGCGCATCATCAACATTCTTTACCTCATTCAGCAAAATCTGCTTGGCCTGCCCATTCTCTATTTGAGCCGGCACATCATCGCCCACAAGGCCGATTACTACCGTCTCTTGCTGGAAGTCACGCGCAGCGCTGCTTGGGAGCCATGGATACTGTTCATGCTGCAAGCCGTTGAAGAAACCGCCCAATGGACCACGGCCAAGATCGCCGCCATCCGCAATCTTGCTGAACACACGGCAGCTTATATGCGAGAAAAAAAATCCAAAATATATCGCCGCGAACTGGTCGACGTCATCTTTGAGCAGCCGTACTGCCGCATTGCCAATCTTGTCGACAAAAAAATCGCCCAGCGCCAGGCTGCCTCCAGCCACCTCAAAGAGTTGGTCGCCATTGGTGTACTACGCGAGCTGCAAGTTGGCCGGGAAAAACTCTTTATCCACCCCAAGCTGATGCAGCTTCTCACCCGCGACAGCAACCAGTTTGCTGCCTATAGCTGAGCCGGCTTCCGGAGAACGCCGGCGCGCCACAGCTGCCGGGCGCGCAAGAGATCTTCCCAGGTTTTGGCTTTATCCGGCAAATTGCGCAAAAGGTAGCTCGGGTGGTAGCTCACGACGACGGGAATGCCTTCGTACTCCAGAGCTTGCCCGCGCAAATCGGCGAGTTTTTCGCTGCGCCCAAGCAAAGACAAGGCAGCCGATTTGCCCAAGGCAACGATGATTTTAGGCTGTAAAAGGGCAATCTGACGCTGCAGCCAGGGGCGGCAGGCGGCGATTTCTGCACCTTCTGGCGGGCGGTTGTCTGGGGTTCGACATTTCACCGCCAAAGTGACAAAAACCTGATGTTCGCGCCCCAAATCCAGGGCGGCCAGCATGGCGTCGAACAATTCTCCGGCCACACCGGCAAAAGGCTCACCCCGCGCATCTTCTTCATGCCCCGGGGCGTCGCTGATGAACAGCCATTCGGCCTGCGCATCGCCCATGCCGGCCACCGCGTGCTGCCGGCGCTGGTGCAAACCGCAGGCGCGACAGGCTTGCACGGCGGGCGGCAAGTCAGACCAGTTCAGTGTCTCGATCGGCGGCGAGGAAACGCTCGGCACAGCGGGAGCTGTTGCGGCGGCGACGGCGGCAGATGCAGATGCGGGGACGGGCGCGTCAGGTGGATCGCTCACTGCCTCAAGCGCTGCCTCTGGCTGCACAGGGCACGATTCCCGCCAGGCCCACAAGGGGCGGATGCCCATTTCGATCAGCATTTGTTCCCGATTAAGCGTCATGCAAGTTCTTTCTGAAATACCAGGCCGTCTTCCCGCCCGGCCTGCGCCGGGTAATAGTCCTTGCGCAAACCAATTTGCTGAAAACCGAAATTACGGTACAGGGCCACCGCCCGCGCATTGCTCGGGCGCACTTCGAGAAACAGGCAACGCGCGCCATTGCCCAGAGCCTGGCGCATCGCATGCTGCAGCAAACGCGCGCCATGGCCTTGCCCTTGCTGCGCCCGCCCGATGCCTATCGTCAACAAATGCGCTTCGTCGAGCACCTGCATGACGACCGAAAAACCAATCAGTCGGTCCGGCAAACGCGCCACCCAGCAGCTATAGCCCGCCCGCAAAGAATCGGCAAAATTACCCCGACTCCAGGGGAAATTCTGAATCTGCGCCTCGATCTCGCCCACCGCATCGAGGTCCCCATCCTGCATGGGGTAAAAGGCCAGCGCCGGGGCGAAAGCTGCGCTCATGCCTTACCGCCTTCTTGCAAACGTTCGGCCACGGTTTTGGCCACCTTATCGCGGATGTAGAGCGGTGCGGCATCGGCCGGGTCGATGCCCGCCCCCGCCTGCAAACGCGGCGCGGCCAGATGCGCCAGCCAGCGCGCCGTGGGCAGAATTTGCGGATGCAGAGTAAAAGCGTTTTGCTCCAGACGCGCCGCCAGCTCCGGGTAGGCGTGCAGGGCATTACCGCAGGCTGCCCGAACGGCCCATGGCCAAGACAAGGTCTGCGGTGCCAGAACACGAATCTCGCCTTGCACCTGCCAGGCGTTTTCCGCAACCCGGCGGTAATGCGCGCAATACACTTCCTGCATGCGCGCATCGAGCAGGCTTAAAACCTCTTCTTCGCCACTCGCCGCCGCCATGGCTTCCAGGCTGACCACCGGCACCAGCGGCACATCTGTCGCCACGGCCAAGCCCTGCGCAATGCCGCAGGCCACACGCAAGCCGGTAAACGCCCCCGGTCCGCAACCAAACGCGATGCCATCGAGCTGCGTCAGCCCGATCCCGGCCTGCGCCAGCATTTCACCCAACAAAGGCAAGAGCGTCTGCGAGTGTGCCTGCCCGGCGGGGCAAACGCGTTCCAGCACATCACCCGCGCACCACAGCGCGCAGCTGCCGTGTTCCGTCGAAGTTTCCAGAGAAAGTATCCGCATGCCGGTATTTTACCGCGCCCTGGTGCGCAATCTTCGCGCAGCGAGACGAAGGATTCAGCACACCGGCAGAAAAAGCCGCGCGCGGTCAGTAACGGTGGCGACGCCCGCCGCGCTCGGGCGTTTGCCGCTGCTGCTCGCGCATTTCATCGCGCAAACGCTGCCGTTCTTCCGGCGGCAAGGCTTCGCCGCGCCCATCGCCCCTTGGCGCTCGAGAAGACTCCTGTTCGCGCCGGCTTTGCCACTGTTCGCGCATTTGTTCGCGCAACTCACGCCGCTCTTCTGGCGGCAGGTCGCGCCAGCGCCCGTCGGCGTGGACGTGACCCGCCAACAAAATCAGTACGAGCGCGACAGGAAGGGTAAAAATGCGAGAAGGCATGGGCGGCATTTTACCGTCTTTGCCGACGCCTGAAACCGCCCCGCCCCGGCAGGGCGCGCCGGAGTTGTAATGCTTTGTTTCGCACGCGGCGCACGCATACGCCTTGTTACGATTTGTCGCACAAGCCCACCCCGCCGGGGTTATCCTTGCCGCATGAACGAAAACACCGCCCAACACATCCTCATCGTCGATGACGACGCCCGCCTGCGTGATCTGCTCACCCGCTATCTCGGCGAACAAGGTTTTAACGTTCGCGCCGTGGCGGATGCCGCACAAATGGACAAGACGCGCAACCGCGAGCATTACCACCTGATCGTGCTCGATCTGATGCTGCCCGGCGAAGACGGTCTTTCCATCTGCCGCCGCCTGCGCGGCCAGGGGGATCGCACGCCGATCATCATGCTCACCGCCAAGGGCGATGAAATCGACCGCATTCTCGGCCTGGAAATGGGCGCTGATGATTACCTGCCCAAACCTTTCAACCCGCGCGAGCTGCTCGCCCGGGTGAACGCTGTGCTGCGCCGGCAAAGCAGCCTGCCGCCAGGCGCGCCGGAAGACACACCGGAAATCACCCGCTTTGGCGGCATCGAAATCGATTACGCAGCGCGCACCTTGAAGCGCGGCGAAGAAACCTTGTCACTCACCACCGGTGAATTCGCCGTGCTCAAGGTGTTGTTACAGCACCCGGGGCAGCCCTTGTCGCGCGACAAGCTGATGACTCTGGCGCGCGGGCGCGAGCAAGGCCCCTTTGATCGCGCTATCGACGTACAGATGTCACGCCTGCGCAAGCTGATCGAGGTCGATCCGACGCAACCGCGCTATCTGCAAACGGTATGGGGGTTTGGCTACGTCTTCATGCCGGACGGCGCAACGCGAGAAAATTGATGCCGCGCTCGCTTTTGGCGCGCACTTTCTTATTGCTGGCGCTGCTCATTCTGGCCAGCACCGCCGGCTGGCTGGCGCTATTTAGCCACATCGACGTCGAGCCGCGCGCGCGCGAAGCTGCCACTACCGCAAGCTCAGCGGTCAACCTGATCCGCGCTTCGCTGTTTGCCGCCTCGCCCAAAAAACGCCCACAACTTTTGGCCGAATTTTCCTCCACCGAAGGCATTCGCCTCTTACCGGCGGAAGAAAACGACGACATCCAGCCCATGCCGGAATCGCGTTTTCATAGCCTGTTGCGGGAAAATCTCGTTGCCCGCCTGGGCGAAGCCACGCGCATCGCGGCCGAGGTCAATGGCGAACCCGGTTTCTGGGTCAGCTTTCGCCTCAATCCGCGCGATGAAGATGAATACTGGCTGGTCCTGCCGCGCGAAAAAGCCAGCCGCAGTTTTGCCGCACGCTGGTTAAGCTGGGTGATTCTCGCGGTCAGCCTGGCGCTCATCGTCGCCTGGCTGATCGCCTCGCGCATCAGCCGCCCCCTGAAAGCCTTTGCCCGCTCGGCACACACCGTCGGCCGGGGGCAAATACCGCAACCGCTGCCGGAAGAAGGGGCCGAAGAAATTCGGGCGCTGGCCCGTGCTTTCAACACCATGGCACACGATCTGGCACGCCACGAACAAGACCGCTCGGAAGTTCTGGCCGGCATTTCGCACGATCTGCGCACGCCGCTCACCCGCTTGCGCCTGGAAATCGAAATGAGCGTACACGACGAAAACGCTCAAAACGGCATGAGCGCCGACATCGAGCAAATGGAAGCCGTCATTTCGCAATTCATGGATTACGCCCGCACCGAAAGCGGCGAAAGCCCCGCGTCTACTGACTTAAGCGCGCTTCTGGAAAACATCGGCGAACATCAAAATGCCATCGGTCACCCGCTTGCCGTCGAGCTTGCGGCAGATTTGCCGGCACTCACGCTGCGCCCCAAAGCCATCAACCGAGCGGTGGTCAACCTGCTCGACAACGCCTGGAAATACGGCGGCGGCGCGGTGTCTTTGCGCGCGGCGCGCCAGGGCAAAACGCTTCATATCGACATTGCCGACCACGGCCCCGGCATTCCCACTGCAGAACAGGAGCGCTTGAAGCGCCCCTTCACCCGCTTGAACAGCGCCCGCACCGACGTCACCGGCACCGGCCTGGGTCTGGCCATCGTCGAGCGCATCGCCCGCCTGCACGACGGGCGGCTGGAACTGCTGCCCAACCCCGGCGGCGGCCTGATCGCCCGCCTGGTTTTACCACTGCAATAGCCGCCCGGAGGCAGCGCACGCCCCGCCGCCGACAGGCTTTACAAGGTCGCCATGTCGATCACGAAACGATATTTCACATCGCTCTTCAACATGCGCTCGTAAGCGGTGTTGATGTCGCGCATGGCGATCATTTCAATATCGGAAACGATGTCGTGCCGGGCGCAAAAATCAAGCATGTCCTGGGTTTCGCGGATGCCGCCGATGAGCGAACCGGCCAGCTGCCGCCGTCCGGTAATCAGGGTGCCGATCGACCAGGCCGGGTGCGGCTCGGCCGGAATGCCAACCAGGGTCATGGTGCCATCGCGCTTCAACAGACGCAGATAGGCATCGAGCTTATGCGGCGCGGCCACCGTATTCAAGATGAAATCGAGGCTGCCGGCATGCGCTTTCATCTGTTCGCGGTCGGTGGATAAGCACACTTCGTGCGCCCCCAGACGCAGGCCATCGGCCGCCTTGCTCGGCGAGGTGGTGAATAAAGTCACCGTCGCCCCCATGGCGCGGGCGATCTTCACCCCCATGTGCCCCAGGCCGCCCAGGCCGACGATACCGACCTTGCTGCCCGGCCCGACACCCCAGTGATGCAGCGGCGAATAGGTGGTGATGCCGGCGCACAGCAGGGGCGCGACGGCGGCCAGCTGGTTTTCCGGGTGGCCAATGCGCAGCACGAAGCTTTCCTTGACCACGATGTCTTGCGCATAGCCGCCGTAGGTGTTGCCGCCCGTATTGCCTTCCTCACGACGCGCCGGACCGTTATAGGTGCCGCTAAAGGTTTCGGCGCAATACTGTTCTTCGCCTTCGGCGCACGCCGGACAATGACCGCAGCTATCGACCATGCAGCCGACACCGACCACATCGCCCGCCTTGAACGCCTGCACGGCAGCCCCCACCGAGCGCACCCGACCGACGATTTCATGGCCCGGGACGCAGGGGTAGAGCGTATTGCGCCACTCGTTGCGCGCCGTGTGTAGGTCGGAATGGCAAACGCCGCAATAGAGGATGTCGATATGCACATCATCTTCGCGCAAGGCGCGCCGGCTCAGGGTGAACGGGGCGAGCGGTCGGTCGGCAGCGAGTGCTGCATAGGCTTGAGTCATGAAAATCTCCTTGGTTCAACGCATCCACAGGGCCAACAGCAGCAGCCCTGAAATGCAATTCGCCACCACCAACAGCAGCACGCGGCGGCGCGTTTTTTCTACCCGTGCGATGAGCTGCGCGTTTTGTTCGGCGAGCGATTGAATCACTTCACCGGCAGCGCGCATTTCATTTTGCAAAACACCGATACGCCCCTGCAAGGCCTGCAACACCGTGTGCTCATCGGCATCTGGCGGTAAATCAACCGCTTCTGTGGACGCGGCGCGACGGGTTTTGTTCCATAGCTTGCGCGCGCCCTCGGCAACCACCGGGGCATTTTTGATCACCTCCGTCCACGGCACTTTGGCCAGCAAACTGATCCAGGCCATTATTTTTTCCTCGTACGGGCGGCCGGTTTCTTGGCGGCCGGTTTTTTTACAGCCGATTTGGTGGGCGATTTGGTGGGCGATTTAGCGGCGGAAGCTTTTTTAGGTTCTACCACAGCCGCCTTTGCCTTGGTCGACTTGGCCGCTTGCGCTGGCTTTTTCCCTGCCTGGGGCGGGCGTACCGAGGTTTTTACGGATGTTTTAGCCCCGGCTGTTCCTGATTTTTCCACCGGTTTCAAGGCCGGCCCTGCCGATTTCTCCGGCAGCTCACGAAGATTGGAACGAAGTACGGGTTTAGCGGCGTCACGCACCAAGACAAAATCGATCTTGTTCGTCTCCAGGTCGGCACGCACCAGCTTCACCCGCACCCGGTCGCCCAGACGAAAACGCTCGCCGGTGCGCTCGCCCAGCATTTGGTGGCGAACGTTGTCGAACTGGAAGTAATCCTGCCCCAGTTCCGACACATGTACCAAACCTTCGACATAGACGGCATCGAGGGCCACGAAAATACCGAAAGGGGTCACCGAAGAGATGCTGCCCTCGAACACCTCGCCGATACGCGCCTGCATGTAATAGGTTTTCAACCAGTTTTCGACATCGCGCGTCGCTTCGTCCGCACGCCGCTCGGTGGCCGAACATTGCAGGCCAATATCATCCCAGGCTTGCTCCGGCGTGTACTTTTCACCCGCCAGCACCGCCTTGATCGCCCGATGCACCAGCAAATCCGGATAGCGACGAATGGGCGAAGTGAAATGGGTGTAATGCTCATAGGCCAAACCGAAATGCCCCACATTGTCCGGGCTGTACATCGCCTGGCGCAAAGAGCGCAGCATCACGGTTTGCAAAAGCTGAAAGTCTGGACGCGGCTTGATTTTTTCCAGCAACTCGGCGTAATCCTTGGCTTTCGGGTCATCGCCTCCCCCCAGATGCAAGCCGAACTCGCCAAGAAAACTGCGCAAATTACGCAATTTGTCTTCATTCGGCCCTTCGTGCACGCGATAAAGACAAGCCTGCTCGTGTTTGGCGAGAAAATCGGAGGCGCTCACGTTGGCCGCCAGCATGCACTCCTCGATGATACGGTGTGCGTCGTTACGTACCACCGGAACGATATTCTCGATCTTGCCCTGCTCATTGAACAGCATCATCGTTTCTGTGGTTTCAAAATCAATCGCCCCACGCTGCCCGCGCGCTTTATGCAAGACCTGGTAGAGCTTGTAAAGCTGGGCGATGGGCGCTTGCATGGCGGTTTCCACCCCCAGAACAGGCTTTGCTGCGCCCGACAACCAGTCCCACACCTGGGTATAGGTCAGGCGGGCCTGCGAGCGAAACACCGCCGGATAAAAACGGTAATTGCTGATTTTTCCGCTGGCATTGACCGCCATATCGCAGACCATGGCCAGACGATCCACTTCCGGATTGAGCGAACAGATGCCGTTCGAGAGTTTTTCCGGCAACATCGGGATCACCCGCCGGGGGAAATACACCGAATTCCCCCGTAGCGCAGCCTCGCGATCGAGCGCCATGCCCGGTCGCACATAATGCGACACATCGGCAATCGCCACCACCAAGCGCCAGCCCCGGCCTTGTTTTTCACAAAACACGGCATCGTCGAAATCCTTGGCCGTTTCGCCGTCGATGGTCACCAGCGGCAAATGGCGCAGATCTTCCCGCCCGGCCAGATCGGCCTTGCGCACCTTGGCGGGCATCTTCTTGTTTTCCTCGCGCGCGCCGGGCGAAAACTCGAAGGGCAAATCGTGTTTGCGCAAAGCAATTTCGATCTCCATGCCTGGATCAGCATAATTACCCAGCACCTCGACGATACGCCCGATGGGTTGCGAATACTTGGTCGGCTGTTCGATGATCTCCGCCATCACCACCTGCCCGGACTGCACCTTGATCTTGCTCTTCTTATCCGCCGGCACCAGGATATCTTGTGTAATGCGCCGGTTTTCCGGCACCACGATCACCACACCGTGCTCGAGAAACACCCGCCCGATGACCTTGGTATTGGCCCGTTCGGTCACCTCGACGATATACCCCTCCGGGCGGCCTTTGCGGTCCAGGCCCACCCGGCGCGCCAGCACACGATCACCGTGCATGACCTTGCCCATCTGCCGCTGATCGAGGAAAAGATCGGCGCTGCCATCGTCGGGCAGCAAAAACCCGTAGCCATCGGGATGCCCCTGCACCTTGCCGGCAATCAAGCTCGCTCGCTCAGGGAGGATGTAATCCTCTTTGCGGTTGCGCAAAATCTGGCCTTCCCGCTCCATGGCCCCGAGTCGGCGCAAAAACACCTCACGCTCAGTTTTGCTGATATCAAGCGCTGTTGCCAGTTGCTCGAAACTCAAGGGCCGCCCCACTTCCGTCAACTGCGCAATCACGTACTCGCGCGATGGCAGGGGAAATTCATAGCGTTTTTGCTCGCGCTCGAAAAAAGGATCGGCACGGCGGATTTTCGACAGTTTTTTTCTTGACATGGAAACGGCTTTCTCTATAATGGCGGCTCTTCGCACCTGTGCCCAGGTGGCGGAATTGGTAGACGCACTAGTTTCAGGTACTAGCGCTGCAAGGCGTGGAAGTTCGAGTCTTCTCCTGGGCACCACCGATTTTGATCAAAGGCCTTGCTAAAGCAAGGCCTTTTTTCATTGCTGCGACGGCATTTCCGAAGGACAGATTGTGTGCTGACATGCCGAGCATTGTCGCACGTTGCGCCAGCCAAAATGTTTACACATTTATTAACATCTGCTTGCGCCACGGAAATGACAATTTGACTATGCTGCGCCCATTGATCAACGCAACACCTTCTTCACGAGGCACATCATGAAACGCACACTCTCCTTCTGCGCTGCCGCCCTCCTTGCTTTAGGGCTCACCACCTCCGCCAGCGCCGGCGGGGATTGGCGGCACGAGCGCGGCGCACACCGCGGGCACGAACGCATGCAGCACTTCGATCGCAATCATCACCACCACATGCCAGCGCCGCACCACCGGCCGCACTAC
This sequence comes from Azonexus sp., assembly GCF_047638095.1. Classification (GTDB taxonomy): domain Bacteria; phylum Pseudomonadota; class Gammaproteobacteria; order Burkholderiales; family Rhodocyclaceae; genus Azonexus. The sequence continues at coordinate 27,021 of NZ_JBLJBW010000025.1, forward strand.
GCGCCTCCGGTGCACCATCACCATGAGCGCGATCACCGGCGCGAACATCGACGTGACTGGATCGGCCCGGCGGCCGTGCTGACCATCGGCGGCATCGCCTTGGGCAGCGCGCTTTACTACAACCAGCAAAACAATGCTTCACCCGCCGTGATTTATCAAAACACCCCGAACAATGGCGAACACTGGTTCTATTGCCGCTCTTCCGGCCAGTATTACCCCAACACACAGGCCTGCCCGGAAGGCTGGGTCACGATTCGCCGCTAGAGGAATTTTTCCATTCGCTCTGCGCAGCGTCCTGAAAGACGGGATTTCGCAGCGCAGTCGGTGTACAAAAAATGGGCCTTGCGGCCCATTTTTTTACTTGAACGGATGCTGGCGCAAAATGGTTTCGTCACGCTCCGGACCGGTGGACACAATAGCAATCGGCACGCCGCACAGCTCTTCCAGACGCTCGAGGTATTTCTGCGCATTGGCCGGCAAATCTTCCCAGCGCTTGGCCCGGAAGGTGGTGCCTTCCCAGCCCGGCAGGGTTTCGTAGATGGGTTCGCAGGCGGCCACGTCGTCAGCACCGATGGGCAGCAGATCGACGATCTGGCCATGCAGGCGGTAGCCGGTGCAGATCTGCAATTCCTTCAAGCCATCGAGCACGTCCAGCTTGGTGATGCACAGGCCGGTGAGACCATTGATGCGGGCGGAGCGGCGCAACAAGGGCGCATCGAACCAACCACAACGGCGCTTGCGGCCGGTAACGGTGCCAAACTCCTGGCCGACGGTAAACATCTGGTGACCCGGCGTACCTTCGGTGTCGATGTCGAGTTCGCTCGGGAAAGGCCCGCCGCCGACACGGGTGCAATAGGCTTTGGTGATACCCAAGACATAATGCAGCATGCCCGGACCGATGCCCGAACCCGCCGCTGCCTGACCCGAAACGCAGTTCGACGAGGTAACGAAAGGATAGGTGCCGTGGTCGATATCGAGCAGCGTTCCCTGAGCCCCCTCGAACAGCAGCTTGCCGCCAGCCTTGTTGACTTCGTAGAGCGCGGCCGACACATCCACCACCATGGGGCGAATGATTTCGGCATCGGCCATCGCCTGGTCGTACACGGCCTGAAAATCGACCGGATCTGCCTTGAAATACTGCGTCAGGGCGAAATTGTGGTAGTCCAGCACCTCGCGCAGCTTCTCGGCAAAGCGCTCGGGATGAAAGAGGTCATAAACGCGCAAACCGCGCCGCGCCACCTTGTCTTCGTAGGCCGGGCCGATGCCCTTGCCGGTCGTACCGATTTTCTTGTCGTTCGATTTGGCGGCTTCGCGTGCTTTATCGATCGCCGAGTGGTAAGGCAGAATCAAAGGGCAACCCGGGCTGATTTTCAGGCGCGAACGCACATCGATGCCCCCTTTTTCCAGCTCGGCGATTTCAGCGATGAGGTGATGAATATCGAGCACCACACCATTACCGATGTAGCACTCAACCCCCTCGCGCACGATGCCGGAAGGCACCAGATTGAGCTTATAGACCTTGTCGCCCACCACCAAGGTATGCCCCGCGTTATGCCCCCCTTGAAAACGCACCACAGCTTGCGCATGGTCGGTCAGCCAATCGACGATTTTTCCTTTACCTTCGTCGCCCCACTGCGTGCCTACAACGATGACATTTTTAGCCATGCTTTTCAGTCCTCAAGAATTGCTTCGATTCGCCATTGACCTGCAACGGCGACTAACTTCCGATCACACACCGGCGCTTCACAGCTCGTTTCGCCGGGCAATAGCTCCACCACGATCTCACCTGCGCGACGCAAGCGGGCGATTTCTGCTGCCAATGCGGCGTCTGTTCCTGCATGCGCGGCCAAAATGGCTTTTTTTCCGGCCTGACGCGGTGCCAGACGGGCAACTTCGCGCAAATCCATGGAAAAACCAGTGGCCGGACGCGCCCGACCAAATACTTCACCCGCCCCATCGTAGCGCCCGCCCAAGGCAATCGCCGCCGGATAATTCGGACAATAGGCGGCAAACACAATGCCGTTGTGATAGTGATAGCCGCGCAAATCGGCCAAATCAATAGAAAATGGCAATTCCGGGGCCTGCTGCAAAAGGTGGCGCAAACGCGCCAAGGCTTCGTCGATCGCTGGCAGCGCGGGCAACACGGCAGCGGCATGGGCAATGATTTCCGCCCCGCCGTACAAACGCGGCAAAGCCGCCAAGGCCTCGCGCCAGGGCGAAGCCACCTGCTCCAGGAATTGCGCCATCGCGGGTTCGTCCTTGTCGCGCAAAAAATCGAGCAGCTGATTTTCCTGTGTTTCAGATAAACCCGCCGCATTGACCAGGGCCTCGAAAATACCGGCATGGGCAAGATCGATGCGCGCCAGCGGCAGGCCGACATGGGCAAAAGCCGTCGCCATCAGGCGCACGATCTCAAGATCGGCCTCGACGCCGGCGTAACCGTACAACTCTGCCCCCAACTGCAGGGGTTCGCGGCTGACCGACACATTGGCCGGCAAGGTATGCAAAATGCTGCCGCAATAACACAGACGGGTAACGCCAGGACGGTTGAGCAGATGCGCATCGATACGCGCCGCCTGCGGCGTCATGTCGGCACGCACCCCCATGCTGCGCCCGGAGAGCTGATCGACCAGCTTGAACGTGCGCAAATCGAGATCATGCCCGGTGCCGGTGAGCAGGGATTCGAGATATTCCAGCAGCGGCGGCATGACGTGCTCGAAACCATGCACGCGAAAATGATCGAGCAGCGTGCGGCGCAAACGCTCGATCTGGGCGGCTTCTGCGGGCAGCGCGTCGGACAGGTATTCAGGAAGCAACCAGTTCATCTTGTTCGTTTATGTACGTATTTCAATCCACGCCCTGAGCAGAAAACTCAGCGGGCAACTGAGCAGGCAATACAGCGTGCAAACACTATTTGTTTTTACGAAAAAACCATCAACAAAATCAAGCCCAGCAACATCGAACTCAGGCCGACGAAACGAATTTGTCCGTCAGACATCTGCGTCAAACGCCGGAAAGTTTCGCGCCAAGCCGCCGGGGCGATAAACGGCATGGCACCTTCCAAAACCAGCATCAAGGCAAAGGCCAGCAGCAGGGAAGAACTCATTTACCCAAATTCTTCATGTATTTGAAGAAATCGGAATTGGGCTCCACCACCAGTATGTCGTTCTTGCTGGCAAAGCTGTTGCGGTAGGCTTCCAGGCTGCGGTAAAAAGCGTAAAACTCGGGGTTTTTATTGAAGGCCTCGGCGTATAGCGCAGCCGCCTTGGCGTCGCCCTCACCCTTGGTTTTTTGCGCATCGCGATAGGCCTCGGCAACGATGACTTCGCGCTGACGGTCGGCATCGGCGCGGATCTTTTCCGCCTCCGCCGCGCCTTCTGAACGCAGCTCATTGGCCACGCGCTTGCGCTCGGCTTCCATGCGGCTATACACCGCGCCACTGACTTCGTCGGGCAACTCGACCCGTTTCAAGCGCACATCGACGATTTTCACGCCGATACGCCGAGCGTCGGTATCGGCTTTTTCGCGCATGCGCTCCATGATTTTGTCGCGCTCGCCGGAAATCACGTCATGCACCAGACGTTTGCCGAACTCTTCGCGCAGACCGGCATTCACCGTCTGGCTCAGACGGGTGCGGGCGCGCGTTTCATCGCCGCCGACCGAAACGTAGTAAAGCTTGGGATCGACGATGCGCCATTTGATGAAGGAGTCGACCAGCACGTTCTTTTTCTCGGAGGTGATGAAACGCTCCGGATCGGCGCTATCGAGCGTCAAAATGCGGTTGTCGAAAAAGCGCACGTTCTGCACCAGCGGCAGCTTGAAGTTCAAGCCCGGCTCGGTCACCACGCGCTTGACTTCCCCCATCTGGAAAACCAGCGCGTACTGGCGCTGATCCACGGTAAACACGGACATCGCCACGGCACCAAAGAGCAAACCGAGCAGGCCAAGAATCATGTTAAGACGCGGGCTCATCAGCGGGCCTCCCGTTCACGCGAAGAGAGCGAGCCGCGCCCTTCGCGGCTGGAAAAATTAGGGCTGCCCTCGACCTGCGGTGGCACTTCGCCGCTAAACGCCGGACGCGCCCCCGCGGCTGCCGGCGTGGGGGTTTCTGTCGTGGTACGCGCGGCAACCGCCCCGGCGCTCGCCTGCATCAGTTTATCCAAGGGCAGATAGAGCAAATTGCCCTGCCCCTTGGCATCGACCATGATTTTCGTGGTGTTTGCATAAATCTGCTGCATGGTGTCGAGATACATGCGCTGGCGCGTGACTTCCGGGGCCTTGGCGTATTCGGTTTGAATCTGGCGAAAACGCGCGGCATCCCCCTCGGCGTTCGCCGTCACCCGTTGTTTGTAACCATCGGCCTCCTGCAGCAAACGCGCCGCCGTGCCGTGCGCGCGCGGCACCACGTCGTTGGCGTAGGCCTGCCCTTCGTTTTTCTGGCGCTCGCGGTCCTGCCCGGCCTTGACGGCATCGTCAAACGCCGCCTGCACCTGTTCCGGCGGCTGGGCATTTTGCATGGTCACCTTGGAAATCAGGATGCCGGCCTGGTAACGGTCGAGAATCGCCTGCATCAACTGCGCCGCCTCGGTAGCAATTTGTTCGCGCCCTTCGTAGAGCACAAAATCCATCTTGCTCTTGCCGACGATCTCGCGCACCGCCGTTTCCGCCGCGCCGACCACCGCCTCATCCGGGTAACGGTTGTTGAACAGGTATTCGACCGGATCTTTCAGAATGTACTGCACGGCAAACTGGATGTTTACGATGTTTTCGTCATCGGTCAGCATCAAGGCTTCTTTCAGAATCTTGTTACGCTCGCTGCCACGATAGCCGATCTCTACCGTGCGCACGCCGGTCAGGTTCACCAGTTCGTGGGTCTGAATCGGATAAGGCAGCCGCCAGCGCAAACCCGGCTCAGTGGTTTCCAGGCGTTTACCGAATTGCAGCACAACGCCGCGCTGCGAAGCGTCAACGATGTAAAACCCGGAGGCCAGCCAAACCACAACGATCAGACCGAGCAGCATCCACAAACCGCCGCCCAGCATTTTCGGATTGAAATCGACCTCCGGCAGGCGCGGCCCGCCGCCATTTCCAGAAGGGCCGCCGCTTTTTTTCTTGCCCATCATGCCGCCCAATTTGCGGTTGAAATCGCGCCAAAGCTCTTCCAGATCGGGCGGACCATCGTTCGGGCGACGGGGTTTTTGGCCACCGGAATTATCACCGGAACCGTGGTTATCCCCTTGATTGCCCCATTTCGGGTCATTCAGGGACATGAGCATGCCTAGGCTTGGAATCATAGTAGCTGGGGAGTTGCGAAAAATATAAATTCGTTTTTATTCAACAAGAGGTGATTCTTCACCGAGATCAGCAAGGGCAGTGTCGGCACGGCGCAATTCCGTTTTCGCCTGCGCATATTCCGCCAAAGCCCTGCGCAAAATATCCAGGCCGGCCCCGCTGCGCGAGCTCAAACGAACGCGGGCGATATTACCATATTCGTCCCGCCCCTCCCCGGGCGCAACGCCCGTGAGGTCGATCTTGTTCCAGACCACGAGCTGCGGCAGGGTTTCTGCGCCGATTTCTCCCAGCACCTTATTGACTTCGCTGATTTGCTCATCGCGTGCCGGGCTGGCGCTATCGACCACATGCAATAAGAGATCCGCATCGGTGGCAGCTTCCAGAGTGGCGTGAAATGCATCTACCAGGGCGTGCGGCAGGTCGCGGATGAAACCGACCGTGTCAGAAATGACGATATTGCCCGCTCCCTCGATCCACAATTTGCGCGAAGTCGTGTCGAGGGTGGCAAAAAGTTGATCCGCCGCATACACGCCGGCCCGCGTCAGGGCATTGAATAAGGTCGATTTGCCGGCATTGGTGTAACCAATCAGAGAAACGTTCAGCACATCGCCGCGCCGGCGGGCTTTACGCTGTACGCCGCGCTGGCGGCTGAGTTTTTTCAGGCGTTCCTTGAGCAGCTTGACGCGCCCGCCCAAGAGACGGCGGTCAGTTTCCAGCTGTTTTTCTCCGGGACCACGCAAACCAATACCGCCGCGCTGGCGTTCCAGGTGGGTCCAGCCGCGTACCAGGCGGGTGGAGAGATGTTCGAGCTGCGCCAGTTCGACCTGCAGCTTGCCTTCCGCGCTGGCTGCGCGCAGGGCAAAAATATCGAGAATCAGGCTGTTACGATCGACCACACGGCACTTCAGCGCCCCTTCCAGGTTGCGCTGCTGCACGGGCGAGAGGGGGTGGTTGAAAATGACCAGTTGCGCCTCGGTCGCAGCAATCATGGCGACAATTTCATCGACCTTGCCCTTGCCGACAAAACTCTTGGGATCAGGGCTGTGGCGCTTGCCGCGCACTTCGGCGACAACCAGCCCGCCGGCCGAAGTGGTCAGCAAGCGCAACTCTTCCAGTTGCTCCTCGACATCGGCTTGTCCGAAATCGAGCTGCACGACGACGGCGCGCTCGCCAGCGGCGGGGCGTTCAAACATGAATCGAAGCAGGAAAATTGAAAACTGCCCCGGCGGTGCGGGGCAGTGCGGGAAGCGGCTTTATTCTGCGGCCTGCTCTTGCTGAATATTGACCGGGCGCGCCGGCACCACCGTGGAAATGGCGTGCTTGTACACCATTTGCGTCACCGTGTTCTTCAACAGCACGACGTATTGATCGAAAGATTCGACCTGGCCCTGTAATTTGATGCCATTCACCAGATAAATGGAAACGGGAATGTGCTCGCGGCGCAGGGCGTTGAGAAAGGGGTCTTGTAAGAGTTGCCCTTTATTGCTCATGGTGTGGACTCCATGTGTTTTGTTATGAGAGGGGTAAATGTACCCAAAAACCAAAGGTATTGCGGATGTTTTTTGTCCTTATCGAGGGATTTTCTCGGTTTAGCGCCCCTCCTTGTCGGCATAGGGATTTTTCGCTGCGACGAACTGAATGCGCAGCGGCGTGCCTTGCAGGTGGAAGGCATCGCGGAAAGTGTGTTCGAGATAGCGCCGGTAGCTGTCGCCAATCTGATCGACCGCATTGCCGTGAATGACGATGATCGGCGGGTTGGAACCGCCTTGATGGGCGTAGCGCGGCTTGGGTCGAAACAGGCCGTGTTTCGGGGGGGCCTGGCGGGCAATGGCGTCAACCAGCACCCGTGTCAGGCGCGGCGTGGACAATTTGGTCATGGCCGCCGCGTAGGCGGCGTCGACCGAGCGGAACAAATTACCCAGGCCGATGTTGTCGCGCGCCGATATGAAATGAAATTTGGCGAAATCGAGAAATTTCAGCTTGCGCTGCAGCATTTGGCGCGTCTGATCGCGCGTGTAGCCGTCCAGACCGTCCCATTTGTTGACCGCCACCACGAGCGCACGCCCGGATTGCACGATGAAATCGGCAATGTGCGCATCCTGGTCGGAAATATCGGCCTGCGCATCGACCATGAGAACAACCACATTGGCATCTTCAATGGCCTGCAGTGTCTTCACCACGGAGAATTTTTCGATGGCCTCGAACACCTTGCCGCGCTTACGCATGCCCGCCGTGTCGATGAGGACATAGGATTGCCCGGCGCGCTCAAATTCGATTTCAATCGCATCGCGGGTGGTCCCCGGCGCATCGAAAGCAATCACCCGCTCTTCACCGAGCAAGGTGTTGATCAGGGTCGATTTGCCAACGTTGGGTCGGCCAACGATCGCCACGCGCGTGGCGGTGGAGTGCCATTCATCATCTTCCGGCTCGGGAAAGTCGGCCAGCGCCAGATCGACCAAATGACGCACGCCTTCGCCATGCGCCGCCGAAATCGCCAGCGGCTCGCCCAGACCAAGGGCGTGAAAATCGGCTTCGACCATGCCGGAAACCATGCCTTCGGCCTTGTTGACCGCCACCAGCACGGGGCGCTCGCTGCGGCGCAGCAACTGGGCGATTTCCTTGTCGTGCGGTGTCAGGCCCGTGCGCCCATCGACCACGAACACCACCACATCGGCTTCGGCAATGGCTTGCTCGGTCTGGCGCGCCATTTCGTGCAGGATGCCGTCTTTCACCAGCGGCTCGAAACCGCCGGTATCGACCACCAGAAATGGTTTTTTGCCGACCTTGCCATGACCGTAGTGGCGATCCCGCGTCAAACCGGGCAGGTCGGCCACAATGGCATCGCGCGATTTGGTCAGACGGTTGAACAGCGTCGATTTGCCAACATTCGGTCGCCCCACGAGTACGAGCGTCGGTTTCATGGTGCGCTTACCGCCCGCAGGTCGCCGCCGCTCGTCTGGATCAGCACGGCACCGTTAGACAAACGTTGCGGCGCGGCATCGATCGGTTTACCGTCGGTTTTCAGCCGCGCTTCGAAAGCCCCCTCTTCACGCGAAAGGAAATGTACATAGCCTTCACCGTCGGCCACCACCACCGTATTGCCTTGCACCGCCGGTGCGCTCACCTGACGGTAGCGCAATTTGTCCTGCTTCCACAAACTGCTGCCAGAAAGACGATCCAGCCCATAAACCACGCCTTCGTCGTCGGTCACGAAAAGATAGCGCCCATCGAGCGCCAAACCACGCGCCGAGGAAATATCGCGCGACCAGACAATGGCCCCGCCCTGCCCCATATCGAAACAGGTCACGCGCCCTTGGAAGGCCACGGCGCACAACTGCCCACCTTCGAGTACCGGCGGGGCAACGACATCGGCCACACGATCGAGTTCGGTGGCACCCTTGGGCTGCGCCACCGCGCCCTCCCAGACCTGCGCACCGTTTTCGAGCGCCACGGCAACCAGCTTGCCGCCAGGGAAACCAGCCAGCACGTAACGGTCGGCAAACACCGGACGGCCCGTGGCACGCACGGCCAGAATCGGCATCGGCCGCTCATAAACCCAGCGGCGCGCGCCGCTTTGCGCATCAAACAGGAAAATGCGATTGTCGCCGCTGCGCACGGCAACGTGATTACCTTCCACCGTCGGCGCAGCCAGCACTTCGCTGGACACCTTGGCTTGCCAGAGTGCCTTGCCCGAATCGGCAGCAAAGGCGAGCACATCGCCCTTGGCGGTGCCGACCACGACGATCTGGCGATCCGCCCCGACACCGGCCGAGAGCATTTGGCCGGTGTTGATCTTCCAGCTCAATTTGCCCTCTTCAAAACGCCACAGCTCGCCTTTGCGGTTTGCGGCAAACACTGCCGCACCGGCTTCTGCCGGAGTAAACACATAGCCGGAGGAGGCGCCCACCGCTTGCGACCACAGGCTGCGCGCCTCGCCCGTCGGCTTGATTTCCGGCAAAGGCGACATTTTTGGGCCGGAGGGCGCAAAAGGATTGAGTGCATCCACCGCGTCGGAAATCGTGGCGCAGCCGTTCAGACTGCTTGCCGCTACGGCCGCAGCCAGAACCCAGGGCAGGCTGCGCTGGATCATGCGGCTTCTCCCAGGGCGTCGAGTTTTTGCTGCAGCAACTCACGCACCACGGCTTCCATTTTCTTGCCGCCGGCATCCAGCGCACCTTGATAGGCGGTGCGTGCTTCGGTTTTTTTGCCTTGTGCGCTCAGCACATCGCCTTTCAATTCCAGGGTGCGCGCCGAAAACTCGGGTTGGGCCTTGGCATTCAAACGCTGCAAGGCTTCGTCGTAAGCTTCTTCGTCGATCAAGACTTCGCTCAAGCGCAAGCGAGCCAGCTCGCGCAGTTCGTCCTTGCCGTTGTCGGCCACCCAGGCGAGCTGCGCCTTGGCCGTTTTCAAATCACCCTGATCGAAGGAATGACGCGCCGCCAGCAAAGCGCCCAGACTGGCGTACGTGCTGCGGCCAAAGTTTTCCGTCAATTCCCCGGCGCTCGCCTTGATGCGCTGTGCATCACCTGCCGCCACCGCCTGTTCCAGCGCAGCAAACACGCCGGCAGCTTGGCCCGCCTGCTTGTTCTGATACCACTGCCACGCTTGCCAGCCGAGCACGGCAAGGGCGGCGGCGGTCAGCAAGGAGGTGACCAGATTGCCGTACATCTTCCACCAGGTTTTCAGGGTGTCGATCTGTTCCTGTTCTTCGAGATCGTAATGTGCCATGTGTTATTCCTCCTCGCCGGCATCGACCATAAAATCGATGATGGCGCCGGCCAGCTCATCGACTTTCATTTTGCGTTGCTCCCAGCCGGCTTCGCGCAGGGCCTTGAGTTGCGCTTCGCCGCTTGCTGCTTCATCGTCGCCGATGATGACGGCGAAACTCGCGCCGCTGGCATCGGCTTTTTTCATTTGCGACTTGAACGCGCCGCCGCCGCAATGTAACAGCACATCGAGCCCCTGGTCACGCAAACCCTCCGCCGTGCGAAAAGCCAGACGCGCCGCAGCCTCGCCCTGATGCACGACATAGACATCTGGCGCAGGCTCCGCCGGGGTGCCGTCGGCATCGCGGATCAGCGCAATCAGGCGTTCCACCCCCATGGCAAAACCGCAGGCTGGCGTAGCCTTGCCGCCCAGTTGCTCGACCAGACCGTCGTAACGCCCGCCGGCGCAGACCGTGCCTTGTGCGCCGAGTTTGTCGGTGACCCACTCGAAGACGGTGAGATTGTAGTAATCCAGCCCGCGCACCAGACGCGGGTTGATGGTGAAAGGCAGGCCCGCATCTTTCAAAATTTGCTGCACCCCTGCAAAGTGCGCCAAAGACTCCGCTCCGAGGTAATCGATCAGTTTCGGGGCAGCGGCGCAAATGGCTTGCAGGGCGGGATTCTTGCTATCGAGAATACGCAGCGGGTTAGTGTACAAACGACGTTTGGCGTCTTCATCCAGGCTGGCCTGATGCTGCTCGAAATAAGCGATCAAGGCCGCGCGGTGCTCGGCGCGCTCGGCGGGCTGGCCCAGGCTGTTGATCTGCAAGGCGATGCCCTCCAGCCCGAGATCGTCCCACAGGCGGGCGCACATCAAAATGAGTTCGGCGTCGATATCCGGCCCGTTCATACCGAAGGTTTCCACGCCGACCTGATGGAACTGCCGGTAGCGGCCCTTCTGCGGGCGCTCGTGGCGGAACATCTGGCCCATGTAGTAGAGGCGCTGCGTCTGGCGCGCCGCCAGATTGTGCTCGATCACCGCCCGCACGCAGCCGGCCGTGCCTTCCGGGCGCAGGGTCAGCGCCTCACCGTTCAGGCTATCGACGAAGGAATACATTTCCTTCTCGACGATGTCGGTCACCTCGCCAATCGCCCGCTTGAAGAGCGGCGTCGGCTCGACGATGGGCATGCGGATCGGCTTGTAGCCATAGCCTTTCAGCCAGCTGCGGATGGCGTCCTC
>NZ_JBLJBW010000026.1:0-38117 GCF_047638095.1 Azonexus sp.
CTGGCGGAAGCGGTGAGATTCGAACTCACGAACGGTTGCCCGTTGCCGGTTTTCAAGACCGGTGCAATCGACCACTCTGCCACGCTTCCAGGCGCTGTTTCGGCGGATCAAAAACGCCGCGGATGATAGCACAGCGATGCGCACCTTGCTTTTTGCCGTACTGATTTTTCTGTCCTATGACGTTACGTTTAGTTACACAGCATGTTACATATTTGCCATACAAAAATCGTCATACCCACTTGTCTTTCGTCATAAGCACCTCTACAATCCGTCGTATGACCTTAGTCATAGCCCAAAAACACAATTATTTATATCTACCTTCCTTCTTAGGAGAGAAACCATGGCAAACACGAAAGTTATCGAACGCATCGATCCCCGCGAAATCCGTCGCAAACTGGGCTTGAACCAGCAACAGTTCTGGTCGGCGCTGGGCGTTACGCAAAGCGGCGGCTCGCGTTACGAAAGCGGACGCAACATGCCGCGCCCGGTGCGCGAACTGCTGCGCCTGGTGCATGTCGAGCAGATCGACGTCAAAAACATCAAACAGGAAGACTGGGAAGTTGCCGACTATCTGCGCAACGAAGAGCCGGAGCTGTTCAAAACGCTGAAAAAAGCCGCGCGCAGCCGCAGCAAGAAAGTCGCCTGAAAAATTGCCGCACAAACCCCGAACGGGGCTCAGGGTGAAACAATCACCTTGAGCCCCGTTTCTTTGCGGATGACCGCCGCAACCGCTTCCAGCGCCTCAGCGCTCAAAGCGCTCAGACGCGGCGCAGCGGCCTGCTGCGAGGGGCGGGCCAATCCATAGAGATGCACACCTTGCAACTTTGCCGCCAAGGGTTGCAAAGCGGCACAATAGGCCGCCAGGCTTTCTGCGGAAGGCGGCGCGCCATCCAGACAAAACCAGCAGGTCTGCACCCAGGTCGGGGCCAAGGCCGCGCACTGCGCCAGATGCGCCACAGCGCGTTCCAGCGGCCAGGCTATGGCATTGACCGTAGCGATTTCATCGCTGCTGCCGCGATCAAACTTGAACCACACTTCACCGCCCTGCGCCGCGATGTGCCGCAAGCCTTCTTGTACGCCGGGCCGATGCAGAAAACTGCCGTTGGTGATCAAACGCAAAGGCACCTCGAGCTTGCGCTCTTGCATCAGCGCGCACACAGCCTGCACCGCCGGGGCAAACTCGGCCGCGGCGGTTGATTCGCCGTTACCCGAAAAGGCAATATCGGCGAGCGCCGCCGCTTGCCCGCCTGCGACAACAAAGGCACCCGCCAGCAAAGCATCGAGCAGGCTGGCCAATTCCTTGATGAGTTGCGCCAGATCGATCGGCGGCGGCCCACCGCGCTGCAAGTTGTCCACCTGACAGTACAAACAGGCCCAGTTGCAGGCATTATTGGGGTTGAGATTGATACCCACCGAAACTCCGCCGGCCCGGCGCGAGAGCACCGGGTAGACATAGGTGAAGCCAGCGGCGAAGCGGTTGTGGTCGTCAATGCGTAACATGGGGCCATTGTATAATCACCGGCCGTTCCCGCGAATGTTTCCGTCCATGTTGATCACCCGCCGCCTGGAATTCGATGCCGGCCATCGCATTCCCGACCACCAGAGCCAATGCCGCCATCTGCACGGCCACCGTTATGCCATTGAAATCAGCCTGACTGGACGCGTCATCGAACGCGCCGGTGACCCGGCAAACGGCATGGTGATGGATTTTTCCGAGGTCAAAGCGCTGGCCAAGGCGCATGTCGTCGATCTGTGGGACCACGCCTTTCTGGTTTATGCCGGCGACCGCGCCGTGGTCGACTTTCTCGCCACCCTGCCCGGCCACAAAACCGTGCTCCTGGATTGTATTCCGACGGCCGAAAACCTTGCCCAACGTGCTTTTTCCCTGCTCGATCCGGTCTATCAAGATCGTTATGGCAACCAGTTGCAACTCACCCGAGTGCGGCTTTACGAAACCCCCAACTGCTGGGCGGATGCGACACGCCCCACCGGCGACTAATGCCCGCCAGCCGCCCCTGCTGCGCCCGCGCCCTGGTGCTGACGGGCGGCGGCGCGCGGGCGGCTTACCAAATCGGCGTATTGCTGGCGATCAACCGCATCACCGGTAAATCGAAGCGCAACCCTTTTCCCATCATTTGCGGCACCTCGGCCGGGGCCATCAATGCCGCCGGTCTGGCCTGTCAAGCTGAAAACTTTCGTCAGGCCGTCGGCACCCTCAACACCTTCTGGCGTCACATGCGCACCGCCGACATCTACCGTGTCGACAGCGCTGGTGTGGCGGCGGCCGGAGCGCGCTGGTTATCCGCGCTGACCACCGGCTGGCTGACCGGACGCGCCCCCCGCTCGCTTCTGGACAACACGCCGCTGGCCACCTTGCTCAAGCGCCACATCGATTTTTCCGGCATCACGCGCGCCATCGATTCGGGTGCGCTGCAGGCCATCAATGTCACCGCATCGGGCTACGATTCGGGCGAAAGCATCAACTTTTTCCAAGCTCCGCCCTCGGTCAAACCCTGGCAGCGCAGCCAGCGCCTGGGATTGCGCACCACGCTGGGAATCGAACACTTGCTAGGGTCGAGCGCCATTCCCTTTATTTTTCCGGCGGTGCGCATTCACCGCGAGTATTTTGGCGACGGCTCGATGCGCCAGATCGCTCCACTCGCCCCGGCCATTCATCTGGGGGCAGATCGCTTGCTGGTGATCGGTGCCACGCGGGCCAGCGAACAGCGCCGGCGCGGCGAATATGGCGAGGGGGATTACCCCAGCCTGGCGCAAATCGCCGGCCACACGCTATCGAGCATTTTTCTCGATGGATTGTCGATGGATATCGAGCGCATCCAGCGCGTCAACCGCACCTTGGCGGCGCTACCGGAAGAACTGCGCGCAGCGCGCGGCGTCAACCTGCGCCCGATTGAAACCCTGGTCATTGCCCCCTCGCAAAGCATCGATCGCATCGCCGCCGAACATGCCGCCAGCCTGCCGTGGACCATCCGCAAGCTGCTAGGGGGGCTAGGTGCGATGAACCCGCAAGGCGGAGCATTGACGAGTTACCTGCTCTTTGAAAAAAACTTTACCCGCCACCTGATCGATCTAGGCTACGCCGACACCCTGGCACAAAGCCAGGCGGTCGGCGATTTTCTCGAAAACTAAAAAACCCGAGCGCGCGCCTCAGTCCGCCGCATCCACCACCAAACGCCGTGCCCGCACGGCCGCGGCCAAACGATCCAGCACCGAGAGGCTGTCTTCCCAGCCGATACAGGCATCGGTAATGCTTTGCCCATAGGTCAATTCCTGGCCCGGCGACAAATCCTGGCGGCCTTCGCACAGATGCGATTCGACCATCACCCCCATGATGCGCTCTTCGCCAGCCGCCAACTGGGCGGCCACGTTGTCGCACACTTCGACCTGCAAAGCATATTGTTTGCGACTGTTGCCATGCGAAAAATCGACCATCAAACGCGCTGCCAGACCGGCCTTGGCGATTTCCTGGCTGGCTGCTTCAACGCTCGCCGCATCGTAATTGGGCTCCTTGCCGCCGCGCAAAATGACATGGCAATCTTCATTTCCTTGGGTCGACACAATCGCCGTATGCCCAGTTTTGGTCACCGAGAGGAAATGGTGCGGCGAATTCGCCGAGCGTATCGCGTCCACGGCGATGCGCATATTACCATCGGTGCCGTTCTTGAAACCGACCGGGCAAGACAGGCCGGAAGCCAGCTCGCGGTGCACTTGCGATTCCGTCGTGCGTGCGCCGATTGCCCCCCAGGCGATGAGATCGGCGGTGTATTGCGGCGTAATGGTATCGAGAAACTCGGTGGCACACGGCACCCCCATCTCGTTGATTTCCAAAAGAATACGTCGCGCCAGACGCAGACCTTCGTTGATCCGGAAAGTGTTATCCAGTCGTGGATCGTTGATCAAGCCTTTCCAACCGACCGTGGTGCGCGGTTTTTCGAAATACACCCGCATCACGACCACCAGATCATCCTGATATTTTTCAGCTTCCTTAGCCAAGCGCGCCGCGTAATCCATCGCCAAATCATAGTTATGGATGGAACAAGGGCCAACCACCACCAACAGGCGATCATCGGCACCGTGCAAAATACGGTGAATGGCCTGGCGCGCCTGCGCGGTCGTCACGGCGGCGCGAGTGGAAACGGGGTATTCCTTGTTGATCAGGGCCGGCGGCACCAATTCCTTGATGCCTTTGATGCGCAGGTCATCGGTTGCCGGTTTGTCTGTGGGGTGCGAGCTCATGGTTCTTCTTCCAGCAAAATCGTCGAAACGCCCGATTCTACCGGAAGAAGACGGCAATTCAGGGTAATTGGGCGAGGAAGTGCGACAGTGCGAGGATGTCCGGGTTTTTCAGACCGGCCGTAGACACGGCCATCAAGGGGTTATTGCGCACGCCGGTGCCGTCACGGTAATGGGTGATGGATTTTTGCAAATAGGGTTGTTGCTGCCCCGCCAGACGCGGATAAATTTCGGTGCCGCGCGCCCCTGGCCCGTGGCAACGGGCGCACAGTTTTTCATACAAAACCTTGCCCTGCTTGGTGTGTTCCGGGTCGGCCTTGGCCGGCGGCACGACGATACTGGCGTAATACAAGGTGATCTGGGCGCGCTCTTCGTCGTTCAAAACCTTGATCAAACCTTGCATGAACTGATCTTTACGCTCGCCCGAGCCAAATTTACGAATTTGCTCCAGCAGATACGAAGGGTGTTGTCCCGCCAGATTCGGCACATCGGTAGTTTTGGCAATGCCGTTGTCGCCGTGGCAGTTGGCACAAAAGAAACTGGCTTTTTTGCCGGCAGCAATGGCGGCTTGCTGCGCCGCCGGATCGGCCTGCAGGGTTTTCATGCGTTCATGCGCAGGGCTTTGCGCGAGGGCCGACGCAGCACCGGAAAGACCCAAAACGAAGGCCGTCAGCAACGAAAAAAAACGCATGATTGTGCTCCAAATAATGACAGGCTGGAATTATGCCGTTCCGCCTACGGTGAGTCCATCGATTCGCAATGTCGGCTGGCCGACACCAACCGGCACGCTCTGCCCTTCCTTGCCGCAGGTGCCGACGCCGGGATCGAGCTGCAAATCGTTGCCGATCATGCGCACGCGGGTCAGCGCATCCGGGCCGTTGCCGATGAGGGTCGCGCCCTTGATCGGGCGGGTAATTTTGCCGTTTTCGATAAGATAGGCTTCGCTCATGGAAAAAACGAATTTGCCGCTGGTGATATCGACCTGGCCGCCACCAAAATTTGCCGCATAAATGCCCTTTTTCACCGAAGCGATGATTTCCTGCGCATCATGCGTACCGGCCAGCATCATGGTATTGGTCATGCGCGGCAAAGGCAGGTGGGCAAAGGATTCGCGCCGGCCGTTGCCGGTCGGGGCCACGCCCATCAGGCGCGCATTCAGGCTGTCTTGCAAATAACCCTTAAGAATGCCGTCCTCGATCAACACCGTGCGCTGGGTGGGGTTGCCTTCATCGTCTATCGTCAGCGAGCCACGTCGCTCTTGCAGCGTGCCATCGTCGATCACCGTCACCCCGGGAGCGGCCACCCGCTCGCCAACGCGCCCGCTGAAAGCGGAACTGCCTTTGCGGTTGAAGTCACCTTCCAAACCATGACCGACGGCCTCGTGCAGCAAGATCCCCGGCCAGCCGGCCCCGAGCACCACCGTCATGGGTCCGGCGGGGGCCGCTTCGGCCTTGAGGTTGACCACGGCCTGATGCACGGCTTCTGCGGCGTAGCGCTGCAATACCTCATCCGTAAACCAGGAAAAATCAAACCGCCCGCCGCCGCCCGCGCTGCCTTGCTCGCGCTGGCCGTTTTCTTCAACGATGACCGAAATCGAGCAGCGCACCAAGGGCCGGATATCCGCCGCCAGCCGACCGTCGGAGCCGGCCACCAAGATCACTTCATATTCACCGGCAAGCCCGGCATTGACCTGCACCACGCGCGCATCCGCCGCGCGGGCAAAGGATTCCAGACGCTCCAGAAGCGCCACCTTGGCGGGTGCCGACAAAGATGCCAGCGGGTCTTGCGGCAGATACAAACCCGACGGCTGGGCAGAGGCGCGCAACACCGGCACTTTGCCCGTCTGCCCGGCACGGGCAATGGCGCGCACGGCACCGGCCGCATCGCTCAAAGCCAGCGCGCTGATATCGTCTGAGTAGGCAAACGCAGTCTTCTCCCCCGCCAGGGCGCGCACGCCGACGCCTTGGTCGATATTGAAACTCCCTGATTTGACGATGCCTTCATCCAAACTCCAGGCTTCCGAACGGGAATACTGAAAATACAGGTCGGCATAATCCACCTGGTGGCTGAGGATATTGCCAAAGGTCCGGCTCAGGTCGTTTTCGCTCAGACCGAAGGGGGCAAGCAAAACGGCTTCGGCCTGCTGTAAGAGGTTTTGTTTCGTCATGGTTCTCACAATTTACGATGCGCAAGCGCCGGCAGTTTGCCGCGCACATGGTTCAGTCGGGCGTGGTCGAGTTCCGCCAGCACCACGCCCGGGCCTTTTAATTTACGGTCGAGCACCTCGCCCCAAGGGTCGATGATCATACTGTTACCGTGCGTCAGGCGGCCATTGGCGTGCCGCCCGCCTTGCCCGGACGCCAGCAGATAACACTGGTTTTCAATGGCGCGGGCGCGCAGCAGAATTTCCCAATGCGCCCGCCCGGTGATTTCGGTAAACGCCGCCGGCATCACAATCAGATCGATCTCCCCCAGGCCTCGATAAAGCTCCGGAAAGCGCAGATCGTAGCAGATCGACAAGGCCAGCCGGCCAAAGGGCGTCGTCACCGCCACCGCTTGCGTACCGGCCTCGATGACCGCCGCTTCATCATAGGCTTCCATGCCTTGGCGAAAGGCAAACAAATGGATTTTGTCGTAACGCGCCACGCACGCGCCGTCTGGATCGAACAGCAAACAACTGTTACGCATTTTCTCCGGTGCATCGCCAAAGAGCGGCAGCGAACCCGCCACCAGCCAGAGACCATGGGCTTGCGCCGTTGCCGCCAACCAATCCTGGATCGGGCCACTGCCATAGGTTTCGCGCGCGGCCAGGCGTGCGCTATCGGCCGCGCCGATGATGGGAAAATACTCCGGCAAGGTGACGAGCTGCGCGCCTTGCGCCGCCGCCGCCGCGACCCAATACGCCGCCGTGCGCAGATTTTCTGCCACATCGGGGCCAGAAATCATCTGCACGGCGGCCATCAGACAGTTGGCAGGCGTCTTAACGGCAAGGGTATTTTCTGCGGCAAGCAGCGCGCCATTCATGGGGTTTTCTCCTGTCCGTCGAGCGGCGTGATGGCAGCCAAACCTTTTTTCTCGACCTTGGGTTCGGACCAGTTGCCGGTAATCCGATAGTTATACGCCAGCGCCTTGTTCAGCGGATTTTTCAGCACCGTATTGGCAACCAGCGCCGCCGCCCCAGCGACGGGATTGATCAAGGCGGTTGCGCCAATCGCCAGCATGCTCACTTCCGGGCGTATCTGCACGCTCAAATCCTGCGTTTCACGCTGCAAATGGGTACTGCCGTCAATGCTCACCTGCGCCGCCGGGCCGTTGATCTGCAGGCCGCCCAAGGTTTTCATCTCGCCGCTTTCGATGATCAATTTGCCGCTGATGCGGTCAAAGGCAAAGCCTTCGCTGAATAAATCACGAAAATCGAGCGTCAAACGGCGCGGCAGAGATTGCAGGGAAATCAGACCGAGCAGGCGGCCTGCCCCGGGTTTGAGCTGATTGAACTGACCATCGCGGGCATCGACCTCCAAATCACCGCTCAAACTGGCATAGTCGATATCCGTCAGCGCGCCGCGCCAGTGCAGCTTGCCGGACAAATTCGCCGTCCCCTGGCGCACTGCATCCTCGTAGCCCAGGCGGGCAAGCAACCTGCCGATGTCCTTGGCATTCAAGGTGAAGTCCAGATCGGTACCTTGCTGCGCGCCGCGCGTCCAGCGCCCATTGGCACTCAATTCGCCGTCAGGATTACTCAGGCGCAAAGATTCCAGCAACCAGGCCTGACCTGAATTGCGCGCCTTCAAGTGCAGCGTTCCCAAAGCCTTGTCATCGAGCGACAAAGCATCCACCGTCAGCTGCATGCCGGGCAGCGACGTGCTTTCCCCTTGGGCGGGTGCGCTGCCTTGTGCCGCCATCCGCTCATGGTGCAGGCGCAGATGGCGCAAGCGCCCCGCCAACCAACCGTCGCCAGCGCTGCGCCAGAGCAGGTCACCTTCGGCCTCGGCGGCGCGCAGCTTGATTTTCCAACCCTCGGGTTGCGCCGTCAGGGCCACATCGAGGGCGTTATAGAGGTTATCGAAAAGTTTGAGCTGTGCGGTTTTGAGCTCGATCTGCGCCAGCGGCAATTCCTCCTGTGCCGCCGCAGAAGACGCCGGCAGCGCCGCTGCCGTGGCAGCGGTGTTTTTGGTCGGCAGCAGCGCGGCGCGCCAAGCATCACCGTCGATTTTTGGCAGCGCGATGCGCACCGCCAGGCCATTCGCCGGCAAAGCATTCGGCGTGGGCGCAGCGGCGGGAGCCCCCACGGCAATGACGCCCCCCGCCCAGCGCCCCTCGCGCCGTTGCAGGAATCCACTGAGGCTCTGGCCCAGCGTAATGCGATAGTTTTCCTGTCCGGCCACCGGTTCACTGCGCTCGATACGCAAGGGCCAAGGCGTGCCGGCGGCCTTGTGCAAGGGTTCGGGCAGGGGCGACACGGCACCTGCCAGATCGGAGCTGACCAGAACATAGGCTTTGCGCCGTTGAATGATAATGTCACTTTTCCACTGCGCTGTGCCACTCACTTGATCGAGCAAAGGCCAGGCAAAATGCTCGCCGACAACCGCCAGATCCGCCTTGCCGGAGGCCTTGATGACAACCTTGCCGCCGGCTTTATCGGCTTCGCTGCTGACGGCGACGCGCACCGGGCCGTTGAAGGCCTGACCGCTGATTTCCTTGGCCGTCACCGCTTTTTCGCTGATATCGAGCACGCCGCGCACCTGGGTAATCGGCGGCAGACCATCGACCACGCGCAAGCGATTATCAAAAAACTGATAGCGCCCGCGCAGGCGTGTGTCAGCAATGCGACGCAAAGGCAGATCGATGGCCAGATCGAGCTCGCCCGCGCCTTCGGCCTGCATGCCGGCGGTGAAATGGTCGATACTCGCCGCCACCGGGCTTTGTTCGATGAACTTCAAAAACTCCCCGGTCGGCCCCAGCGCCTTGCCTCTGATGATGAGCATTTCATCGAGCACGTCAAAATCCGGCATGCTCACCTCGGTCGCCCCCAGTGTTGCCCCCAGAATGCGCCCGCGCTGCGCCTTGATGCGCATGCCGTAATCAAAGGCCATGTCGGCATCGATTGCTTCGATCACCGGCCAACCCTCGGCATAATCAATGCGCGCGGCGTGCGCTTTGGCGGTCACCAGAAATTGCCCGAGCTTGGGGTCGCGAAAAGGAAAATCGCGCAAATTGCCGCGCAGCACGAGCTTGGCATCGCTCGCCGTGCCGCCGGTAATGCCATCACGCAACCACTGGCGGGCCTCGGCATTGACCGCATGCGGCATGTAGCGCCATACGGCGCGCCCGTCGGCGCGGTCAATTTTGGCGGTCAAATCGATCTCTCCCGGCCCGGCGCCGTCATAGCGATAGCGCCCCTGCGCCGAGCCGTGGGCATCCGGGCTGTCAAACTGGACACGCTCGATGTCCACCGCCACGGCACCCTCCTTCAGGCTCCAGCGTGTATCGGCCTGCAAACGATCAAAACGGATTTCCGCTTCGGGAAAAACCGCTGGCAAAAACAGCGCCGCCGCCTTGGCATCGATGTGCAGTTGTCCGCCGCCTTCATTTGCTTCGATCGTGCCACGTAAATTCTGCGCACCGGGAAAATAGCTTTCGGCGCGCACGCCCAAACCGCTGAAACGCGCCTTCACGGCGTAACGTGTCAGCGCCTCGTTTTCCCAGCGCCAATGGCTGTCCAGCGCGTTAATTTCTCCTCGCGGCGCGTAGGCCTGCAAAAGCGTCCAGGTGCGCGCATCGAGCGGCAAAAAATCGGAAAGCTGCGCAAGCTTTTCCAGATCCAGACGCGGTGCCGTAAAACGCCCTTCCTGAGCACCAGCCCGGGTTTGCCAATCAAGAGAAAATTCAGTCGGCGGCAAATGCACGCCACTACGCGTACGCAATTCAAACTCTCGGGCAGCGAGTTGCCAGCCCTGCGCCTGGTAGCTCGCCGAAAGCCGCCCGCGCGCCAGCGCCAGATCGAGTACCGGCTTGTTTTTTGCTAGCTGTACGCGCAGAGCATCGAGCGCAAGATCCGCCGTTACAGCGAGTTTTCCTGCCCGCAAATCTGCCCACAAGCGCAAACCGCCTTGGCCCTGCGTCAAAGGCAAGGGGTAATCTATCCACGGCTGCCAGGCAGCAAGATCGGCGGCGGGCAGCGCAAGAAAAAACTTTGCCTCGAGCGCACTTTCCGACAGCGGCCAAATTTTTTCCAACGCCCCGGCAAACTCGCCACGCACATCGAGACGCCCGGCCAAGGCCGGCGGCGGCAAGGCAGAAACACCCAAGCGATGCCGCCGGCCGTGCTTGTCCAGACGAATCTGCACGTCTTCCAGCACCAGGGGCGGTGCCGCGCGCAGCGCATCGTCCCAGAGCAGGGTAGCGTCATTGACGCGGATGCGCTGATGCCCGAGCAGCCAATCCATGCCGCTCCCGTCCGTTTCGGCGCTGCCGCGCATCCCGGCGATTTCGATCTGCCCCTCTGCCGTTCGGCGCACATTCAAGACCGGGCGCTCGATCACCAGCAAATCCAGCAGCGGCTGCCAACGCCACAGGCTGTGCCAGGAAAAAACCGCATCAACCTGCGCCAAAGTCAGCGCCGGGCTGCCATCTGCCGCCAAGAGACTCAAATCTTCCAGCACCAACTCTGGATTGAGATGACGCCAATGCGCGCTGATGCGCCCGATGCGCACCTCTTGCCCGAGCGCCTGGGCGAGCGTTTTTTCCAATGCCGGGCGGTAATCATCAATCGCCGGCAAAACATAAAAACGCAAACCCAAAAAAACCGCCACGAACACCAGCCAGAGCACCAGCGCCAGCCAGCCCAAGAGGCGCAAGCTCAAACCCAGCGACACCCCCAGCCAGGAACGCGCCAAGAGCCGACGCCAATTCTGGACACGGTAATTGAGCGCCTGCCGTAACTGGCGGCGCTGCGGGCTGGGCAAGCTTGGCGGCAGGGCGCTCATGCGGTAGCGCTCATGCAAAGCTTCTTGTCCAGTTTTGCCAGAACAGGAATTTGCTCACTAAAATGCGATTCTCCACAGCAAAATCGGGGCCGTCACAGCGCAAGCTCGCGCAAAAAAAGCGCCGACTTGCCGCCAGATGATTTCTTTGGCAGCTTTCCCGCCACAAAATAACCCGGCATTCTACCCTTTTCAGGTTTGCCCGAACCTCGCCCCCCGCCATGACATCTTCCTTCGATCCCCGCTGGCACAACGCCCTCACCCACAGCCGCTACCTCAAGCAACTCCTGGTCGCCCGCCCCGCCTTGGTCGAGGCGCTCACGGCGCAGTGGGAAAAACCACTCGACTACGCCAGCCTCGAAGCCCCTTTCTACGCTGAAAACACCCCGGGCGAGCACAGCGACGACCACCTGCGCACTGCGCTGCGCCACCTGCGCCAGCGCGTCATGGCGCAACTCATCCTGCGCGACCTGGGCGGCCTGGCCAGCCTCGACGAAGTCATGCACAGCATGAGCTGGCTGGCCGATTTCACGACCAACAC
This sequence comes from Azonexus sp., assembly GCF_047638095.1. GTDB lineage: Bacteria > Pseudomonadota > Gammaproteobacteria > Burkholderiales > Rhodocyclaceae > Azonexus. Next base: position 11,779 of record NZ_JBLJBW010000026.1, read on the forward strand.
CGCACTGGCCCACCATCACCGGCAACTGGTTGCGCTTTATGGCGAACCCTTGAGCGAAACAGGACAGGCGCTGCGCCTGCTCGTCGTTGGCATGGGCAAACTCGGCGGGCGGGAATTGAACGTTTCTTCCGATGTCGATTACATTTTCATCTACCCGGAAGACGGCGACACCGCCGGCCCGAAAAAAATCGAAAACTTCGATTTTTTCACCCGCCTGGGCAAGAAACTCATCCAAACCCTGGGCGACATCACCGCCGACGGCCAGGTTTTTCGCGTCGATATGCGCTTGCGTCCCAATGGCGATTCCGGCCCGCTCGTCTGCTCGCTCGATGCTCTGGAAAATTATTTCGTCACCCAGGGCCGCGCCTGGGAGCGTTACGCCTGGATCAAGTCGCGGGTGATGAATGCGGGCGACAACACCCAAAACGAATGGACACGCGCCCTCGAACGCACCGCCCATCCCTTTGTTTTTCGCAAATATCTGGATTTTGGCACCATCAACGCCATGCGCGATTTGCACGCGCAGATTCGCCGCGAAGTCGCGCGCAAGGATCACATCGACCACATCAAACTCGGCCCGGGCGGCATCCGTGAAATCGAATTCATCGCCCAGGTCTTCCAGCTCATACGCGGCGGACGCGACCCCGCTTTGCAAATTCGCCCCACCTTGCAGGTGCTGGCCCTGCTTGCCGAGCGCCAGATCATCACGCCCGAAGCCCAAAGCGAACTCCAGGCTGCCTACATTTTTTTGCGCCGCCTGGAACACCGTCTGCAATACGTCGACGATGCACAAACCCACCTCCTGCCCACCGCCGACAAGGCCCGCGAACTGATCGCACAAAGCATGGATTTTGCCGATTGGGCGCAGTTTTCCCCCGTGCTCACCGCCCACCGCGCCCGCGTCAGCCAGCATTTCGAACATGTTTTTGCCGACCCGGAAGAAGGCGAGCACCCATTCACCGGCCTCTGGCTCGGGCAGATCGACACCGAAAGCGCCCATGCATTACTCAACGCCCAACATTTTCGCACGCCGGCAAAGGTCGTGCAGCGCCTGGCCGAATTGCGTCAATCCGGCCGCTACCAGCAGCTTCCGGCCAGCAACCAGCAACGCTTTGACACCATCGGCCCGCGCCTGATCGAAGCCGCCGGCAGCACGACCGACCCGGACACCACCTTGCACCGGGCGCTGCTTTTCATCGAACACATCGCCCGGCGCGGCACCTATCTCGCCCTCTTGCAGCAATACCCGCTGGCGCTGCGCCGCCTCACCGACCTGCTCGGCGCATCGCAATGGGCGAGCGACTACCTCATGCGCTACCCCCTGTTGCTCGACGAACTGCTCAATCCACGCCTCTACGAAGCCGCCACCGACTGGCCGGCGTTTCGCGCACAGCTGCAAAAAACCCTCGCCGACCACGCCGACGATACCGAACGCGAAATGGACATTCTGCGCGAAATGCACCACGCCCAGCTGTTTCGCCTGCTCGCCCAAGATTTGGCCGGCCAGCACAGCATCGAAAAACTCTCCGACCACCTCAGCGAACTGGCCGATACGGTCATCCAGGAAACCTTGCCGCTGGCCTGGGGCAAGATTCGCCAGCGCCACTGCGCCGCGCCCAAAATCGCCGTCATCGGCTATGGCAAGCTCGGCGGCAAAGAATTGGGCTATGCCTCCGATCTCGATCTCGTCTATCTCTATGACGACGCCGACCCGGACGCCGCCGACAATTACGCCCGCCTGGTGCAGCGCATGAACACCTGGCTCTCCGGCCAGACCGGGGCCGGCACCCTATTCGAAACCGATTTACGCCTGCGCCCCAACGGCGATGCCGGGCTACTGGCCGTCAGCCTGGACGCTTTTCGTGACTACCAGCTCAAACACGCCTGGACCTGGGAACACCAGGCGCTGACCCGCGCCCGCGCCTGTGCCGGGGACCGCGCGCTCGGCGAGCGCTTCGAAAAACTGCGCTGCGACATCCTCTGCCAGGCGCGCGATCGCACCCAATTAAAAGAAGACATCCTCGCCATGCGCGAAAAAATGCACGCTGCCCACACCCGCAACGATCCGCAATTTTTCGACCTGAAACACGACCGCGGCGGCCTGATTGATGCCGAATTCATCGTGCAATATCTGATTCTCGGTCACGCCCATCGGCATCCTCGCCTGACCGCCAACCTCGGCAACATCGCCCTTCTCGGCATCGCCGCCGAACTCGGCCTAATCCCCAACGCCACCGCTCAAGCCGCCGCCGACGCCTACCGCGAGCTACGCCGCCAACAACACCTGATCCGCCTCTCCGAAACCCCCAAAGCCCCAGTCGAACGCAGCCAGGTCAAAACCGCCAGCGCAGCGATCAGCCTACTGTGGAACAGCCTCTTTACCCCCCACTGAATTTGCCTTGCCGCACACCCTTGCCGTGAGCTACCCCCCAACTCGCCCAAAGCACACAGAAACCCCATCGATCTACGGCGAAAAACCCGCAATAAATAGCCTTTTGCTGGCAAAATAAACCATTGCGTAATCGTTTACAGGTATTGCAAACACCTCAAAAACACGAAGTCATGCCTAAATCCTCTGCCAAACCTCTGCCAAAATCCGCGCAAGCCACGGCAGACCAAGCCTAGGAAAATCTTCATGTTTCATCACCCCGCATCGTCTCTTGATTTTTTAGGTTTCTCCATGCCTCTCACCACCCCGCCCACTCTACGACGCTTCGCGCTTATTTTAGGTCTCGCCATCAGCGCCTCTGCCAACGCAGACGACAGGCTTCAGAATGCACGCGATTTACTCGCCGCAGGCCAAGGAAAAACCGCTTTTACATTGCTCGAAAGCATGGAAAACGATCATGCCGGCGACGCGCAATACGACATTTTGTTTGCCATTGCCGCCAACGACAGCGGCCAATACACGCGCAGCGTTTTCGCTCTGGAACGGGTGCTCAGTATCGAACCCGATAACCACCGAGCACGCATCGAAATGGCCCGCGCCTACCTCGCCTTAGGCGAAACCAGTAAGGCCCGCCAGGAACTGCATGCAGCGCGCAATCCATCACTGCCCGAAGAAACGACGCGCACCATCGAGCGCTATCTGGATGCCGTCGATCGAGCCGACAACACCAGCCGCACCACGGTGCGCGGCTATCTCGAAGGCAGCATCGGTTATGACAACAATCTCAATGCCGGCCCGCGCCAGAGCAGCATCGCCATTCCTGCCTTTGGCGGCCAGCCCGTTCTGATCAACCGCGACAGCCGTGCCAACAGTGCTTTTTTTGCCAGCGCCGCAGGTGGGGTCAATGTGCGCCACCCGGTCAACTCCCGCCTGTCTCTGACGGCCGGTTTGAGCGGCTGGGAAAAAACCAATCGGCACCACGGTGCTTACGATACCGCCAGTGTCGATGCCCATACCGGCCTCGCCTGGCGCGCCGAGCGCAATACTTGGTCACTGACTGCACAATACAACCAGTTTTTCCTGGACGACGATCGCTACCGCCGCGCCAGCGGGCTCACCGCCCAATGGCAACACGACTACGACGCGCGCAATCAATTGACGAGCTTCGTGCAATATGCGGCGCTGGATTACGCCAAACAATCAATACGCGATGCCGATCGCTGGGTTTACGGCGCAGGCTTTGCACATGCTCTGCAAGGCGGGAAAACTTTCTACGCCAGCCTATATGGCATCCAAGAAAAAGAAAAAGCTGCGCGGCAACGCCAATTGGGCCACACCGGCTACGGCATGCGCCTGGGAGCGCAAACCGCTTCTGACCAAGCCCTTGTGCTCTTTGCCAGCATTGCATATGAAACACGTCGTTACGGCGGCGAAGAAGCTATTTTTCTCAAGTCGCGCCGCGACCATCAATTTGATGCCAGCATCGGCCTTAATTGGCGGCTCTCCCGCGTTTGGTCGCTCTCGCCACGCGCCGCCTATGTTAAAAACAACTCCAACATCGCGCTCAACACCTATGACCGCAGCAATCTAAGCCTGACACTGCGCCGCGATTTCTAAAAGGAACACGACCATGCCCACCTCTTTGCTCATGCGCCTGCTCTCCCTCCTTTTCAGCGCCTTATTCAGCACACTGGCGTTTGCCAATGCCGGTTACATACATTTTGCACGCGGCAATGTCAGCGCAACCGACACCCAAGGCAATGTTCGTGCCTTAAACAAAGGCGACCATTTTTCCGCCGGCGACACCATCAACACAGGCAAAGCAGCCCTTGCCCAAATGAAATTCACCGATGGAGCCCTTGTCTCCTTACAGGCTGATAGCAGTTTTCGGGTCGATGAATACCACTACAACGGCAAGAGCGACGGCAGCGAAAAAGGCAATTTCAGCTTACTGCAGGGTGGCCTGCGTACCCTGACCGGTGCCGTAGGCCGGCAAAATCGCAGCAATTACAAAATGAACGCTGTCGTTGCCACCATCGGCATCCGTGGTACGGAATACACGGCGCAGCTCGATGACACCCGAGAAACCTTGATCGTGCACACCAGCGCTGGTGTGGTGGAAGTCTGCAACAACACCGGCTGCCTCCTCCTTTCCAGCGGTGAAACAGGGCGCATCAGCGCCAACAAAGAACCCCAGCGCACCGCCTTCCAGCCGCAACTCCCCCCGGCCACACCACGGGAAGAAACCACCGGCACCGTGTTTTCAAGTTCAGAAAACAGGACACCCAGCGGAGCACTGACAACCGTGCCCCATACCCCTCTTGCTACCGATCCTCCTGTCCAGCCGGGTAACCCATACACGCCTCCAAGCGGTCCAAACTACCCACCTGTCGGGGGAATATGAATCGTAAACATCATCCCTATCCCAAAGCCTGAGCGGCGCGCGCAAGCCCATGCGCATACGCCAACAAATCTCCCGCCACCTTATCGGGCTGCTTTTGTTGGCGCTTTTTTTGGCACATGCCGGTCATTGGCTGCGCATCGATTTAATCAGCCGGTTGGACGCCATTATTTATGACGTTCGTCTACGCCTCACCGCCCCGGGAGGGGTAGACGAACGTATCGTCATTATCGATATCGACGAAAAATCACTGGCGGAAGAAGGGCGCTGGCCGTGGTCAAGAGATCGTTTGGCACAGTTGGTGGAACAGGTATTCAGTCAGCATCATGCCCGTTTGCTGGCGTTTGACGTGGTTTTTGCCGAGGCAGATCGCAGCTCCGGCATCGATACCTTAGAAAATCTGGCGCAAAACAATTTGCGCGATATTCCACGTTTTCAAGACGAAATGGCACGGTTGCGCCCCACGCTCGATTACGACGCACGCTTCGCGCAAGCCATTGCCAAGCGGCCAGTGGTCCTCGGATATTATCTGGGGCATGCCGAATTTTCTTCTGGCGCTTTGCCCGAAGCCGTGCTACCTGCCGGAAGCTTGGCCGGGCACCCGGTGGCCATCAGCCAATGGCGCAGTTACGGCGGCAATCTGCCGCAGTTGCAAAGGGTCGCGCACGCAGCCGGCTACTTCAATCCGCTGGTTGATTTCGATGGGATCTTCCGCCGCGTACCCTTGCTCGCTGAATACCAAGGAGAGTATTACGAATCACTGGCGCTCGCCGTTGTCCGCGCCTTGCTCGATTTCCCCCCTGTTTTCCCGGGTTTTACTGCCGACAGCGACGCCTATGCCGGTATGGAATGGCTCGATCTGCCCGGCGAAAAAATCACCCTGCGCCTGCCGGTTGACGCCAATGTCGCCGCGCTCATCCCCTATCGCGGCCCGCAGGGCAGTTTTCCTTATGTTTCCGCAAGCGACGTTTTGCATGGCCGTCTACCCAAGGGAGCGCTCACCGATCGCATCGTGCTGCTCGGCACCTCCGCTCCCGGTCTGGTCGATTTACGCGCCACGCCGTTTGGCGTCACTTACCCAGGGGTTGAAGCGCATGCCAACCTAATTGCCGGCATGCTTGATCAGCGCCTGCTGCACAAGCCGGAATACGCAACCGGTGTTGATGTGCTCACGCTCTGTCTGCTTGGCGCATGCATGATCATTCTGGTTCCCCGCCTGTCGGCCTGGCGCGCGACACTATTTACGCTCACTCTCCTGGCGAGCTTGCTGGGTATCAATCTGACATTTTGGTTATACGGCCAACTCGTCATGCCGATCGCCGGCAGCATGTTGTTTGTCTTATTGCTTTACATTGCGGATATGTCTTGGGGGTATTTTTTCGAGTCACATAACAAACGGCAACTGACACGACTCTTTGGCCAATACGTTCCACCGGAATTGGTTGAGCAAATGAGCCAGGATCCGGAAAACTACAGCATGGTCGGGCGCAAAGCTGAATTAAGCGTGCTGTTTTCCGACATTCGCGGGTTCACGGCAATTTCGGAAACCCTGCCTCCGGAAGAATTGACGGCGCTGATGAATTTTTATCTGGGCGCGATGACCCAGGTCATCGCCAGCACCCGTGGCACCTTGGACAAATACATCGGCGATGCCGTCATGGCCTTCTGGGGCGCGCCCATGGCTGACGAAATGCACGCCCACCACGCCGTACAGGCGGCACTGAACATGCAAACCCGCCTCGATCAGCTCAATCGTGAACTGCAACAGCGCGGCTGGCCAGCCTTACGTATCGGCATTGGCATCAACAGCGGCTGGATGACCGTCGGCGACATGGGCTCCCCTCTACGCCAGTCCTATACCGTCATGGGCGACGCAGTCAATCTCGCCTCTCGCTTGGAGGGCGTATGCAAGCAATACGGCGTAAATATCGTACTCGGAGAAGCCTGCTGCCCGCTCTTGAAGGATGCCTATCTTTTGCGTGAAATCGACAGCGTTCGCGTCAAAGGGCGACAAGAAGCGCTACGCATCTACGAACCCATCATCCTAAGCGCAGAAGCTGACGACGCAACACGAGAAACGCTGGCAAGCTGGCATCGCATGCTCACGCTGTATCGCCAGCAAGCATGGGATGCTGCCCTCGTCTTGCTGAATTCGCTCGAAGGGCGGATCCCGCCAGGACTGGCGCAGATTTTCTCGCAGCGCCTGCATCACTACCGAGACAAACCACCAGCAGCCGATTGGGACGGGGTCAGCGATTTAAGCGAAAAATAAGCAAAAATCATGAAAAACCGGCACCTGACCACCACTCAAAACGAAGCAACACCCCCCTTTCCCACCACCAACAATCTCGCAAAAAGCGTTCTCAGCGCTTGCTTAGGGCAAAATGCTCGGGTACTGGAGAAAGCGACACCATGAACGTCAACGGCATCCCGACCCGCCCTTTGCGCGCATTTCCTGCGCGTGCAACGATAGAAATCATCGACCAAACCCAACTGCCGCATGTGCTGCGCTGGTTGGAAATCAACGACTTAGACGCCGCCGCCCACGCCATTCGCGTCATGCAGGTACGCGGCGCGCCCTTGATCGGCGCTACCGCCGCTTATGGTTTGGCTCTTGCGCTGCGCGACAAAGCCGATACGGCGCATTTACACGCCGCTGCCGCGCAGCTCGCTGCCACCCGTCCTACCGCTGTCAATCTGCACTGGGCGCTGAGCCGCATGCTGGCGCATCTATTGCCCCTGCCCGTGGCCGAACGCCCCGCCGCGGCCTGGCTTGAAGCCAGTGCGATTGCCGAGGAAGATGTGGCGCAAAACGCGGCCATCGGCCAGCACGGTCTGGCGCTGTGGAAAGATTTGCTGATTGCTGACCACCGCACCCTCAACATCATGACCCATTGCAACGCTGGCTGGCTGGCCACTGTCGATCACGGCACCGCACTCGCACCGATTTATGCGGCGCACGATGCGGGGATTCCGGTGCACGTCTGGGTGTCGGAGACGCGCCCGCGCAACCAGGGTTTGCTCACCGCCTGGGAGCTGGAACAACACGGCGTGCCTTACACCTTGATCGCCGACAACGCGGCGGGGCTGTTGCTGCGCCAAGCTCAGGTCGATGCCGTCATCGTCGGCGCCGATCGCATCGCGGCCAATGGCGATGTCGCCAATAAAATCGGCACCTACCTGAAAGCTTTGGCCTGCGCCGATAACGGTATTCCTTTTTATGTCGCCGCGCCGCGCTCGACGATCGATTTTGCCTGCCCGGAAGGGGCAGATATTCCGATTGAAACACGCCACGGCGACGAACTTCGCCTCATCAGCGGGCGGGATGCCACTGCCCAGCTTGCTCATTTGCGCCAATTACCGGCGAGCGAAGATGTCTACAACCCGGCCTTTGATGTCACCCCAGGATGGCTGATCAAAGCCCTCATCACCGAACGCGGCAGCTGCCCGGCCAACCGCGCCGGGCTGGCCGCGCTCTACCCGGAAGCAAACCATGACTGAAGCGCGCACCGAACTCATTGCCGCCGCCCAGGCCATGCAACACAGCGGATTGAACCGGGGCACGGCCGGCAATATCAGCCGGCGCTGGGGCGAGGGCGAGCAGGCAGGCTTCTACATCACCCCCACCGGCATGCCCTACGCCACGCTCGCACCGGAAGACATTGCACACATGCGCTTGACGGGAGAAACCAGCGGGCGGCGCAAACCTTCCTCCGAATGGCGCTTGCACCGCGACCTCTACGCGGCCCGCCCGGAAATAGGGGCCGTAGTGCACGCCCATTCGCCCTTTGCCGTGAGCCTCGCCTGCTTGCGCCGCGACATTCCGCCTTTCCATTACATGATCGCCCGCTTTGGCGGCGACAGCGTACGCTGCAGCCGTTACGAGCTCTTCGGTACGGCCGAACTCTCCGCTGCCGCCCTCGACGCCATGGTCGATCGCCACGCCTGCCTGCTCGCCAACCACGGCCTGCTCGTCGCCGGGCGCGATCTGACACAGGCTTTGGCGCTCGCCGGCGAACTGGAAGAACTCTGCGAACAATACTGGCGCGCCTGCCAGCTCGGCCAACCGGCGCTGCTCAATCGCGATGAAATGGCCGCCGTGTTGAAAAAATTCACCACCTATGGCCAGCAATAAACCGGCGACACCGGCCCCGCACGACCTCTCGCGCTGGGCGCAAACGCACGATTTTGGCGGCACCAGCCCGCGCGCCGAAAAGAGCACACGCTGGGTGCTGTGGATTACGCTCGCCATGATGCTGATCGAAATCAGCGCCGGCTGGTGGTTCAACTCGATGGCACTGTTGGCCGACGGCTGGCACATGAGCTCGCACGCGCTGGCCATTGGCCTGGCCGCCTTTGCCTACGCCGCGGCCCGGCGTTATGCCGACGATCCCAGTTTTGTCTTCGGACCTTGGAAAATCGAAGTGCTGGCGGCCTATACCAGCGCGCTTTTTCTTTTGCTCGTGGCGGCACTGATGGTCTGGGGTGCGGCCGAACGCCTGCTCAATCCCTCGCCCATCGCCTATGCTGAGGCGATCGCCATTGCCATTTTGGGCCTCATCGTCAATGCCCTCTGCGCCCTGATCTTGCTGCGCGCCAAACAGCCGCTGTGTTCCGGGCATTCGCACGATCACCCCCATGCCCACCCCCACAGCCACGCCCACACCCACGGCGATGACCTCAACCTGAAAGCCGCCTATATCCACGTCCTCACCGACGCCCTCACCTCGGTGCTGGCCATTGCTGCTCTCGCCGGAGGCTGGTGGCAAGGCTGGTCCTGGCTCGATCCCGCCTGCGCCCTCGTCGGTGCGCTTCTCGTCGCCCTGTGGGCAAAAAACCTGCTGCGCGACAGCGCCCACATCTTGCTCGGGCGAGAAACCGATCCGCCGCTCGAGGCAGCAATTCGCCAACGCATACAGGCTTTCGACCCCACCCTGCAAATCACCGATCTGCACCTCTGGCCGGTCGGTAACGCCCGCTACGCCGGCGCGCTCTCTCTACTCAGCCACAACCCCGCCCTCACCCCGCTCAACATCCGTGACTATTTGGCGAGCGAAGGCGCACTGGTGCATCTGACGGTGGAAATCCATCCCTGCGATCATTGTCCGCCCGTACCCCTCGCGCCTGCCGGATAACAAAAAATCGGAAATCTGAGGTTTTTTCACCCTTTCGCCTCTGCGTCCCACTGTCGCAGAAGAGCGAGTTTTTCAGCAATTTTGCTTTCCAAGCCTCTGGCGACCGGTTGATACCAAGCGGGTTCTTCCATCCCATCGGGCAGGTAAGTCTCGCCGGCGGCATAGGCATTGGGTTCATCATGGGCATACCTGTACTCATGCCCATAGCCCAATTCCTGCATCAGCTTGGTCGGTGCATTGCGCAGATGAACAGGAACCTCTCGACTCTTGTCCTGCTTCACAAACGCTCGCGCCTGGTTGTAAGCCCGATAGCCCGCATTGCTCTTGGCGGCAATCGCCAGATAAATCACCACCTGCCCCAACGCCAACTCCCCTTCGGGGCTTCCCAGTCGTTCATAGGTCAAGGCGGCATCGTTGGCGATCTGCATGGCTCTGGGGTCGGCAAGCCCGATATCTTCCCAGGCCATGCGGATGATTCTTCTTGCGAGATAGCGAGGGTCAGCCCCGCCATCGAGCATTCTTGTCAGCCAATACAAAGCGGCGTCGGGATGGGAGCCGCGCACGGATTTGTGCAAGGCCGAAATCTGGTCATAAAAGTTGTCACCGCCCTTATCAAAACGCCTTGCATTCAATGTCAAAGCGTTCTCAATAAACTCAGCATCGATCTTTGCAACCCCCGCTGCGCCAGCGGCAGTTGTGCACTGCTCCAGCAGGTTCAAGAGCCTTCTGGCATCACCATCGGCATAGCCGATGAGGGTGTCTGCCGCCAAGTCATCAAAAACCAGCTCGCCCAGCGCCTTTTCCTTGGCGCGCGCCAGAAGCTGCTGCAACTCCTCCTCTGTCAGCGACTTCAGCACATAGACCTGGGCCCGGGACAAAAGGGCGGAGTTCACTTCAAACGAGGGGTTCTCCGTCGTTGCCCCGATGAAAGTGACCAAGCCACTCTCTGCATAGGGAAGAAGCGCATCTTGCTGGGATTTGTTGAAGCGGTGAATTTCATCGACGAACAAGATCGTGTGCTTGCCCATGGCCAGATTCTGTTCGGCCTCTTCCATGGCCGCCCGGATGTCTTTGACACCAGAGAACACGGCAGACAGTGCGATGAACTGACATTTGAAAGCGCTCGCCGTCAATCTTGCCAGTGTCGTTTTACCCACACCCGGCGGCCCCCAAAAAATCATGGAGTGCGGTTTTCCAGAGCGGAAAGCCAGCCGCAAAGGCTTGCCTTCGCCCAGCAGATGGGTCTGCCCAATGACCTCATCCAGGGTTTGGGGGCGAAGCGCTTCTGCCAGTGGCGCAACCGGTTTTTGTGCGAACAAATCAGCCATATTTCACCCCCACTGAACGATGGGGAAGCGCCAAAAACAATTCGCTCACGCCCGCGGCAAAGCCTGAATCGCCTGACAGGCGCTCGCCAGCGCGGCCTCCAGGTCATTGATGCCAGTCAGCAATTCTGCTTCTGGCTGGGCCGAGCGCGCCGCCTGCAAGAGCGCATTGGCCTGCGTAAACAAGGGCTCGAGCGCCACCGCACCGGCCGCACCTTTGAGCGTATGCACGGTGCGCTCGAGCGCTGCGTAATCGCCGGTTTGCAGGTAGGCGCGGCAGTGCGCGGCATCGTCTTGGTGGTTCTCGGCAAACAGGCGCAACAACTGGGCCGCCCGTTCATGCTTGCCGCGCACGCAGGCCAGCAAGCGCGGCAACTCGATTCCCGGCAGAGCCGCCAGCGCGTCCGCCAGACTGGGGACGTGTGCTGCGGCAAACGGCAGTGTTTCTGTGCGCTTTTCGCTGACTGTTGCGGCTGCCTCGCCCAGCGGCAGCCAGCGGCGCAGCGCGGCGTAAAGCGCGGACGGGTTGACCGGCTTGGCGATGAAATCGTTCATGCCGGCATCCAGGCAGTTTTTACGGTCTTCGGCAAAGGCATTCGCCGTCATGGCCAGAATCGGCAGGGCGGCTTTGCCGGGCAGGCTGCGGATGCGCCGGGTCGCCGCCAAACCGTCCAGCACCGGCATCTGCACATCCATCAGCACGAGCGCGCAAGAATCACGCTGCACCGCACGCACGCCGGCCTCGCCGTTATCGGCAAGCTGCACCACGATACCGACATCTTCGAGCAGGGCGCGCGCCACTTCCTGATTGATCAGATTGTCTTCGCAGATCAACACCGTCACCCCCTGCGCGTGCTGGCGCAACCAGGATTCGTCCGGCAAATCGGCGCTCGGCGCGGCCGCTTGCTCCGCCTGCGCCGGCACTTCGCCGGCCGCCAGCGTAATGTCGAACCAAAAGACGCTGCCCGTACCGGGCTCGCTGCGGCAACCGGCCGCGCCGCCCATCAATTCCGCCAGTTGCCGGGTAATCGCCAAGCCCAGACCGCTGCCGCCGTATTCGCGCGTCGTCGAGCCGTCGCCCTGTTCGAAGGGGTTGAACAGGCGTTCCAAAACCTGCGGCGCAATGCCGATGCCGGTGTCCAGCACTTCAAAACGCAAGCGGTAGGCCGCCGCCGTTTGCTCCAGCAGGTGCGCGCGCAAGGTGATCTGGCCTTTTTCGGTAAATTTGATGGCATTACTCAAATAATTGAGCAGGGCTTGCGAGACGCGCGTCGCATCGCCATACACCCAAGTCGGCACGTCGCCCGTATCGACTTGCAAGGAGAGATTTTTCGCCTGCGCCCGCTCGCGCACCAAATTAAGCACCTGCCCCAAGAGTGCGGGCAGATTGAAATTTTCCTGCGTCAATTCCAATTTACCGGCTTCGATGCGCGACAAATCCAGCACATCGTTGATCACCGCCAGCAAATGATCGGCGGAAGCCTGAATCATTTCCAGGTGGTTGCGCTGTTCATTGGCCACCTCTTGTTTGAGCAAACGATGCGTCAGGCCGACGATGGCATTCATCGGCGTGCGAATTTCGTGGCTCATATTGGCCAAAAACACCGATTTGGCGCGGTTGGCCAGTTCCGCTTCCCGGCTTGCCTGCTCCAAGGCCAAGGTACGCTGCTTGACGAGGTCTTCCAGATGCGTGCGATAGCGCTCCAGCTCTTCGCTGATTTTCTTGTTTTGCGTGACATCTTGCTTGACCGCCAGGTAATGCGTCACCTCGCCGCTCGGCTGACGAATCGGCGAAATAATGGCGTATTCGTAATAAACCTCGCCCGCCTTGTTGCGGTTGATCAGCTGGCCGGACCAGGTTTCACCGCGTAACAAGCTGTCCCACATGGCCGTGAATTGCTCCTTGGGCGTCAAGCCGCTTTGCAGCACGCGCGGGTTCTTGCCCAATACATCTTGCACCGCATAGCCGCTGATGCGGGCAAAGGCTTGATTGGCATATTCAATGCGCGCCTGAGTATCGGTAATCACCACTGTGACCGGGCTTTGTTCAACGGCCAAGGAGAGTTTGCGCAACTGCATTTCGTTTTCTGCGTGCGCTGCCAACACCCCCCGCAAATCCATTTCGCGGCGGGCTTTTTCCATGGCAATCGCCGCCAGATGCCCGGCGGAAGCGACGTACTCGCGCAGCGCCGCATTGATTTTTGGCTGCGGTTTGCTCCAATACACCGCCAGGGTACCCAGCAAACCGCCCCGGCGCGAAAGAACCAAGGTACTCCAGCAAGCCCCCAACTGATGCTGCGCGGCAAACTCACGCCAATCTGCCCAGCGCGCATCGACCGCCAGATCGGCGGAAAAAACCTCTTGCCCGTGGTACACCGCTGTGCCGCAAGAACCGGCGTTCGGCCCGACGGCGATTTCCTGCAGCGCAGTGCAATAGCTTTCCGGCAGACTGCTGACCACCGGGTCGCGCAGGCAATGTGCCTCGCCGTCGTAGGCCATGAAACTGCAGCGCACCGCCGGCACCCGCGCCTCGATACCCCGGCAAAGATGCTGCAACACGGCGTTCAGCGGCACGTCGGCGGAAATATCGGACAAAATTTCGTTATTGAATTCCAAACGCTGGCGCTGCTCGCGCTCTTCAGAGACATCGATGAAGCTCACCAGCACTTCATTACCCAGCAACACCCCGGCCACCTCGACCGTGCGCACCTGCCCGTTGGCACAACGCACGAAACATTCCAGAGGGGCCACCGTACTTTGCTCGCTGGCCCGCGCCCGGGCGACCGCCCCCCGCCATTCGGCATTGACGGCGGCACGCACGGCGGGGTCAGGAAAAGCGCAATGCGCCCAGGTATGCAGATCGGGAAAATCGCCCGGCAAATAGCCGAACAAGGCCGTAAAAGCCCGATTGAGCAGCATCGGGCGGCCTTGCCCGCTGATCCAGACGAGCGGCACGGGGGCGTACTCAAACAACTGGCGCAGGCGTTCCTCACTCTGGCGCAAAACCTGTTGCTGCGCCTGCCAGGCGCGCGCGGCGGTCACCACCCCCAAGGATTCTCCAGCCTCATCGACCAGCACCAGATGGCGAATGCTGTGCGCACGCATCAGGCGCTCTGCGACATCGACCTGCATATCGGGCGGCACGGTGATCAAGGGGACACTCATCACCTCGCCCACCGTACAGGTCAGCGCCACCCGCGCGCGCAACAAACGAGGCCAGTCGTGCTCGGTGAGAATGCCCACCGCCCGCCCACCCGAGCGCACCACCAAGGTCGACGCGCCAACCGCCGCCAACTCTTCCAGCGCGGCCGACAGGGTCAAATCGGCATTCACCGTCAGCACATCGCGCGCGGCCAGATCATGCAAACGAAGTTGGGTGGCGGGGTCGTTCAAATCCGTCTCACAGGGTGAAAATGGGGAACAGAGCGAATTCTATCCCCGAGCGCGCCAATTTACGCGCTATAGTCGCCGCGCCGTAGCGATCTACCCTCACGCACGGCGCGCCTTTATCCTGCCCTTGCGCCATTTCTTACGCTTTTACCATGCCGTTTGCCACACTCGACACCGCCTGCTACCCGCAGCAACTCGCTGAAAAAAAGGCCGTATTCCAGAGCCTCTTTGCCTCCCTGGACGCCCCTGAACCCAGCGTTTTCGCCTCCCGCCCCGAGCATTACCGGATGCGCGCCGAATTTCGTGCCTGGCGGCACGACGGGGTGTGGGATTACGCCATGTTCGATCCGGCAAACCCGCGCCAGCCCGTGTTATTGCAGCAATTTCCTGTGGCCGATGCGGCCATTTGTTCGCTCATGCCGCGCCTGCGCGCCGTCATGCTGGAAATCCCGCCGCTCTGCCAAGGCCTCTATGGCGTGGAGTTTCTCGCCACACTGGCCGGCGACATGCTGGTCACCTTGATCTACCGCCGAGCACTCGATACGACCTGGACAGAAGCAGCGCATGCGCTGGCCGAAACTCTGGGCATCGCCCTGATCGGGCGCAGCCGGGGGCAAAAAATTGTGCTGACGCGCGATTGGGTGGAAGAAAGCCTGCAGGTGAATGGCGAAAACCTGCGCTACCGCCAGTACGAAGGCGCTTTCAGCCAACCCAACGCCGGCGTCAATCAGCACATGTTGGCCTGGGCGCAGAGCCAAGCGCAAAACCTGGGCGGCAAATCTGACAAGGACCGGCTTGGCAACGACCTGCTCGAACTCTACTGCGGTAACGGCAATTTCACCGTGGCGCTCGCGCCTTTCTTCGATAAGGTGCTGGCCACGGAAATGAGCAAAGTTTCTGTCGCCGCCGCCGAGCACAATCTGGCGCGCAACGGCTGCGGCAACGTCAGCATCGCCCGCCTGGCGAGCGAGGAAATCAGCGCCGCGCTCCAGGGCGTACGCGAATTCCGGCGGCTGCGCGAGATCGATCTCGCCAGCTACCGTTTTTCGACGCTCTTCGTCGACCCGCCGCGCAGCGGTCTGGACCCCGCCACCCTGGCGCTCGCCGCTGGTTTCGACAACATCCTCTACATTTCCTGCAACCCGCACAGCTTGCAGGACAATGTGGCAGCACTTGCCGGCAGCCACCATATCGCCGCCAGCGCGATATTTGATCAGTTTCCCTATACCGCGCACCTGGAGTGCGGTTTGCTGCTGCAAAAAAATCCGGCGTAATCCTTGCCACGGGCTGGAAACAGCCGGTTCCTCAGTTAAACTCGGGCGTATGTCCTTGTTTCTGATACTCGTTCTGCCCTTCCTCGGCAGCCTGTGCGCGGCCCTTTTGCCGGCCAATGCCCGTAACGCCGAAGCCTGGCTGGCCGGGGCGGTAACACTCAGCGTTTGTGGCTTGATCCTGCACCAGCTGCCGGCGCTGGAAGCCGGCAATGTCTTGCATTTTGCCCTACCCTGGTCACCCACCTTGAACATCGCTTTCCAGCTGCGCATGGATGGCTTTGCCTGGCTGTTTGCCCTCTTGGTGGCGCTGATTGGCCTTTTGGTGGTGTTTTACGCGCGCTATTACATGTCGCCGGAAGACCCGGTGCCGCGCTTTTTCGCCTTTCTGCTCGCCTTCATGGGGGCCATGCTGGGCATCGTGCTCTCCGGCAATCTCTTGCAACTGGCGATGTTCTGGGAATTGACCAGCCTCGCTTCTTTCATGCTGATCGCCTACTGGCATCACCGCCAGGACGCCCGCAGCGGTGCCCGCATGGCGCTCACCGTGACCGGCATGGGCGGGCTGGCAATGCTCGGCGGCATGCTGCTGATCGGCCATATCGTCGGCAGCTACGAGCTCGATGCCGTTTTCGCCGCAGCCGAAAAAATAAAAACGCACGACTGGTATCCGGCGATCGTCTGCCTGATCGCACTCGGCGCGCTGACCAAAAGCGCGCAGTTTCCCTTCCATTTCTGGCTGCCGCACGCCATGGCCGCACCGACGCCGGTTTCGGCCTATCTGCATTCGGCGACCATGGTCAAGGCCGGCGTGTTTCTGCTCGCCCGCCTGTGGCCGGTACTGGCCGGCAGCGATGTATGGTTCTGGCTGATCGGCGGCGCCGGGCTGTTTACCCTGCTCTTGGGCGGCTATCTCGCCTTGCTACAAGACGATCTCAAAGGCGTGCTGGCCTATTCCACGGTCAGCCACCTCGGCCTGATTACCCTGCTGCTCGGCATGAACAGTGCGCTCGCCCTGGTGGCGGCGGTGTTTCACATCGTCAACCACGCCACCTTCAAGGCATCGCTGTTCATGGCGGTGGGCATCATCGACCACGAAACCGGCAGCCGCGACATCCGCCGTCTTTCCGGACTGCGCCACGCCATGCCGCTGACCGCCAGCCTGGCCGCCGTCGCCGCCGCCGCCATGGCCGGCGTGCCGCTGCTGAACGGTTTTTTATCCAAGGAAATGTTTTTTGCCGAGACCATTTTCCTGGACCGCCCGCAATGGCAGCGCATCCTGCTGCCGGTCGCGGCGACGCTGGCCGGCACGTTCAGCGTGGCCTACGCTTTACGCTTCATCCACGGCACTTTTTTTGGCCCGCCAGCAAAGGATTTACCGCGCCCAGCGCACGATCCGAACCGCTGGATGCTGCTCCCCAGCGCCGTACTGGTCGCCGCCTGCCTACTGGTCGGCATTTTTCCGGCAACAACCCTTGGCCCCTATCTGCGTCTGGCCAGCGATGCCCTGCTCGGTAGCGCCGCGCCGTCCTACAATTTGGCGCTCTGGCACGGTGCGCAGCTGCCTTTGTTGATGAGCGCTATCGCCACGCTGGGCGGCATCGCCCTGTATTTCGTACTCTGGCGCAGCCCTGCCCGGCGCTGGCCGAGCTTACGCCGCTTCGACGGCAAAGCCCTGTTCGAAGCCAGCCTGCGCCTCACCACCCAGCTTGCGACACAACTTCTGGCCCGCCTGAGTTCGCAACGCCTGCAAACCCAGCTGGCCCTGATTTTTCTCGCCAGTCTGGCGGCGGCTTTCGTTTTTCGCAGCGAGCCTCTACGCTTGGGTACGGCGCTCGCAGAGCGTCCCCCCAACAGTACCGACGCCATTTTTGCCCTGATCTGGGTGATCGGTGCGAGCGCAGCATTGGGCGCGGCCTGGCTGGCAAAACACCAACGCCTGGGCGCGCTGATCCTGTCCGGTGGCGCAGGGCTTGCCACCTGCCTGACTTTTGTCTGGTTTTCCGCACCCGATTTGGCCTTGACACAACTGGCCGTAGAAATCGTCACCGTCATCCTTATTTTGCTGGGGCTGCGTTGGCTGCCGCGCGGCAATCCTTATTTTGCCGGCCCGGCACCGCTGCGCATTCGTTTGCGCCGCAGCCGCGATGCCTTGATCGCCACTGCCGGCGGGGCCAGTATCGCAGCACTGGCTTACGCCATTCTCAGCCGCCCCGCCCCACGCCAACTTGCAGATTTTTTCACAGGGAACGCCGTACCGCTGGGCGACGGGCAAAACGTGGTCAACGTCATCCTGGTGGATTTTCGTGGCTTTGACACCTTCGGCGAAATCACCGTGCTCGCCATTGTTGCCCTCAGCATTTATGCCTTGCTGCGCCGTTTTCGCCCTGCCCCGGAAAGCATGGCCATTCCGGTGCAGCAACGCGCCCAGGACGAAGCTGACACAAACGCTGAAGCTGCCCTCAGTGCCTCTTTACCCGCCGGTTACCTGATGTTGCCCGCCGTGCTGGTGCGCCTTTTGCTGCCGATGGCCGTGCTGGTTTCGCTGTATTTTCTGCTGCGCGGGCATAACGCGCCGGGCGGCGGTTTCGTCGGCGGGCTGATTTTTGCCACCACCATCATCTTGCAATACATCGTCGGCGGCATCGGCTGGCTGGAAGCGCGGCTACGCATCCGCCCGCTCTACTGGATCGCCGGCGGACTACTGGCGGCGGCCGGCGCGGGGCTGCTGGCCTTGGTGCAGGGGGCGGCCTTCCTGCAGGCGCAGCGCTGGCACGGCAGTCTGCCCTTTTTGGGCGAAATCCATCTGTCTTCCGTGCTGCTCTTTGACATCGGCGTGTATCTCTTGGTGGTGGGCGCAACGGTGCTGATTTTGATCGCGCTGGGCCACCAAAGCCTGCGCTCACGCCCCAATCCGGTGCCAGCGACATGACGGAACTCATTTTTTCGCTGGCGGTCGGCGTCATGGCGGGGGCAGGCATTTACCTGATCCTGCGCCCGCGCAGCTTTCAGGTCATCATCGGGTTATCGCTTTTAGGCTACGCGGTGAATCTTTTCATCTTCGCCATGGGACGCCTGCACAGCGGCGCACCGCCCGTCATCGGCAGCGCCGCGCACTATGCCGACCCGGTGCCGCAGGCTCTGGTGCTGACGGCGATCGTCATCGGTTTTGCCACGACCGCCCTTTTTCTCGTCGTACTGCTCGCCGCGCGCGGCTTGAACGGCAGCGATCACGTCGATGGCAAAGAAACGGACGCGCACTAAGCCATGACCTTCCTGCTCGCCCACTTACCCATTTTGCCGATTCTGCTGCCGCTCGTCTTTGGTGCGCTGCTGCTTTTTTCCAGCGACAGCCACCACGGTCCGCGCCTCTTGCTCTCCGTGTTCGCGCTGCTGACGCAGCTCGCCGTTGCCCTGCTGCTGCTGGCGGCAAGCGATGGACGCATCGATCTGCCCTGGGCGGCCTCGATCGGAGTCTATGCTCTGGGCGGCTGGCCCGCCCCCTTTGGCATCGTGCTCGTCGTAGACCGTTTGGCGGCGATCATGGTGCTGCTCACCGCCACCCTGGGCCTGGCAGCACTGATCTATTCCGTAGCGCGCTGGGAAAAGGCCGGCGTGCATTTTCTGCCACTTTTTCAATTCCTGCTGATGGGGCTGAACGGCAGCTTCCTGACCGGTGATTTATTCAACCTCTTCGTTTTCTTCGAAATCATGCTCGCCGCCTCCTACGGGTTGGTGCTGCACGCTTCCGGCGGCCCCCGGGTGCGTGCCGGACTGCATTACATCGTGGTCAATCTGGTTGCTTCACTGATTTTTCTGCTGGGCATCGCGCTCGTCTATGGCTTGACCGGCAGCCTGAACCTGGCCGAACTGCCGGGGCGTATTGCAGCGCTGCCGGCAGCGGACCGGCCGCTCTTTAACAGCGCCGCCGCCCTGCTCGGCGTGGTATTTCTCACCAAGGCCGCCGCCTGGCCACTCAATTTCTGGCTCCCCGCCGCCTATGGTCACGCGGTCGCACCCGTTGGAGCGATTTTTGCCGTACTGACCAAGGTCGGCATTTATGCGCTGCTGCGCCTGGGGGTACTGTTTCAGGAAAGCGGTAGTGTCGCGCCCCCGCCTTTTGGCGGCGACTGGCTGTTCTATTGCGGACTGGCAACGCTTTTTGCCGGCACGCTCGGTGTCTTGAGCAGCCAGTCGCTCGATCGGCTGGCGGCTTTTCTGGTCATCGTTTCTTCCGGCACCTTGCTCACCGCCTTCGGCTTTACCGGCACGCGGCTCACCGGGCCGGCGATTTATTACCTGGTGAGTTCGGTGTTGGGCAGCGGGGCTTTTTTCATGCTGATCGAAATGGCACAGCGTAACCGGCGTGCCGCAGCCGACCTGCTCGCCATCAGTCAGGAGGCCTTCGGTGTCGAATTGCACGACGAAGAAACGCCCGATGAACAGGTGGGCGTCGCCATTCCCGCTGCCATGGCCTTTCTCGGCTTGGCCTTTGTCGGCTGCGTGCTCTTATTGACCGGTTTGCCGCCCTTTTCCGGTTTCGTTGGCAAGCTCGCACTCTTAGGTGCCGCCCTGGCCTCCTTGCCAACGGCTTCGCTGGCGCACACCGGCCTCTTCATTGCCGCCCTGCTCATTTCCGGCCTGGCTGGTTTGATCGCCTTGTCGCGCCTGGGCATGCGCGTATTTTGGGACATGGCGCGCCCGACACCGCACCTGCAATGGCTGGAAGCCGGCCCGGTGGCCGTATTACTGCTGCTCTGCCTGGGCCTCGCCATCTTGCCGGAAGAATTGCTCGCACTGGCGGACGCCGCCTCGCGCAGCCTGTACGACCCCGCCGATTACATTGGCGCGGTGCTCAACCCGGCGCACGGCGCAACACAGGTGCCGGCACCATGAATCATCGCCTCTTCATTTTGCTCGTCCTTTTCTGGCTGCTCATCAATCAAACGCTGGCCCTCTCGCAACTCCTGCTCGGCGCATTTTTTTCCGCCATCCTCACCCTGCTGGCCCAGCGCCTGCGCCCTGAGCGCGCCCGCCCGAAGCACCCCGGGCTGGCCTTGCGGCTGCTCTGGCATGTGTTCTGCGACATCGTGCGCTCCAACATCGCGGTCAGCCGCATCATCCTCGGCCTGCACCACGGCCCGCCAAAGGTCGGCTTTCTCGACATTCCGTTAATTTTGCGCGACCCGCACGGGCTCGCCGCACTGGCCATGATCGTTACCGCCACCCCAGGCACGGTCTGGGCGGGACACGACTTAGAACGCAATATCCTCACCCTGCACATACTCGACCTGCAAGACGAAGCGGCCTGGATACACACGATCCAGGCGCGTTACGAAGCACCTTTACGGAGGATTTTCGAATGAGCGATTTCTTTGCCCAAGCCCTCGTTTTTGCCCTGGATTTCGCCTTGGCCTGCTACGCCCTGGCCCTCGTTTGCGCCGCCTGGCGCCTGGCGATTGGCCCATCGACACAAGACCGCATCCTGGCGCTCGATACTTTATATATCAACGGTTTACTCATTATTTTGCTACTCGGCGTACGACTGGGTTCCTTACTTTATTTCGACATCGCTCTATTGATTGCGCTTTTCGGTTTCGTCGGCTCGGCGGCGCTGGCCAAATTTTTGCTGCGCGGCGAAGTGATCGAGGCCTGAAAACCGATGCTCTTGAGCGAACTTCCCCTCTGGATCAGCCTGCCGGCAAGCCTGTTTCTCATCAGCAGCGGCCTGCTCACCTTGATCGGCACCCTGGGCTTACTCCGCCTGAAGGATTTTTACGCCCGCGTCCATGCGCCCACCCTGGGCGCAACACTTGGCGCGGGGGGGGCGCTTCTTGCCTCGATGCTGCTATCTTCCGGGCTGCACGGACGGCTCGTCATCCACGAGATATTGATCGGCCTTTTTCTCGTGTTGACCGCCCCGGTCACCACCCTGCTCCTGATGCGCGCCGCCCGCTTTCGTGACAGAAACGCCCCGCCTAGCACTGACGCCGACGCCGCGCCAACCTGCCCGACAAAGGATAAATGATGGATTTATCGCCCAATCTGCCCTGCTCCCCCCTGTTGGTGGCTACCGATTTTTCCCCCAGCGCCAATTTGGCGATCGACCGCGCCGCGCAACTTGCTGCCCAGCACGATTGGCCGCTGCATCTGGCGCACGCTATTACCCCAAGTTTTCTCGACGATTTGCAGCGCCTGATCTCCACGCAAGCGCCAAGCCTCTCCAGCGCCCTGATCGGCGAGGCCATGGCTGAATTGCAACAACTGGCGATTGACCCGCAGCACACGCACGGCGTGGAGAGCGATTGCCACATCCTGATCGGCAAACCCGTCGATGCCCTGCTGCAGCACGCCGCCGACCTCGCTGCCCGCTTGCTGGTGATCGGCTCGCGCGGCGAAACGAGCCTGCGCCACCTTACCGTCGGCTCGACCGCTGCCCGCCTCTTGCGCAAAACCCGCCGGCCAGTGCTGGTGGTCAAAAGCGAAACGCAAAAACCCTATCAACACGCCCTCGTCTGCCTCGATTTTTCTCCGGCTTCCTTAGACGCCCTACACCTTGTGCAAGACATTGCCCCGCAAGCCGCACTCACCCTGCTGCATGTGCTGGAGCTGCCCTACGAAGGCAAAATGCGCTACGCCGGCGTGAGCAGCGACATCATTCAGCAATACCGCATGCAAGCGCAGAACCAGGGCTTGCAACAACTGCGCGAACTCGCCGCAAGCGAGCAGATCGCCCCCGCAACGAGCAATCTGCTCGCCCTGCACGGCAACGCCGCCGGCCTCATTCACGAGCTGGAAAGCACGCAAAACTGCGACCTCATCGTCATGGGCCGGCGCGGCAGTCAGCTGATGGAGGAACTGCTTTTAGGCAGCACCACCCGTTACGTCGTCGATGAATCGCGCGGCGACGTGCTGATTGCGGCCTAAGTTATATTCCACAAACCCATAACAAGATGCGCTCTTGTTCTTAATTCGGAATTAAGGCCGCGTTACAATGCGCGCCATTCCTTTAAGGTTCTGCCGAAATGAGCGCTATTGATTTTTCCCGTCACACCCTTTCCCACCTCGACTGGCTGGAAGCCGAAGCCATCCACATCATGCGCGAAGTGGCCGGCCAGTGCGCCAACCCGGTGCTGCTTTTCTCCGGCGGCAAGGATTCCATCTGCATGCTGCGCATCGCCGAAAAAGCCTTTCGCCCCGGCAAATTCCCCTTCCCGCTGATGCACATCGACACCGGCCACAACTACAGGGAAGTGGTCGAATTCCGCGACAAACGCGCTGCCGAACTCGGCGAACGCCTGATCGTGCGCAGCGTCGAAGACTCCATGGCACGCGGCACGGTCGTTTTGAAACACGCCGGCGAGTCGCGCAACAAGCATCAGTCGGTGACCTTGCTCGAAGCCATCGAGGAATTCGGCTTTGACTGCTGCATTGGCGGTGCCCGGCGCGACGAGGAAAAAGCCCGCGCCAAGGAACGCATCATGAGTTTTCGTGACGAATTCGGCCAGTGGGACCCGAAAAATCAACGCCCGGAGTTGTGGAATCTCTTCAACGCCCGCACCCACAAGGGCGAGAACATCCGCGCCTTCCCCATCTCCAACTGGACGGAAATGGACGTCTGGCAATACATCGAGCGTGAAAAACTCGAACTGCCGTCCATCTATTTCGCCCACACCCGCCCGGTGGTGATCCGCCAGGGCGCGATCGTCCCGGTCAATGTGCCGCTGGCTTCCGGCGAGCTGACCAATCTGCCCAAGCCAGGTGAGGAAATCATCGAAAAACAGGTGCGTTTTCGCACCGTCGGTGACATTTCCTGCACCGCTCCGGTGGAATCGGATGCCGACACGCTCGACAAGATCGTGCTCGAAACCGCCACCACCACCATCACCGAACGCGGCGCTACCCGGCTCGACGATCAGACCTCCGAAGCCTCGATGGAGCAGCGCAAAAAAGAGGGGTATTTCTGATGGCCAAACCGCGTAGCGCAAGCAAAGGCGCTCTGCTTGTCTCTGAAAAATCTTCGTTGTACAATGAATTAAATCCTGATGTACAACAGGAGCGCGACATGGCAAACCCCTCCCCGAGCCCCCCCCCCTACCCCACTGCCGAACCCATGCGTTTCTCGCATTTTCGCAGCCATCTGTTCCAGGTCGCCGACGCGGCGCTAGCCAGCGGCGAGCCGGTGCCGCTCGAGCGCAACGGCCAGCGCCTGTGGCTGGTACCCGAACGCGGCGGCAGCCGCATCGAGCGCCTGCCGTTGCTCGACATCATCGTCGGCAACCCGGACGAACTGCCCTACATCGAGACCAGCGAATGGAACGAGAGCAGGAACCTCGACTGACCTTTCTCGACACGCACATCCTGATCTGGCTGTGCACCGAGAAACGTCGCCAGTTGCCGCACGCCGCGCGCGAGGCCATCGAATCCGGCTGGCTGGCGATTTCGCCGATGGTCGAGCTGGAACTCGAATTCCTGCACGAGATCGGCCGCATCAAGCAAGGGGCCAGCGCCATCCTCAACGCGCTCGCCACCCTGCCCCTGCACATCGACCCCACGCCATTTGCCAGCATCACCCGCGCCGCTGCCACGCAAACCTGGACGCGCGATCCTTTCGACCGCCTCATCGTCGGTCAGACCATCGCCGCCGGCGGCTGCCTGATCACCGCCGACGAACGCATCCAGCACCATTTTCCCAAGGCCATCTGGGCCTGATCCGAGCCAAGAGAACACCATGACAACCGCAAACCATGACACCCCCCACGATAACGCCAGCACGGTAGACAACGGCCTGTTGCGCTTCCTCACCTGCGGCAGCGTGGACGACGGCAAAAGCACCCTGATCGGGCGTCTGCTCTACGACACCAAGGCGGTGCTCGCCGACACCCTGCAAGCCATCGAAAAAACCTCGCAAAAGCGCGGCCTGGGCGCGGTCGACCTGTCGCTCTTGACCGACGGCCTGCAAGCCGAACGCGAACAGGGCATCACCATCGATGTCGCCTATCGCTACTTCTCCACCGGCCGGCGCAAGTACATCATCGCCGACGCACCCGGCCACGAGCAGTACACGCGCAACATGATCACCGCCGCCTCGACCGCCAACCTCGCCATCATTCTGGTCGATGCGCGCAAGGGCATCCTCACCCAGACCCGCCGCCACTCCAAGCTGGTTTCACTGGTCGGCATCCCGCATCTGGTGGTGGCCGTCAACAAGATGGATCTGGTCGATTACTCGCCGGCGCGCTTCGAGGAAATCCGCGCCGACTACCTCGCTTTTGCCGAGAAACTGGGCATTACCGACGTGCGTTTCATCCCGCTGTCGGCCCTGAACGGCGACATGATCGTCGAACGCGGCGAGGCACTCTCCTGGTATCAAGGGCCCACCCTGCTGGAAATCCTGGAAAGCGCCCCCGCTGCCCACAGCGAACAGGCCGAAAAATTCCGCTTTCCCGTGCAATACGTCTGCCGCCCGCAGGATTCCGCCAACCCGGAACTACACGATTACCGGGGTTTCATGGGCCAGGTCGAGTCCGGTCACCTGCAGGTCGGCGATGCCGTCACCGTGCTGCCCGGCGGCCAGCAATCCACCGTCAAGGCCATCCAGATCGGCGGCACAGACATTCCCGCCGCCTTCACCGAACAATCCATCACCCTGCTATTGGCCGACGAAATCGACTGCTCGCGCGGCGACATGATCGTCAAAAGCGCCGAAGCGCCCGCCCCGGTCAAGGAAATCCGCGCCACCCTGTGCTGGCTCGCCGAAACCCCGCTCGACCGCGCCCGCACCTACCTGATCCGCCACACCACCCGCGACAGCAAAGCCAAGCTCACCGCCATCGACTACCGCCTGGACGTCAACACCCTGGAAAACCTACCGGCCGAAAAACTGTCCATGAACGACATCGCCGAAGTCAGCTTCAAGCTCGCCCAGCCGCTATTCGTCGATCCTTACCGGGAAAACCGCGCCACCGGCGCTTTCATCGTCATCGACGAAAGCAGCAACAACACGGTAGGGGCGGGGATGATTTTGTAACGCGCCGCGCGTACTCCCCATGCAGAACGCCGCCCATTCGGGCGGCGTTCTGCATGGATCAATCGATGGACAACACAGCGTAACGGCGCGCCTTAATTATTACCGCCTTCAAGCGTTGCATCCTCCGCCACCGGCTCCAGCAGACGCATCGCCAGAACCTTGTCGATACGCTTGCCGTCGATATCGACGACTTCGAGCGACCAGCCTTCCCAATCCAGTTTGTCGCCGGTCACGGCGAGGCGGCCAAGTAGCAGCATGAACATGCCGGAGAGGGTGTGATAGCGACCTTTTTCTTCCTCCGGCACGGTTTTCAGGCCCAGCGTGTCTTTCAACTCGGGCAGGGGAATCAGGCCGTCGAGCAGCCAGGAGCCGTCCTCGCGCTGCACCACCCAGGCATC
>NZ_JBLJBW010000027.1:0-35989 GCF_047638095.1 Azonexus sp.
CGAAGACGTGATCAAGGCCTATCTGGGCCAGGGTCACTGAGGAGGCGGAACATGGAATTTTTCTTTGAAGTCCTGATTGGCGGCCTGCTCTCAGGGGTCATGTACGCCCTGGTGGCGCTTGGTTTTGTGCTGATCTACAAAGCCTCGGGCGTGTTCAACTTCGCCCAGGGCGCGATGGTCTATCTTGCCGCGCTGTCGGTGGTCGGCATCATGGAGTGGGGCGCGCCCTTGTGGCTGTCGGTGATCCTGGCCTTCGGCATCATGACGGCGTTCGGCATCGGCACCGAGAAATTCGTCTTGCGTAAATTGGTCAACCAGCCGCCGATTGCCTTGTTTATGGCCACCATCGGCTTGACCTTTTTCATCGAAGGCCTGGCACCGATGATTTTCGGCTCTGATCCGCGTGCGCTCGACATCGGCATCGTCGACGAGCCGATCCCCTACATTCTTGATAACTGGAATATGGTGATTTCCAAGTTCGACCTGATCGCTGCCGGTGTCGCAGCCTTGCTGGTCACCGTGCTGGCGTTGTTTTTTCAATACACTCGCATTGGACGAGCCTTGCGGGCGGTGGCGGATGATCACCAGGCGGCGCTCTCCATCGGTATTCCGCTGCAGCACATCTGGGCCATCGTCTGGGGGGTCGCCGGGTTTGTCGCCTTGGTGGCCGGCATGATGTGGGGGGCGCGTAACGGTGTGCAGTTTGCGCTCACTTTCACCGCGCTCAAGGCGCTGCCCGTGCTGATTCTCGGCGGTTTTACCTCGGTACCGGGGGCGATTGTGGGTGGTTTGATCATCGGTGCCTCGGAAAAACTGGCTGAAATCTACATCCCGCCGGTGATGCAAGACCTGTTCGGCGGCAACTTCGGCGGTATCGAAGGCTGGTTCCCCTACGTCCTCGCCCTGCTCTTTCTTTTGGTTCGCCCTGAAGGCTTGTTCGGCGAAAAACATATTGACCGGGTTTAAGGAGAAAACACATGCTTTACCGTGAAGCCGGTCAATTCAAGACCACTTACGCCGCCGACCAGCAGCTTTTTCCCATCCGCCAGGATCGCATTGGTGTGTTGCTTCTGCTCGCCGTCGCCTTCCTTGGGGTGCCGCTGTTCGCCAGTGAATACTGGTTCTCGGCCATCCTGATTCCCTTTCTCATTTTCGCTTTGGCGGCGCTGGGCTTGAATATCCTCACCGGCTACGCTGGCCAGTTATCCTTGGGGACGGCGGCTTTCATGGCTGTGGGCGCTTACGCCGCCTACAATTTCCAGCTGCGTATCGAGGGCATTCCCATCCTGGTGTCTTTCATTGGCGCGGGGCTGGTGGCGGCGGGCGTTGGCATCCTGTTCGGTCTGCCCAGCCTGCGCATCAAGGGTTTCTACCTAGCGGTAGCTACCTTGGCGGCGCAGTTCTTCATCGTCTGGTGCCTGACCAAGTTTCCCTGGTTGTCGAATAATTCGTCGTCCGGCGTGATTTCGGCGCAGAACATCGAGATTCTCGGCTTCGCTTTCAATACGCCGGTGCGCAAATATTTGTTGGTGCTGGGCATCGTCGTGGTCATGGCGCTGGCGGCGAAGAACATGGTGCGCTCCTCCACGGGCCGGGCTTGGATGGCGGTGCGTGACATGGACGTGGCTGCTTCCGTCATCGGTATCCGCCTGATGCGCACCAAGCTGCTGGCCTTTGCCGTCAGTTCCTTCTACTGCGGCGTGGCCGGCGCGCTCTACGCCTACTGCTACCTCGGTTCGGTCGAGCCGGACGGCTTCTCGCTCGATATGTCTTTCCGCATTTTGTTCATGATCATCATCGGCGGTGTGGGTTCGATTCTCGGGTCCTTCCTGGGCGCGGCTTTCATTCTGCTGTTGCCGATTTTCCTGGACGTGGCCCTGCCCATGCTGGCCGGCCTGTTCGGTCTACCCTTTTCCAGCGCCACCGTGTCGCACATCCAGATTCTGGTGTTCGGGGCGCTGATCATGTTCTTCCTGATCGTCGAGCCGCACGGGTTGGCCCGTCTGTGGCAGATCGCCAAGGAGAAGCTGCGCCTGTGGCCGTTCCCGCACTAAGGCGAAAGCCTTGGTACCGGCCTTTTTTGTCACACTGGAAGGAGACATTCATGAAAAAAAATTTCAAACCCGCTGTTGCCGCCGTTGCGGCTTCTCTGGCCCTGATCGCGCCGCAGACTTTCGCGGCTGACCAGTTCTTCCCCATCCCGAGCTACCGCGTCGGTGCCTACGGGGCCAACGGCCAGGCTTTCTACGGTGGCTTTATCGACTATCTCAATTACGTCAACACCAAGGAAGGCGGCGTCAATGGCGTCACCCTGACTTGGGAAGAATGCGAAACCGAGTACAACAACGCCAAGGGCGTCGAGTGCTACGAGCGTTTGAAGAGTAAGGCCAAGGAATCGTCTGCCCCGATTCACACCATGTCCACCGGCATTTCTTATGCCTTGATCGACAAATCGGCGCAGGACAAGCTGCCGCTCGCCATGATGGGTTATGGCCGCACCGATGCAGTGGACGGCTCGGTCTTCCCCTACGCCTTCCCGCTGGTCACCACCTACCAGATGCAGGCTTCCGCCATCGTCAAATTCATCAAGGAAAAGATGGGCGGTAACCTGGCCGGCAAGAAGATCGTCTATCTTTATCACGACTCGGCCTACGGCAAGGAAGCCATCATTGCGATGGAAGCCGAGGCTTCGCTCAACAAGTTCACCCTGATACAGATTCCGGTGGCCCACCCGGGTAACGAACAAAACGCGCAGTGGCTGCGCATCCGTCAGGAAAAACCCGATTTCGTGGTGTTCTGGGGCTGGGGGGTGATGAACCAGACGGCGCTGAAGGCGGCGCAGAAAGTCGGCTTCCCGCGCGACAAGATGATCGGCTCGTGGTGGACCGGTTCGGAAGAAGACGTGATCCCCGCCGGTGACGCCGCCAAGGGCTACATGGCCGCCACCTGGAACTTGGCCGGCAAGCAGATTCCGCTGATCGCCGACATGGAAAAGGTGGTGTACGGCGCGGGCAAGGGTAATCTGCAAGATAAATCGAAGATCGGCACGGTGTTGTACAACCGGGGTGTCTCCGCCGCTGTGCTGTCGGTCGAGGCGATCCGCAAGGGGCAGGAAAAGTACGGCAAGGGTAAATCCCTGAACGGCGAGCAGACCCGCTGGGCGCTGGAAAATCTCAACATCACCGATGCCCGCATCAAACAACTGGGCGCGACCGACCTGCTGCCGGAGATCAAGACTTCCTGCGCCAACCACGAAGGTTCCGGCAAGGTGAAGATCCAGCAGTGGGACGGCGCCAAGTGGGTGCCAGTTTCGGGTTGGATCGAAGGCAACAAACAGTTGATCCACCCCTTGTTCCAGGCATCCGCCAAGCAATACGCCAAGGAAAAGGGCATTACGCCGCGTGATTGCGCTGCGGAAAAGTAATTTTTTGGCAAAGAGGAAGGGCGTGGGAGTTTTTCCCTCCCCTTCCCCCCAAAGGAACCGACATGACACAAGCTGCTACGGCGACCGCTGCCGTCGAGAACTACCTCGCCATCAATAATATCGAAGTCATCTATGACCACGTGATTCTGGTGCTCAAGGGGGTGTCGCTCGCCGTGCCCAAGGGCAAGATCGTGGCTTTGCTCGGGGCCAACGGGGCCGGCAAATCCACGACTTTGAAGGCTATTTCCAACCTCTTGCACGCCGAGCGCGGCGATGTCACCAAAGGCTCCGTCGAATATAAAGGGCAGCGTGTCGATCAGCTTTCGCCCAATGAACTCGTTAAACGCGGCGTGATTCAGGTGATGGAAGGCCGGCATTGCTTTGCCCACCTGTCGATTGAAGAAAACCTGCTTACCGGCGCTTACACCCGCAGCATCTCGCGCGGTGAATTGAAGGACAGCCTGGAAAAGGTGTACCACTATTTCCCACGCCTGAAGACCCGGCGCAGCTCGCAGGCCGGCTACACCTCGGGTGGTGAGCAGCAGATGTGCGCCATTGGCCGTGCGCTGATGGCCAAGCCGGAGATGATCCTGCTCGATGAGCCGTCGATGGGGCTGGCACCGCAGATCGTTGAAGAGATCTTTGAGATCGTGAAAGATTTGAACAGCCGCGAGCAGGTGAGTTTTCTGCTCGCCGAGCAAAACACCATGGTTGCGCTCAAATACGCCGATTTTGGCTACATCCTGGAAAACGGCCGCGTCGTGATGGAAGGTGATGCCGAAGAATTACGCACCAACGAAGACGTCAAGGAGTTTTATCTTGGCTTGAGTTCTGGCGGGCGTAAATCCTTTAAGGACGTCAAGCATTACCGCCGCCGCAAACGTTGGCTTTCGTGAGGTAGTGGGCGGTTCTGTTTTTTTGTTCCTTGGTGGGGTTGCGTATGCGCGTGATTCAGCAGACGGGGTTTCCGGGGTTTTGCTTTTCGGGCTGGGTTCCTTGTTTTACCACTGGGTTCCGCGCTGCGGCGCGGGCGTACTTTCTTTTGCTTCGCCAAAAGAAAGTAGCCAAAGAAAAGGCGACCCCGTGGTCGACGCCCCGCTACGCGGGGTTCCTTGCGCTACTCGGCAGGCCGGGCGGCTGGCCAAACTCGCCGCTATGCGGCTCAGACATGGCCAGCCGAAAGCCCCCGACCCGCCTGCGTTGCTCAGCGTCTTCCAAGGGGAAGGGAAAGGCGCTCCCGAATCGGAGAACAGCCAAAAAATTGAACACCACAATTGCGCCACGACATCAGAATTTCGCGCCACCGCCAAAATCCGGATGGTTTTTCCCTCCCCATGCGAGGTGCCGAGCAACGCAGGGCTTGGCGGAAAAAGGGCAAGCATGTTTGAGGGGCGTAGCCCCGAGTTTGCGCCGCCCCCGCCAAGACCGAGTAGCGCAGGGAAGCCCCGCAGGGGCCACCGAACCGGGGTCGCCTTCTTTTTGCTTACTTTTTCTTGGCGAAGCAAGAAAAAGTAAGACGCGCCGCAGCGCGGAACCCATCGCTTCCACAAAGAACACCGACCGAAAAGCATTCCCCCTAAAACGTATTCCATCCACAAACAACACCCCACGGTAAAAAAACCAGCAAAGCCAAGCATCAAAAAACAGGCCAAACCGGAGAAAATCAAATGAGCTACTACGACACCCTCGAAACCCGCGATCCTGCGGTGCGCGAGGCGGATCTTTTCAGCAAATTGCGCAGTCAGCTCACCCACGCGCTGCAGGCGAGCGCGTACTACGCGCGCACGCTGGCCGGGCTCGATCCGGCGGATTGTGCTTCGCGCGCGGCGCTGGCGGGCTTGCCATTGACGCGTAAACGCGAGCTCATCGATCTGCAAAAAGAGACGCCGCCCTTTGGTGGTTTGAACGCCGTTGGCATGGCGCGGATGAAGCGGGTTTTTGCTTCGCCCGGGCCGATTTTCGAGTTGCAAGGCGAGGAACTCGATCCTTGGCGTTTTGCCCGCGCGCTTTATGCTGCCGGGTTTCGTCCGGGTGATTTGATTCATAACTGTTTTTCTTACCATTTCACGCCCGGTGCGTTTTTGTTCGAAGGCGGTGCGCGTAAACTCGGTTGTCCGACTTTCCCTGGCGGCATCGGGCAGACCGAGCAGCAGATCGAAGCCATGGTCAATCTGCGTCCGGCGGGTTATGTCGGTACGCCGTCTTTTCTGAAAATCATAGTCGATAAAGCGCAGGCCATGGGGGCCGATATTTCTTCGCTGAAAACGGCGCTGGTGTCCGGCGAAGCCTTGCCCGGTGCGGTGCGCCAAGCGCTTTCCGAGCGTGGCATCGGTGTGCGTCAGTGTTATGCCACAGCGGATATCGGGGCGATTGCCTACGAAACCGAGATCGATGCCGGCATGGTGGTGGAAGAGGGCGTGCTGCTCGAAATCGTCCGCCCCGGCACAGGTGATCCGGTGCCGGAAGGCGAAGTGGGTGAAGTGGTGGTGACGACCTTCAGCCGCGATTACCCTTTGATCCGTTTTGCCACCGGTGATTTGTCGGCCATTTTGCCCGGCACCTCCGCCTGCGGGCGTACCAATCAGCGCTTGAAAGGCTGGTTGGGGCGGGCGGATCAGACGACCAAGGTGAAAGGAATGTTCGTGCACCCGGAACAGGTGGCAGAAATTCAGGCGCGTTATCCGGAAATTCGCCGCATGCGCCTGGTCGTGGATAACCCGGAAGCACAAGATCGGATGGTTTTGCACTGTGAAATCGATGCGCAGCCGGAAGGCCTGCACGGGCGCTTGCTGGAAACCCTGCGCGAACGCACGAAACTGCGCGGCGAAGTGGCTTTTGTTGGCGGCGGGGGCTTGCCCAATGATGGAAAAGTGATCGAAGATAGGCGGGTTTATTAGCCTGCTGGAAAATCGCTATGCGCCGTCTGCTCACTGTGCTCACTTTTGCTGCCCTTCCTGTGCTGCCGGCGCTGGCTGAAGAAGCGGAATTGCGCTCCTCAGCCAGTCTGATTTTCAAATACCCCGAACTGCTGCAAGCCGGCACCTGCGTCATGTACCGCGAAGGCGGGGCTGGCTGGGTTATGGTCGAGCCGGTGTATTACCTGAAAGCGCGGGTGGTTTCCGCCGCGGTGAGCACGCGCCCGATGACGCACTGTCCGCAGGTACCGGGCAAATTACCGGAGCAGTACAGCCGCGCCGAGGCGGTACGCGTTTTTGCGGCCAGCCCCTGTTTGCCAGCGGAGCTGCCTGAGCGTAACGCGCAAATCGGCCTGGTCAGCCTGCGCGTGGAGAGCTGGGAAACCCCGTATGAGCGGAAAATGGAAAATGCCGGGCGTTTGTATCGCGGTTTTTTCCTCGACCAACGCTTGAAAAAAGACCTCGAAATCGAACTCGAAGCCAGTTTACTCGCGCCTTGCCCCCCGGAGAACTGAGGTTTTTGGCGATTTTTCGCGCGGG
The DNA here is from genome assembly GCF_047638095.1 of Azonexus sp. Lineage (GTDB taxonomy): Bacteria > Pseudomonadota > Gammaproteobacteria > Burkholderiales > Rhodocyclaceae > Azonexus. Next base: position 6,880 of record NZ_JBLJBW010000027.1, read on the forward strand.
CTTTGCCTGCCCCCTCTTTTGCCCGCTGCGCCCTAAATAAGCTATTCGCTGCGCGCCTTGTCTGCGGCAAGCGACACTGCACCGAGGGCGAGCAGGCGTTCGATCTCGGCGTCATTCAGGCCGATGGCGCGTAGGCGCTCGGTGGTATGTTCGCCCAAGAGGGGCGGGGCCTCGAGTGCTTGCCCCGGTGTGCGCGACAGGCGCGGTGCGGGGGCGGGCTGAGGGACGCCGGCGAGTTCGACAAAGGCTGCGCGCGCAAGGTGCTGCGGGTGTTGGCGAGCTTCTGCCATGGTCAAAACCGGCCAAACACAGTCGTCGCTGTCGGCAAAGAGCGCTTCCCAGTGGGCGCGGGGCTGGCTGGCAAAGAGCCTTGTCAGGCGTGCTTTCATGGCCGGCCAACGACGGCTGTCGTACTGCGCGCCCTGAAAATCGGGGTCGCTTTGCAGCTGCAGGCGGGCAAGAAAACTGGCGTAAAACTGTGGCTCCAGCGGGCAAACGGAAAGCCAGAGACCGTCGGCGCAGGCATAGACATCGTAAAAGGGGGCGCTGGAATCGATGGCGCATTGCCCCTGCCATTCCCCGAGCGCTTCGAGATTGAACAGGCCATGGCCCAATAGCGCCGCGCCTTCGCTCATGGCGGCGTCGATCACCTGGCCCTGACCGCTTTTCTGGGCTTCGCAGAGGGCGCAGGCGATGCCCCAGGCCAAGAGCAGGCCGCCGCCCCCCATGTCGCCGACCAAGGTCGGCGGTGCCCAGGGCGCGCCGCCGTGGCGGCGGCCGCTATCGAGCATGCCGGCAAGCGCGGCGTAGTTGGCGTCATGCCCGGCGCGCGGGGCGAGCGGGCCGGTTTGGCCCCAACCGGTCATGCGGCCGTAGATCAGGCGGGGGTTGAGCGCAAGGCAGATTTCTGGGCCAAAACCCAGGCGCTCCATCACGCCGGGGCGAAAACCTTCGATCAGCACATCGGCTTCGCGGATCATTTGCTGAATGAGCGGCTGTACGGCCGGGTTTTTCAGATCGATGCACAGCGATTTCTTGCCGCGATTGGCGACGGCTTTGCGCCCGCCGCCAAAGAGTTGCGAAGCAAAGGTGCCGCCGGCGCGCTCGAGCAGGGTGACTTCCGCCCCCATGTCGGCGAGCAGCATGCCGCAGAAAGGGCCGGGGCCGATGCCGGCAAATTCGATGACTTTGACGCCGTTGAGCGGGCCGCTGTGGGCGGTGCGCAGTGGTGTGTTGTGCCGCTCGCCGCGCAGTTCACCCTGTTGCGCTGCGTCAGAATGCCCCGGCATGTCAGCTCTTACGCCCGAGCAGGCCGCGCACGGCGTCTTGCAGGTCAGCCGGCAGCACCACGAGTTTGGCGTTGTCTTTTTCGCCCAGGCGCTCCATCGCAGCGATGTATTTTTCACCGAGAAGATAGGCCATGGGGCCGGTATCCTGGCCGATGGCAGCGGTAACGCGGCGAATCGCTTCGGCGGAAGCCTCGGCCAGCATCACCTGGGCGTTGGCATCGCGCTTGGCCGATTCCAGGCGGGCTTCGGCTTCGAGAATGGCGGATTGCTTGGCCCCTTCCGAGCGGGTGACCACGGCCTTGCGCTCGCGCTCGGCGGCAGCCTGCATTTCCATGGCTTTTTGCATCGATTGCGAGGGCTTGATGTCCTGGATTTCCACTGATTTCACGGTCAGGCCCCAGTCGATCGCTTCGTCGGCGATGCTTTCGCGCAGCCGCGCCTTGATCTTGTCGCGCGAGGAAAGCGCTTCGTCCAGTTCCATTTCGCCGATGATGGAACGCAGGGTGGTCATGATGAGGTTGCGGATGGCCTCGGAAAAATTGGTCACGCCATAAACCGCCTTGACCGGGTCGGTCACTTTGACGAAGGCGATGGCATTGGTCAGGATCACCGCGTTGTCGCGGGTGATGACTTCCTGCTCCTGTACGTCGAGGATGATGTCTTTGGTCACCAGCTTGTAGGCGACATTGTCGAGGTAAGGAATGACGATGTTCAGACCGGGGGCCAGGGTGCGTAAATATTTGCCCAGGCGCTCGACCACCCATTCTTCACCTTGCGGCACGATGCGCACGCCCTTGCCGATGGTGACGGCGACAAAGACGAGTAAAGTCAGAACGATGAGCAGGCTGGTTTCCATGCGATTTTCCTAAAATTGGTGTTTTACTGCTTGCCGACCCTGAAATAATTGCCTTCGATGGCCAGCACGCGCACGCGGTCGCCGGCGGCAATTTCACCGTCGGCCAAGCAAACCCATTCTTCTGCGCCGAGAAGCGGACGCTGAAAGCGTACCCGTCCTTTTTCAAAGGGGGCGATCGCCGCCACCGCCAGACCGATTTCGCCGATCACCTCTCCTGCTGCCGTGCCGCTCAAGGTGCGCTCGCCATGTCGGAAAAAACGAAACCAGAGGGCGGCAAAGGAAAGCGAACTGATGCTCCAGAGCAGGATTTGCAGCGTAGGCGAAAAATCGACGAGGAGGAGGGCCAGACCGACGAGCAGCGCCCCCAGGCCGAACCAGATCACATAAAAAGCCGGTATGGCCAATTCGGCTAGGATCAGGGCCATGCCGCCGACGATCCAGTGCCACCATTCCAAATGCAAGAAAATATCCATAGACTGCGTTGATTGATCCGCTGAAATACAGTTTGCCGTGCCGTGCCGTGCCCTGCCGTGTGCACCGTTTGCGCTGCGCCCGCCGTAAGTTTTTTTCGGCTCGGCGCAAACGGTTCACAGGCCGCTATGCCGCAGCGCCTGCGTCATACAGCTTTTTTCTTCGCAGCAGGGCTGCGGGCCGCCGGGCGTTTTTTGGCGGCAGCCTTGGTTGCTGCGGGCGGCGTATCTGCGGCGGGGGCTTCGGTTTGAATTTGTTCCTGCATCTGCTCCAGGTGCGTGCGCATTTGCTGCATCATCTGCCAAGGAAAGAGCATGGCTTCCGTGAGGAAACCGGGGGCGGCGGGGTCAGTAGGGTCAGCAGACTCAGCGGCGGGCGTTGCGCTGGCCGCAGCCGGCGCTGCGGGCTGCATTTGCTGTGCCGCCTGGCTTGCCATTTGCCCCATGGCCTGCACGGTGCCGACGGTGGTGCGTTGCATTTCCAAACCTTGAATGGTCATTTGCAGCATCGAAAGATTCATGCGCAGCCAGCCCTCCACGGCTTTCATGTCCTTGATGCGCTTGTCGAGCTCGTCCACGTCAAAGGTCGGCGTGACCATGCCGGGCAGGGAAAACCCCATGTTGCCCCAGAGGTTGCGCATGAAGTTGAGCGGGTCATTGCCTTGGTTGTATAGCATCGTTTGTCTCCCGGCGTGTTGTTGCGATGATCTTAAACCACTTTTCATCGGGCAATGCTAGATTAGCGCCCTCATTGATGGGAATTTGTCATGTATAGATTTTTGGTGGTCGAAGATCACGCCTTGGTGCGCGAAAGTTTGGTGGGTTTGTTGCGCCAGCTGGAGGAGGGCATCGTGATCGACGAATGTGCCGATCTGGAAGTGGCGTTTGATCGGCTTGACGCAGACAGTGGCTACGATTTGATGCTGCTCGATCTCGCCTTGCCGGGGGTGGATGGTTTTTCTGGCCTGGATATTTTGCGCCGGCGCTATCCGGCGATGCCGGTGGTGGTGGTGTCGGCGTTTGATGATACCCCCTCGGTGACGCGCGCCATTCACCTGGGGGCGTCCGGTTTCATTCCCAAGACCGTGAATGGCAGCGATTTACTTGCCGCCGTGCGGCATGTTCTGGAAGGCAATATCTATCGCCCGAATTTATCTGTCACCGCACGCCCGGACCGCCTCTCCCCGCCGCCGCCTGCAGCCAAGGGCGGCGTCAAGCCGGAAGAAGTGGGGCTGACCGAGCGCCAGGCTCAGGTGCTTGATTTGATGGTGCGCGGTTTGTCCAATCGCCTGATTGCGCAGCGTCTCGATTTGTCCGAAGGCACGGTCAAAATTCATGTGACGGCAATTTTCAAGGCGCTTGGTGTCAACAGTCGTACCCAGGCGTTGATTGCCGTGGCGCGCTACGGTTTGGTGTTTGCAGCGGACGCAGCGGATTGAGCTTGTAAAGGGCTGCGCCACGCTCAAGGGCAACTCAAATCGCGCCGGGGCGTGCCTGCAAAAGCGCTCGCAAACGTGCCGGGCGTAGCGGCAGCGGCAGGCAATGCGCTTCGGCTGGGCAGATCGGCGGGCTGCCGAGCACAATGCACTGTACACCCGCCGGCAATGCGGGGAGGGCCTCGGCGGCACACAAGACGATGCTGCCCGGAGGGAGCTGCGCACAGTCTGCCGCCGTGCAGATTTGCGTTGGATGCCCCCAGCGCGTCAGTAGCGCGTGCGCTTGCGTCAGAGCGGGCGAGTTGCCATAAAGATGCACGCTGGCAGCGGCCTCGCTGGATTCTTCCGGTGGATTTTCCGGGGAGGCGATGCCCTGCAGGTGCAGACAAAAGCTTGAGCCCAGGCCGACGCGCGAGTACAGGCTGATGTCGATTGCGAGCAGGCGCGCCAGGCGTTGCACGATGGAGAGCCCGAGGCCCAGGCCGTCTTCCTGGTCGCGGGCGGTGTTGGCGACCTGGAAGAACTCGGAAAAAATATGCTGCTGGTCGGCCAGGCTGATGCCGATGCCGCTATCGCGCACTTCGATACGTCGTTTGTGCGGCCCGCCGTCTTGTCGCACGCCGACCAGAATACGCCCGCCCGGTGGGGTATAGCGCAGGGCATTACTGATCAAATTGCCTAAAATCTGGCGCAATAACTGCGGGTCGGTGTGCAGCCAGAGCGGGGTTTTTTTGTAGCGCAGCGTCAGTTGAGCGGCCTTGGCTGGGCGGGCAAAGGTTTTTTCCAGGGCATCGAACACCTCCTGCAAGGCAAAGTTGCAGGGGGTGACTGGCGTTCCACCGATGTCCAGGCGGGAAATGTCGAGCAGGGTATTGAGCATTTCTCCCAGGTTTTGTGCGGATTGGTTGATCTGATGTGCGATGCGCTGTGTCGGGGCGTGCTCGTCCAGTTGGCGCAACAAATCGGTGCTGAAGAGGGAAATGGCGTGCAAGGGCTGGCGTAAATCGTGGCTGGCGGCGGCGAGAAAGCGGCTTTTTGCGGTGTTGGCGCGCTCGGCCAATTCTTTTTCGTGCAGTAGATCGAGCGTTGCCTGCTCGATGCGCTCTTCAAGTTTTTGCCGGTGCCCTTCGATGGCCGTCGTCAGTTGGCGTAAATCTTCGAACTGGCGGCGCAATAAGAGCAGGCCGAAAAACAAGATGGAAGAGAGCAAAATGGCCAGCGTGGCAATTTGCGCGAAGCGTTCGCGCCAAGGCTGCAATACGGCGCGCTCGGAAATGGCGGCGGTCAGGCGCAAGTCAGGAAAACCGGGAACCGGAGCGGTGGCTAACACATAACCCTGGGCGCGCGCCACCCCCTGGTCCGGCACCGCATCGTGCAAGAGGCCGCCAAAGAGCACCCGAGTAATGGGCTGGCCGAGTACATTGGAATGCGCGCTCATATCCACCGGCCGGCAAGAAGCGACGATTTCGCCCTTCTTGTTGGTGAGCATGGCTTCGAAATCGTCCGCCAGACGGCTGGGCCAGCAAAAATCCTGCAGGTATCCCGGTTCCAGCGTGGCGTAAGCGATGCCGGTAAAACGTTTGTTGCTGGGCAGGGCGCTGTGGGTCAGACGATGGGCGATGCCGTAGCCGTAACGCCCGGTGTTGCGCCCGATGTAAGGGCCGAAGCTGGCAGCATTGGCTCCGTTTTGCAGGGCGATGAAATAAGGCCGGTCGCTGACATTGATGTGCGGCGCGGGAAAATGCGTAGAGATGAAACGCTGGTTGCCGGCGGCGTCAAAAATGACCAGGTCGCGTAACTGCGGCATGGCCCGTGAATGGCGCTGGGCCACGTATTCCCAGCCTTTCAGGGGGTCCCAATGAGGCCAGTCGTCGGGGCGGTTGAGGGAGAGATCGGCGGCGGTTTCACGCACCAGGATGTCAATGGCTTCGATGCTGCGGGTGGTGTGTTCGGCCATCATGCTGGAGAACTGGAGCAGGCGTTTTTCGCCATGTTCGAGCTCTTGCCGGTAAGAGAACCCCAAATCGACAAGAAAGGCAAAAAGCACGAGGAGCGTTGCCGCGAGTACCGCGAACAGCGCAAATTTTTCCGGGCTGCGGTTCAGCTTGACGAGCATGCGATGCGGTAACAGTAAAGCCTTCGTGCCGGCGTGCAATCGACTTCGATCACCCGCCAGGGGGCGACACCGGGAACGGGAAAACTGTTGCTGACAAAAAGGCTGCCGGGGGACATTTCGATCTGGGCTTTGTCCCACAAACGCGTCATGGGGGCGGGGGATAAAAAGGCATAGACCAAAGCGTGATCAGCAAGCGAAACAGACCATAAATCGCCCCAGCGCCAATCCAGATTGGGGCGGCCCAGGCTGAGAATGCGCCCGCACAGCCAGGTCAGCGGCGCGTTTTCAATGCCGGTGAATTGGCGCTGGGGCCAGGCATCGGCCAGCGGCACCAGGGTGCTGCCCAGGCCAGCGCCTAAATCGAGCATGCTGGGAGCCTCTTCTTCGCCCAATAATGCATCGAGCGCCGCGACGGTGGCCCGGTTGGAGAGATAAAGCGGCACCTGCCCGGACAGCGCGCCGCGATAGACCAGCAGCAAGAGAATGAAAGCGAGCAAAAACCAGCCGGGGTCGATGGCAAGTTGTTGCGTCAGCCACACGGCGGGCATGAACAGCGCGTGAATCAGCCGCCACCACCAGGCTTGGCGGGCAATGGTCGAAAAAATCAGGGCGACCACGCCAATGGCCAGGCTCGTTTGCTGCCAAGGTAGGGCGCTCTTGCCCCAGCCGTAATAAGGCCAGGCGAGCGACAGCACGACGATCACGGCGGCGGCTTGCAGGGCAAATTGGCGGGCGGGAGTGCTGTTCATCGTATACCTGACTCCGGTGTGAAACTCCGCCCTTCGGGACGGTGCGAAGCGTGAATACCCCAGGCTCAAAACCTGTGGCGAATCAGTGGCTAAAATCAGTGGCTAAATCACGCGGCGGCGAAGGTGAAGGCATCGGCAAAAAACTGGTTTTCCGGCAAGGCGCACTGATTGATGCAGTCGCGCCGGGCGGCATCGATCATGGCCGGCGCGCCGCAAGCGTAGACCTGGTGGCCGGATAAATCAGGGAAATCGTTAAGAACGGCGTGATGCACGAAACCGCTACGCCCGTTCCAGGCGTCTTCGGGCAAGGCGTCGGAAAGCACCGGGATATAGCGAATGTGCGCATGCTCGGCGGCCCATTGGCTGGCCAGCGCGTGCTGATACAAATCGATCGGGCGGCGTGCGCCCCAATAGATATACAGCGGCGTACTTTCCTGCGTGCGCAGGCTGTGCTCGACGATGGCCTTGATCGGCGCAAAGCCGGTGCCGCCGGCGAGCAGGATGAGCGGTTTGCGCTCCGGGTTCTGCACATAAAAGCCGCCGTGCGGGCCGGAGAAACGCAAGATGTCGCGGACTTTGGCATTGGCAAACAGCGCTTCGGTGAAAAAACCGCCCGGCACATGGCGGATGTGCAATTCCAGCAGCTCTGCCGCACCCGGCGCATTGGCCAGCGAAAAACTGCGTTTGCGTCCGTCTTTGAGCAAAATATCGATGTACTGCCCGGCGTGAAAGGCCAGTGTCTCGTTGGCGGGCAGGCGTAGCTGCAAGATGAGCACGTCGGGCGCGGATTTTTCCAGTTTTTCGATGCGCGCGGGCAAGGTTTTGACCGGCAGGGCATCGCTACTGCGCAATTGCGCGCACTCCAGCGTGACAGCAGAGCGTGCTTGAGCGCAGCAAAAGAGGGTCAAGCCGGCGGCCTCGTCGGCGGCGCTGCGCTGGGCCTTGCCATGTTCGACCAAGCCCTCCAGCACCTTGCCCTTGCAGGCTCCGCAGGCACCGTCGCGGCAGCCGTGGGGCATGTGCAGGCCTTGGCGCAAGGCGGCATCGAGCAGGGATTCATCGGCTTCGGCCTGGTACTGGCGGCCACTGGGTTGAACGGTGATCTGGTAGGCCATGCTGACTCCTGGGTGTCGGCTACAATGCCGGCGTGCAAAAAATCCTGATTGTCGGCAGCGGGGACGTTGCCCGCCGCATCCTCTGTCAATTACCGCGCGCCTGCCGCGTGTATGCCTTGGTGCGCGATGCCGCTGCGGCTGCGCTCTGGCGTGCGGCCGGAGCAGTGCCGATCCAGGGTGACCTCGATCAGCCGGAAAGCCTTGCTCGTTTGGGCGGTTTGGCCGATATCGTCCTGCACCTTGCGCCGCCCGCCGCACAAGGTGAGCAGGACAGCCGCAGCCGGCATCTGCTGAGCTGCCTGTCGCGCGCGGCGAGTCTACCACGCACGCTGATCTACGTGAGTACAACCGGGGTTTATGGCGATTGTGGCGGAGCCTGGATCGATGAAACGCGCCCGCGCGCGGCACAAAATCTGCGCGCCAAGCGCCGGGTCGATGCCGAAAATGCATTGCGCCTCTGGGGGCGACGTAACGGCGTGCGCGTCAGCATTTTGCGCGCGCCGGGCATTTATGCCAAAGAACGTCTGCCACGGGCGCGCCTCGAACAAGCGATGCCGGCGCTCTTGGCCGAAGAGGATGTCTACTCCAACCACATTCACGCCGAGGACCTTGCCGCCGCGTGTGTGGCCGCCCTGCGCCGAGGTCGGCCGGGGCGGGCTTATAACGTGGTCGATGATAGTCATCTGAAAATGGCCGACTATTTTGACCGTGTCGCCGCCGCCTTGGATTTGCCCGCGCCGCCGCGCTTGGCGCGCCCGGCCTTGCAAAAAGTGCTGACGCCGCTGCAACTGTCTTTCATGCGCGAATCGCGGCGCATTCATAATCACCGCCTGAAAAACGAATTGCGCCTGCGTCTGCGCTATCCCACCGTGGATGCCGCGCTGGCCGAAATCGTCGGCCTATCGCCTCGGAGAGAAGCATGCTCATCTTGAAAACCCTGCACATCTGGATGGTCGTCTCCTGGTTTGCCGGCCTTTTTTATTTGCCGCGTATTTACGTCAACCTTGCCATGGTGCCGGTCGACAGCCAGGCGGAATACGAGCGCCTGTTGCTGATGGCCGGCAAACTCTTCAAATTCATGACGCCGCTCGCGGTGCTGACGGTGGTGAGTGGCCTGTGGCTGTGGTTGGGCTATGGTTTTTCCGGCGGCTGGCTGCACGTCAAGACGACCCTGGTCGCCGCGCTCGCCGTCTACCATGCCTATTGCGCCCGGTTGTTGCAGGCTTTTCGCACTCGCCAAAATCAAAAATCACACGTCTGGTTTCGATTTTTCAATGAAATTCCGGTACTGATTTTGCTGGCGGTGATTTTCCTCGTCGTTTTGAAACCTTTTTGATCATGAACAAATATTTCGCGATTTGCCCGCGTGGCTTGGAAACCCTGTTGCAGGACGAGCTTGCCGCACTCGGCGCGGCAGAACTGAAAACCACCCACGGCGGCGTGCATTTTTCCGGCGATTGGGCGCTGTGCTACCGGGCCAATCTGGAATCGCGCCTGGCGACGCGGGTGCTCTGGCATCTCGTCACCGGCCCCTATACGCGCGAGGATGACATTTACCGGCTGGCGGTGCGTCAGTTGTGGCCCAATCATTTTTCCGTTGCCAACACCTTCCGGGTGGTGACGACGGCCATCAAATGTCCTTTGAAATCGCTCGATTTCGTGACGCTGCGCGTAAAAGATGCGGTGTGCGACCGCTTCCGCGAAGACCTTGGCGAGCGGCCCAATGTCGACACCCGTCATGCGGATGTCAGCGTGCATGTGTTTTTAAGCGAAAACACCTGCACCCTGTATCTCGACACCTCAGGCCTGCCCTTGTGGCAGCGCGGTTTTCGCCGAGCCAGCGTGGATGCGCCGGTCAAGGAAAATCTGGCGGCCGGTATTTTGCGACTGAGCGGCTGGCAACCCGGTACCCCCTTGATCGATCCCATGTGCGGCAGCGGCACGTTTTTGCTCGAAGCGGTGCAAATCGCGCTCGACCGCGCGCCGGGGCTGGATCGCCATTTCGCCTTCGAGCGCCTGAAAAAATTCGACAACGAAAGCTGGCTGGCGATTCGTGCCGCCGCCTTGGCGCGCGTCAAGCAGCCGGAATCGCTGGCCATCAGCGGCAGCGATCAGGACGAGCGGGCGGTGCGCGCCGCCCGGCGCAATCTGGAAGAGGCCGGTTTCAGCGCTTGGGTGCGGGTGGAACAGGCCGATTTGCTCGAACTGGCGGCCCCGGCGCAGGCAGGTACCTTGATCGCTAATCCGCCCTATGGCGAACGCCTGGGCGAAGCGGAAGCATTGGCGGCGTTTTACCCCAAATTGGGCAGTGCGCTGAAAAAACGCTGGGCGGGCTGGAATTGTTTTTTCTTTACTGCCGATTTACGCCTGCCGAAATTGATGGGCCTTAAACCCAGTCGCAAAACACCGCTTTACAATGGCCCGCTGGAGTGCCGGCTGTTTGAAATTCGGGTGGTCGCGGGGAGCAATCGCAAGGCGTGAATGCTGCGCTGCGTCATAAAAGAGGTTTGATTCATATTGTTTTTCTATAGACAATGTCGCCCGGCATTTCGTCACATTTCGAAGAAAAAAGCTCAGGAGAACTTTATGTCCGTGCAGTCTATGTATCAAGCGAAGCGCATGTCGGCGGCCGACGCCGTCCAGTTCGTCCGTAACGGCGATACCATCGTTGTCCCCACCGGCGTGGCGGAACCCCCGGCGCTCTTGCACGCGCTCTCCGATGTGCGCCATAAATTGCACGGTGTCGTCATTTCGCAGATTTTGCCGCTGCGCAAGTACGCCTATATCGATCCGGCCACGGTCGAAAACATCCGCCACAGCGCCTACTTCTACGGTGGTGCCACGCGTCCGGGCGGCCAGGAAGGCTGGGTCGATTACGTGCCCGCCTACTTCAGCGAACTGCCGGTGCTGATCAAGCGCGGCCTGACCCCCTCCGAAGTCGTTTTCGCCATGGTCTCGCCAATGGACGAACACGGTTACTTCTCCCTTTCGCTCGGCCCGGATTACACCATGGCGGCCGTGGAAAAAGCCCGCGCCGTGGTGCTCGAAGTCAACCCCAACGTGCCGTTTGCCTATGGCAACTGTCACATTCACATTTCGCAGGTGGCGGCGCTCACCGAGAGCAATGATCCTTTGTTCGAAGTCGGTCTGCCCAAGATTGGCCCGGTGCAAGAGGCCATCGGTGCGCATGTGGCAGAAATGATTCCGGACGGTGCCACCCTGCAAATCGGTTACGGCGGCATTCCCGATGCCGTAGTCATGCAGCTCACCAACAAGCACAACCTCGGCGTACATACCGAGATGGTGGGCGACGGCATCATGAGCCTGGTCGAAGCCGGGGTGATCGACAACAGCCGCAAGAACATCAACCGCGGCAAAATGCTCGCCACCTTCGCCCTGGGCTCGAAAAAACTGTACGACTTCATTCACCGCAATCCAGCGGTTGAAATGCACCCGGTCGATTACACCAACGACCCTTGTCTGGCCGGTCAGAACGACAATCTGCACTGTATCAATGCCACCATGCAAATCGATTTCATCGGCCAGTGCGGTTCGGAAACCCTGGGTTGGAAGCCTTATTCCGGTACCGGCGGCCAGGCCGATTTCGTGCGCGCGGCCAACCGCTCCAACGGCGGCAAAGCATTCATCGTGTTGCCGTCTACCGCCAAGGACGACACCATTTCCCGCATCGTGCCGACCCTGACCCCGGGCACCCATGTCACGACGAGCAAGAACGACATCAACTACGTTGTCACCGAGTTTGGTGTCGCCCAGCTGCGCGGCAAAACCGCCAAACAGCGCTGCGAAGCGCTGATCGCCATCGCCCATCCCAACTTCCGCGCCGAACTGCGCGAGCAGGCGAAGAAGATGAATCTGCTTTGATTCGTGCGGGCACGCTAGAAAAAACCGGAGCAGCGCTGCTCCGGTTTTTTTGTCTTCATTTTTACGCCCTGTGGTGGCTGGCAAAAACGTAACAGCTTGTAGCAATTTTTCGCTGTTGCTGGGGGGCTGCCTGCTCTATCCTCGAGCAAAGGTTTGCCGAGAGGATGTGATGAAACCCCGTTACCTGTTTTGCGTGCTGCTGGCCTGCTGTCTCGCCGGGCAAAGCGCCTGGGCGCATGGGCCGCGTGCGCGCGTTGGTGTTTACTACGGCATTGGCTGGAATCCTTTCTGGTATCCCTCGCCCTGGCCGTATTACCCCCCGCCGGTGATTGTTGCGCCGCCGCCGGCACCGCCGCCGGTCTATGTTGAGCAGGTAAAACCTGCTGCGGCAAGCGCCGAGTATTGGTATTACTGCCGTGCGCAAGCCGCCTATTACCCGGTGGCGAAAGATTGCCCGGAAGCCTGGATACCCGTTTTGTCCGAGCCGCTGTTACCTGAACCTTTGCCTTCCCCCAAACCTTGAAAGGATTTGCGATGCGCCTTTCCCCTGTGTTTTGTCTGTTGCCTGCGGTGGTTGTGCTGGCAGCCTGTTCCACCGTACCGACCGGGCCGTCGGTCATGGTTTTGCCCGGTACGGGCGTGAGCTTGGAGCGTTTTCGCGCCGATGAGGCCTGGTGTCGGGAAGATGCTTTGCGCATGATCGGCGGCGAAGCGGCCAATGAGCGGCAGCGTCAATCGACGATCAATTCCGCGGCCGTTGCTACGGCAATCGGTACGGTGGCCGGTTTGGCGATTGGCGGCAGCGGGCGTGGTGCGGCGGTGGGTGCGGGTGTTGGTTTGATCGCTGGCAGCGCTTCTGGCAATGAGGCCGGGCGGCAATCGGGTGTCGGCACGCAGCGGCAATACGATAACGCTTATATTCAGTGCATGTATGCGCAGGGGCATCGCGTACCGGTGGCGGGTAATTTCAGCCAAGAAGCGCCGCTGCGCAGCCGCGATGCGAGCATTCCGCCACCACCACCGGGGCGTCCGCCGGCACCGCCGCCGGGTGTGCGCTGAAGTACCGCTGAATCGATCGTTCAGGCCCGATAAGGCTCGGCATTTGTTCGTTTAGTGTTGCTCAATGCCCCGGGCTGAAGGGCGGTAGCCAGTCGGTTGCTGCCTTCGTACGGCAGGACGATAGTAGAATGCCGCCCATGTCGTTTATTGATCTTGCTCAGTTAAAAGAACGCCTTGGCCCCTTGGCCGGGCGTTTTGACGTTGACGCCCTGGATGAGTGCGATTCCACCAACAGCGAGTTGCTGCGTCGTGCCGCGGGCGGCGCGCCTTCCGGTAGCACGGTGGTGGCGCAACGTCAGCTGGCTGGTCGTGGCCGGCGCGGGCGTAACTGGATTTCGCAGCCGCAGGACAGTCTGACCTTTTCCCTGCTCTGGCGTTTGCCGTCGGGTCAGCCGCCCAGCGGCCTGTCGCTGGCAGTCGGCCTGGCCCTGCTGGAGGCTTTGCAGGCGCAAGGCGCGCAGCATTTGGCCCTGAAGTGGCCGAATGATTTGTTGTATCTGCGCGCGGGAGAATCAGCCAAGCTCGCCGGGATTTTGATCGAGCTCTCGAGCGATGCGCGCGGCATGCTCGCCTGCATCGGCATCGGGCTTAACTTGCGCGCACCGAGCGGGGATTTTGCTTCGCCAGTGGCGGGCCTGGACGAAACCCTGCCGGCTTTGCCGCCGGCGCATGCCTTGCTGGCGAGTATTTTGCGGGCTTTGGCGCAGCGTCTGGATACGTTCACCCAGGCCGGATTTGCCCCCTTGCAGGCGGACTGGATGCGCCATCACGCCTGGCAGGACAGCCCGGTGAATTTGCTGGCCGACGGAGCGCTCGAAATCAGCGGCTTGTGTCGGGGTGTCGATGCCGACGGGGCTTTGCTGCTGGAGACTGGCGAAGGTTTGCAGCGCATTCTGGCCGGCGATTTGAGTCTGCGCCGCGCATGATTCTGTGTCTGGACAGCGGCAACAGCCAGGTCAAATATGGCGTGCTGGCAAGCAGCGGAGCAGCCGATTGGCTGTGTTGCGGCAGCCTTGCCCACACGGCGCTTGGGCGTTTGGCGGAGCATCTGGCGGCCTACCCCGCGGTGCGCCATATCGTTTGCGCCAATGTGGCCGGCGCGGCGGCCTTGGCGCGTTTGCGCGACGCTTTGCGGTTTCTGTCGGCGACCTGGCACGAAGTGCGCTCCGGTGCGATGGCGGCGGGTGTGCGTAACGCTTATGCGGAGCCCCTGCAACTGGGTGTCGATCGTTGGTGCGCCTTGATTGGTGCGCGCCATGCGCAGCCGGGCAAATTACTGGTGGTGATGGCCGGCACGGCAACGACGATAGATGCCTTGACGGCAGAAGGTGAATTTTGCGGCGGCCACATCTTGCCCGGCCAGCGCTTGATGCGCCAGGCTTTGGCCCGCGATACCGCCGCCTTGCCGCTGGCGGAGGGGGCGTATAGGGCGTGGCCGCAAACGACCCAGGATGCTATCGAAAGCGGCACGCTGCTGGCGCAGATTGGAGCCATTGAGTGCGCCTGGGCGGCCTGGCCGGACAGCGTTTGTTTGCTCTCGGGCGGAGCGAGCCGCCGCCTGGCTGCCTATTTTTCGCGCCCGGTGCGCCAGATCGACAACCTGCCTTTACTCGGTTTGCGCCAGTTGGCGCGCCTGGAATTACGGCTGGACTGAGCGAGATGGAAATCATCCCTGTTGCCGCCCTGAAAATCGGCATGTTCATCGTTGAGCCGGACTGTCCCTGGACAGAATTCAATTTCGCGCTGCAAGGCTTTGTCATCAGTACGCCAGAGCAGATCGATATTTTTGCCGGCAAATGCCGCTTCGTGCACATCGATCGCAGCCGTTCGCGCCTGGATCAATATGTTGCCGCCAAACCCCAAGAAAGCGGCCATCGCCTACGCGCTCAGGCTTTGGGCGGCGCGCCGGAGGAGGCTTCTGCGCCGCCTCGCCGACTGACTCCGCGCGCCGCGCACCTTGAAGCGCAGGGGCTGCGCCGCCGTCGGTTTTTGCATTATCTGCACAAACAAGACGATGCCGATGCGCTGGCTTTACGCCGGGAAATCGCGCAGGTCGAGCCGCGTTATGAAGCTTTGCAAAATGCTCTGCAAACGACCTTCCAGCGTGCGGCGGCGGAACAGGGTTTTGATTTTGCGCAGTTGCGTGAAGGGGTGCGCGATCTTTCCGGCAGTTTGCGGCGTAATCCCGATGCCTTGATGTGGTTGCTGCGCTTGAAAACCGTCGATGACTACAGTTTCGATCACGCCATGGAAGTGGCGGTGCACGCCTTGTTGCTGGGCAATCACCTTGGCTGGCGCGGCACGCCCTTGCTTGAACTGGGGGTGGCCGCGTTGTTGCAGGACGTGGGGAAAACGCAGATTCCAGCGGCCGTGCTCAATAAGCGTGAGCCGCTCGATGCCGCAGAACGTCAGCAGATCGATGCGCACGTTGCGGCCTCGCTGGAATTGTTGCTGCGCCAGGCGGATTTTCCCGTCAGCGTTTTGCAGACGATCAGCCGTCACCACGAGCGCTGGGACGGCAGCGGCTACCCCAAGGGTTTGCGTTTCGAGGAGATCGGGCTGGCGGGGGAAATTCTCGGTTTGGCGGATTCCTTCTGCGCCCTGTTGAGCGAGCGTCCCTATCGTTTGGCGACCGGCCACCAGCCGGCGCTGGAAATGCTTTTTGCCCAGCGCGGCAAAAAATTCAATCCGGTATTGATTGAGCAATTCGTGCAGTGTGTCGGCCTTTATCCGGTGGGCAGTCTGGTCGAACTGGAAAGCGGCGAGGTGGCGGTGGTCATCGTGCAAAATCGTGTGCAGCGGGCGCGCCCGCGGATCGTGATTTTGCTGGCGGCGGATAAATCCGTGTTGCGCAGTTACCATTCGCTCGATTTACGCGATCTGCAACACGCCGAGGTACGCATACGCAAAGCCTTGCCGCACGGTGCTTACAATCTTTCCCGCGAGGCTTATTTCCTTGGCTGAAAAATCCGCACCCACCGCCGCACCCACAAGCGCACCGGCCATGGCACCGCTCCTCGATCTCGAGGCCTATGCGCTGGTGGCGGACGATCTTGCCAGTGTGCAGGGTTTATCCGATTTATGGCGGCGCGCGTTGGCAGCCCATCGCGATGCGGCGCAGGGCGATCTGGTTTTGCTCGAGTTTCTCGTGGTGGCCGAAAAGCTGCCGCAGTGTCTGGCCGATGCGCCGTGGCAAGGCGAGTGGCTGGCAGGCTGGCAGCGCTTGATCAATCGAGGTTATGCGCAAGCCGATTTGTTTCGTCTGTTTTTTGGCATCGTGGCGCAGTGCGAACAGGAGTTGTTGGGGGATAAAGCCAGCGTCAGCCGAATCATCATCCGCTTATTTACCTGTTTGCGGCGGGCGGTGCTGGCGGCAGTCATCGGGGTGGTCGATTTACAGGCCGAGCTCAGCGCTGGGCAGGGCGAATTGCCGGGCGAACTGGTGGCCCTGCGCCGGGTGCGCGAAGCCTTGGCGACGGGTGAGTTATGCGGTTTGCTCTCGGTCAGCGCAGCCAATCGGGAAGCCTTGACCGGTTTGCCGGCAGCGGATTTGCAGCAGATGCCGCAACTTCTGGCCGAGCTCATCGCCGCCCGTCTGCGCCCGCAAGACCAGATTTTTGCTGGGCGCGACAATGAATGGCTCGTCCTGCTCAACAGCTTGCAAACGCCGGCCCAGGCCATGTTGGCGGCGACCCAGATCAGCCGTGCATTTGCCAATCCCGTTACGCTGTTGAGCGGACGGCAGCTTCCCGTGCAGGCCACGATAGGTTGTGCGCTGTTGCCAGAACATGCGGATGACGCCGAAAACGCCCTGAAAGCGGCACGCCTGGCGCGTTGGCAGGCGCGGCAGGAAAAACAAAGCACGGCGTGGTATGTGCCGGAACTGGGCGAGCGCTGGCAGGCGCGCGAACGCCTGCATGCACCTTTGCAAGAGGCCCTGGCACAAGACAAATTGATGCTCTACCTGCAGCCGCAAGTCGATCTGAGTGACGGCCGCTGTATCGACGCGGAGCTTTTGCTGCGCTGGCAACATGCCGGAAAATTCATCGCGCCGCCCGATATCATCGCCTTGATCGAAAGTAACGGCTGGCGCATGCCCTATACCGATTGGTTGCTGCGCACGGCCCTGCGGATGCTGAGCGAGCTCGATGCGGCGGACATCCCCATCGGCCTGTCGCTCAATCTCACCGCCGCCGACATGCTCGATGTCGATTTGCCCGAGTTGTTGGCGCAATATCTCGCCACCTGGCGCGTGTCGGGCGCTCGTCTGACCCTGGAATTGACCGAATCGGCGCTCCTGCACGACCGCGAGCTGGGTTTGTCGAACATGGCGCGTCTGCGCGCTCTGGGCTGCCGGCTGGCGCTCGATGATTTTGGCACGGGCTATTCTTCGCTCAGTTATCTGGTGAGTTTGCCGGTGCAGGAAATCAAGATCGACCGCTCTTTTGTCATTGCCATGGAAAAAAGCCCCGATGCCCGCCGTATCGTGCGCACCATCGTCGATCTGGCGAGCGATCTGGACATGCTGCCGATTGCCGAAGGCGTGGAAAACGAAACGGCACACGCTGCGGTAGCGGCGCTGGGCTGTCAGGTCGGGCAGGGTTATCTCTACGCCAAACCCATGCCGCTCGCCGATTTTATCGCTTGGTACCGGGCGCGCTGAATGCCAAACCGTAGCGAGCGGTTTTAGCCGTCGATGGCCAGGCAAAGGTATTTCACTTCCAGATATTCCTCGATGCCGTATTTCGAGCCTTCGCGGCCGATACCGGATTGCTTGATGCCGCCAAAGGGGGCAACTTCGTTGGAAATCATGCCGGTGTTGATGCCGACCATGCCGTATTCCAGCGCCTCGCCCACGCGCCAGGCGCGGCCGAGGTCGCGGGTGTAGAGATAAGCGGCCAGCCCGAATTCGGTGGCATTGGCCAGCGTAATCGCCGCCTCTTCGCCGCTGAAACGGAACAAAGGCGCGAGCGGGCCGAAGCTTTCTTCGCGCGCCACCTGCATGGCCGGGGTTACCTCGGTGAGCACGGTCGGCTGATAAAAATAGCCGCCCCGCGCATGCGGCGCGCCTCCGCAGCGTAGTGTTGCACCTTTTTCCAGCGCGTCAGCGACGTGAGATTCGAGTTTATGCAAGGCTGCGGCGTTGATCAGCGGGCCTTGTTGCACACCCGGCTCATCGCCCGCGCCGACCTGTAGTGCGGCCACCCGCGCCGCCAACTTTTCAGCGAAAGCCTCATAAATACTGTCTTCCACCAGAAAACGATTGACGCAGACGCAGGTCTGCCCGGTGTTGCGGTATTTTGCCGCGACGGCGCCCTCGACCGCGGCGTCCAGATCGGCATCGGCAAAAACGATGAAAGGCGCGTTGCCGCCCAGTTCCAGTGAGAGTTTTTTGATGCTCGGCGCGCACTGCGCCATGAGTTGGCGGCCGACGGCGGTGGAGCCGGTGAAGGAGAGCTTGCGCACCGTCGGATTGGCGCACAGTTCGCCGCCAATCGCCTGCGGATTGCCGCTGATCACGTTGAGAACGCCTGCCGGAATGCCGGCTTCGTCGGCCAGCGCCGCCAGTGCCAGCGCAGTGAGCGGAGTGGCTTCTGCCGGCTTGACCACTGCCGTGCAGCCGGCTGCCAGGGCGGGAGCGATTTTGCGGGTAATCATGGCGAGCGGAAAATTCCACGGCGTGATCGCCGCACAAACGCCAATCGCCTGTTTGATGGTCAGCACGCGGGTATGGGCGAGCGGGCTGGGAATGGTTTCGCCATAGGTGCGCTTGCCTTCTTCCGCAAACCATTCGATGAAAGAGGCACCGTAAGCCACTTCGCCGCGTGCTTCAAGCAGCGGTTTGCCGCATTCGGCAGTAATCAGGCGAGCGAGATCCTCGCTGTTGGCGGTAATCAGACGAAACCACTGCTGCAAGATCTGGGCGCGAATTTTGGCCGGGCGGGCGCGCCAGTCGGCCAGAGCGTCTGCCGCCGCAGCGATGGCGCGTCGGGTTTCGGGTGCGCCGCAGCAGGCAACCTGGGCGAGCTGCGCGCCGCTGGCCGGATTGCGCACTTCGAGCAGAGCGCCGTCGTCGGCAGCGATCCACTGGCCGCCGAGGTAATTTTGCGTACGCCACAGACTAGGGTTTTGTAGCTCGATCATTTTGAAAAATCCTGAAAAAACGGTAAGTTACGATTGGTTTTTAGAAATCGGGTGAAGAATGCGTCCCTACCCTTTATTGCTTGGTCTTGCATTGGCGCTCATTTTGGCGGCCTGCAGCGGCCCTGTGCCGCGCGCCCCGGGTGGGGAGGAAACTATACCCCAGAGCCGCCGCCTGGGCAGTCCGGCTGGCGCGGATGTGGCGCTCTACGCGCTGACCTTGATCGACACCGGCTATCGCTTTGGCGGTAAAAACCCGCAAGCCGGTCTCGATTGCAGTGGCATGGTCAGCTATGTATTCGGCCAGGCCGCCGGTCTGAAAGTCAGCGGCAGTGCCGCCGATATTGCGCGTCGTGGCCGCCCGGTCGGCCGGCACGAATTGCGCGCCGGCGACCTGGTGTTCTTCAATACCCTGAACCGCCCTTTTTCGCACGTCGGTATTTACATCGGTGACAACCGTTTCATTCACGCCCCGTCCACCAACGGCGCGGTGCGTGTCGAGCAAATGGACAACCGCTATTTCGCCCAGCGCTACGAAGCGGCGCGCAGCTTGCTGGATTGATCGTATCCCTGAGGCTGCTTTGAACTATCGGCCTGCAGATCTTGGCCAATCCCTTGCTCTGGCGCATTGCTTTGCGCACCGGCTCTCATAGATAATCGAACGCTTCTTTTTATTGGCTTGCGGCATGTCGGTTTTATCTCCTTTTGCGCAGTGTCTTAAAGTTGTCGCGCTGCTTGCCGGCGTCTTGCTGGCGGCCTGTCAGCCCGCGCCGGAAAATGGCGTGGCAAAGCGGGCGGTGCTGGTGCAGGCGGCGCTGCCGGCGGCGGGAAACGGGGCGGTGTTGACGGGAGAAGTCCGGGCGCGCCACGAGGTCGATTTGGCCTTTCGCGTCGGCGGCAAGATACTGCGCCGTTTCGTTGATGTCGGGCAGAGCGTACGCGCCGCAGAGGTGCTGGCCGAACTCGATCCGGCCGATTTGCAGCTGGCGGCGAGTGCCGCAGCGGCGCAACGGGCGGCAGCGGAAAGCGACCTGGCGACGGCGAGCGCCGAGCGCCAACGTTATGCGGATTTGCTGGCGAAAAAATTTGTCAGCCAAGCCGCTTTCGATGCCCGTGATAACGCCTATAACGCGGCCCAGGCACGCCTGACGCAAGCACGTTCGCAGAGTCAGCTGAGCGCCAATCAAGCCGCTTACGGTGTGTTGACGAGTGGTTTTCCGGCGGTGGTCAGCAGCGTTTTGGCGGATGCCGGCCAAGTCGTGGCCGCCGGGCAGCCGGTGCTGCGTGTGGCGCGCCCGGAAGAAAAGGAAGTGTTGGTGGCGGTGCCGGAGAGCCGTTTGGCCGAAGTGCGCGCTGCGCCGGAGTTTGTCGTGCATCTGTGGGTGGACCCGCAAACCGCCCTGCGCGGGCAGCTGCGCGAACTGGCCAGTGTGGCCGATGCACAAACGCGCACGTACGCCGCCCGCATCCGTTTGATCGATCCGCCGCCCACGGTCAGCCTGGGCATGACGGCGCGGGTCAGTTTGGCCGGCGCGGCGGGCAGCGGCGTGCTGGTGCCGCTTGCCGCGGTGGGCAACAGCGGGCAAGGTAGTTTCGTCTGGGTGGAAAAGGCAGGGCGTTTGCAGCGGCGCAGCGTGCAGGTGACGGCGTTTCGGGACGATGGCGCGGTGCTCGGCGAAGGGCTGGCGGTGGGCGAACAAGTGGCCATTGCCGGCATCAACCTCCTGAGTGAGGGCCTGGAAATCGAAGCGCGCCTGGCCCCCGAGCCGGCGGCGCAGCGCTGAATCCGCGGCGAGCGACGGTGAATTCTCGTTTCAACCTTTCTGACTGGACCCTGCACCACCGCACCCTGGTGGGCTATTTCATGTTCGCCATTGCCCTCATGGGGGTGTTTGCCTATGGTCGGTTGGGACAGGCGGAAGACCCGCAATTCACCTTCAAGGTGATGGTGATCCGCACCCTGTGGCCGGGGGCGACGGCCAATCAGATGACGCAGCAGGTGACGGAGCGCATCGAGAAAAAGCTGCAGGACATGGCCGAACTCGACCGGGTGCAAAGCTATACCCGGGCCGGCGAATCGACGGTGATGTTTTTTGCCAAGGAGAGTTTGCGCTCGCAGGCGATGCCGGAAACTTTTTATCAGGTGCGCAAACGCATCGGCGATTTGCGCGCGAGCTTGCCGCCAGACGTAATCGGGCCGTTTTTCAATGATGAATTCGGCGATGTTTTTGGCAACATTTTTGCGCTGACCGGCGAAGGCCTGAGCCAGCCCTTGTTGAAAGACCAGGCCGAGCGTATCCGCGATGAATTGCGCCGGGTTCCCAGTGTCAGCAAGGTGGAAATTTTCGGTTTGCAAGACGAGAAAATTTACGTCGATCTGGCCAATGCCAAGCTGGCGACTTTGGGGATCAGTCCGGCCAGCATCGCCCAGGCGCTGGCGCAGCAAAACGCCTTGAGCGGGGCTGGTTTTTTTGAAATGCACGACGAGCGCATCGCCTTGCGCCCCAATGGTGCGTTTGACGGTGTGGAGGCCGTGGCGGCAACTTTGCTGCGCATCAATGGGCGCAGCATCCGCCTGGGTGATGTGGCCAAGGTGACACGCGGTTTGAGCGATCCGCCCGCGCCTTTGGTGCGTTACAACAATCGGGCGGCGCTGGCGATTGGTGTGGCCATGGCACCGGGCGGCGACATCATTGCCTTGGGCAAGGCCCTCGACAAACGCTTGCAGACGATTCGCAAGGGGTTACCGGTCGGCGTGGAGATTGAAGAAGCGATCAGCCAACCGATTGCCGTCAGCCGCTCCATCGACGCTTTCGTCATGGCGCTGGCGGAAGCGGTGATCGTCGTGCTGGCGGTGACTTTCCTCAGCCTGGGCATGCGTACCGGCATGGTGGTGGCAATTTCCATTCCACTCGTCTTGGCGGCGACTTTTCTCGGCATGCACCTGATGGGCGTGGGCCTGCACAAGGTGTCGCTGGGCGCGCTGGTGTTGGCGCTGGGGCTTCTGGTCGATGATGCGATCATCGCGGTTGAAATGATGTGGGTGAAGATGGAGCAGGGTTGGGAGCGCACGCGCGCCGCGTCTTTTGCTTTCATCAGTACGGCGGGGCCGATGCTCTCCGGCACCCTGGTGACGGTGGCCGGCTTCATTCCGATTGCCATTGCCCGTTCGGCGACTGGGGAATACGCCTTTTCTTTCTTTCAAATCAATGCCTTGGCTTTGTTGATTTCCTGGTTGGCGGCGGTGATGGCGATTCCTTGGTTGGGATATAAATTGCTTCCTGACCCGCGCGCGCCGCGCCCGCCCCAGCGTTTTCCTCGTCTCTTTCGCCTTGCGCAGCGCTTGGGCTTGGGCGGTGTCGAGCCGGCCGAGGATCACGATGTTTACGGCACGCCGTTTTATCAGCGTTTTCGCCGTGCCGTCGCCTGGTGCGTGGCCCATCGTTGGAAGGTGATCGCCGCAACGGCTCTGGCTTTCGTGCTTTCCATTGTCGGCATGGGCCATGTGCAGCAGCAGTTTTTCCCCAATTCCACCCGACTGGAACTCAACGTCGAGTTGCGTTTGCAAGAAGGCGCCTCTTTGCTCGCGACGCAGCGCTCGGTGGCCGAGCTGGAAGAATGGCTGCGTGCCGACCAGGCAGCACACGCCGACATCAGCCACTACATCGCCTGGGTGGGCAGCGGCGTGCCGCGTTATTTTCTTGGCCTGGATCAGCAACTGCCGGCCGCCAATCTCGGGCAATTCGTGATCGTGACGCCGGGCATCGCGGCGCGTGAGGCGCTGCGTCAGCGCTTGATCGATTTTTACGCGGCGCATCCGGCCGGCGTGCGCGCCAATGTGGCGCGTATCGAAAATGGCCCGCCCGTCGGCTACCCCGTGCAATACCGCGTATCGGGTGAAAACAGCGAACAGTTACGGGCGATCGCCGAGCGTATCGCCGCCCACATGCGGACTGATGCGCGCTTGTCCAACATCAACTTTGATTGGTACGAGTTGAGTAAAACCCTGCGCATCGACATTGACCAGGAGAAGGCGCGCTTATTGGGGGTTTCCAGTCAGGATGTCGCCCAGTTGCTCGCCATGTCTTTGCAGGGCCACGCCACTACGACCGTGCGCGAGGGCGACAAACGGGTCGATGTGGTGTTGCGCGCCGCTGCGGAAACGCGCCTGCATCCGGAGCAGCTGGCCGCCCTGATGTTGCCTGCCGCAGGCGGAAAAAGTGTGCCCCTGGGGCAACTTGCGTACATTACCCCGGTGTTCGAGCCGGGTTTGATCTGGCGGCGTGACCGCGTGCCGACGATTACCGTGCGCGGCAACCTCTATGGTGAAACGCAGCCAGCAACGGTGGTGGCGGCACTCAATGCCGGCATCGAGGCGATTCGCGCCGAATTACCGGCGGGTTACGCCATCGTTCCCGGCGGTACGGTGGAAGAGTCGGCCAAGGGCGGCGGCTCGGTGGCGGAAGGGCTGCCGGTTTTCGTGCTGGCGGTGATCACCATTTTGATGATTCAGCTGCAAAACGTTTCGCGCGTCATCATGGTATTGCTCACCGCGCCTTTGGGCATCATCGGTGTCGTGCTGTTTTTGCTGGTAACCGGCAAGCCCTTCGGCTTCATGGCGCTGTTGGGGACGATTGCGCTATTTGGCATGGTCATGCGCAACTCGGTGATTTTGGTCGACCAGATCGAGCAAGACCTCGCCGCCGGCAAAGCGCGTTCCGATGCCATTGTCGAATCCACCGTGCGCCGCCTGCGGCCGATCGCCTTGACTGCCGCAGCCGCCGTACTCGCCATGGTGCCTTTGTCGCGCAATGATTTCTTCGGCCCGATGGCGATTGCCATCATGGGGGGCTTGATCATCGCCACCGCGCTCACCCTGTTTTTCTTGCCGGCGCTTTACGCCGCCTGGTACAAGGTGGGGCGAGCGGGACGATAAACCAGGGCCGGGTTTCTACCCTTGCATTGCCGAATCCAGTGCCGAAAGGTATCCTCAGCGGATGCCTTTGACCGACTATCTTCCTGCCGAATTTCTCGAACTTTACGAGGTTCACAATTACCGTCACGCAGCAGAAGTGCTTGCTACCGGCTGCCCGGAAGATTTTAAGGAACTGGTTACTGCCTTGAGTCAGTTCCGCATTACGACGGCGGATATTCTTGCCAAAGGCGGCAATGAATCCCAAATTCCCAAGCGCTTGTCTTCTTTGCTGCGTCCACTGTCCTGGTATGAAACACGCATCCGTGGTGATCTCGTTGTCACTGTTGAAACACACGCCCAAGGCGGAAAAGAAACCGTCGAAACCCGTATCGATGATTTCATCGACGGGCACAAGGTCGATTTCGTGAAAAACCGCGTTGCATTCGATCTAGAATGGAACAGCAAGGATCAGACCTTCGACCGCGATCTTTATGCTTTTCGTGCATTTCACGAAGCAGGTGTCATCAGTGCTGCCGTCCTGCTTACACGCAGCGCCGATCTCAATGAGGTTTTCAGACAGCTTAAAATCATGCCCAAGTACGGCGCAAGCACGACGTGGATGGGAAAGTTGCTGTATCGCATGAAGGCAGGAAGAAATGGTGGTTGCCCGGTACTCGTGCTGGGTATTACCCAAAAATTGATCGAGGACTGGCCGCAATGACCCCATCGCAAGATCTATTGAACAAAACCAAGGGCGCGCGTTTTGCCACCATCCTGGCAGACCCGCCATGGCAATTTCAGAACAAGACCGGAAAAGTCGCTCCAGAGCACAAACGTCTGAATCGCTACAACACCATGACGCTGGAAGAGATTTGTGCGCTTCCTTTGGCGAGCATCTGTGCGGATACCGCCCATCTTTACCTTTGGGTGCCAAATGCTTTGCTGCCCGAAGGTTTGCAAGTCATGGCGGCTTGGGGCTTCCAATACAAGGCCAACCTCATCTGGCACAAAGTGCGTAAGGATGGCGGCCCAGACGGACGTGGGGTCGGCTTTTATTTTCGCAATACCACTGAAATCATTTTGTTTGGCGTGCGTGGAAAAAATGCCCGCACTCTTGCCCCAGGCAGGAGTCAGGTCAATATCATCCGTACGATGAAGCGCGAACATTCGCGTAAACCCGATGAGCAATACGGAATCATCGAAGCGTGCAGCCCAGGCCCGTTCCTTGAGCTTTTTGGACGCGGGTTGCGTGAAGGTTGGACGACGTGGGGTAATCAGGCCGAGGAATATTCGCCCACCTGGCCCACCTATGCCAACCATTCACAGTCTCACCTTATCTCTACGGTGCCCTGAAGGCAGCCTCACCAAGGCGGTGAGAGAATGCAGCGGATGCTACGTCAGCCGCAAACTACGTGCGGACGTCTTAGCGCAGATTACCCAGTTCTTTTTGAATGGCCTGCACATTGCGCTCGTGTTGCGCGATGCGTTCGCGGTAGGGGGTGAGTTGTTCGGGGGTGGCGTGCTTGCTTTCTTGCTCGCCGAGCTCTTTTTTCGCTTGTTCCAGTTTCTTTTGTTCGCCGCCCAGTTCCTGTTCAAGAATGTGGCGGCGGTCGCCGTCGCGGGCTTTTTGGGTGTCGTCTTGCACGCGCGGAAAGCTTGCCGGGGTGGGAGTGGCGCTGGCGCGCGCCTTGGGGGCGGGCAGGGTGTTGTGTTGATCTACCGCAATGGCCTGGCAGTCTTTATTGACGCGGCTGCTGGAAATGAGGACACCGCCATTGGCATCGGTGCAGCGGTAGATCGATTGGGCTTGGGCGGTCAGCGGCAGCATGGCGCAGGAAAGAGCAAATAGCGTCGCGGACAAGGGGGAAAGCGGTGTGTGGGTCATGGCTTTGTGTCACTGTCATGTTCCGGGGTGGGCGGCCAGTGTACCGGAGTCTGCGGGGCGTGGACCAAAAAAGGGAGGCAGGCCTCCCTTTTTTACAAACGATTACCGGCCAAATGCCTGGCAGCCTGTCGGACTTGACCGAGTCGGCTGCAAAAAGTGGGGAGACGGTTCATTTTTCCCCGTGTTTCTGCGCGAATAGAACAACTATTCGCTTGAAACCCGTGAAAAACTGTCCTCGTCTCCCACATTTTTCGCTGCGACACATCAAATCCGACAGGCTGCTAGCAGCTGTAGTACATCTCGTATTCGATCGGATGCGTGGTCATGTTCAAGCGGGTGACTTCGCCGCGTTTGAGGGTGATGTAGGCATCGATCCAATCTTTTGAGAAAACGCCGCCGCGGGTCAGGAAATCGTGGTCTGCGGCGAGCGCGTTCAAGGCTTCGTCGAGCGAGGCGCAGACGGTGGGGGTCTTGGCATCTTCTTCCGGCGGCAGGTCATAGAGATTTTTGTCGGCCGGATCGCCGGGGTGAATCTTGTTTTGTACGCCGTCCAGACCGGCCATGAGCAGGGCCGCAAAGCACAGATAGGGGTTGGCGGCGGGATCGGGAAAGCGGGTTTCGACGCGGCGCGCCTTGGTCGAGGCGACGAAGGGAATGCGGATCGAGGCGGAGCGGTTCTTGGCCGAGTAGGCGAGCTTGACCGGGGCCTCGAAATGCGGCACCAGACGCTTGTAGGAGTTGGTGGCCGGGTTGGTAATGGCGTTCAGCGCCTTGGCGTGTTTGATGATGCCGCCGATGTAGTGGAGCGCAAGTTCCGAGAGCCCGGCGTAACCGTCGCCGGCAAAGAGGTTTTTGCCGTCTTTCCAGATCGATTGGTGCACGTGCATGCCGGAGCCGCTATCGCCGACGATGGGTTTGGGCATGAAGGTGGCGGTTTTGCCGTACTGGTGGGCGATGTTGTGCACCACGTATTTGAGAATCTGCGTCCAGTCGGCGCGCTGCACCAGGGTGGAAAACTTGGTGCCGATCTCGCATTGTCCGGCGCTGGCGGTTTCATGGTGATGCACTTCGACTGGCACGCCAAGTGCCTCCAGCGTCAGCACCATGGCGGAACGGATGTCGTGCAGGCTGTCGACCGGCGGTACCGGGAAATAGCCGCCCTTGACGCTGGGCCGGTGGCCGCTGGCGCCCATGCCGTTGTTTTTTTCGCCGGAGCCCCAGGCGGCTTCGTGCGAGTGGATTTTCAGATTGCAGCCGGACATGTCGACGGCCCATTCAACGCCATCGAAAATGAAGAATTCGGGTTCCGGGCCAAAGAAGGCGGTGTCGCCCAGGCCGGAGGATTTCAGATAGGCTTCCGCACGTTTGGCGATGGAGCGCGGGTCGCGGTCGTAGCCGCGGCCATCGGCCGGATCAACCACGTCGCAGGTCAGCACCAGGGTGGTTTCGTCGTAGAAAGGATCGAGGTAAGCGGTGTTGGCATCCGGCATCATCACCATGTCGGATGCTTGCACGCCTTTCCAGCCGGCGATCGAGGAGCCGTCGAAGGGGTGGCCGGTTTCAAAAAACTCTTCATCGAAAGCCGTCGCCGGCACGGTGACGTGCTGTTCCTTGCCGCGGGTATCGGTAAAACGGAAATCGACGAATTTGACGTCGTTTTCCTCGATCATCTTCATGACATCGTGCGGGCTGCCCATCGTGCTACGCTCTCCAAAAAATCGCCGGCCCGCGGTGCCGGCAAATGTGCGGGTGCAGTATTTTGCCACAGGGCCGCTGGCGTGCTGCGCCGTTCTGTGCATCCTTCCATTTTTCCCCGCGCTGGTTTCCTGCCGCGCCGGGCGGGTTCCCGGGGTAAAGTAGCGGCCATTTCCTGTGCCTTCAGCCTTTCGCTATTTTCGTGATTCTCCACTCCCTCCACTGTCATCCGGACGATACGCCGCCAGATCTGAGCGTCGGCGTGCAGGCGGCGCGCACGCCTGCCGGCGATCTGCGCCTGATTTACCACATTCAGGGCGCGCAGCATCTAATCGTGCCGCCGCTATCTCCCGCGCCCGGCCCGCGTGACAATCTGTGGCAGCATACCTGCTGCGAAGCCTTCATCGGCGCGGCGCAGGGGACGGTGGATGCGACAGATACGGCAGATACGGCAGATACGGCAGATACGACCTACCGCGAATTCAATTTTTCCCCCTCGGGTGACTGGGCGGCCTATGCCTTCATCGCCTATCGGGAGCGCAAGGCCGACTGGCCGCTCAGCGCCGCGCCGCGTATCAGCACGGGCCAAAGTGCCGCCGCTTTCCTGCTCAGCGCCGAAATTCCCCGCGCCCTGCTACCCGCGGCCCCCTGGCGTCTGGGCCTGACTTTTGTCGCCGAAGCCCTGGATGCCAGCAAAAGCCACTGGGCGCTGGCCCATGCCGCCGCCCGACCCGATTTTCACCTTGCCGCCAGCTTCACGCTGCTCCTGCCATGACTGCTTCCCCTCTTTTTGGTATTGACCGTTTTCTTGCCGATCCTGCGCTTCGCGCTCCGCTGGCGGGGCGCCGGGTGGCGCTGCTCGCCCATCCGGCCTCCGTCACCGCCGACCTCACGCACAGCCTGGACGCGCTGGCCGCCCTGCCCGACATCAGGCTCACCGCCGCTTTCGGCCCGCAGCACGGCATCAAGGGCGACAAGCAGGACAACATGGTGGAAACGGCGGATTTCATTGATCCGCAATACGCCATTCCGGTCTTCAGCCTGTACGGCGAAGTGCGCCGCCCGAGCGCCGCGATGCTGGATAGCTTCGACGTGCTGCTGGTCGATCTGCAAGACCTCGGCTGCCGCATCTATACCTTCATCACTACCCTGCGCTACGTGCTGGAAGCCGCGGCGAGTTCTGGCAAAGGCGGGGGCAAGGCGGTGTGGGTGTTGGATCGCCCCAATCCAGCAGGCCGCCCGGTGGAAGGCTTCACCCTGCGCCCCGGCTGGGAAAGTTTCGTCGGGGCCGGGCCGCTGCCGATGCGCCACGGCCTGACGCTGGGCGAACTCGGTCACTGGTTCATCCACCACCTGCAACTTGACGTCGATTACCGCGTGATCGAAATGCAGGGCTGGCAACCGGACGCCGCGCCCGGTTACGGTTGGCCGCTCGGCGAGCGCGCCTGGATCAATCCCAGCCCGAACGCGCCGAATCTGTCGATGGCCCGCGCCTACGCCGG
>NZ_JBLJBW010000028.1:0-35690 GCF_047638095.1 Azonexus sp.
CTGGACGACCGGGGCCGCGCCTACTCCATCTCCGCCGCCGATCTCCCCGGCGGCAAGGGCGACGGCGTGCCGGCCACCTCGCTGGCCGAGTTTCAAGAAGGCGGCAAACTGCTGCTGGCGCAGGCCGTCAGCGGGCAAAAAACCTATCTCGTCGCCGGTGCCGGCGGCTATGGATTTTTGGTCAAAGGCGAGGATTTGCTGTCGCGCGGCAAAGCCGGCAAAGCCTTCCTCAGCCTGGAGGCCGGCGAAAAACCGGCCGTTTTCCAGAGCGCACCGAACAGCGAAGAAATTGCCGTATTCACGCAAGACGGCCGGGCGCTGGTCTTCCCGCTCGCCGAATTGCGCCTGCTCGCCAAGGGGCGGGGCTTGAAACTGATTGCTGCCGAAGCGGCAAAAGCGGCGCTCACCCACATCGAAGCAGTGATCGACGGCAGCGCCGGCAAACTCAAGGGCGAACGCCTGGCGCTTTGCCGTGGCGCACGCGGCGGCAAAGGAAAGGCACTGAAAGCGGCGAAAAAATGACCGCCCCGCCCACCGCCCTGCTGCGTGTGCAAATCAGCGCCCAGACCCCGGAATATGCCGCCGCCGCTGAAGCGTTACGGCGCACACTGGCTGACGATTTGGCGGCCCTGCCCGCGCGCGCGGCGGTGCTCGATATTGGCGCGGGCGCTGATTTTGCCTTGGCTGACTTTGCCCTGGAATTTACGCCCGATGGGCTGCAATTACGCGCTCTGGCAGAGGGAGCGCCTGGCCCGCTGCGCGTCGATTTCATCGGCGGTGCCGCCGGTCACCGGCGTCAGTTCGGCGGCGGCAGCGGCCAGATGATCGCCCGCGCCGCTGGCCTGCAAGCCGGTGTGCGACCCCACATCCTGGACGCCACCGCCGGCCTGGGCGGCGATGCCTTCGTGCTGGCGCAACTGGGCTGCCCGCTCACCCTCATCGAGCGCCACCCCATCATCGCCGCCCTGCTCGCCGACGGCTTGGCGCGCGCCGCCCACCACCCGGAAACGGCCGCCAGCAGCGCGCGCATGCAACTCAGGCAAGGCAACGCCTGCGCCTTAATGCGCGAATGGACGCAAGATGCGCCGCAGGTGATTTACCTCGATCCGATGTTTCCGCACCGCAACAAAAGCGCCTTGGTCAAAAAAGAAATGCGCCTTTTGCGCCCCCTGGTCGGCGACGATGACGATGCCCCCGAGCTGCTCGCCGCCGCCCTGGCACTGGCCAGCCACCGCGTCGTCGTCAAACGCCCGCGCCCCGCCCCGGCCATCGCCGGCCCCGCCCCCAGCCACCGCCTGGAAGGCAAATCCAGCCGCTACGACATTTACGCAAAAAAGAGTTTGGCGGAAAAAACCCGCTGACTTTGGTGGAAAAAACCCACTGACCTGCCAAACAGCCCGACAGCCCCACCCGCGTGGGGTTTGTCTTACGCCCACACGCCCAGTTCGTACAGCTGCCGGGTTGCGGCGTCCGCCCAGCCACGGTTGGCAAGCGGGCTGGCGGGGCTGGGGTGGAGGATGCGGCCAAAGCTTACGCTGCGCCCGGCCAGGGCGGCGCGGGCGCGTTGTTCGGCCCAGACGCCGACGCCAATCAGCCATTCGGGTTGCAATGCATCGACCAGCGCGCGCAGATGCCTATCGCAGGCGGCTTCGAGCGGGGCGCGTTCCTTGGCGGGGAGTTTGTCCGGGGTGAGGTTGCGGCCCTGGTCGAAAAATACGAGGGGGCAGTAGTTGGCGACGAAATGTTCGGCAAAGAAATTTTCTGGCTGGCCAAAACGCGTCTGAAACAAACCCCACAAACGCTTGCCGCTGGCTTCAGAACGGGGGCAGGCAAAGCCTTCGACCGGGCGTTTCGGGTTGCTGTGCGGCGGCTGCCCCACCGGGCCGGACAAACCCAGCCAATCGCGCACGGCGGCAATTTCACCAAACGGCACGCCGGTTTGCGCCATGCCGAAAGGGCCGGGGTTCATGCCAAGAAAAACGATGCGCTTGCGGCCTGCGCCATAACGCTCGAGATAGGCACGATGCACCGACCAAGCGTAATCCAGCGGGTTATAGACGTGGCTGACCGGGGGTGAAAACTGCACATCAGCCAGTGCGGCAGACAAAACCTGCGCCGCATGGATCAAGCTGGCGGCGGTGGGAGCCGGGCGGGATGCGGTGGTTTCTGACTCTGTTTTCAAAGGTATTTCCACATCCGTTTTTCGCCCGCTTTAACCTATGTTTTTCTCTAACGATGGGCGGCCCGAAAAAAATACCGCACTCAGTTCAATTTTTCCGGGCTACCGCAGCATTGCTTGTATTTTTTACCGCTATCGCAAGGGCAGAGCTCGTTGCGCCCGATTTTTGGACCTGTGCGGCGCGAAGTTACAGGCATGCGCAGGGCGAACCAGAAATCGTATATATCTTGCACGGTGCGTTGCAGATTTTCTTTTCTGTCTTCAAGCAAACGCGCTTCTTCTTCCGGGCTCATCCACTTTTCACCCTGGCTCTTAGCTTCTTTTTTCAGAATGCCTGTGAGCAGATAAAAGGGCTCCAACAGTTCGGCCAATCTTTCCTCATGTTCGCCGGCAGCATCCGCCCAGGACTTCTGCCCCATATACACACCGTGCAGATAGGCTTCACACCACAATCCATAGCCGTAAAGCCCCTCCACTGCTACGGCTTCTTCCTCCCCTTCCCCAGCCTCCATGTCTTTCTCATCTTCTTCCGCGCCCTCAGGCTCTGTCTCAGGGTAGATGTATAAGGGAAAACCATGGTGCTTCAGCAAAGCTTCTGCGTGCTGGTTGTAGAAGCGGATGAGCAAATCGATCAGCTCGCGGGTTTCTGCTGCGGCGAGATTCTCGGCCATTTTGGAGCCCAGTACTTCCGGCAGCCATTGGGCTGGCGGAATGACCTCCGGGCCGCTGAGAATCGCGCAGAAAAAACCCTGGATTTCATCCAGAAACATGGATTCCTGAGCCCAAACACTGCTTTCCAGCAGGTTTTCCATGCGATCGAGCTCTTGGTTACTCAGTACGGACATCTTTTTTCCTCGGCGTATCGTTGAAAGCGCTTAGCCGACCCAGCGGCGAGCGTTGCGGAACATGCGCAGCCAGGGCGAATCCTCACCCCAGGCCGCCGGATGCCAGGACATCTGGACACTGCGGAAGACCCGCTCCGGATGCGGCATCATGGCGGTGAAACGCCCGTCTGCCGTGGTCACCGCCGTCAAACCGCCGGGCGAACCATTGGGGTTGTAGGGGTAGTTTTCCGTCGGCTGGCCGTGGTTATCGACAAAGCGTGCCGCCGCCAGACAAGCCTCGGCGTCTGCCGGGCAATCGAAAACCGCCCGCCCTTCGCCGTGCGAAACGACGATGGGAATTTGCGAGTCGGCCATGCCGGCAAAGAAAATCGACGGCGAATCAAGCAGCTCGACCGCCACGAAGCGCGCTTCGAACTGTTCCACCGCATTACGCCGAAACGCCGGCCAATGCTCGGCCCCCGGAATCAAGGATTTCAGGGCGCTCAGCATCTGGCAGCCGTTGCACACGCCGAGCGCGAAGGTGTCCGGGCGCTGGAAGAAAGCGGCAAATTCCTCGCGGCAGGCCGCATTCATCAAAATGGTTTTGGCCCACCCCTGCCCGGCCCCCAAAACGTCGCCATAAGAGAAACCGCCGCAGGCGGCAAAGCCCTTGAAATCGCGCAAACTGACGCGCCCGCTCAAGATGTCGCTCATCGGTACATCGACGGCGGTAAAGCCGGCGCGGTCAAACGCCGCCGCCATTTCGTAATGGCTGTTCACGCCTTGCTCGCGCAGAATCGCCACCTTGGGTCGGCCGCTGATTGCCGTATAAACGGCGCTGAAATCGTCTTGCGGATCAAAGCTCAGTTTCGGCTGCAAGCCGGGGTCGCTGGTGTCGAGAATGCGATCGAATTCTTGCTGCGCACACAGCGGATTGTCGCGCAGGGTTTGCATGCGGTAACTGGTTTCTGACCAGGCACGTTGCAGATCGACGCGTTTTTCGCGCAGCACGCGGCGTGCGTTGCGGGTGACGCGAATTTCATCCCATTCGTTGAGGTGGCCGACAAAATGGTAAGGCACGCCCTGAGCGCGCAGAATCGGCGTGACTTTTTCGCGATCGGCCCGGCGAATCTGGATCAAGGCACCCAGTTCTTCGTTGAACAAGGCCCGCACGATGTGCTCGAAATCGCGCCCGGCCATCAGCTCCGGGCGCTTTTCTGCGCCGTCGACATCGAGCGCGGCAGCATCAAAACACAGGCCGTCGAGATCGAGCGATACACCGCAGCGGCTGGCAAAGGCCATTTCGCAAGCGGCAACGAACAAACCGCCGTCCGAACGGTCGTGGTAAGCGAGCAGATGACCTTCCCGGTTGAGCGTTTGCACGGCAGCAAAAAAGCCGCGCAGCAAGGCCGGATCATCGACATCGGGCGCATCGTTGGCGGTGGCCTTATACACCTGCGCCAGCGCCGAGCCGCCCAGGCGGTTTTTGCCCAAATCGAGCAGGAGCAATTCGGTTTCGCCCTGGTCGGTGGCCAGCAGCGGGGTTTTCGTTTTGCGCACATCATCGACGGCGGCAAAAGAGGTCACGATCAAGGACAGCGGCGACACCACCTCTTTTTTCGCACCATTTTCATCCCAGGCGGTACGCATGGAGAGGGAATCCTTGCCCACCGGAATCGACACGCCGAGCGCTTTGCACAGTTCGCTAATGCCTTCCACCGTGGCATACAGGCGCGCATCTTCACCCGGCACGCCGCACGGTGCCATCCAGTTGGCCGACAGTTTGACCTTGCTCAGCGCGCCGACGTCGGCCGCGGCCAGATTGGTCAGCGCTTCGCCCACCGCCATGCGCCCCGAAGCTGGCGCATCGAGCACCGCCACCGGCGTGCGCTCACCCATGGCAAAGGCTTCGCCGAGATAGCCCTGGAAAGACATGGTGGTCACCGCCACATCGGCCACCGGCACCTGCCACGGCCCCACCATCTGGTCGCGCGCCGTCATGCCGCCGACGGAGCGGTCGCCAATCGAAATGAGGAAGGTTTTGTCGGCAATCGCCGGCAGTTTCAGCAAACGGTAAGCCGCTTCTTTCAACTCGATCGAGGCGACATCGAAAGGCACGAAGCTGTTCGGCAAACTCGTCACATCGCGCGTCATGCGCGGCGGCTTGCCGAGCAAGGCTTCCATTTCCATATCCACGGGATTGACGCCGAAATGACGGTCGGTGACGGTCAAATGACCATCGCCGGTCGCCTCGCCGACCACCGCGAAGGGGCAGCGCTCACGTTCGCAAAAAGCGCGGAATTCGGCCAGCCGGCTGGGTGGAATGGCCAGCACATAACGCTCTTGCGATTCATTCGACCAGATTTCTGCCGGCGACATGCCCGGTTCGAGGATCGGCACCGCGCGCAGTTCAAATTTTGCGCCGACACCACCGGAATGCGCCAGCTCCGGCAAGGCATTGGACACGCCTCCCGCGCCGACGTCGTGAATCGAAAGAATCGGATTACCGTCGCCCGGCGTCTGGCCATCGCCTTGCGGGCTGCCCATCTGCCAGCAGCGGTCGATGACTTCTTGCGCGCGCCGCTGGATTTCCGGGTTGCCGCGCTGCACCGAAGCAAAATCGAGGTCTTCGGCATTGACCCCGGCACTCATCGAGGAGGCCGCGCCGCCGCCCAGGCCAATCAACATCCCCGGCCCACCCAGCTGCACGAAAAGCGTGCCGACCGGGAATTTTTCCACCTTGAACGACTGCCCGGCCTGGATCGAGCCCAATCCGCCGGCGATCATGATCGGTTTGTGGTAGCCACGCACGTATTCCTGACCATTCACCGGCACATCGAGCTCGTAGGTGCGGAAATAGCCGGTCAGATTAGGGCGGCCGAATTCATTATTGAAGGCCGCCGCGCCAATCGGCCCCTCGAGCATGATGTCGAGCGCCGAAGCAATGCGCCCGGGGCGGCCGTAGGGGTTTTCCCAGGGCTGCACGGCTTGCGGCAGATGGAGATTGGAGACAGAAAAACCGCACAGACCGGCCTTGGGCTTGGAGCCGCGCCCGGTGGCCCCCTCATCGCGAATCTCTCCGCCGGAACCGGTAGAGGCTCCGGGAAAGGGCGAAATCGCGGTAGGGTGATTGTGCGTTTCCACCTTGGTCAAAATATGGGTCAGCTCTTCCGAGTAAGCAAAGACGCCGTCGCCCCTCGGGTAAAAACGCGCCACGCTGGCCCCGGCGATGATGGACGCATTATCGGCATAGGCCATGACCGTGCCTTCCGGGTGGGCGGCGTGGGTTTCGCGGATCATGCCGAACAAGGTTTTGTCCTTGACCTGGCCGTCGATCACCCAGGAGGCATTGAAAATTTTATGCCGGCAATGCTCGGAATTGGCCTGCGCGAACATCATCAGTTCGACATCGGTCGGATTACGCTGCGCCTGGTGGAAAATCTCGTGCAGGTAATCGATTTCGTCTTCCGACAGCGCCAGCCCCAGGCTGCTGTTGGCGGCGACCAGCGCCGAGCGCCCACCGGCCAGCACATCGATCGTCGCCAGAGGTTTGGGCGAAAAATGCCGAAACAATTCGCCAGCCGCCGCAAAATCCGCCAGCACGGACTCCGTCATACGGTCGTGCAGCAAACTGCCGGCCTGCTGGCGGGCGGCATCATCGAGCGTTTTGCCGGGCGAAAGTTCGAGACGGTAAGCCAAAACCCGCTCGATGCGCTCGATGGCGTCCTGCAAGCCGCAGTTATGCGCAATATCGGTTGCTTTGGAAGACCAGGGCGAAATCGTACCGATACGCGGCGTCACCAAAAACAGTTCACCGGCCACCGCCTCCGCCACCGTTTCCTCCAGCAAGGCCGCCAACTGCGTGCGCTCGTCCGCGTGCAAAGGCCGCTTCAAAGCCACCACATGCCAGTAATCAGCCCGCACCGCCGCCACCTGCGGCAGCGCCGCCTGCAAACGTTCAAGCAGGCCATGACGTCGAAACGCGGAAAAAGCGGCAGCGCCTTGCAAACACAGGATATCGGCCATAAGACTCGGAAAAATAGAGGAAATGGGAAAGGCGCGAATTATACCCGAGGGCAGATCAGGCTTCTGTAACGGGGCTTGGCTTCTTGGTGGGAGAAACGCATGTGCAACGCATTAAACATTCCGAAAACATTGCAAAAAAATACACATTTCATTAGGATTCGCTACTCTGATTAAATGCCAAAAAAAAAAAAATCACAACAACGATGCACAAACAACATTTTCGCAAGGGGTTTTCGTGAGTATTGCCAAACGTCTCATTCTGCTCATCCTGCTGGCCGTTTTTGGCCTGATCGGCTTGGGCGGATTCAGTCTGTACCAGATCGGGCGCATCAATCAGGGGGTCGAGGCGACCAACCAGGTCATCATTCCCGGCATTCTCAAACTGGAAGAGGCACAGGTGGCCTATTTGCGCGCCCGGCATTTTCTCTTGGGTTACCTGAGCGAGAGCGACGCCGAACGGCGCACCGATATCCTGAAATCTTTTGATGAGCGCATGTTGGCCATGAAAGCCGCGCTCGATGCCTACGGCGAGCTCGCCACCCACGATGCACGCGACCGCGAATTGCTCGCCAAAGATCAAGCCGCCGTCAAAGCTTACGACGATGTCGCCCAGCAGTTCAAAGCCGCCGCGCTGGCCGGCAATATCGACGAAGCGCTCAGAGTGTCACGCACTAACGCTGCGGCCATCAACGCCGTGCGCGAAACGCTCGACGCACACGCGGCCTATATCAAAGAGCAAGCAGAAATACTGGCCGGCGAGGCCAGCACCATCCATCGCCAGGCGGTGAGCTGGGTTAGCGGGGCCATCGTTTTGTTCGCGCTGCTCATCATCAGCCTGGGTTATCTCGCTTACCGCCATATTTCCGGCGGGCTGGACCGTATGGTGAATACCTTTGGCGAGATCGAACAGCACCTCGATTTCACCCAACGCCTGTCTTTACCCGGCAACGATGAGCTGGCCAAGGTCGCCCGCTCCTTCGATACCCTGCTCGAACGCCTGCAAACCAGTTTGCGCCAGATCACGGGACACGCCGAATCCGTCAGCGGCGCGGCACAGCGGGTGTCCACCGCAGCCCAGCAGATGTTTGGGGCTTCGCAAATGCAAAGCGAAGCCTCCTCCAGCATGGCCGCCGCTGTTGAAGAAATGACGGTAAGCGTCAATCACGTCGCCGATCGCGCCGAAGACACCCGACGTCTGGCCGGCAATGCCGCCGAAGTCGCCGACAAAGGCCAGCACATCATCGGCAGCACCGTGCAGGCGATCAACGGCATTGCCAGCAGCGTGCAAACTGCGGCGCAACAGCTGATCGAACTGGAGCAGCAAAGTGAGAAAATCAGCAATATCGTTTCCGTGATCAAGGAAATTGCCGACCAAACCAATCTACTTGCCCTCAACGCCGCCATTGAAGCCGCCCGCGCCGGCGAACAGGGGCGCGGTTTTGCCGTGGTGGCCGACGAGGTGCGCAAACTCGCCGAGCGTACCGGCCAATCCACGCAGGAAATTGCCGCCACCATTCAGTCCATGGTCAATGGCGCGCAAGCCGCGGTAGAACGCATCCACAGTGTCGAAGGCGCGGTAACCACCGGCGTGAACCACGCCGGAGATGCCAATTTGGCGATGCGGGAAATCGGCCAGGGGTCGGGCCAGACCATCGGTATGGTGGGCGACATTACCGATGCCATCCGCGAACAAGGCGTGGCCAGCACCGACATCGCCCAGCAGGTCGAGCGCATCGCGCAAATGGCCGAAGAAAACAGCGTCGCGGCGCAGTCGACTTCCGCCGTAGCGCAAGAAATGGGCAGCCTGGCCAAAGAACTGCACGCCATTGTGGCGCAGTATCGCGTCTGATTTTTCCGCTGCAAGTGCAAAGCAAAAAACCGGCGCTCGCCGGTTTTTTTTGCCAAGCTGCGTGCACAAACCCTCGCCCCGGCGCAGGGCAACTGATTCGCCACAGCTCTTCAGGCCGGACATTCACCCTTCGCGCCGCCCGGGAGGACAGGGTTTCAAACCGGAGCCCGGCGCAAACGAATTTGTAAGGAGCTTTTACACAAGAGTTACAATTCCCTACATTTTATTCAGTAGGAAAATCTGTAATGGCAACCTGGGGCTTGCGCGCCAAATCGATGCTGGCACTGTTGTTCGCCTGCCTGCTCGCCCTGATTCCTGCCGGCCTGGTCGGCTGGCAGATTCTCGATGGTGTGCGCGAGCATTTTGGCACGGCCTATCTGCGCAATTTCACCTTGTTGAAGCGTCAGCAAATTCTCGCCCCGGTCAGCCGCGAACTGACGCTTTCGCTGCGTCTGGCTGATTCGACGCTCACCCGGCAGTGGCTGCAAAATGAAAACGATGCCGCCCAGCGCGCGCTGTTTTTTAGCGAAGCCGAAGGATACCGGCGCGATTTCCGCAGCCAGACCTATTTCATCGTTCCGGCCAGCAGCGGCAACTACTATTTCGGCGACGGCAAGCGCGCCAGCGATACGCCCAGCTACCAGTTGCAGCCCGACAAAAAAAGCGACGCCTGGTTTTTCAATACCTTGCGTTTGTCCACTGCCTATGACATCAACGTCAATTATGACGAAAACCTCAAACTCACGCAGATCTGGTTCAACGCCCTCGTCCGCGACGGGGACAAGGTCCTCGGGCTGACGGGCGGCAGCCTGGACCTCACCGCCTTCATCGAGCAATTCATCATCACCCCGGAAGTCGGCCTGACACCGATGATCGTTTCCCGAAACGGTGCCATTCAGGCGCACCGTGACATTGCCTTGATTGCAACCAATCAGACCACCAACAGTTCTCTCGGCGAACTGCGCCCGGAACAAACCCTGGCCGGCCAGATCAAGCGCGCCGACGAGCGCGAGCGCTTGGCCAGCGCCCTGCGCCAAGCCGAAGAAAACACCGCTGAGGTCGTGATCCTGCCGCTGCATCTGGAGGGCAAAGCGCAGCTCATGGCGCTCGCCTACCTGCCCGAACTGCGCTGGCACATCGTCACCGCGATGGATTTACAAGCGGCCAAGATACTCGACCAGACCTGGGCGCGCAGCGGTCTGATCCTGCTCGTGCTACTGCTCACCACCCTGCTTTTGGCCTTTGGTTACGCCGTCGAGCGTTTGCTCCTGCGCCCTTTGAAGAAACTGCAGCAATCGGCCAGCGCCATTGCCCAAGGCGATTACGACACGCCGCTACCGGTGGCCCGCCGCGACGAAATGGGCGATTTGAGCCAAGCTTTCGGGCGCATGGCGCAGCAAATCCGCGAGCACACAAACGAGCTGGAAAACAAGGTCGCCACCCGCACCCAGGCGCTGGCCGAGGCTAATCAAGCCATGCAGCGCGCGCATCGGCAAATCCGCGATTCGATCGATTACGCCAGCCTCATCCAGCGCACCATCCTGCCGCAGCGCCAGTTACAACAAACGCTGGCCCATGCGCATTGCGTGCTGTGGCAGCCGCGCGATGTGGTGGGCGGCGATTTTTATGTTTTCCGCGAAGACAGCAACGGCTATCTGCTGGGCGTGATCGACTGCGCCGGCCACGGCGTGCCGGGTGCCATGATGACCATGCTCGCCCGCGCCGCTTTTGATCAGGCCATTGCCCGCTGCGGCCTGGACCGCCCGGCGGCGATTTTGCAGGAAGCCGACCAGCACATGCGCGCCATGCTGCAAGCCTGTGAATTGCCGCGTGCCATTGCCACCAACCTCGATGCCGGGCTGGTGTTTGTCGACACGGCCCAGCGCAGTTTGCGTTTTTCCGGCGCAAAAATTGCCCTCTACTGGAGCGATGGCGAAGACAACGGGGAGCTACCCGCCAACCGCCGCGCGATTGGCGAACCCCGCGCCGGCCATTACACCGACCAGACGATCGCGCTGCGCCCGCACACCACCTACACCTTGTCGACCGACGGTTTCCTCGATCAAGCCGGCGGCGACAAGGGCTATGGTTTTGGCAAACGCCGCTTCGCTGAATTGCTGCGTGCCAATGCCCGCCGCCCGCTGCACGAACACGCCGCCGCTTTTGCCCAGGCGCTGGCCGATTACCAGGGTAACTACCCGCAACGTGACGACATCACGGTGCTATCCTTTTGCTTCGATCACGCCGTCGATCAAGGCATCCACCCAAACCCAGCAAATCCAACAAACCCAGCATAGGCCCATCATGGGAAACATCGATCTTTTTGAACTGCGCCAACACTTCAACCAAAGCCGCATTCTGCTCTGCTTCAACGGCCCGATTTCCCGCAGCCTGATCGAGGAAATCGGCAGCGCGCTAAAAAATTACCTGCACGCCGAACACGCCCAGGTTTCTGCGGCCATGGACGTTTTCAGTGTGTATATCGAAATGACGCAGAACATTCGCCACTATGCGCAAGCGCACGGCTACGACGAACTCGCCGGCTCGGCCACCGTCGTCGTCGCGCGCGATGCTGAAAACCGCTATCTGGTGCAAGCCGGCAACATGGTCGAGCGCGACGACGGCGAACGCCTGCTGGAGCGTGTCAAGCACTTGGCCACCCTGACCCCCGCCGAACTCAAGGCTGCCTATAAAACCCAGTTGCGCCTGCCGCGCTCGGAAGATGCCGTGACCGGTGCCGGGCTCGGCCTCATCGATATCGCCCGCAAATCCACGGCACCGCTCTCCGCCAGCCTTTCCCCGCTCGATCCGGCGCATGTTTTTTTCAGCCTGCGCGCCACGATTTAACCTCAACTATTAAAACAACCATGAACGATTTCGACATCCCCGGCAGCCAATCCACTCCCAGCGTCCACAGCAATTTTGCCCAGGGGCGGCTGAGCATGCAGGGCGACTCCTACCCGGAAAATTCTTTCGAATTTTTCACGAACATCATCGCCTGGATCGAAAACTTCCTCGCCCAAGAAACCACCCCGCTCACGCTGGAGCTTGGCCTGATCTACATGAATACCAGCTCGGTCAAGGCCATGATGGATATTTTCGACCTGCTCGAAGAGGCGCATCAGGCTGGGCGAGCCGTGCGCGTTGATTGGGGCTACGATCCACAAAATGAGCGGGTGCGCGAATTGGCCGAAGAATTCCGCGAGGATTACACCTTCCCTTTCGAGATCACCGCCCATGCCTGAAGCCCTGCCGCAAAAGCACAGCGAAGCCGAGGATGGTCTCGAGCAAAAGGCCGCGCCGCCCCCTTGGGCGCGCTTTTCTACCCTGCTTGAAGACCCCGCGCACGCCGCCAATCCCTTGCGCGAACCCTTCGCTGAATTACTGGCGCTGTACACCAAACAGCAGGAAAAACAGAGCAAACTGCTCTGCATTTCAGACGGTTACCACGATCTTTCCCGCGCTCAGAACAGCAGCCTGCACGCCCAATACGACCGGCAACTGCGCCGCCTGCAAAAAATCGCCCGCATTTCGGATCGTTACCAGCACAGTTTGCACGAATTGAGCAGCGCACTCGAAGAAGCCGCGCTGACCGACCCACTCACCGGCCTGCACAATCGCCGCTACTTGATGGAGCGCCTGAAAAAAGAAACGCAGCGCAGCAACCGCAAGGCAGATGCCTTTTCGCTCGCCATTCTCGACGTCGACCATTTCAAGTCGATCAACGACCGCTTCAGCCATGAAGCCGGTGATTTCGCCCTCTGCCAGATTGCTACCGCCATTCAGGGCAGCATCCGGGAATACGATATTTGCGGGCGCTGGGGCGGCGAAGAATTCCTCATCCTGCTCCCCGACACCTCTCTGACGGAAGCGCTGCAGGTTTGCGAGCGCATCCGGCATGACATTGCCCAGTTGCACCTGGCTCTTCTCGAGCCCATGGAACTGCCTCACCTCACGGCCAGCATCGGCCTAGCCATGCAGCGCCCGGAGGAAAACTATTCCACCACGCTGGATCGCGCCGATAGCGCCCTGCACGCGGCCAAACGCCAGGGGCGAAACCGGGTTGAATTCGCTTAAACTCCCTGGCGCCAAGGCTTTTCAAAAAAATCAAGCCTTTGATTTTTAGCCTCATTTCTTAAATAGCCGCCACATGCGCCTTCTGCACACTTCTGATTGGCACCTGGGCCAGAATTTCATGGGCAAAAGCCGTCAGGCCGAGCATCTGGCCTTGATCGACTGGCTGTGCGCCACCGTCGATACAATGCAGATCGATGCCGTCCTCATCGCTGGCGACCTGTTCGATACCGGCACACCACCCAGCTACGCGCGCGAGCTATACAACAAACTGGTGCTGCGCCTGCACGATATCGGCGTGCCGCTGGTGCTCATCGGCGGCAATCACGACGCTGTCGCCACCCTGGAAGAAAGCCGCCAGCTCTTTGCCCGCCTGGGGACTCGGGTCTTCGCCCGCGCCGAAGATGCGGCGCAACACGTTTTCACCATCAACGGCAAAAATGGCGAGCCCCTTTGTTTACTCGGGGCGATTCCCTATCTGCGCCCGCGCGAGCTGCTCTTTAGCCAGAGCGGGCAAAGCGCAGAAGACAAAGAAAAGGCGCTGCAAAACGCCATTCAAGCGCATTATGCGGCGGTTTATGCTGAACTCAGCGCCCAGCAAAGCGCCCTGGAAAGCCAGCTGGGAAAGCGTTTGCCCAGCATCATGAGCGGGCACCTCACCACCACCGGCGCAAGTTTGAGCGATTCCGTGCGCGAGCTTTACATCGGCAGCCTGCAGGCTTTTTCGGTGCAAGGTTTTCCACCTGCCGACTACATCGCACTGGGCCACATCCATCGCCCGCAGCAAGTTGCCGCGCACATTCACTACAGCGGCTCGCCCCTGGCGCTCAGTTTTGATGAATGCCGCCAGCAAAAACAAATGCTTTTGGTCGAGCTCGATAGCGGCGGCTTGCAGCGCATTACCCCCCTGCCCATCCCCTCTTTTCAGCCACTGCTGGCCTTACGCGGCAGCCTCGACCAACTGCCCGCCGCCATCGGCGCGGCCGCCGCCCAAGGCAGCCCGGAGCGCCCGGCGTGGTTGGAAATCACGGTGGAAAACGACGACTATCTCGCCGATCTGACGCAACGACTGCACGAACTCATCGCCGGCTGGCCGCTTGAAATTCTCTGCATTCGCCGCGCTCGCAGCGGACAAAGCGCAACCCTGCAAAGCCCACGGCGAGAGCGTCTGGATGAGCTCACCCCCGATGACGTATTTAGCCAGCGCCTAGCCGCCGAAAACTTGAGCGAGCCTTTCATTTCTGAATTACAGACCCGCTACCGCAGCACCCTGGAAAGCATCACCCACGGCGAGGCGCAAGCATGAAAATTCTGCGTTTGCGCCTGAAAAACCTGAATTCGCTCAAAGGCGAATGGGCGCTCGATTTTACCCAGCCGCCTTTCTCCGACAACGGGCTCTTTGCCATTACCGGCCCCACCGGTGCGGGCAAATCCACCCTGCTCGACGCCATCTGCCTCGCGCTCTACCACCAAACGCCGCGCCTGGACAAAATCTCCACCCAAAGCAACGACATCATGACGCGCCATTGCAGCGAATGTCTGGCAGAAGTGGAATTTGCCGTCAAAGACCAACGTTACCGCGCTTTCTGGAGCCAGCGACGGGCGCGCGACAAGGCCAGCGGCAGCCTGCAAGCAGCAAAGGTCGAGCTCGCCCGCTGCGCCCCGGCCGGCGATGAAATTCTCAGCACGCAAAGCGCCGACAAGCTCAAACGCATCGCTGAAATCACCGGCCTGGATTTTCCCCGCTTCACCAAATCCATTCTGCTTGCCCAAGGGGGCTTTGCCGCCTTCCTCAACGCCGGGGCCAACGAGCGCGCCGAATTGCTCGAAGAGCTCACCGGCAGCGAAATCTACGGCGAAATTTCCCGCCGCGTTTTCGAGACTGCCCGCGAGAAAAAACAAGCCCTCGCAGAATTGCAAACCCGCGCCAGCGCCGCTGCGCTGCTCGATACCGAAGCGCTGGCCGCACTGGCGACAGAAATTGAAGCGCTGACGCAAAATCAGCAGCAGCTGCAAAAAGAAACACAAGTTTTGCAGCAACAACGCCAGGAGGCCCAAGCCTTTATCCTGGCCGAACAAGAGCTTGCCGCCAACGCAACGGCGCTGCAGGCGCAAAACGCCGCCCTCGCAGCACTCGCCGGCGAACGGGCGCAGCTCGAGGCGGATCTGCCGGCGCAGGCCTTGCACAGCCCTTTCCAACACTGGCAAGAAGCACAGAAATTGCTGCAACAGCTGCACGCCGACAGCGAAAAACTCGAACAGCAAGGCCAACAACAAGAAAGCGCACATCGCCTGGCACAACAAAATGCCTATCGCCTCGCTGCCCAGGCCGCCGAACAAAGCGCCGAAGATTTAAGCCTTTTGCAAACGCAAGGCAAAACGCTGGATGCCTATCTCAGCAGCCACGCCCACCACGCCCGCTTGGGCGAGCTTTGCATCTACTGGCAGGCGCAGCTGGACAGCAGCCAAGCGCTGCAT
Source organism: Azonexus sp. (assembly GCF_047638095.1). GTDB lineage: Bacteria > Pseudomonadota > Gammaproteobacteria > Burkholderiales > Rhodocyclaceae > Azonexus. The sequence continues at coordinate 15,431 of NZ_JBLJBW010000028.1, forward strand.
CAGGAAATCGCGGCGCAAGAAAAACGCCACAAAGAAATTCAGGAAGCGCACGCAGCGCTCGAACAGCAACTGCGCACCCATGACGCACAACAAAAAGCCGCCAGCAGCGCCCAAGAGCGCGCCACCAAAGCGGCCAAAGAAGCCGAAACCCGCTTGCACGCGCTACTCGATCAGCGCAGCAGCGCCGACTGGCGGCAAAGTTGGCAAAGCGCCCGCGACACACTCAATTTACTGCAACAAGCCGAAGCGCTTGCCCAACAACGCGCGCAAACGCAACTACGGCAGGCGGCGGTGGCGCAGGAGATCGCTGAACACAGCAGGCAGCTTGCGCAGCACAAAAATAATCTTGCCGAATTGCGCAGCAGCTATGAAAACCTCAAATCCCAGCTGGCCGACAAAGAAAAGCTTCTGGAGCAGGAAAAGCGCATCCAAAGCCTGGAACAACACCGGCAGCAACTCGCCCCGGGCGACCCCTGTCCGCTCTGCGGCGCACACGAACACCCGGCAATCGCTGCCTATCAGGCGCTCGACATCGAAGAGAGCCAGCGCGCGCTGGCAGAAAAGAAAGCCGCGCTAGAGGTTTTGACCGAAAAAGGGCTGCAAGCCAACCGCGCACAAGCCGCACAGGAAGCACGCCTGGCCGGTAGCCAAAAAGAACAACAAACCCTGGAAACTCAGCACCGCCAGCAAGCAGACGCTTGGCACAGCCTGGTGGAACAACTTGCCCACCCAGCGTGCACCGACGACAGCTGGCAAACCCCCGAACATCTCAAGGCAGCTAAAGAAGACAGCAAAAAACACTGCCAAAGCCTGGAAAACCACCTGCAACAGATCGACAAAAGCGAGCTTGCCTACCAAACCGCCCAGCAACAGTTGGCACAGGCCGAACAGAGTCGGCTGCACGGCGAAAATCAGGGCAAACTTTTGGCGCAAAATCTACTTGCCAGCCAGACACGCCAAACTGAAATACAAACGGCGCTCGCCAGCGCCCGCGACAAACACCAGCAGCAGTTGGCAGAACTCTCCCGCCATTGCACCCAAAACGGCTTTAGCGCGCCGACCAGCAACGATGCTGGGCAAAATCCCCCAGAAAAGAACGGGCTCGGCCCTTGGCTGCAGGCGCGTCAAGACGAATGGCAAACCTGGCAAACCCAACAGCAGCGCCAGCAACAGCTCGCCACGCTCTGCCAACAACAAAAAAACAACTTCGAGCGCCTCGAAACGCAGCGCATGCACTGGCAAACGCGCTTGCAAGACGCTGCCCTTCCCTTGCCAGAAGCCGCAATCGACCCTCTCCAGAAAAACTGCGCAAACCCAGAGCGGCAAGCCGCGCTCGATACGCTGCAAAATCAGATCGAAGAGATGCACCGGGCGCTCAATCAAACCCGTGGGCAACTGACGCAACTGGCCAAAGAACATCAACGCCAAAACAGCGCACACACGGCGGCCGAAAACGCCTGGCGCACCGCATTGGCGAACAGCCCCTTCGCCGACCTCGCCGCCTGGCAAGCTGCGCTATTGCCCGCAGAATTACGGCAGACGCTGAACCAACGGCAAAACGCCCAGCGTGACGCCGTGCAGCAAGCGCTCGCGCTCTACCAGGCGGCGCAGAAAAAGCTGGCCGAACGGCAGGCCCAGCGTGCCGCATTGCCGCCCTCTCCGCCCCTGGCCGAACTGGAACAGCAGCTCGCAACACGGGCCACCCAGCAAACCCGCAACAGCGAAACCCTGGGCGGGCGACGGGCCTTGCTCGAACGCGATCAAGCCGCACGCAAAATGCAACAAACCCTGCTGGCACAGATCGATGCCCAACAGGAAGACAGCAACTACTGGCAGCATCTGGACGCCCTGATCGGCTCCGCCAAAGGCGACAAATACCGGAAATTTGCCCAAGGGCTCACCCTGGAGCATCTCCTGCAACTGGCCAACCGCCACCTCACTCGCCTGCACGAACGTTACCAGCTGGCACGCAAAAGCACTGGCGAACTCGAACTCGACATCGTCGATGCCTGGCAAGGCGACATCCGCCGCGATACGCGCACCCTCTCCGGCGGCGAAAGTTTCCTCGTCAGCCTGGCCCTGGCCCTGGCGCTCTCCGACCTGGTCAGCCACAAAACCTCGATCGATTCCCTTTTTCTCGACGAAGGTTTTGGCACGCTCGATGCCGAAAACCTCGAACTCGCACTGGACGCGCTCGACACCCTGAACGCCGCCGGCAAAACCATCGGCATCATCAGCCACGTCACCCACCTGAAAGAGCGCATTCCGGTGCAAATCGAAGTGCGAAAAAACAGCGGCGTCGGCTATTCAGAACTGCGGGTGCGTGCTTGATTGGGTAATCCACCCGAACGGGAATGATTCAGAACCTCCTTGACACAGGAATCAGCGCGGGAAATACATCTTGGTCTTGTCGAGCTTGTACGTCCATGGCAAGCCGGTGTTCTTCCAACCATTCACCGCACGCTGATCGGCATACGGCCCTTCCTTCGCCATGTCGCCCTCGAAACCTTCGGCGACGCTGTACACCTTGCTGTAACCGGCCGCCAGCAGACGATCCGCCGCTTTCGAACTGCGGTCACCGGAGCGGCAAATGAGGATGATCACGGCCGACTTATCGAGCTTCATCTGCGCCAAACGACGCTCGATTTCCAGCACGAAATCGGGATTCTGTTCGAGCTTGTACATATGCCGCTTGTCATCCCAATCGGCCATCGCCGGAGGATGCTCGGCAAACGGCACCAGCGCGTCGGCATTGCCCGGCCAACCGACGTACATCGCCTCCGCCCGCGTGCGGATGTCGAACAGGGCGACCTGCTCGGGTTTCTGTCGCTTCATGTCGTAAGCGAGCGCCGGTGTCAGGTACAAGGCGGCCTTGCTGCGCTTAATTTCTGGCAGATTCGCCCAATCCTCACTGCCCGGCACCCAGTCCGCAGCGTGCGCCGCAGCGTGCGCCGCAGCGCAAAAAGCCAGACATAGGCCGCTCAGGAAAATTCTGCTTTTCTCGATAGTCATGATGAGTCCTCGTTCTCAGTAGGGGAATGCGGATTAAATCATAAAACACTAATGAACCTTCTTTCCCAGCACAAGCAGCACACCTGGCGTATCGGTTAGAATCCAGACTCTGCCCAGCCCAAGCCCATACGCATGATCAAACGCACCGTATTTTTCATTTCCGACAGCACCGGCCTCACGGCAGAAGCGCTCGGACATAGCCTGCTGACGCAGTTTGAAGACGTTGAGTTCAAACAGGTGCGCATTCCTTTTCTGGACAGCACGGAGAAGGCCCAAGACGCGGTGCAGCGCATCAACGGACAAGGCGAGCTCGACGGCATGCGCCCTATCGTGTTCACCACACTGGTCAACCGAGAGGTTGCCGCCATCGTGCATCAGGCCGATGCCTTTTGCCTGTCCTATTTCGACAGTTTTCTCGCCCCACTGGAAACCGAACTTGGCCTGAAATCCAGCCACACGGCAGGGCGCTCGCATGGCAAGGCGGATAGCCTGGATTACAAAAAACGCATCGAAGCCATCAACTACACACTGGCCCACGATGACGGCATTACCGACCGCGACCTGGCCGAAGCCGATGTGATTTTGGTCGCTGTTTCCCGCTGCGGGAAAACCCCTACCTCACTCTATCTGGCCATGCAATTTGGCCTGAAGGCGGCGAATTTCCCACTCATTCCCGAGGACTTTGACCGTGGCCGCCTGCCTGGTACCCTGGAAAAACACCGCAGCAAACTCTTTGGCCTGACCATCGACCCCGAGCGCCTGCACCAGATTCGCGAAGAACGCCGCGCCGGCAGCAAATACGCCGCGCTGCAAAACTGCCGCTACGAAGTCGCCGAGGCAGAAAAAATGATGCGCCGTGAAGGCATCCGCTGGCTCGACTCCACCACCAAATCGATTGAAGAAATCTCCGCAACGATTTTGCAAGAACTTAATTTACGCTAAGCAACTTTACGTTAAGCGACGACGACCATGCCCAAAATCAACAAAGCCGTTTTTCCCATTGCCGGTCTCGGCACCCGTTTTTTACCTGCGACGAAGGCTTCGGCCAAGGAAATGCTGCCGGTCGTCGATAAACCCTTGATCCAGTACGCAGTGGAAGAGGCCTACGCCGCCGGCATCCGCCAGATGATCTTCGTCACCGGGCGCACCAAACGCAGCGTGGAGGATCATTTCGATACCGCCTACGAACTGGAAAACGAGCTGGAGCGTGCCGGCAAGAACGAACTGCTGGCAGCTGCCCGCAGCATTGCCCCGGACGACATGATCTGCACCTATGTACGCCAACCGCGCGCGCTTGGCCTTGGGCATGCCGTACTCTGCGCGCGCGAACTGGTCGGCCAGGAGGCTTTTGCCATTTTGCTCGCCGACGATCTGATGGTAGGTCAGCCCCCCGTCATGGCGCAGATGGTCGAACAGTACGCCGAATGGCGGGCCAGCCTGCTCGCCGTGCAAGACGTGCCACCCGAACACACCCGCCGTTACGGCATCGTCAGCGGCAACCCGGTGAACGAAGATCTGCTGGACGTGGATGGCATCGTCGAAAAACCCGCGCCGGAAAATGCCCCCAGCACGCTGGCCGTGGCGGGGCGCTACATTCTGACGCACGGCATTTTCAATGAATTGGCCAACCTGCCGCGCGGCGTGGGTGGCGAAATTCAGCTGACGGACGGCATCGCCCGCCTGTTACGCCGGGAAAAGGTATTTGCCTACCGCTATCACGGCACCCGCTATGACTGCGGCAGCAAATTAGGTTTTCTGCAAGCCACGGTTGATCTGGGTGAACAGCACGCTGAAGTCGGCGCTGAATTCGCGGCCTGGCTGCGCGAACGCCCTCAGGGCTGAAGCAGCAAGCGCCGGCGCAGCTGCTCGAACAGGCAGACCGCCGCTGCCGCGCCGACGTTGAGCGACTCCGTACCGCCCGGCATGGGAATATGCACCCGCTGCTGCGCGGCGGCGATCAGTTCCGGGCGCACGCCCTGGCCCTCGGCACCGAATATCCAGGCGGCCGCACCCGGCCAGACGGTTTCGTAGAGCGAACGGGCTCCTTCCAGACAGGTCACCAGCGTGCTGCCCTGGTAATCCTTCATGAAGGCGAGCAGATCGGCATCGCTGTGAATCGCCAGCAGGAAATGCGCACCCTGCCCGGCGCGCAGCACCTTGGGCGACCACGGCGCGGCACAGTCCGGGCTGAGCAGCACCTGGCGCACGCCGGCCGCTGCCGCCGTGCGCAGCAAGGTACCGAGGTTACCGGGGTCTTGCACGCCGTCGAGGAGGAGCGCATCGCTGGCGTAATCGGGTTGCAGCGCCGGCTGCGGGATGGGCGCGACGGCGACGATGCCGCTCGGCGTCTCGACCAGCCCCAGTTCGCGCAACAGGGCGTCGCTGAGCAGCGTTACCGGCCGCGTGCCGAGCCAGGCGAGAATTTCCCGGTTCTGTCGGGCGCTGTGGCTGACGATCAGCGTTTCCAGCGCGCCGTACTGCTTTTCCCAGGCTTCCACCAGATGCAGGCCGTCGAGCAGGGTCAGGCCGCGCTTCTTGCGCTCGCGCGCCGATTCGGCGAGCTTTTTCAGCCCCTTGTAGAAGGCGTTGTCGCGCGAATGGATTTCCTTCATGGCAGCAGCGCCAGTTGCCGGGCGACCGGCGCAAAACTTTTGCGATGCACGGGAGATACGCCATGTTCCGCCAAGGCTGCACGATGAGCGGCGGTCGGGTAGCCCATGTGGCGATCGAAACCGTATTGCGGATAACGCGCATGGAGCGCCAGCATGCCAGCGTCGCGCACCGTCTTGGCAAGAATCGAGGCGGCAGCAATCGCCGCCACCTTGGCATCGCCCTGCACCACGGCCTCGGCCGGCACGGCGAGTTGCGGGCAGCGGTTGCCGTCGATCAGGGCGCGTTCGGGAAGAATTTGCAAGGCAGCCACCGCTCGCTGCATGGCGAGCAGGCTGGCATGCAGGATATTCAGGCGGTCGATTTCTTCCACGCTCGCTTCCGCCACGGCCCAGGCCAATGCCTGCTCCCGGATCGTCAGCGCCAAGGCCTCGCGTTTTCTGGCCGAGAGCTTCTTGGAGTCGTTCAAACCGGCGATGGGCCGCGCCGGATCGAGAATCACCGCAGCCGCCACCACCGGCCCGGCCAACGGCCCGCGCCCGGCTTCATCGACACCGCAGACCCGGCCCGCGAAGGTGCTCAACGCAGACATTCGAGCACCGCTTGGGCGGCCTTTTCCGCCGTATTCTGACGCAGTTGCAGATGCAGTTCGGTAAACGCCGCTTCGATTTCGGCGGCCTTGTCTTTATCGACAAAAAGCTGATTCAGCGCCTCGGCAAGGTTTTCCGGGCTTGCGGCATCCTGCAAAAACTCCGGCACGACAAAGCGCCCACACAAGATGTTGGGCAGCCCCACATAGGGCAGATAGGCCATGCGCTTCATCAGCCAGTAAGAAAATTTGGCAATTTTGTAGGTAATCACCATGGGGCGCTTGATCAAGGCCACTTCCAAACTGGCCGTGCCGCTCGCCACCAAGGTCACATGCGCAGCCCCAACAGCATCTTGCGCATGACCGAACAAGAGGCGAAAGGGGATGTCTCCAGCCTGCTGTCGATACAGCGCTTCTTCAAATTGCAGACGAGTTTCACGCGTTGCCAAGGGCACGACGAATTGCGCTTGCGGCTGATAGCGCTCGCGGATCAGGCGAGCGGTTTGAATAAAGTTATCCGCCATCGCCACCAGTTCACCCCGCCGGCTGCCCGGCAATAAAGCAAATAACGGGACATTTTTGGGTAAACCAAGTTTGTCGCAGACGGCCAGGCGATCCGTCGTCAAGGGAATGCTGTCGGCCAGCGGGTGGCCGACATAGCTGACCGGAATGCCCTCTTTTTGATACAGCGGCGGCTCCATCGGAAACAAGGCAAGCACCCGATCGACCGCCTGCCCGATTTTATGAATACGCCCGCCGCGCCAGGCCCAGATCGAGGGACTGACATAGTGCACGGTGGCAATGCCGGCCGCTTTCAGGCGGGCTTCCAGGCCGAGGTTGAAATCGGGCGCGTCGATGCCGATGAAAATATCCGGGCGCTCGGCTTGCAGGCGTTTTTTCAGCTGCCGCCGAATGCCGGCAATGCGTCGGTAATTTTTCAACGCATCCCAATAGCCCATCACCGACAACTCGCCCATCGGCCACCAGCAGCGCATGCCTTGGCCTTCCATGCGCGGGCCGCCGATGCCGTAGAACTGCGCGGCGGGTAGTTTTGCCTTGAGTGCGGCGATCAAATGCGCGCCCAGCAAATCCCCGGAGGCTTCGCCTGCCACCAGGGCGATACGTAAACCGTCTTTCATAGCCTTAGCGAATGATGCCGCGCTTGGAGACTTCCAGAAAATCGACGAAGGGCTTCACTTCCGGCTGGGTTTGCGCCGCTTCACTCAACTTGCTGCGCGCCTCCTCCAGCAACAAGCCGGACTTGTACAAGGTACGGTAAGCGCGCTTCAGGGCGAGCAGCGCATCGGCGGAAAAGCCGCGCCGCTTCAGGCCTTCAACGTTGATGCCATAGGGCTGGGCGGTGTTGCCCGCCGCCATCAGATAAGGCGGCACGTCTTGCAAAATGACCGTGCTGACCGCCGTCATGACGTGCGCACCAATGCGGCAGAACTGGTGCACCCCGGTAAAGCCGCCGAGAATGGCCCAATCATCCACCGTCACATGCCCGGCGAGCGAGGCATTGTTGGCAAAAATGCATTTGTTGCCAACCTGGCAATCGTGCGCAATATGCACATAGGCCATGATCCAGTTGTCATCACCGATGCGGGTGACGCCCTTGTCCTGCGCGGTGCCCAGATTGAAGGTGCAAAATTCGCGAATGGTATTGCGGTCACCGATTTCCAGCCGCGTCGGCTCGCCGGCGTATTTCTTGTCCTGCGGCACTTCGCCCAGAGAACAAAACTGAAAAATACGATTATCGCGGCCAATTCGGGTATGGCCGTGGATGACGACATGCGGGCCAATCTCAGTGTTGTCGCCGATTTCGACCTGCGGGCCGATGATGGAATAAGCACCGATGCGCACATTGTTGCCGATGCGCGCGGCCGGATCGACCAAGGCGGTAGCGTGGATCATGTCAGAGATCCCGCTTGGCACACATCAGTTTGCCTTCTGCCGCAAGCTGGCCGTCGATGCGCGCTTCGCCCTTGAATTTCCAGACGCCGCGCATCTGGCGCTCGACTTCGACATGCAGATGCAACTGGTCGCCCGGCAGCACCGGCCGCTTGAAGCGCACTTCGTCCAGCCCGGCGAAGTAGAACACGGTGTCCGGTGCCGGTTTTTCGCCCAGCGACTTGAAGGCCAGAATACCGCCCGCCTGGGCCAGCGCTTCCATGATCAAAACGCCCGGCATTACCGGGTGATGCGGAAAATGACCGACAAAAAACGGCTCGTTGATGGTGACGTTTTTATAAGCGTGAATCGATTTATTGGGCACGATTTCGAGCACACGATCGATCAGCAAAAAAGGATAGCGGTGCGGCAGGTGCGCAAGAATTTCGTGAATATCCATCAACATGCGTACAAATCCCTGTTATTCGTTTTCAATGGTTTTCAATTTTTTTTCCAGCTCGGCCACCCGTTCCGCCAATTTGGACAGACGCCGGATGTGCGCGGCGTTACGCACCCATTCCTCGTGCGTATCGAGCGGGAAGACGCTGGTGTAGAGACCGGGCTGGTTGATGTTCTTCATTACCAGCGAGCCGCCAGAAATCGTGGTGTTCGGTGCCAGGCTGACATGGCCGGAAATCATGCCAGCACCGCCGACGATGCAATGCTCGCCCAAGGTCACGCTGCCGGCAATGCCGGTGCAGCCGGCGAGCACGGAATAGGCGCCGATCTGGCAGTTGTGCGCCACCTGCACGAGGTTATCGATTTTTGCGCCTTCGCCGATCACGGTGTCTTCCAGCGCACCGCGATCGATGGTGGTGTTGGCACCGATTTCGACATCGTCACCTATCCTTACCGCGCCGATCTGGGGGATTTTTACCCAGGTTTTACCGTCCGGCGCAAAGCCGAAACCGTCCGCTCCGATCACTGCCCCGGAATGGATGATGACGCGCTCGCCCAGGGTACAGCCGGGGTAAATCGTAACGTTGGGATAAATGATGCTACCCGCGCCAATTTTCACCCCATCGCCGATCACGGCCTGCGGATGAATGACGACGTTTTCGCCCAGCACCACATCTCGGCCAATCACGGCCAGCGGCCCAACCGCCGTGCTGGGCGGAATGTCTGAAGCGACCACGGCACTTGGATGCACACCGCTAAAACCCGCACTGGCCGGATACAAAAGACCGGCGACACGGGCGTAGTAGGCATAGGGATTGGCAGTCACGATGCGTGGCCCAGCAAAACCGTCGGCGGCATCGGCTGCCAGAATGACGGCGGAGGCACGACAGGTCTGCAACTGGTTTTTGTATTTGCGGTTGGCGAGGAAAGCGATATCCCCCTCGCCCGCATTCGCCAAGGTGGCGAGGCGCGCGATACGGGTTTGCGGATCGCCATGCACATCGCCGCCCAGGCGGGCGGCGATGTCAGCGAGCGTCCAGGATTGCGCGCCGGCTGCGGCCATTATTTGCCTTCCGACAAGGCCTTGATGACGCGCTCGGTAATGTCCAGACGCGGGCTGACCCAGACGACGTCTTGCAGGATCAAGTCATATTTGTCGCTCTCGGCAATCTGCTTGATGGCACGATTGGCCTTTTCGATCACCGCAGCATTTTCTTCGTTCTGGCGCAAATTTAGATCTTCGCGGAATTCGCGCTGGCGGCGCTGGAATTCGCGCGACAGGTCGCCGAATTCCTTTTCCTTGTTGCGCCGGTCGTTTTCCGAAAGCGTCACCGCATTCTTTTCCAGCGCTTCCTGCATCCCTTGCAACTGCTTGGCCATGCGCTGCAGTTCCTGATCGCGCTTGGAAAATTCGCCTTCCAGCTTCTTGCCGGCTTTTTGCGCCAGCGGCGCATCGCGGAAAATACGCTGGGTATCGACATACCCCACCTTCAATTCAGCGGCCTGTGCCGCACCGAAGGCGGTTAACAAGGATGCAAGAATGAGCGTTTTAGCTTTCAACACAAATGACTCCTGACTTAGAAAGTAGTACCCAGCTGGAACTGGAAGGTTTCTGCCTCGTCGCCGCTCTTCTTGTTCAAGGGCATACCGACGCTGAATTTCAAAGGACCCACCGGCGACATCCAGGCCGCCGTAACCCCGGCTGAATAGCGCAACTCGCCGGCATCGAGCTTGTCCTTGGCGGCATAGACCTGACCGGCATCGAAGAATAAACCGAGACGGGCTGCATTCTCAAGCCCCGGCAAAGCCCATAACAACTCGACGTTGCCGATGAGCTTGCGGTTACCGCCAAGGTGATCGTCGCCTTCCATCGTCTTCGGCGTGCCCAGGGTGCTCGACTTATAGCCGCGCACCGAACCGATACCGCCGGCGTAGTAGTTCTTGAAGAAGGGCAGCCCCTTGCTGTTGCCATAGCCGTCGGCATAGCCCACTTCCCCCCCCAGCATGAGAGTGAAACGTTTCGACAGCGGGAAGAATTGTTGCACCTGGTAGCCTGCGCGGTAATATTTCAAGTCGCCACCCGGCATAGTAATTTCAAAGCTGGCGCGCTGATAGGTGCCCTTGGAGGGGAAGAAGAAGCTGTTCTTCGAGTCGCTCACCCAGGCCAAGGTCAGCGGGAAGGAGGTATTGGTCTTACCGAACTCCTTGACATATTTCTTGTAGTAGCTGGGGCTGTCATCGAAGGTTTCGATGGAGGTCGTGTCCGCACCCAGGCCGAAGGAGAAGGACTCGGTTTCGCTGATCGGGAAACCGAAACGAATGCCACCGCCGGTAGAGGCCGATTTGTAGTCGGCAATATTGGTCGAGCTGGTATCGACCTTGCGGTGGTAAACATCAAAGCCCTGACTGACACCATCCGGCGTGAAGTAAGGATTGGTGTAAGACAAGGAATAGGTGCGCTGGGACTTGGCGGTGTTGACCTGAATCGACACATTATTGCCGCTGCCCATGAAATTACTCTGCGAAATACCGCCGGACAAAATCAGCTTGTCGGTGCTGGAAGTTCCCGCGCCAAGCATCAAGTTACCGGTGGGTTTTTCGACCACGCTGACATTGACATCGAGCTGATCGCTGGTGCCGGCCACTGGCGGCGTATCAACGGTGACTTCCGAAAAGAAGCCCAGACGGTCGATGCGCTCGCGCGATTTCTGCATTTTGTCAGCGTCGTACCAGGCGCTTTCCATCTGGCGGATCTCGCGGCGTACGACTTCGTCGCGGGTGCGGGTGTTGCCGCTGACGTTGATGCGGCGCACATACACCCGCTTGCCCGGATCGATAAAAATGGTGAAATCGACGAGGTGCTTTTCGGCGTTGATTTCGGGTGCGGCATTGACGTTGGCAAAGGCATAGCCTTCGGCGCCCAGGCGATCGGTGATCGCCTTGGTCGATTGATTGAGTTTTTCACGCGAAAAAATCTCACCCGGACGCACCGTCACCAATTTGCGCAAGTCTGCCTCGGAAATCGACGATTCCCCGGCCAGCTTGACCGAGGCCACCCGGAAACGCTCACCTTCCTTGATATTCAAGGTGATGAATACATCCCGCTTATCTGGAGAAATGGAAACTTGCGTTGATTCAACATTGAATTCGAGGTAACCCCGATCAAGATAAAACGATTTCAGTTTTTCCTGATCCGCAGCCAATTTTTGCCGCGAATACTGGTCGTTTTTTGTATACCAGGTCAGCCAACCCGGTGTCGTCAGATCGAACAGGCTGGTGAGTTCTTTTTCCTTGAAGGCCTTGGCACCAACGATATTGATCTGGCGAATCTTGGCGGCATCGCCTTCGACGATATTAAAGTTGATCCCCACCCGATTGCGCTCGAGCGGTGTTACCGTCGTCGTAATTTGCGCAGCATATTTGCCGCGTGACAAATATTGGCGTTTCAGTTCCTGCTCGGCTTTATCGAGCAAAGAACGGTCAAAAATACGCCCGGTGGCGATACCGACTTCTTTCAAGGCCTTGATGATGGCGTCTTTTTCGAATTCCTTGAGGCCAACGAAGTTGATCGAAGAAATCGCCGCACGCTCTTCCACAATAACGACCATCACCTGGCCGTCGACATCGATGCGCACATCCTTGAAAAAACCGGTGGCAAACAAACCCTTGATGGCCTGCGCGGCCTTGTCGTTATCCAGGGTGTCGCCGACCTTGACCGGCAGATAACTGAACACCGTCCCCGCTTCCGTGCGCTGAATCCCCTCGACCCGGATATCTTTTACGGTAAACGGCGAAAACGCCGCCGCAGGCAAAGCAAACAAACCAGCGATCAGGGCAGGCAGCAGGGATTTTTTCATCATGAATCGCCGAAAAGGCGAGTGAAATCGTTGAACAGCGCGAAGGCCATCAATGCAAAAAGCATGGCCATGCCAATTTGCTGCGTCAAGGCCACAACCCGCATCGAGAGCGGTTTACCGCGAATAACTTCGGCGGCATGATACACCAAATGCCCCCCGTCCAGCACCGGGATCGGCAAGAGGTTCAAGACCCCCAGGCTGATACTGATCAAAGCCATGAATTTGACATAGTAATCCAGCCCCAGCCGCGCCGACTGCCCCGCATAATCCGCGATGGTGACAGGGCCAGAGAGGGTTTTCCAGGAGACTTCGCCGAGCAGCATCTTGCCCATCATGGTCAGCGTAAACCAGGATTTTTCCCAGGTTTCGCGCAAGGCTTTACTGGCGGCGGCCAGCGGCGCGTAACGCACGAAAGTGCGCAAATTACGCCCATCGCCGCCCGGCGCAACCGCCACACCGATGCGACCAAAACGCAGGCCACGTTCATTGACTTCTTCCGGCGTCACGGCCACCACGAAATGCCGGCGCTGGCGCTCCAAGTCGAGTTTGAGTTGCTGCCCGGGGGCTTTGCGCACGATTTGTACGAACTGATACCAATTGGCAACCGGCCGACCATCCACCGCCAAAATACGGTCGCCGCTTTGCAAACCGGCGCGTGCGCCCGGCGTATCCGCGTCCACCGCGCCGATCACGGGCGGCAAATCCGGGCCATGAAACTGCACGCCCAAACGGGCCAGAACATCACCTTCCCAGGCTTCTTCACCGGCGCGTTCCAGCATGAGATAGCGTAAGCGCTGCTCCCCCTGGGCATTCACCACCTCCAGCTCGACCGACGGCTGTTGCGTGGCTTTATGTAAAAGAATCCAGCGCAGATCGCTCCAGCTCGCTACCGCCTCACCATCGACCTTACGCACCTCTTCCCCGGCGAGGATGCCGGCTTCTGCCGCCGGCGTGTCGATCGGCGGCGTGCCCAGAATCGGGCGCAATTCATCGCTGCCGAGCATGAACACGCCCCAGTAAAGAAAAATTGCCAGTAAAAAATTGGCCAGCGGCCCCGCCACGACGATCAGACTACGCTTGCCGACCGTCTGCCGGTTGAAGGCGCGCGCCGCTTCATGCTCAGCCACCTCGGCTTCGCGCTCGTCGAGCATCTTGACGTAACCGCCCAAAGGAATCGCACTGAGCGCCCATTGCGTTTGATCGACACCAAAACGACGCTGCCACAGCACCGGGCCGAAGCCGACCGAAAAACGTAAAATCTTGACGCCGCACCAGCGCGCCACAAGAAAATGGCCCAACTCATGCGCAACCACCAGTAGCCCGAGGGCGACGATGAAGGCCGCTGCGTAGAAAAGAAACTGTCCCATATTCAGCGCCGCTGCTCGATCAAGGCGTTGGCCACACGCCGCGCCTCGGCATCCGCCGCGCGCACGTCGTCCAGGCTGCCTTCCGGGCCGGCGGGCAGGCGTTGCAGCACACTTTCGTTGATGCGCGCAATGTCGAGAAAGCCCAGGCGGTTTTCAAGGAAGGCGGCTACCGCAACTTCATTGGCCGCATTCAAAATCGCCGGCGCCGTGCCGCCGGCGCGCAATACGTCATAGGCCAGTTGCAGGCAGCGAAAACGGGCAAGATCGGGCGGATAAAAATCCAGCCGCCCCACCTTGAACAAATCCAGTGCCGCCACCCCGGCGGCAATGCGCTCCGGCCAGGCGAGTGCGTAGGCAATGGGGGTGCGCATGTCCGGGTTACCGAGTTGCGCCAGCACCGAGCCATCGACGTACTGCACGGCGGAATGGATCACGCTCTGCGGGTGCACCACCACCTCGATCATGGCGGGCGGCGCAGCGAACAACCAATGCGCCTCGATGACTTCCAGCCCCTTGTTCATCAGGGTCGCCGAATCGACCGAAATCTTGCGCCCCATCACCCAGTTTGGATGGGCGCAAGCCTGTTCCGGCGTGACCGAAGCCAAGGTGCTCAGCGATGTTTCGCGAAACGGCCCACCGGAGGCGGTGAGCAGAATTTTTTCCACGCCGCAGGCCGGCAAACCGGCGGAAAAATCGGCGGGCAAGGCCTGAAAAATGGCGTTGTGCTCGCTATCGACCGGCAACAGGGTCGCGCCGTGCTGGCGCACGGCACGCATGAACAATTCGCCGGCCATGACCAGCACTTCCTTGTTCGCCAGCAACACCCGTTTGCCCGCCTGGGCGGCGGCCAAGGTCGGCTCCAGACCGGCGGCACCGACGATCGCCGCCATCACGGCATCGACCTCGGGAGCCGCTGCCACTGTGTTTTGCGCCGCAGCACCGTGCAAAACTTCGGTTTTCAGGCCTGCCGCGCGGCAACGTAACGCCAGTTCGGCAGCGCCTTCGGCACTCGCCAGCACGGCAAAACGCGGCGTAAATTCCAGACATTGGGCAAATAATTTATCGATTTGGCGCTGTGCGCACAGCGCAAACACCTGATAACGCCCGGGATGACGCCGTATCACATCGAGCGTGCTGCCTCCGATTGAACCGGTCGAGCCAAGAATCGTGATTTGCTGGGGCTTCATGCCGTCACGCCGGATAAAGCGCCATGAGCCAGGCCAATGCCGCCAAAGGCAAGGTCGAGGTCAGGCTGTCGATACGGTCGAGCACGCCGCCGTGGCCGGGCAGGATGTGGCTACTGTCCTTGAGGCCGGCCTTGCGCTTGAGCAAAGACTCGAACAAATCCCCGACGATGCTCACCAAGGTCGCCAGCAAAAGTGCCAGCATCCAGGCCGTCAGCGGCACCTTGCCAGCGAGCAGGAAATGGCCAATCACCAAACCGTACAGCATCACACCAATAAACGCGCCCAGCGCGCCTTCCTGAGTTTTTCCCGGGCTGATGCTGGGTGCGAGTTTGTTTTTGCCAAATTTTCGCCCCGCAAAATAAGCGGCAATATCGGCCACCCAGACCAGCGCCATGACGGCCAGCAGCGCCCCCGGATGCAGCGCCCGCAGCTGCACCAGCGCCAGCCAGGTCGGCAGCAGCACGAGCGCGCCGACAAACACGCCGGCGATGCCAGACAGAGGCCACTGACGATTGAGCCAGAGCGGCACCACGAACAGCCAGAAAACAACGGACAAGGCATATGCCGCCAGCACCCACGCCGCATCCGGGGCAAACCCGGCAATTCCCAGCGCCGCCGGATCGATTTGCGTCAGCGCGGCGCACAGCAAGGCCACTGCGCCACCCAAAATCCGGCGCGCATTTTGCCCCCAGCCCAAAAGTGCTCCCCACTCCCAGGCGGCCACGCCGATCACTGCGGCAATCAACAAGGCCCAGCCCAAGGGCGGCAACCAGAACATGCTGGGCAAAAGCAGGCCCACCAAAACGAGCGCTGTAATGACCCGGGTTTTAAGCATGCGGTGACTCCGTCAGCTGCTCGCTGGTGCGCCCAAAGCGGCGCTCGCGTTGTTGGTAAGAGGAAATGGCGCGGTCGAATTCGACGGTATCGAACTCCGGCCACAGGGTCGGCGTGAAATAAAACTCGGTGTAAGCCATTTGCCAAAGCAGGAAATTACTCACCCGCGCTTCACCGCCCGTGCGGATATATAAATCCGGTTCCGGCGCGTAGGCCATGGACAAATAGGGGGCGAGATCACCCTCCTCCCACTGCCCGAGTTTTTCCGGCTGCGCCGCCGCCAGACGATTGGCCGCCTGCAAGATATCCCAGCGCCCGCCGTAATTGGCGGCGATGGTGAGGTGTAAGGCGCTGTTTTTTTCGGTATCGCGCTCGGCTTGCTGAATCAAAGCCTGCAGACGCGGTTCAAAACACGACAAATCGCCAATCACCCGCAAACGCACGCCGTTACGCTGCAGGCGCTCGATTTCCTGCTCCAGCGCCTTGACGAAAAGCTGCATGAGCAAGCTCACCTCTTCCAAGGGGCGACGCCAGTTTTCGGACGAAAAAGCAAACAGGGTGAGGTAGGAAATTTTGCGTTCGAGACAGGCGCGCACCATTTCGCGCACCAGTTCAACGCCTTTGACATGACCGGCGACGCGCGGCAAAAACCGCTTTTTCGCCCAGCGCCCGTTGCCGTCCATAATGACCGCAACATGTTCCGGAACCGCGCTGGCTACCGGAATTTCCCGCGTCGAACTGGAAAAAATTCCCATCCGGGAAAACGATCAGATCTGCATCAGCTCGGCCTCTTTGGCGGCGAGCATTTTGTCGACTTCAACAATATTCTTATCGGTAAGTTTTTGAATGTCATCCTGGGCGCGGCGCTCGTCATCTTCCGAGATTTCGCTCTTCTTGACGCCTTCTTTCAGGTGATTATTGGCATCACGGCGCAGGTTACGAATGGCCACCTTGGCCCCCTCACCCTCGGTTTTGACGACCTTGATCATTTCTTTGCGCCGCTCTTCCGTCAAGGCCGGCATGGGCACGCGGATCAATTCGCCTTGCGTGGCCGGATTCAAACCCAGGTCGCAATCGCGAATGGCGCGCTCGACCTTTTGCACCATGTTCTTTTCCCAGGGCTGCACGCCGAGCGTGCGCGCATCGACCAAGGTGATGTTGGCGACTTGGTTGACCGGCACCATGGAGCCGTAATAATCGACCTGCACATGATCGAGCAAGCCGATATGGGCACGGCCCGTGCGGATTTTCTGCAGGTCGAGCTTCAGTGCCTCCAGCGTTTTGAGCATTTTTGCTTCGGCGGTTTTCTTGAGTTCGGCAATCATCTCTTTTCCTCTGCCTAAGTTTTACTCAACAGTAGACCAGCGTGCCTTCGTTTTCGCCGCACACCACGCGCTTTAACGCGCCGGGCTTGAAAATGGAGAACACGTTGATCGGCAATTTTTGGTCACGGCACAGGGCAAAGGCCGTGGCATCCATGACCGCAAGATTTTGGGCAATCGCTTCATTGAAGCTGATTTTGTCATAACGCGTGGCGCTCGCGTCTTTCTTGGGGTCGGCGGTATAGATGCCGTCCACCTTGGTCGCCTTCAAGACGATATCGGCACCGATTTCAGAACCGCGCAAGGCCGCCGCCGTATCCGTCGTGAAGAAGGGGTTACCGGTGCCCGCACCAAAAACCACCACCTTGCCTTCTTCCAGATAACGAATGGCCTTGCCGCGAATGTAAGGCTCGATCACCTGCTCGACATTGAGCGCCGATTGCACGCGCGAATCCAGGCCAATGCGGCGCATGGTGTCGGAGAGCGCCATGGCATTCATCACCGTGGCGAGCATCCCCATGTAATCGGCAGTGGCGCGATCCATCCCGGTGGCCGTACCGGCCATGCCGCGAAAGATGTTGCCGCCGCCAATCACCACACCGATTTCCACACCGAGCTCGGCCACCGCCTTCACTTCCTGACAAATGTCGGTGATCACCTGCGGGTTGATCCCGTAGGCGTCGCTGCCCATCAGGGCTTCGCCGGACAATTTAAGCAGGATGCGTTTGTATTTAGGCGTGGCGTTCATCGGTATTTCCTTTGTTGCTCTACTTCAATACGGCCAAATTACTTGTTGGCGGCGGCAGCAGCTTGCGCGGCGACTTCGGCGGCAAAATCATCCACCTTCTTCTCGATGCCTTCGCCGACCAGATACAGCTCAAAGCCAGCAACGCTCGCGCCCTTCTGTTTCAGAAGCTGCTCGATGGTCTGCTTGCCGTCTTCTGCCTTGACGAACACCTGACCGAGCAGGGTCACGTCCTTCAGGTATTTTTGCACCGTGCCTTCGGCGATCTTTTCCAGCATCGCTTCCGGCTTGCCGGCTTCACGCGCCTTCTCGATGGCCACGCGGCGCTCGGCATCCAGCAGTTCGGCCGGCACGCCGGAGGCATCCAGCGATTTCGGCTTGGAAGCGGCGATGTGCATGGCGATGTCGCGGCCCAGCTGCTCGTCGCCACCAACCAGATCGACCAACACGCCGACCTTGGCACCACCGTGGATGTAAGACATCAGCTTGCCCTGCGCGGCGCGGCGGGCAAAACGGCGGATGCTCATGTTCTCGCCGATCTTGCCGACCAGTGCGGCGCGGGTCGATTCCACCGTACCTTCGCCCATCGGCAGCGCCGCCAGCGCGGCCACGTCGGCCGGGTTCTTGTCGGCCACCAGTGCGGCGCAGCCATTGGCCAGCGCGATGAATTCGTCGTTTTTGGCGACGAAATCGGTTTCCGAATTGACTTCGATCAGCGCACCGGTCTTGCCGTCGGCAGAAATGCTGACGGCCACGATACCTTCGGCGGCAATACGCGCCGCCGCCTTGCTCGCCTTGTTGCCCAGCTTGACGCGCAGAATTTCTTCCGCCTTGGCCATGTCGCCGTCGGCTTCGGTCAGCGCCTTTTTGCATTCCATCATCGGTGCGTCGGTCTTGCCGCGCAGTTCAGCCACCATGCTTGCGGTAATTGCCGCCATATTCTTTCTCCTGTGCTGATAAAACAAGCGGAACCTGTTGTTCCGCCTGGGTATTTCTGATCAAGCCTGGCTGGAATTACTCGCCGGCTTCTTCGACTTCAACAAACTCGTCGTCACCGGACGCAACGATTTCCTGCACGGCCATGCTGCGCCCTTCGAGGATGGCATCCGCCACGCCGCGAGCGTAGAGCTGAATGGCGCGCGACGAATCGTCGTTGCCCGGAATCACGTAATCGATGCCTTCCGGCGAGTGATTGGTATCCACCACGCCGATCACCGGAATACCCAGTTTGCTGGCTTCGGTAATGGCGATTTTGTGGTAGCCGACGTCGATCACGAAAATAGCATCCGGCAAGCCGCCCATATCCTTGATCCCGCCGATGGATTTTTGCAGCTTTTCCAGTTCGCGGCGGAAAGTCAGCGCTTCTTTCTTCGACATCTTTTCCAGATCACCGGCCTCAACCGCCAACTCCATGTCTTTCAGGCGCTTGATCGAGGTCTTGACCGTCTTGAAGTTGGTCAGCATGCCGCCCAGCCAGCGCTGATCGACACAAGATGCCCCAGCGCGCTGCGCCTCTTCACCCACGATCTCACGCGCTTGACGCTTGGTGCCGACGAACAGGACATTGCCGCGATTGGCCGACAGCTTTTTCACAAAAGCCATGGCTTCGTTGTACTTGGCCAGGGTTTTTTCAAGGTTAACGATGTGGATTTTATTGCGGGCACCGAAAATATACGGGGCCATTTTCGGGGACCAAAACCGGGTTTGGTGGCCAAAGTGAACACCAGCTTCCAACATATCGCGCATGGTTACGGACATTTAAAACTCCTTTAAGGGTTAAACCGCCACCCGCCGCAAACGCCCGTCTTCTTTGAATTTTGACGAACACCCTTAAACAGCGGAGGCATGGAATTTGGCAGCCGATACCGCTGGCTGCCGTTTTTTCCTGACGAATTTTGACAGGGAAAAACTTGCAGATTGTAGCAAGAAAATGCACAAAACAAAATAAAAACGCGCTTTTACAACAAGCTCTCAACCCGTCTTGCGCCGCGCCAAGACCGTATATACCGCCGGCACCACGAAGAGCGTAAGCAAGGTACCGAGCAGCAGGCCACCGACGATGACCCAGCCGATTTGCTGGCGGGATTCGGCACCGGCACCAGTGGCGAGCGCCAGGGGAATGGCACCGAGCACCATGGCGCCGGTGGTCATGAGGATGGGGCGCAGGCGCAGTTCGGCGGCTTCGATGACGGCTGCAGTCAACTCGCGCCCCTGGGCTTGCAACTGGTTGGCAAATTCGACAATGAGAATGCCGTGTTTGGTGATGAGACCGACCAAGGTCACCAGACCGATCTGGCTATAGACGTTGAGCGTGCCGTTGGTGGCCCACAGGGCGAGCAGCGCGCCGGCCATGGAGAGCGGCACGGTGAGCATGATGATGAAGGGGTC
>NZ_JBLJBW010000029.1:0-35285 GCF_047638095.1 Azonexus sp.
TGGCGACGGCCGGTATCGACGCCCGGATGGTCGTAAGGCACCAGAGCGCAGGTGATGCCAATGTGTTTTTTGTCGCCGAGCAGCCCTTCCGGGTCGTACAGATGGAAAGCCAGGCCGAACACCGTGCACAGCGGGGCGAGCGTGATGTAGCGCTTGTCGAAGGAAACGCGCATGCCGAGCACTTCCTTGCCCTGATAGATGCCTTTGCAGACGACGCCGGCATCGGGAATGGAAGCGGCATCCGAACCGGCCCAGGGGCTGGTCAGCGCGAAGGCAGGAATTTCGATGCCCTTGGCCAGGCGCGGCAGATAGTGATTCTTCTGCTCCTCGGTGCCGTAATGCAGCAGCAGCTCCGCCGGGCCGAGGGAATTGGGCACCATCACCGAAACGGAAAGGGCGGACGAGCGGGTGGAGAGCTTGGTCACCACCTGCGAATGGGCATAGGCGGAAAACTCCAGGCCGCCGTATTTCTTCGGAATGATCATGCCGAGAAAGCCCTTTTCCTTGATGTAGCGCCAGGCTTCGGCAGGCAGATCATAGAGTTCGTGCGTCACCTGCCAGTCGTCCACCAGGCGGCAGGCTGCCTCGCATTCCTGGTCGAGGAAGGATTGTTCCTCGGCGCTCAGTTGCGGCACCGGGTAGGCGTGCAGTTTCTGCCAGTCCGGCTTGCCACGAAACAGCTCGCCTTCCCACCAGACGGTGCCGGCTTCCAGCGCATCGCGTTCGGTGTCCGACATCTGCGGCAGCACCTTGCGGTAAGCACTGAAAATGCCGCGCGTGAGTACGGCGCGGCGCAAGGGCGGTAGCAGAAATACGGCGGCCAGCAGGGCGGCGCTGGCGAGAATGGCCCAGAGGGCGGGATGAGCGGGCATGGTCTTGTCTCCTGAGGTGTTTTTTTAGGATTGACGATCGGTAAACTGCGGCAGCGATGCGCGCAGGCCGCCGATGAGGAAGGAAATCAGGCGCGGCAGCAGGCGGTCGAGGCGGTCTTCGCTATCTTCTGCCTCGATGCCCCAGTCCGTGACCAGACGCAGGGCGTCGGTGCCGGCAATGGCGTAGGACGTCGCCCCGAGCATGAAATGGAAACGCCAGACGATTTCTGCCTTGGGAACATCCGGCAGGGAGCGAAACAGCGCCTGCTTGTAGCGTTCGACCACGGTTTTGTATTCGTGCGCCAGAAAGGCGCGGATGAAGTCCGAAGGTTCGGTCAAGGTGCGCCCGAGCAGGCGCAAGAAAATCACCCCGCCGCGCTCTTCATCTTCCGCCATGCGGATCATGGTGCCGA
Organism: Azonexus sp.; assembly: GCF_047638095.1. Classification (GTDB taxonomy): domain Bacteria; phylum Pseudomonadota; class Gammaproteobacteria; order Burkholderiales; family Rhodocyclaceae; genus Azonexus. The sequence goes on from NZ_JBLJBW010000029.1 coordinate 1,286, forward strand.
AAAAAGCATCGACGATTTGTGAGGGTTTGAGCGCTTGCCCTTCGGCCGCCGCTTCCATTTCGTCCAGCGCGCGCATGCGCTCTTCGTTCAGCCAGTCCAGGCGGCGGCGGAAAACTTCCTGGATCAAGGCCTCCTTGGAACCGAAGTGGTAATTGACGGCGGCGAGATTGACCCCCGCCTCGCCAGTGATTTGGCGCATCGAGGTGCCGTCGTAGCCGTGCGCCATGAACAGGCGTTCGGCCGCATCAAGAATGCGGGCGCGGGTGTCGAGAGGGCGAGTTTCGCTCATTGCTTTCCTTATGATTCATACGTTCGTTTGAATAACGGTTTGCATCATAGGAAAAAAAATTGCGCACGGCAAGCGGCGTGCGCAATTTTCTTTGAGCGGAGGGTTTGGCGGATTGTTGCGGGCGCTAATCGGACGTTAATCGAACGTTAATTGGGCGTTAATTGGGCGTTATGTGGATGGTTTTGCTTGCTGCTCGAACAAGCTAGGCCAGGGCATAACTTAGGGCAGGCTGGCGGCTTCTTCTACCGGCAGAGGCGGTTGCGGGCGGCTGGTGACGTAGAGCACGCCAGCGCAGCAGGCAAAAAAGGCGATGGTGGCAAGCAGGCTGGGTGTCCAGTTGTCGGCCAGGCCATATTCGTACCAGACCCAGAAAAACCCGATCAGCGCCGGAACGGTCATGACGGCGCAAAAAATGGCGCTGAGCAAAGAGATTTTTTGCCCGATGTGGCGGGCAGGCAAATGGGGCGGCGGGGTGGGCGACATGGGAAGGCTCCAAAAAGAAAGATGGGCCGATTCTAGCCGGGCGCGCGCGCCTTGTTCTTGATCTTTCCGAAAGTGGTGGCGTGATTGAGAAAAGTCGCAGTCAAGCGGTGGAAAAGTCGCCGCGTTTTCTTTTATCTTCGGATAGACTGCGGGGTTTGCACGGGGCCACGCAGCGAGTTTGCGGGCTTTTCATCAAACCGCCCGGCAGCGGGCGCGAATTGAAACATTCATCAGGGAGACTGGCCATCATGGCGAAAGTGAAGTTCTATGGCGCGGAATCGGTTCCGCTCGAAATGCACAAGGTGCGCATCGTTCAAAAACTGAATCTGCCCCCGATCGAGCGGCGTCTGGCGGCCGTAGCCGAAGCGGGGAATAACACTTTCTTGCTGAAAAATGCCGATGTCTTTATGGACATGCTCACCGACAGCGGCGTGAACGCCATGAGCGACCAGCAGCAAGCCGCGATGATGATTGCCGATGACAGCTATGCCGGGAGCGCGACTTACACCCGCCTGGAAAACAAGCTGCAGGATATTTTCGGTATGCAGTATTTCCTGCCCACCCACCAGGGCCGCGCCTGCGAGAACATTCTCGGACAGGTGCTGGTCAGCCAGGGCTCGGTGGTGCCGATGAATTACCACTTCACCACCACCAAGGCGCACATCGTGCTCAATGGCGGCTCGGTCGAGGAAATCGTTACCGATGCCGGTCTGGAAGTGGTCAGCGTCAATCCCTTCAAAGGCAATATGGATATTGCCAAGCTGCAGGACGTGGTCGCCCGTTACGGTGCGCCGCGCATCGCCTTCGTGCGCATGGAAGCGGGCACCAACCTGATTGGCGGTCAGCCGTTCTCGCTGGAAAACCTGGCCGACGTGCGCAAGGTGTGCGACCAGCACGGCCTGATGCTGATCATGGATGCCAGCTTGCTGGCGGACAACCTGCACTTCATCAAGGAGCGCGAGGCGGCCTGCAAGGCCATGAGCATCCGCGAAATCACCCGGCGCATGGCCGATTTGTGCGACGTGATTTATTTTTCCGCGCGCAAACTCGGTTGCGCCCGGGGCGGCGGCATGTGCATGAAGAGCGAAGATCTCTACCGCAAGATGCGCGGTCTGGTGCCGCTTTACGAAGGTTTCCTGACCTACGGCGGCATGTCGGTGCGTGAAATGGAAGCGCTCACGGTCGGCCTGGAAGAAACCATGGACGAAGATGTCATCAACCAGGGCCCGCAGTTCATCGGCTACATGGTCGATGAACTGGTCAAGCGCGGCATTCCGGTGATTACGCCGGCCGGCGGCCTGGGCTGCCACATCAACGCCAAGGCATTCGTCGACCACATTCCACAATCGCAATACCCGGCCGGTGCGCTGGCCTCCGCCCTCTACATCGCCAGCGGCATCCGCGGCATGGAGCGCGGCACCCTGTCGGAGCAGCGCGAGCCGGACGGTACGGAAATTTTCGCCAACATGGAACTGGTGCGCCTGGCCCTGCCGCGCCGCGTGTTTACCTTGTCGCAGGTGAAATTTGCAGTCGATCGCCTGGAATGGCTTTACGCCAACCGCAAACTGATCGGCGGTCTGTCCTTCGTCGAAGAGCCAGAAATTCTACGTTTCTTCTACGGCCGTCTGGATCCGGTGTCCAACTGGCAAAACGAGCTCGTTGCCCAGTTCAAGAAAGACTTTGGCGATAGTTTGTAAAAATCGGCGCAACAGATAAAAAACCGGGGAATGCCCCGGTTTTTTTCTGCCGATTGTTCTGCGGCGAAAGAATTCAGGCTTTTTTCACGAATTGCGATTTCAGCTGCATGGCGCCGATGCCGTCGATTTTGCAGTCGATATCGTGGTCGCCGTCGATCAAACGGATGCTCTTGACCTTGGTGCCGACTTTGACGACGAGGGATGAGCCCTTGACCTTCAAATCCTTGATTACGGTGACCGCATCGCCGTCTAGCAAGATATTGCCGACGGCATCGCGCACGATTTTTTCGGCGTCTTCGCTGGCGCTTTCAGGTGCAGCGATCGGCCATTCGTGGGCGCATTCCGGGCAGATGTAGAGCGGGCCGTCGGCATAGGTATAGGCCGAGGCGCAGTGGGGGCAGGCGGGGAGTTCAGACATGCAAGGCTCCGTAAGGTGAAAAGCTGGTGGCGTGCTGCAAGATGTCGTGGGCAAGCCGGGTTATGTCCGTGTCTTCCAGTTGTGCGCTCATCATTGTAGTGATGGCAGGTTCGCCGTAATCGCGCAGGCGGGCGCGCCGGTAGAGCGGGTCGTAATGCCGGGCGAGAAGTTCGGCGGTGAGCTCAGCAAAGCGGCCTTGATCGATCTGCGCGTACCAAGTATCGAGGCATTCCTGGCCGAGTAAATGGTGCAGGCCGGCGAGCGCGTCTTTGAGCGCTTGGGGCGTCTGCGTGAAATAGGCGTAATCGCGCAGCAAATAAGCGATGCGGGCGCTTGCCGGGGCGTCGATGCGATAGCTGTGGGCGCTTTGCATCTGCGCAAAAAGAGCCGCCGGCAGGCGCAAGAGGCCGATTTTGCGTGACTCGGCCTCGATGAAAACGGGCGCGGCGGGGTCAAATTGACTGAGTTGATGCCAGATTTGCGTTTCAAACCATTTTTGCGCCGGCTGTGGCTGCGTGGGTAAGCGGCCCAGTACGGAGCCTTTGTGGCAGGCCAGGCCCTCCAGGTCGAGCACCTGCCCGCCGCGGGCAGCGATTTCCTGCAAGATGCGGCTTTTGGCAGAACCCGTGGGGCCATCGAGCAGGTGCAGGCGAAAACGCCCGGGCAGGGTGTCCAGTTCGTTTAAAACATGCTGACGAAAGCCCTTGTAGCCGCCTTCGAGCTGGCAGGCATCCCAACCGACCGAGCGCAGCACGGTGGTCATTGCCCCGGAACGCAGGCCGCCGCGCCAGCAAATGATGAGCGGGCGCCAGTTTTTGTCCTGATGCAGAAAACGTGCTTGCAGGTGTTCGCCGATATTGCGCGAAATGTAGGCGGCACCGAGTTTTTTGGCAGCAAAAGGCGAGACTTGTTTGTACAGGGTGCCCACTTCGGCACGTTCGGCATCGCTCAAGACCGGGCAGGAAATGGCGCCGGGGATGTGGTCGTCGGCAAATTCCGCCGGCGAGCGTACATCGATCAGGCTTGCAAACTGCGCGCGCTGCGCCAGTGAGGCGCTGCCCGATTTACGCCGCACGGGCGCAGCGGCGTGCTCGGTCATGCTTGGGGGAGACGCTGCCCGAGTGCTTCACCCAGGCGCACGGGCTTGGCCGCAACCCATTGCGGATTGAAAGCGAGGGTGTTTTTCGGCCACAGCAAGACGACAGTGGAGCCCAGCAGGAAACGCCCCATTTCTTCGCCTTTTTTCAGCGTGATGCGATTTTCGCCGTCGTAGCGCCATTCGCGCACGACACCGGGACGCGGCGGGTTGACCACGCCGTGCCAGACGGTGGCCATGCTGCCGACGATGGTGGCCCCGACCAGCACCAGGGCAAAAGGTCCGGCGGCGGTATCAAAAAGGCAGACGACGCGCTCATTGCGGGCGAACAGCCCGGGTACGCCGCGCGCCGTGGTCGGGTTGACCGAAAACAGCGCGCCGGGGATGTGGATCATGCGCCGCAGTTGTCCGTCGCAAGGCATGTGGATGCGGTGGTAATCGCGCGGGCTGAGATAAATCGTGGCGAAATGGCCGTTTTCAAACTGCGCGGCGAGCTCCTGGTCACCGCCGAGCAGGGCGGCCGTGGCGTAACTGTGGCCTTTGGCCTGGAAAATCTGGTCGCACTCGATGGGGCCGAACTGGCTGATGGCTCCGTCTACCGGGCAGAGAAAATCGGCCTCTGCCAGTGGGCGCGCGTCATCGCGCAAAGGGCGGGTGAAAAATTCGTTGAAACTTTTGTAGCTGGCGGGGTCCGGGTTGGCCGCCTCCGCCATGTTGACCTGGTAGCGCGCAACGAAACGGCGTATCAAGGCGGTGGTCAGGCCACCCAGTTGGGCGCGGGCGACTTTGCCGGCCAGCGTGGTCAAAAGTTGTTTGGGCAGCAGGTATTGCGGCAGGACGGCGAGACGATCGGACACGGATTTCCTTGAAAACTTAAATCAGCCCGAGGCTTTCTTCGACGCCCAGGTGCACGTTCATGGCCTGTACGGCGGCACCGGATGCGCCTTTGCCCAGGTTGTCCAGGCGCGCCATGAGCAGAATGCGCTCGCTGTTGCCGAAGACCGCGAGGTCGACGCGGTTGCTGCCATTATTGGCTTCGACATCGTAGAAACCGCCGTCGGTGGTGGCCTCCAGATCAACCGGTTGAACGCAGATGAAGGCTTCGCCGGCGTAATAATCAGCGAGAATTTTTTGGATTTCGAGCGGGCCGGCAGCGCGGCTGAATTGCGCCGGATGCAGATAGAGGCTGACGGCCAGCCCTTTGTAAAACGGGCCGACGATGGGCTGGAAGATGGGGGCGGTGGATAGGCCTGTGTAAGCTTGCATTTCCGGCAAGTGTTTATGCGCCAGCGCCAGCGCATAAGAACGCGGTGCCTGCAAACGTTCCGAGCCTTTGGCGGCTTCGTAATCGGCAATCATGGATTTGCCGCCGCCGGAATAGCCGGTAATCGAGTTGGCAGCCAGTTGCACGCCGGCCGGCAGCAGGCCACTGGCGATCAGCGGGCGCACGGCCAGGATGAAGGCGCTGGCGTGGCAACCGGGATTGGCGATGCGCTTGCTCGCGCGGATTTTGTCGCGCTGCGCCGGGCACAGCTCGGGCAGGCCAAACACCCAATCCGGATCGACCCGGTGCGCGGTGGAGGCATCGATGATGCAGGTTTTGGGGTTGTCCACCAGGCTTACGGACTCCTTGGCTGCGGCATCGGGCAGGCAGAGGAAAGTAATGTCGGAGGCATTGATCAGGCGTTTGCGTTCGCTCAGATCCTTGCGTTTTTCTGGTGCGATGCGCAGCACTTCGATGTCGCTGCGTTGCGCCAGATATTCGTTGATCTGCAGGCCGGTCGTGCCTTCTTGGCCGTCGACAAAAACTGTGTAGGTCATGATGGGCTGGAAGAAAAGAGAGGAGATTAAAAAGGGCGGTTGAACCGCCCTTCGCTTACTTGGTGCGGCTGCGGTACTCGTCGGTACGGGTGTCGATTTCGATTTTGTCACCGATTTCGACAAAGGCCGGTACTTGCAGTTCAAAGCCGGTCGGCTTGATGCGCGCCGGTTTCATGACCTTGCCCGAAGTGTCGCCCTTGACGGCGGGTTCGGTGTATTCGACTTCACGCACCAGGGCGGTCGGCAGTTCGACGGAAATGGCCTTGCCATCGTAAAACACCACTTCGCAGGCCATGCCGTCGTCGAGGTATTTCAGCGCATCGGTCATGTTCTCGGCTTCCACCTCGAACTGGTTGTAATCGGCATCCATGAAGACGTACATCGGGTCGGCAAAGTAGGAGTAGCTGGCTTCCTTCTTTTCCAGAATGACGACTTCGAATTTGTCATCGGCCTTGTACACCGCTTCCGACGGGTTGCCGGAAAGCAGGTTCTTGAGTTTCATCTTGACGACCGCAGCGTTGCGGCCGGATTTGTTGTATTCGGTTTTCTGCACCACGAGCGGCTGACCGCCGACCATGATGACGTTACCGGAGCGCAGTTCCTGAGCGATCTTCATGTTGCACTTATCCCAAAGCAGAAAAAAACACGCCATTATAGCCTAGCGAAGCAAAAAATCATTTTTCCGCCGCTTGGTTTATGTTTAAACCCATGATTACAAATATATTTATTTGTAATCGAATCGTTCGGCGCGAATACTTTTTGCGCCGCAGATTTGCCGCTGCCGCCGCGAGTTGCAAGCGCGGGCGAGTTGTCTATGCACAGCGCGCCAAAAATCGATTAGATTTCCTCCCTTTCGACCCCAACCCAATAAGGAGACTCTTCATGTCCGCGAACAAATATCGCCTGGTGACGCGCAGCGATTTTGACGGCCTCGTCTGTGCCGTTTTGCTCAATGAGCTGGAAATGATCGACGACATCAAGTTCGTTCACCCCAAGGACATGCAGGACGGCAAAATCGAAATTACCGAGCGCGACATCACCACCAATTTGCCCTATGTGGCCGGGGTGCACCTGGCGTTCGACCACCATTTTTCCGAAACCGTGCGCAACACGGGCGAGCGCCCGGAACACATCATTTTGCCGGACGCGCCTTCCGCCGCCCGCGTGGTGTACGAGCATTTCGGCGGCAAAACCCGCTTTCCGGAAAGTTTTGACGACATGATGCTGGCGGTGGATAAAGCCGATTCCGCACAGTTTTCACGCGATGAAATTCTGGTGCCGACGGGCTGGGTTTTGCTCAATTACCTGATGGATTCGCGCACCGGCCTGGGGCGCTTCCGGGAATTTCGCGTCAGCAACTATCAGCTGATGATGGACCTCATAAAATACTGCCGCAACCATGGCATCGACGACATCTTGCGCCTGCCGGATGTGAAAGAGCGCGTTGATCTCTACCACGAGCACGCCGTGCAGGCGAAAGCGCAAATTCAGCGCTGTGCGACGGTGCATGGCAATCTCGTCGTGCTCGATCTGCGCGACGAAGAAACTATTTATGCCACCAATCGCTTCATGATTTACGCCCTGTTCCCGGCACAGAATATTTCCATCCACGTCATGTGGGGCGTGCAAAAACAAAATACGGTGTTTGCCACCGGCAAATCCATTCTCGATCGCGGCTCGAAAACCAATATCGGCGAACTCATGCTCGCTTACGGCGGCGGTGGCCACGAAAACGCGGGCACCTGCCAAGTGGCCAACGAAGCCGCCGCCCAGGTGCTGCAAGACCTGGTCAGGCGCATCAACGCCGACGGCTGAATGTGTTCGCCCGGCGCGCATCGGAAGCGGCGCGCCATTTTTATCCTTTACCAGGAAATACGCCTTGCATTTGCCGCGGGCGGATTAAATAATGCGCGGCTCATTAATTATGGACTCAGGAGAACGCCGTGGGCATGCTGCAGGAATTCAAGGAATTTGCCGTCAAGGGTAACGCGATGGATCTGGCGGTTGGCGTCATCATCGGCGCGGCTTTTGGCAAAATTGTCGATTCCGTCGTGGGTGATTTGATCATGCCCTTGATCAGCATGGTGGTCGGCAAGCTCGATTTTTCCAACCTGTTTGTCGTGCTCGGCAACAACCCGGAAAACCTCAGCGCCCTGGCCGACCTGAAAAAAGCCGGGATTCCGGTGTTTGCGTATGGCTCTTTCATAACCATATTGCTCAATTTCGTCATCCTGGCCTTCATCATTTTCATGATGGTCAAGCAGATGAACCGCCTGCGCAAGGAAGAACCACCCGCCCCCGAAGCCCCCGCAGAAATCCCGGAAGACGTGCAACTGCTGCGCGAAATTCGCGACGCGCTGAAGAAATGAGCTTGGCGTAAGCGAGCTTCCCGCGAAGTTTTGTCTGCCAAGGGGGCTAAAAATTGGTCTTGTTTTTGGGGGGTAAGACATCAAGGTGCCGAGGTGGGTACCAGCTGAGTGTATTTGCCGGACCCGTCATGGGCTTTGCGGTAGAATGCGCGCCAGTTCTATTTTTGGTTAGTCCATGAAAACGAGTTTCCTTGATTTTGAGCAGCCAGTGGCGGATCTCGAAGCGAAAATTGAGAAGTTGCGCTTCGTGCAGGATGATTCTGCGGTCGATATTTCGGAAGAAATTGAACGCTTGGAAAAGAAAAGTGCGCAGCTGACCAAGGAAATTTACGCCAAGCTGACGCCCTGGCAAATTGCTCAGGTGGCGCGCCATCCGCAGCGTCCGTATACGTTGGATTATGCGCAGCATATTTTTACTGACTTCGAGGAATTGCACGGCGACCGGGCCTATGCCGACGATCATGCCATCGTTGGCGGTCTGGCGCGTTTCAATGGCCAGTCGGTGATGCTGATCGGGCATCAGAAGGGGCGCGATACCAAGGAAAAAATTTACCGCAACTTCGGCATGCCGCGACCTGAGGGCTACCGTAAGGCGCTGCGCTTGATGAAGCTGGCGGAAAAGTTTTCGCTGCCGATCATGACCTTCGTCGATACGCCTGGCGCCTATCCCGGTATTGGTGCCGAAGAGCGTGGGCAGTCGGAAGCCATTGGGCGTAATTTGTATGAAATGGCCGGCCTGAAAGTGCCGGTCATCGTCACCATCATCGGCGAAGGCGGCTCCGGCGGTGCCTTGGCCATCGCGGTGGGAGATACGGTGCAGATGCTGCAGTATTCCACCTATTCGGTGATTTCACCGGAAGGCTGCGCTTCCATTTTGTGGAAAAGCGCGAGCAAGGCATCCGATGCGGCTGAAACCATGGGGATTACTGCGGCGCGCCTGAAAACACTGGGTTTGATCGACAAAGTCGTGAATGAGCCCCTGGGGGGGGCGCAACGCGATCATTTGGGCATGGCGGCAAACTTGAAAAAAGCCTTGCAGGAGGCGCTCAAGCAACTCTCGGCGCTGCCGGCGGATACCTTGCTGGCGCAACGCTACGAGCGTTTGATGAGCTATGGTCGATTCAAGGATCAGGCTGCCTGAGCCCGCACCTCGGTTGCGAGATGATCTCGTAGCCTTTCTCTCGGCCCAGGGCTTGGGCGCTTCGACCTGTTATCTTGGTTTTTCTGGCGGCTGCGATTCACTCAGCCTGTTGCATGTTTTACGCGAAGTGCTGGCACCGGGCAGTTTGTCGGCCGTGCATGTGCATCATGGTTTATCGCCGCAGGCCGATGCCTGGGCGGATTTTTGCCGGCAGACCTGTGCGCAGTGGGATATTCCTTTGCAAATTGTGCGCGTGCAGGTGCGCGCGTGCGGCGAGGGGCTGGAAGCCGCCGCGCGCACGGCACGCTATGCGGCTTTAGCCGCGCATTTGCCGCCCGGAGCACCGCTTTTTTTGGCGCAACATCGGGATGATCAGGCGGAAACGGTCTTGTTCAATTTGTTGCGCGGTAGCGGTGTGCAAGGTTTAGCAGCCATGCGGGCGTGTCGAGGGCGTCAGGGTTTGCTGTTGCTTCGCCCCTGGCTCGGGGTTTCCCGGCAGACTATCGAAGCCTATGCGCGTGAACAAGGCTTGCGCTGGATCGAAGACGAAAGCAACATAGACCAGCGTTTTAGCCGGAATTTTTTGCGCCATCGTGCGCTGCCGGTTTTGCGCGAACGCTTTCTTGGCGCTGACAGCGCGCTCGCGCAAGCGGCGCAGCATTGCGCGGAAGCGGCTGATTTGCTGGGTGACTTGGCGGCGCTGGATTGGCAGCAGGCTGTCGTGGCCGATGTGGCAGCTGATGTGGCGGTCGATGTGGCGACACTGTGTCTATCCAAATTACGAGGTTTGTCGGCGGCGCGCTTGAAGAATTTGTTGCGCTGGTGGTTGCGCGCGCTCACCTGGCAGGTTCCGGCGGCACGACGCCTGGAGGAATTTTGCCGGCAAATTCAGCAGGCCGGGCCGGACAAACACCCGCGTCTTTCTCTGGCAGAAGGTTGTTTATATGTTCAAGGCGGTGCTTTGCGTAGTTTGACCTGTGCAACTCAGCGTGGCGTCAAGCGGCAAACGATGCGGGACTTGTAAATAAAAATTAACTGTATAAAATCACAGTTAATTTTATTGCTGTAGATTGCCATGAAACTTACCGCCCGCCAGCAGGAAATTCTCGATTTCATCAAAAACAACCTGGAAACTTTAGGTGCGCCGCCGACGCGGGCAGAGATCGCCAGTGCCTTTGGTTTTGCTTCGCCCAACGCGGCAGAAGATCATTTGAAAGCACTGGCGCGCAAAGGCGTAATCCATCTGGAACCCGGTTCGGCGCGCGGCATTCGTCTGATCGAGCAACTGGGCTTACCCTTGATTGGCAGCGTGGCGGCGGGTTCGCCGATTCTCGCGGTGGAAAACGTGCAAGGCCGTTACGCGCTCGATGCCGGCTTATTCAATCCCCGTGCTGATTTTTTGCTCAAGGTGCGAGGCTTGTCGATGATCGATGCCGGTATTTTTGACGGCGATCTGCTTGCCGTGCATAAAACCAATCAGGCGCGCGATGGGCAGATCGTGGTGGCGCGCCTCGATGAAGAGGTGACCGTCAAACGCTTGCAGCGCAGCGGTGGGCAAATCCATCTGCTGGCGGAAAATCCAGATTTCGAACCGATCGTGGTCGATGCGCAAACGGTAGATTTTTCCATCGAGGGCATTGCCGTCGGTTTGATTCGCGGCGCGGTAGCCAGTCTTTGATCTTGGCGCAGCGGTTATTGGTCGGGTTATTTTTGTCGAGCTGTTTTGTTGAGATCAGCAGGCAGTGGTCTGAGCGAGTACGCAGCAATCGGGGCGCTTGATTTCATCGTGGCAGTGCCTGAGCTTGTTTTTGCCATTTGGAAACAAATTCGAGAATTGCCGTGCGCCAAGTGCAGAAATTTGCATGCATGCCAATAAATGTCGAATTATACTTTCTCTCTTTCGGGGGAAAATTCGATGAACAGGTTGTTTGCGAAGGTTTTGGGTGGCTGTTTCATGCTTTCCGCGTTGTTTTTGCTCAGCGCTTGCACCCAGAAAACGGATGTCACCCAGTTGTCACAATTGGCAGAAAAATCCTTTGCCGTACCCACTGGCACGGTAGCCGACAAACTGGTGCAGTCAAAATTCCCGCAGGCTAAATTTCAGTATTTCAATACGGTTTTGGATGGTGCCTTGGCCGTCAAGGCGGGCAAGGCAGATGCGGTGGCCTACGACGAACCAATTCTGAAAAACATTGCTGCCAAGAACGATGGACTGAAAGTCCTGCCCGAAATGATTACCGTCGATAGTTATGGCTTTGCCGTGCAGCCGGACAATCGTGCGCTCAAGCTGGCGATCGATGGGCTTGTCAAGGAACTGAGGCAGGGTGGCGGCTATGCTGAAATGCAGGCGCGCTGGTTCCCGAAAAAAGGTAGCCCGGCGGCGATGCCGGAGATTCCCGTGGAGGGTGCCGCAGGCGTGCTCAGGCTCGGTACCGCAGCCGTCACCGAGCCTTTCTCCTTTGTCGATGGCTCGCAGCAGGTGGTCGGTTTCGATATCGAGTTGGCCAAACTTGTGGCAAAGCAGCAGGGTAAAACCCTGGAAGTGGTCAATATGGAATTCGGCTCGCTGATTCCGGCGCTGCTTTCCGGCAAGGTGGATATGATCGCCGCCTGCATCACCATTACTGAAGAGCGCGCGCAGAAGGTGTTGTTTTCCGAACCTTATTACACAGGCGGCATCGCTGCCTTGGTGAGGGAAGCAAAGCCCTGAGCATTTGGCTGTGCGAAAAATTTTTCAGTTGTTCGCCCTTGGCCTGTGGCTTATTGCCGGGGCGGCCTGGGCGCAGGATGGCGGGGCGCGCCAGTTAGATTTGGCCGGCCAGCGGATCGTCGTGCTGACAGGTTCGGCCGGGGATCATGCTGCGCGCAAGCATTTTCCTGGGGCGCATTTCATCGAGATGAACACCGCCTCGGATGCGGCGTTGGCACTGAGCACCGGCAAGGCGGAGGCCTTCGTCTTTGACAAAAGCGTGCTGTTTAATCTGGTGGAAAAAAATCCACAGTTGCACATCGTCGAGCCGGCGGTTGATCGACTCGATGTCGCTGCGGCGCTGAACAAAGACAATGCTGCGTTGCAAGCCGAAATCGATGCGCTGCTCGCCGCACTCGATCAGGAGGGGGAGTTGCAGCGCTTGCGCGCCAAATGGCTCGACAGCCATTACAGCACGCCGCCCACCATGCCCCGTTTCGAGAATGCCGCGAAAGGCGCTGTGCTGCGCGTCGGGACCAGCGCGCAATATGAACCGTTCAGTTTTTACGCGCATGGCAAGTTGTCCGGCCTTGATATCGAGCTGCTTCATTTGATTGCACAGCGCCTGAAACGGCGGCTGGAGATCATCGATCTGCAATTCGAAGCGTTGATTCCGGCGCTCCAGGCAAAAAAAATCGACCTGGCGCTCGCCAGCATCAATGTGACGGACGAGCGTAAGAAACTGATCCGTTACACGCGCCCCTATGTCAGCAACGATATCAATGCATTGGTGCCGACGACGCCGCCCGTTGCCGAGCCCGAGGTCGGTGCGCTTGCGACGGGGTTGCGCGGTGTTGCCGAGAGTTTTCGCAGCAATATCATGCTCGAGAAGCGTTATTTGCTGATTTGGGATGGTCTGAAAACCACGGTAATCATTTCGGTGTTTTCGGTTCTTTTGGGGACGCTCTTAGGGGGTTTGGTCTGTTTCATGCGTATGTCGGCGCGGCGTTTGCTTAGTCTGCCGGCTCGTTTGTATATCGCGATTTTGCGCGGCACGCCGGTGCTGGTTTTGTTGATGCTGATTTTTTATGTTGTCTTTGCCTCGGTGAACATCGATCCGGTTTTGGTCGCCGTCATTGCTTTCGGCCTGAATTTTGCTGCCTACAGTGCCGAAATTTTTCGTACTGGTATTCAGGGCGTCGACAAAGGTCAGATGGAAGCCGGCATTGCTTTGGGGTTTACCCGTGTCGCGACTTTCGTGCATGTTGTTTTGCCGCAGACCGTGCATCGTATTTTGCCGGTGTTCAAGGGCGAATTTATTTCCCTGGTCAAAATGACCTCCGTCGTTGGTTATATCGCGGTGCAGGATCTGACCAAAGCCAGCGACATCATCCGTAGCCGCACGTTTGATGCTTTTTTCCCGCTGCTGATGATCGCGCTTTTGTACTTTCTGATTTCCTGGGTGCTACTGCAGTTTCTCGAATATCTCGAGCGGGTGACCGATCCAAAATATGGCCGTGAGGCGCGTCACCCATGATCAAGGTCGAGCATCTGGTGAAGAAATTTGGCGAGCTTGTCGTGCTTAAAGATGTCACGGTTGACATTGCCAGAGGTGAGGTGATTTCCATCATTGGCCCCTCCGGCACCGGCAAGAGTACCTTCTTGCGCTGCCTGAATTTGCTCGATCAGCCCAGCGGTGGACGTATTGAAATCGATGGTTTGAATATTCTTGACCCTGCTGCCGATGTGCCGATGATGCGGCGCAAAATGGGCATGGTATTTCAGTCCTTCAACCTCTTTGCCCATCTCAGCGTGCTGGATAATTTGACGCTGGGGCCGATCAAATTATTGGGGCGCAGTACGGAGGAGGCGCGAACCCGGGCTGGCGAATTGCTCAGGCTCGTTGGGCTGAGTGAAAAGGCGGGCAGTTTTCCCGATGAACTTTCGGGGGGGCAGAAGCAGCGTGTGGCCATTGCCCGCTGTTTGGCGATGGAGCCGCAAATCATTCTTTTTGACGAACCCACTTCAGCGCTCGACCCGACCATGGTCAGCGAGGTACTGGCCGTGATGCGCCGGCTGGCGAAGGAAGGCTTGACCATGCTGATTGTCACCCACGAAATGGATTTCGCCCGCGATGTCTCGAATCGGGTGTTCTATATGGATGAGGGCATCATCTACGAGCAGGGTTCGCCAAAGCAGATTTTTGAGCAGCCGCAACGCGAAAAAACCCGCGCCTTCATTCATCGCATTCGCAGTGTCTGTTTGCGTATCGACAGCCCGGAATTCGATCTTTATGCCGTCAACGCTGAACTCGAGCAGTTTTGCGAGAAACAGATTTTGCCAAAAAAAATACGGCAACATGTGCTGCTGCTGATCGAGGAGTTACTCGCTATTTACCGGCCGCGTCTTGTTTCAAGCGCGCTGGAAATTACGCTTGGCTACGCCGAGAAAACCGGGCGGCTCGAACTCAGTCTCGAGGCGGCGGGCGAGCTTCCCAACCCGCTAGATGAGGCGGCGCAGCCGGACGAGCTGAGTTTGGCTATTATCACGAATTTGGCAGAAAAGATTGATTATTGCGTGGATGGCGGGCGCAATCGTCTGTTGATTCACTTGGCTACGGAGTAAGGCATCCCATGAAACGATTTATTTTGTTATTTGCGCTGTTGGTGACAGGCGCGCAAGCGCGCGACCTGAATTACTACCCCGTAGAAGAATTGCTGGTGACAAGCAAGACCGTAGTGGGTGAGGATATTCAGTATCCCCGCAGCGGCGCGCCCAAAATCACCGTTGCCGTGGTTACGGTTGCTCCTGGTGCGGTGGCCGCTTTTCATCGTCATCCGGTGCCGCTGGTGGCCTATATTTTGGAAGGCGAGCTCAGTGTCGACTACGGCTCCGAGGGGGTAAAAATATATCGCCAGGGGGATGCCTTGGTCGAAGCGATGCAAGTGCCGCATCGCGGCATGAATTTGGGGAGTGGTGTGGTTCGATTGCTGGCGGTGTACATTGGCGCGGAGGGTTCGGATAACGTCGCGCCGGCGAAGTGATCGAGCCGGCAGGAAGTGGTTTTGGCCTTTTTTTAGCGCCCTCTGCGTGAGGCAAAAAGGGCTAGGGCGCTTGGTTTGAACCGTTTTATTGTTTTGTAAACAAATGATCGGAGCGAGAATGGAAATTCAGGTAGAAGATTCGGGCAATGCCTGGGTGGTGGCGGTGAGCGGTAAGCTCGATGCCGTTTCGGCAAGCGAATACGAGAAGGTCGTCGGTCAGTTGATTGCCGAAGATAAAACACGCTTGGTCGTTGATTTTGCCAATCTCAGCTACATCAGTAGCGCCGGCTTGCGCGTGTTGCTGTCGACGGCAAAACAGCTCAAGCCGAAGGGGGGCAGCGTGGTGTTTGCCAGTTTGCAAGACAATGTACGCGAGGTTTTCGAGATGACCGGATTCAGCTCCATCCTGGGAATTCACCCCTCGCTTGCGGCAGCGTTGGCGGCAGTGTGAGGTTTTGTCGGTGAACGATGCCCCGCACACATTCGACACGCTGACCCTGGCAGCCGAGTTGGTCAATCTCGAGCCCTTGCAGGAGCATCTGGCCGCCTGCGCCCGCGTTTATGGCTTGGCGGAGCGGCGGATCGGTTTGTTGACCATGGCCTTCGAGGAGATTTTCGTCAACATCTGTCATTACGCCTACCCAGCTGGCTCGGGGCCGGTGACGCTGATTTGCCGTGTTGCCGATGGGCAGTTCGTGGTCGAGGTGATCGATGAGGGTATTGCGTTTGACGCCGCCTCGCTCGCCGAACCCGATCTGACGGCAGCGCTCGAGGAACGCAAAATCGGTGGGCTGGGTTGGTTTCTGGTGCGTCAGATTGCCGACCGACTCGAATGTTTCCGCCAGGAAGGGCGCAATGTCGTTCGTCTGAGCCTGCGTTCTTGACCTCGCAGATGTCTTGTTTTTCTGCCTCGATATTGTGCTGCCGCCAGTGGGTGCGTCAGGCAGCGGATTACGATAGGTTCGTGAAAGAGGGCCATGCGCTTCATTAAAACAATCGGTGCTCGCCTGGTTTTGGCGGTGACTTTGAGTGTTTCGCTTATTTTTGTCGGTATGCTCGGCTTCAATCACCTGCGCTCGCGGGCCTTGATCGAAACAGAAGTCGCCCATGCGGCCCAATATCTGGCCTTGGCCTCGGCCAATCGCGTCGAAGCCACCTTGAGTACGACGGCGCGGATTGTTGAGATTACGGCGCGGCAACTGGAAACCGAGCAAATCAAAGATCCGCGTACCGATCGGGCGAGCGAGCAGAGCGTGCACCAGGTGCTGCAGCGCATCCTCAAAAACAATCCGGAAATTTACGGTTCGACCATTGCATTCGAGCCTGCTGCAGGAGTTGCCACCGGGCGCTTATACGCGCCGTATGTCTATCGTGATGGCAAGCAAATCAAAAGCCTTCAGCTGGAAGCGGCTTACGATTATCGGGTGCAGGATTGGTACCAGATTCCTCGGGAGCTGGAACGTTCTGGATGGAGTGAGCCTTACTTCGATGAAGGTGGCGGCAATACCCTGATGGCCACTTATTCCGTGCCGTTTTACGCGGGCAGCGGCGCGGCACGCCGCTTCTTGGGCGTGGTCACGGCGGACATTTCGCTCGACTGGCTGGCGCAGTCGATAGGTGCGATCAAGGTGCTCGATAGCGGCTATGCCTTTCTTTTGTCGCGCACCGGCTCGGTCGTCACCCACCCGGTGACGGATTACGTCATGCACGAATCCATTTTCAGTCTGGCAGAAGCCGCCAATGACCCGGCCTTGCGCGAGGTCGGCCAGAGCATGCTGCGGGGCGAAAGCGGTTTTGTTCCCTATCGCGGTCTTGCCGGTGCGCCAGCGCGTCTGTACTACGGCCCGATTCCTGCTGCGGGCTGGTCTTTGGCGATTGTTTTTCCTGAGAAGGAACTGTTTGCGGGTATCCGCGAGTTGACCTTGACCGTGGCAGCGATCGGTCTGCTCGGTATGTTGTTGATTGTGTTGGTGGTGGTGTTGATCGCCCGTTCGATTACACGGCCGCTGCACAGCCTTGCGATTGCCGCCGGACGCATGAGTAAAGGCGATTTTGACGTGCAACTACCGGCGCAGACAGCACATGACGAAGTCGGTGATTTGAGCCGGGCTTTTGCCACCATGAATCGGGATTTGCAGTTACACATCCGCGATCTGGTGGCGACCACTTCGGCCAAGGAGCGTATCGAAGGTGAGTTGGGCATTGCTCACGATATCCAGATGTCCATCCTGCCGAAAATGCTGCCCCCCTTCCCGCATCGGGAAGAATTCAATCTTTTTGCCGTGATCGAGCCGGCCAAGGAAGTCGGCGGGGATTTTTACGATTTCTTCCAGCTCGACGATGATCATCTTTGTCTGGTCGTCGCCGATGTCTCCGGCAAAGGTGTGCCGGCCTCCCTGTTCATGGCGGTAACGAAAACCTTGATCAAGGCAACCGCCAGAATGGACCTGAGCCCGGCAGAAATTTTGTCCAGGGTGAATGACCAAATGGCGCGTGACAATGATCAGAGCATGTTCGTCACGGTGTTTTGTGCGCTACTCGATTTGCGTGACGGGACGCTTGTTTATACGAATGCCGGGCACAATCCGCCGCTGCTGATTCCACGCCAAGGACAGCCGCACTATTTCCCCAAAACGAAGCAACTGGTCATCGGGGCCGTTGAGGATTACCCCTATCAGGCCGATACGACGCGCCTGACGCCGGGAGATCGTCTGCTGCTCTATACCGATGGTGTGACCGAGGCGATGAATCTGGCGGATGAATTGTATGCTGAGGCGCGTCTGCTGGCCGTCTGCAGCGAAATGCAGGAGGCGGCGGTTTTTGATTTGGTCAATGGCGCGCTCGCCAGTATCAAGGCGTTTGCTGGCAGTGCGCCACAGTCTGACGACATCACCGTGATGGCGATCGAATACCGTGGCCCGGCGACAGCATAATGTTTCGTGTGTTCGTGCGTTATTTTTACTGCCATTTGCGACCTTTGTCGTGTCATAAATGACAAACAAGGCTGGGTAAGGCAGGATTTTTTAGGCTGGGTAGGCCAAAAACCCTGATGTTTGTGTGGTTTGTTGCTCTGAGGCAATGCTCAGAAAATTCTGGCATGTTTGTTGCGCAAACCCTGCGTCCCGTTATGGGCACCGATCACAATATACATCGTGGGAGAAGTGTAATGGACGCTTGGAATCTGCTGCTGACATCTGACATCGGCTTGCTTAGCCTGTTTACCATCGGTTTCATTTTGGTCATGGGGGTTTATATCGGCCGCTATGCGTCAAAAAAAATAGACGAAGAAAAAGCTGCGCTGAAATCAGGGCAGCGCTGATTTTTTCAGCCAAACAAAACGCCGGCAATTTGCCGGCGTTTTGTTTTTGGGAAGGAGGAACAGCCTTTGGCTTGGCTTCGCTCTTGGCGGCTGTTAACAGTAGAACAAGCAAGTTTCACAGGCAGAATTCTGAGAGTGTTTTTTGTTGACTGCAGAAGGAAAAAAATGAAAAAATTGAATTGATACCGGGTGCTACACCGGGAGGACGAGGCGGCGCACAAGATGGAAAAACTCCCTATGACGGATGAGCAGGGATATATTTTTGATGTTAACGAAAGATCAGAAGGAACGCCTTATCACATCGCATTTGACATCAAATTTACACAAAGCTTTGCAGCGGACCGTTTGCGTTTTGCGGTAGAGAAATGTCTATTATCAGCGGATATTTCTGGGGTGGGTTGTTGCGTAGATGGAGATGGTAAATATATGGAGTTTTTGCCGCCGGTTTTGGAGAAAATCGAGGCGTATAATTTTCAATCGATTGAACTGTATCAAGAATATTGTGATGGCATTCCAGAAAACGAGGTTGACAATAGAAATCGGCTGTTTAATGTATTTATTTATTCTATTGGTAATTCGTTCAATAATCTCCATTTTTGTTTTAATCATGTCATATTTGACGGCATCTCTGCAATTGCCCTTTATGAGAAAATCCAGCAGGTTTTGCTTGATGAAAATGCAGAAATTCACTGGCACCCCTTCTCGTCACACTTAAAAAAACTTGCCGGTGCCAGTGTTGAAAAAAATAACGTCGATGACGGGCAGTTTTGGGATACCCGTTTTTCCGAATTGGCGACATGCGCGCCGTTATTCAAAGACGTTATCGATGTCGAAGAATCTGTGGCTTCCCATTTGAGCTTTCGCTTGAGTAAAGAGATCAAAGAAGGTCTTTTTAGTTGCTGTGATAAAAGCAAAGCTTCACCCTTTACTGTTATTCTTACATTTTTTGCTGAGCTGCTTTCAGAGAAGTGCGGCGGCAAGCGATTCTGTATTGAGGTTCCCTTTGGGAATAGGCTTGGCCACGAAGAGAAAGACAGCCTGGGAGCTTATGAAATTGTTGCGCCATTTACGTTTGATTTCAGTGAACACAAAGGGCTGGTCGAACGCATTCAATCGGTAAAAAAACAGTCCAGAGAATTTTGTCGGCATAAAGACTACGATTGGAATAGTAAAATATCCTCTGCATCATGCCTGATGAAATACGGTCGATATGTTCCGCAAATTTTATTATCGTATTTTTGTTTTAACAAAAACTGTTCCATGGGGTTTTCGACACTGCATCATTATGCGTCTAAAACATGCGGCTTTCCTATAAATCTGTATATATCGGATTATCTTGATTGCGAGAGTATTGATTTTTATTATGTTTTCTGGCGGCAGTGCATTACCCCAGAGGTGGTTTTTGAGATTCAAAATGAACTCGAAGAGAGATTGCGGAGTTTTTCAGAGGGCGGCAGCTTTTCGCTAGGCGATGTAAGTAATTGCAAGCATTAAAGAACTGAAACTCAAGTGGACACACAGAACTCACCGAAGGTGCTCATGAAAAAAGAGCAAGAACAAGCAGCTTTGCAGGCGCGTGCATTGTGGGTTAGCGTCATTATCGACCTCGTTACTTTCATACCTTACGCCGTAATCGCTATTTTTTCTGGTTCTTTGTTGTTGCTGTCGGATATTGCAGATTATTTCAAGAATTTTGCTTCTCATGCGGTGTCCTTGCGCATTCTCAGGAATATTCGTGAGGGCCAGCTGCATGATTTTGATTACGGCGCGGGAAAACTCGAGCGGGTAGGGAGCTTGTTTGGTGCCCTGTGTTATATCGGCACCTTGGTTGCGCTGGTGATTTATTCACTCATTCGGCTGCTGCACCCGGAGCCGCTCGATGCGGACTTTACCTTGGTCGGCATCGTCGTTCAGGTTTTGGTTTTCGTTGTCAATGCCGGCTTGTGGGTTTATTACAAGCGGATTGCGGATCGCGCGCCTTCACCTTTGATCGATATGGAGTGGCGGCACAAGCGTAACGACGCGCTGGGGGCCGTGGCTATTTTGATCGCGCTCGCCCTGACCCAGATTTTTCGGGGCGAACCCTGGGTGGCTTATCTCGATCCGGCGTGCGCGCTGGCTTATGCATTATTCGCCATTGGCTCCTATGTGCCGGTGCTGCTGGAAACCTTGCATGATCTGCTGGATCGTACGCTTGCCGAAGATGTGCAGATTGTCATCATGCGCCAACTGGCCGGGCATTTCGATGGTTATGAGGCTTTCCACGGTGTGCGCTCGCGCCGCGCCGGCAACCGCTTGTTCATTGAGATTGCCCTGGGTTTTGATCCTGCCAAAACGATAGGCGAAGCCGAGCTGACCATTGAATCCTTGCGTGCAGGTGTCGAAAAAGATATTGCCAATGCGGAAGTCAGCATCGTCATCAAGCCGCTCAAACTTGCCTCAGAATAGCTGACAAATTCAGTCGAGTATTCTACAATTCACCTCTTCTTTGTAGGGGATTGTTCCATGTTTGGCCATTTGCGCGAGGATATCCGGGCGGTGTTTGATCGCGATCCGGCGGCACGTTCCTTTTGGGAGGTGCTGACTTGTTATCCGGGCATTCATGCACTCATCCTGCACCGTTTGGCACACTGGCTGTGGCGTCACCGCCTGCGCTGGCTGGCGCGTTTTACCGCCCATGTGGCGCGCTTTTTGACGGGGATAGAAATTCATCCGGGGGCGACGATCGGCCGGCGCTTTTTCATCGATCATGGGATGGGCGTGGTGGTCGGCGAAACGGCGGTGATTGGCGACGATGTCACGCTGTACCACGGTGTGACTTTGGGCGGCACCTCCTGGTCGAAAGGTAAGCGCCACCCGACGCTGGAAAATGGCGTGGTCATTGGTGCCGGGGCCAAGGTCTTGGGGCCGATCACCATGGCGGCGGGAGCCAAGGTGGGATCGAATGCGGTGGTGACCAAATCGGTGCCGGCGGGGGCGACGGCGGTGGGCAACCCGGCGCGCATCATCGATGCGCAAAGCCGCGAGCGCGAAGCCCAGGCCGAGAAAATGGGTTTTTCCGCCTATGCCGTGGCGCGCGATCAGGATGATCCACTGGCCAAAGCCATTCATGGCTTGCTCGACCATGCGGGTGAGACCGACCGGCGGCTGAGTGAGTTGATTAAAAAACTGGCAGAAAAAGGCATTTGCTGCGAGGAAACCTTGCGGCCGCAGGATGATTTCGATGTGCAATACCTGAGTAAAATAGTTGACTAATAAGGGCTTCTGGTTAAAAGTTGACTTAAATACTCGGTTATTTGTCGGAGAAGATACATGCGTTTGACGACCAAAGGGCGCTTTGCCGTAACGGCCATGCTCGATCTTGCACTGCGCGGCGATAGCGGTCCGGTGGCGCTGGCGGGGGTGGCGGAGCGCCAGCACATTTCGCTTTCTTATCTTGAGCAGCTCTTTGGCAAGCTGCGCCGGCATCGCCTGGTCGATTCGGTACGTGGCCCCGGTGGCGGCTATTGCATCGCCCGGCCGCTGGCCATGGTCAGCGTGGCCGACATCATTCGTGCGGTGGATGAACATCTCGATGCGACCCAGTGCGGCGGCTTGGAGAATTGCCACGGCGAGCAGCGCTGCATGACGCACGATTTATGGGCGACACTCAATCAGAAAATGTTTGAGTACCTGGGTTCGGTGAGTCTGGCTGATCTCGTCAATCAGGAGAATTTGCGCTCGGGCGGGGCGAAAGTGCTGTTTGATCAACGCCCGCTGGGGCCGAGTCCGCGCCGCAGCGAGCGCGAAAAAATGCCGCTGGGAGTTTGAGTTTTATTATTTTATGGAATTTTTACCGGTTTATTTTGACCACAACGCGACGACGCCGCTCGATGCTGCGGTGCGCGCCGCGATGCTGCCCTGGCTAGGGCAGGGTTTTGGCAACGCCTCCAGCCGGCATGAATACGGCCGGCGGACGCGGGCAGCGATCGATCTGGCGCGCCAGCAGGTGGCTGCGGCGCTCAATGCGCAGCCAACGGAAATTGTGTTCACAAGCGGCGGTAGCGAAGCCAACAACCTTTTTCTGAAAGGCGTGGCGGCATGTCGCAAACCGGGTCATTTGGCGGTATCGGCGATCGAGCACCCCTGCATTTTACAGCCGGCGCGCCAGTTGCAGCGTTCCGGCTGGGGATTGCGCGAAATTGCGGTGGACGGGCAGGGTCGCATCGATCCAGAAGATTACGCGGCAACCCTGGCGCAAAAACCGGCGCTCTTGTCCGTGATGCTGGCCAATAACGAAACCGGCGTTTTGCAGGATGTGCCGACGCTGGCCGCTGCGGCGCGTGCAGCGGGGGCGATCATGCATAGCGACGCCGTGCAGGCCTTGGGCAAGTTGCCCCTGGATTTTCGCGCGCTCAATGCCGCCGGTGTGCAGGCGCTCACCGTGTCGGCGCACAAGATCAACGGCCCGCAAGGGGCGGCAGCTTTGGTGTTGGACAAACGTCTGGAGCTCGCGCCCCTGATTGCCGGTGGCGGGCATGAGCGCGGTTTGCGTTCCGGTACGGAAAATGTCGCCGCCATCGTCGGTTTTGGTGTGGCGGCGCAACTTGCCGCGCAGCGTGCGGCCCAAACTGCGGCTCAGACGACAAAATTGCGCGCATTGCTGGAAAGCGCTTTGGGGGAGCTGGGGGCGACGATTTTCTCCGCCGCGGCCCCGCGCTTGGCGAATACCACCTATTTTGCGCTACCCAATATCGACGGCGAAACCTTGGTCGGCAAGCTCGATCGGGCGGGTTTTGCGCTGGCCAGCGGTGCCGCCTGCTCCAGCGCCAACCCGGAAACATCGCATGTTTTGCAGGCAATGAAAATTTCGCCGGAACTTGCACGCGGTGCGGTGCGTCTGAGCTTGGGAGCCGGCAACAGCGCCGGCGAAGTACAGGGATTTATTGACGCCTTGCGGAAGACGGTCGGCGAACTGCAAGGATTGACGGCCATTAACGCGGGCCGCGACGAACGATAACCGGCTCAGGAACCTCACGAGAAGAACCATGAAATTGCCCATCTACCTTGATTACTCCGCAACTACCCCAGTCGATCCGCGCGTGGCGGAAAAAATGATCCCTTACTTGTGCGATTTGTTCGGCAACCCCGCATCGCGCTCGCACAGTTTTGGCTGGGTGGCGGACGAGGCCGTCGAAACTGCTCGTCGCCAGGTGGCCGAATTGGTCGGCGCGGACCCCAAGGAAATCGTGTGGACTTCCGGGGCGACGGAATCGAACAATCTCGCCATCAAGGGCGCGGCCAATTTCTACGCTGGCACCAAGGGCAAGCACATCATCACATTGAAAACCGAACACAAGGCGGTGCTCGACACTGTGCGCGAACTGGAGCGGCAAGGTTTCGAGGCGACCTATCTGGAGGTGCAGGAAAGCGGCTTGGTCGATCTGGAAGTCTTCAAAGCGGCGATTCGTCCGGATACCGTGCTGGCCTCGGTAATGTTTGTCAATAACGAGGTCGGCGTCATTCAGCCGATTGCCGAACTGGGCGATATCTGCCGCGAGAAAGGCGTGATTTTTCACGTCGATGCGGCGCAGGCAACGGGCAAGGTTGAGATCGATCTGGCCAAGCTGAAAGTCGATTTGATGAGCTTTTCCGCGCACAAAACCTATGGCCCGAAAGGCATCGGTGCGCTCTATGTCCGGCGTAAGCCGCGTATCCGCCTGGAAGCGCAGATGCACGGTGGCGGCCACGAACGGGGTTTTCGCTCCGGCACGCTGGCCACGCACCAGATCGTCGGCATGGGCGAAGCCTTTCGTCTGGCGCGTCAAGAAATGGCAAGCGAGAACCAGCGTATTACCGCCCTGCGCGACCGTTTCCTGAAAGGTTTGCTGGAAATTGAAGCAAGCTTCGTCAATGGCGATCTGACGGCGCGTATTCCACATAACTTGAACGTGAGTTTTGCCTACGTCGAAGGAGAGTCTTTGATGATGGCGGTGAAGGATCTGGCAGTGTCGTCCGGTTCGGCCTGCACTTCGGCCAGTCTGGAGCCCTCGTATGTGCTGCGCGCCTTGGGGCGTAACGATGAGTTGGCGCACAGCTCGATCCGCTTTTCCATCGGCCGTTTTACGACCGAAGCGGAAATCGACTACGCCGTGCAGCTCTTGCATGCGAAAATCCAGAAATTACGCGATCTTTCCCCGCTCTGGGAAATGTACAAAGAGGGTGTCGACCTGAGCACCGTTCAATGGGCCGCACACTGAAAACGGTGCAATAAAAATGGCAATTCGCCCCACCCCAACACTACGGAGAAAATTATGAGCTACAGCGTGAAAGTCATCGACCACTACGAAAACCCCCGTAACGTCGGCTCCTTCAACAAAGAAGACGATGGCGTCGGCACCGGCATGGTCGGCGCGCCGGCCTGCGGCGACGTGATGAAACTGCAGATCAAGGTGAATCCATCAGGCGTGATCGAAGATGCCAAATTCAAAACCTATGGCTGTGGCTCGGCGATTGCCTCGTCTTCTCTGGTGACTGAATGGGTCAAGGGCAAGACGGTGGACGAGGCCTTGTCGATCAAAAACACGGCGATTGCCGAAGAACTTGCCTTGCCGCCGGTAAAAATCCACTGCTCGATTCTTGCTGAAGACGCGATCAAGGCGGCGGTGGCCGATTACAAGAAGAAAAACGGAGCCTGACATGGCGGTGACCTTGACGGAAAAAGCCGCACTGCGGGTGGAAAAATTCCTTGAAAAACGCGGCAAGGGCGTCGGTTTGCGCTTGGGCGTGCGCACCAGCGGTTGCTCGGGCATGGCCTACAAACTCGAATTTGTCGATGAGATCAACGCCGACGACGTGGTGTTCGAGCAGGCCGGCGTCAAGGTGATCGTCGATGCCAAAAGCCTGCCCTATCTGGAAGGCATGGAACTGGATTACGCGCGCGAAGGTTTGAACGAAGGTTTCAAGTTCAATAACCCGAACGTCAAGGATCAATGCGGCTGCGGCGAATCGTTCAATGTTTGAGTTTTTGTCTTGGATCTAAACAGCGACTTTTTCACTCTGCTCGGCCTGCCACGGCGCTTTCGCCTGGCGGCGAGTGAGCTCGATGCGCGCTACCGTGATTTGCAGGCACGCGTCCATCCGGACCGTTTCGTCAACGCGCCGGAAGCAGAGCGACGGGTGGCGATGCAGTGGGCGAGTCAGGCGAATGCTGCCTATCAAACGCTGAAAAACCCTCTGGCGCGGGCGCGTTATTTGGTCGAGTTGGCCGGTGTCGATTTGCGTGCCGAAACCAATACCGCCATGCCTGCCGATTTTCTCATGCAGCAGATGGAATGGCGCGAGGCGGTGCAAGAAGCGCGCTGCGCCGGTAATCATCACGAACTGGAGCATTTGCACCATCGCTTGCGTGCCGACATTGCCGCGCGCTATGAGGAAATTGCGGCCTGGCTCGATGATGCGCAAGATCTATCGGCGGCGAGTGAAGCCGTGCGCCGGCAGATGTTCCTGGAAAAATTGCAGCTCGAAATCACTGACGCCCTGCTTGCGTTGGAAGAGTAAAAAGGTAAAGGAAACATGGCTCTATTTCAGATTGCCGAACCCGGCGAATCGGCTGCGCCGCACGAACACAAGCGGGCGATCGGCATCGATCTGGGTACCACCAACTCCTTGGTTGCCACGGTGAAGAGTGGCATGGCGGTATGCCTGAACGACGAGCATGGCCGCTCGCTGCTGCCTTCCGCCGTGCGCTATCACGCGGGCGGCAAGGTCGAGGTCGGCTACGAGGTGCGCAAAAAACAGGCGGAAGACCCGAAAAACACCATCGTTTCCGTCAAGCGCTTCATGGGGCGCGGCAAGGCCGACATCGTGCATGGCGAAACCCTGCCCTATGATTTTGTCGATGCTCCCGGCATGGTTCGCCTGAAAACGGTGGCCGGTGTGAAAAGCCCGGTAGAGGCCTCGGCGGAAATTCTGAAGGTTTTGCAGCAACGTGCCGAAGCCGCTTTAGGGGGTGAATTGGTCGGAGCGGTGATTACCGTGCCGGCGTATTTTGATGATGCGCAGCGTCAGGCCACCAAGGATGCGGCGCGTCTGGCCGGTTTGAACGTTTTGCGTCTGCTCAACGAACCGACGGCGGCGGCGATTGCTTACGGTCTGGATAACGGTGCGGAAGGCGTTTATGCGGTCTACGATCTGGGCGGCGGCACCTTTGATATTTCCATTTTGCGTTTGAGCAAAGGCGTTTTCGAAGTCCTTGCCACAGGCGGCGATACGGCCTTGGGCGGGGATGATTTCGATCACCGCATCTATTGCTGGGTGATCGAGCAAAGCCGGCCGCAGCCTTTGTCGGCAGAAGATTCCCGGCATTTGATGATGCGCTGCCGCGAAGCCAAGGAATTTCTTACGCACAACCCGGAGGCCCCCATTTCTCTGCGTCTGGCGACCGGCGAAATGATCGACCTGAAACTCGACATCCCCAGCTTTGCCGAGATCACCCGCAATTTGGTAAGCAAAACCCTGCAGCCGATCAAAAAAGCCTTGCGCGATGCCGGTTTGCAGGTTGATGAGGTGCAAGGTGTGGTCATGGTGGGCGGTGCAACGCGCATTCCGCAAGTGCAAAAAGCGGTGGGCGATTTTTTCCGCAAGGAGCCGCTGACCAATCTCGACCCCGACAAAGTGGTGGCGCTGGGCGCGGCGACCCAGGCCAACCTGCTGGCGGGCAATAAAACTGGCAAGGATGATTGGCTTTTGCTCGATGTGATCCCGCTTTCGCTGGGCCTGGAAATCATGGGCGGGCTGACGGAAAAGGTGATTGCCCGCAATTCCACCATACCCACGGCGCGCGCGCAGGAATTCACTACTTTCAAAGACGGCCAAGGGGCCATGGCGATTCACGTCGTGCAGGGCGAACGCGATTTGGTGGACGATTGTCGCTCGCTCGCCCGCTTCGAGCTGCGCGGCATTCCGCCCATGGTGGCCGGCGCGGCGCGCATCCGTGTGACCTTTCAGGTCGATGCTGACGGGCTTTTGTCGGTGACGGCGCGCGAGCAAACCACGGGTGTCGAAGCCAGCATCAGCGTCAAGCCTTCCTACGGTTTGTCGGATGATGAAATCGCCGGCATGTTGCGCGATTCCATGGCGCACGCCAAGGATGACGCCATGACCCGTGCGCTGCGTGAAGCCCAGGTGGAAGCCCGCCGCCTGTTCGAAGCTACGGAAGCCGCGCTCAGCGAAGATGCGCATCTGCTGACGGCGGCTGAAATCGCCAAAGTGCGCGCAGCCATGGATAAATTACAAACTGCACTGGGCGGGGACAGCCGGCGTCAGATTCATCTGGCAATGGATGATTTGGGCTATGAAACCCAGGAGTTTGCGCATCGGCGCATGGATCAAAACGTCAAACGTGCGCTGGCGGGGCGCAGTGTCGATGACTTGAGCGCCTTCACTTCGTCAGGAGAAACCGCATGACCCAGATTATCGTTTTGCCGCACGAAGAGCTCTGCCCGGAAGGTGCCGTCATTGAGGCTACGCCGGGGAAGTCGATTTGTCAGAATTTACTCGACAACCATATCGAACTCGATCACGCCTGCGAAATGTCTTGTGCCTGTACCACCTGCCACGTCATCGTGCGCGAAGGTTTCGAGACGCTCGATGAGGCGACGGAAACCGAAGAAGATTTGCTGGATCGCGCCTGGGGCCTGGAACCCAACTCCCGCCTGGGCTGCCAGGCCTTGGTCAAGGCCACGCCCTTGGTGGTGGAAATCCCGAAATACAGCATCAACATGGCGAAGGAGGGCTAAAGATGAAATGGACCGACATCAACGATATCGCCATTGAACTCGCCGATACCCACGGCGATAAAGATCCCTTGCGGGTGAATTTCGTCGATCTGCGCAACTGGGTGATGGCGCTGCCCGGCTTTGACGACGATCCGGAACGCTGTGGCGAAAAAATCCTCGAAGCGATCCAGCAGGCGTGGATCGATGAGTTGGATTGAGCTTGGATTGAGAATTGCCGGATTGAAAATTTCGTTTGAAATACCGAAAGGATCGAAAACCGGCTTACTGATGCGCCCGCCAGCACAAACTGATACGCGCGCCGCCCAGCGGGGCTGCCGCAGCGCTGGCGCTGCCGCCGTGTAATTCAAGTACGCGCCGGGCAATTGCCAGGCCCAAGCCGTAGCCGCCGGTGGCACGGTCGCGCGATCGATCGAGGCGGGAAAAGGCGGAAAAAACGTGCTCGCGCTCTTCTTCCGGGATGCCGATGCCGTCATCATCCACGTGGATGCAAATGTGTTCCTCCACTAGTTCGGCACTGACGCAGATGCTGTTTTGCGCATATTTGAAGGCATTGCGCAGCAAATTGCGCAGGGCGTAGGGCATGGCTTTTTTGTCCAGATCGACGTGCAGGTTTTCTGGTAACGCGTGGGTGTCGACACGAATTTCGAGCTGGCGGCCAAGCAGGCGAATGGCTTCGACTTCATCGCCCAGCCATTGCGCAAAACGCACGCTGGAAAAGTGCGCCTCGGGAATTTCGCGTTCGAAACGGGCGTAGGTGAGGCTGGTGTCGATCAGTTGGTCGAGCTCGTCGAGGTCGGCTTCCATCATCGCCCAGAGTCGCCGACGCTCTTCCAGTTCAGGCGTTTCCGGCAGCATTTCCAGGGCAAAACGCATGCGGGCGATGGGGGTGCGCAATTCGTGTGAAATGCCGCAAGACAATTCGCGGTGTGTGGCCAGAAGCTGCAGGACACGCTCGTTCATGCTGTGCAGGGTTTCGGCAAGGGGCTCGAGGAGTTGGGTGCGCACCTGCGGTGCCGGAGCTTCAAATTTGCCGTCACCCAAGAGGCGTGCTGTCTGGCGCAAGGCTTCGAGGTCGCGCCAGACGGGGCGCACCCAGAACCACAGGGCAATGGCAAAAATGATGCCGATCAGCCCCCAGGTCCATAGGCGCAAGCGTAAATCGAGCGGCAGGCCGTCTTGATTTTCCGGTTTGCGCGAGGCGGAAAGCGGCCCGATGACGAGCACCTTGCTACTGGTGCCCAGGCGGTAATACATGAAGTCGCGGTCGTGCGAAATGGCAATATCGCCGGCGTCCAGCTTGTCGATCTGGGCGCTGGTCAGGCGAATATCGAGCGAACGGCGCTCGACCATGCCCAGGCGATAGGCGAATTTGCTGTCGATCGATTTGATCTGCTCTTCCCATTGCCGGCGCGAGTGCCGGTGCAGTTCGTCTTCGATCAGGGTGATCGTGCCGCGCATGAAGCGGCGCGAGTAATCATCCGTCAGCCCTTGCTGCGCCGTGGTGATGATGAAATCGGCGGTAAAGGCAATGGCGATGAAGGAGCCCATCGCCAGAAAATAGAAGTTGAAGAACAGCTTGGACAAGCTGTACTGGCCGCCCCGCCAGCGCGGCAGGGCGACGCGAAAGAGCGAACGGGCGAGCCCCGGACGGGTGGCGGGGCTGTTGTCCTGCGCCGCTTCAGTCCCAGTCATGTTTGCTGAACAGATAGCCTTTGCCGCGCACCGTTTTGATGCGAGTGGGATTTTCCGGGTCGTCGTTCAGCTTTTTGCGCAGCCGTGAGATACGCGCATCGATGG
Source organism: Azonexus sp. (assembly GCF_047638095.1). GTDB lineage: Bacteria > Pseudomonadota > Gammaproteobacteria > Burkholderiales > Rhodocyclaceae > Azonexus. The sequence goes on from NZ_JBLJBW010000029.1 coordinate 31,228, forward strand.
AGCGATCCAGGCCGTCAAAGCCGATGCCGCGTAATTCCTGCAGGAGATCGTCGCGCGATAGTACGTTGCCGGCGTGCGAGGCGAGCAGCCAGAGCAAATCGAATTCAGCGGTGGTGAGATCGAGCGACTGGTGGTTGAGGCTGGCGGCGCGCGTGCTGCGGCCGATGCGGAAATTGCCAAAAACCATCTGGTCGTTGTCGGCATCGTGCTCACCAGGGCTGGGCAGGCGCCGTAACAGCGCTTTGATGCGGGCGAGCAGCACACGCGGCTGCACCGGCTTGGCGATGTAGTCGTCGGCCCCAAGTTCGAGGCCGAGGATCTGGTCAAAATCTTCATCGCGGGCGGTGAGCATCAAAATCACCCCGCGATAGTTTTGGCGTACCGCGCGGCAGACTTCGAAACCGTCTTTGCCCGGCAGCATGACATCGAGAATGACGAGGTCGGGCTGTTCGGCAAGAATACGGGTTTCTGCGGTATCGCCGCGCCCTTCGATGCTGACCTGCAGATCGTTGCGGCTGAGGTACTCGGCGGTCAGGCCGGCCAAGCGTTCGTCGTCTTCGACAAGGAGTATGCGCGTCATCATCGCGCCAGTTTAGCGGCCCATGCGCCGGCGGTCTAGCGGTGCGCTCGGGCGTTCCAGGCGCACGATGAGGTTCTCGCCGCTGGCCAGCGCAATGGCCAGGGATTCGCCCTGTGCATTCTGGCAGTGGTATACCTGCACGCCGCCGTCTGTCGTCGCCTGCAAAATGGTTTGCTGCTCGAGGTGGGCAGCCAGGCTGGCGTGGGCGACGTGCTCGTAGCGCAGTTTGTTTTTCATGCCGGGTTCGTGAGCTTATGGCCTTGCTTGAGCATCAGGCTGAATTCGGCGGAGGGTATGGGGCGGCTGAAGAAATAGCCTTGCATGTTGTCGCAGGCGAATTCGCGCAGTAAATCGAGCTGTTTCTGGCATTCCACGCCCTCTGCTACCACCTTGATGCCCAGTTTGTGCGCCATGGCGATGACGGCGTGCGCAATGGCGGCATCGTCTTGATCTTGATGAATGTCGCGCACGAAACTGCGGTCGATTTTCAGGGTGTCGATGGGAAAGCGCTTGAGGTAGGAAAGGCTGGAGTAGCCGGTGCCGAAATCGTCGAGGGCGATCATCGCCCCCAGTTGTTTCAACTCGCGCAGGGTGATGAGCGTGTTTTCCACGTCGTGCATCACCATGCTTTCGGTGAGCTCGAAGGTGAGGTGACTGCCGTCGATCTGGGTGCTTTCCAGAATGCTGCGGATGTTGCTGACCAGATCGTCTTGGCGGAATTGGCGGGCAGAAAGGTTGATAGCCACGCGCAGTGGCGGCAATTTTTCGTTTTGCCAGTGGGCCAGATCGCAGCAAACCTGGCGTAACAGCATTTGTCCCAGGGGAATGATGAGGCCGGTGTCTTCGGCCAGCGGAATGAATTCGCCGGGCTGAATCATGCCGATGCGCGGGTGATTCCAGCGCGCCAAGGCCTCGGCACCGACGATTTCGCCGCTTTCCAGCGACACCAGCGGCTGGTAGTACACCAGCAGTTCGTCGCGCTCCAGAGCGCGGCGCAGATTGCCCTCCATGTCCAGGCGGTCGATCGCCATGTGCGTCATTTCCGGCGTGTAGAAACGGTAATTGTTGCGCCCGTGTTCCTTGACGCGGTACATGGCAACGTCGGCATTACGCAGCAAGGCTTCGCCGTGCTCGCCATCGCGCGGGTAGAGCGCCGCGCCGACGGAGGCGGTGACGAAAATTTCCTTGCCTTCCATGATGAAGGGTTGATTGAGGGCGCGCAAAATTTTGCCGGCAACCAGTGACAAATCATCTGCCGATTGCAAACGGCTCACCACCACCACGAATTCATCGCCGCCCAGCCGCGCCACCGTATCGGTATCGCGCACGCTCTGATTCAGCCGGTGGGCGACTGATTTGAGCAGCTCATTGGCTGGCGAGTGGCCAAAACCGTCGTTGACCAGCTTGAATCGATCCAGATCAAGCAGGAGCACGCCCACCATCAGGTTATCTGCCCGCGCTTGGGCGAGTGCCTGGTTGATACGGTCGTTGAGCAGATTGCGGTTGGCCAGTCCGGTCAGGCTGTCGTGATTGGCGTGGAATTCGAGCTGCTGCTCGTAGCTGATGCGCTCGCTGACATCGTTGATGATGCTGACGAAATGGGTCGTCATTTCGCCGCTTTCGTCGCGCACCGGGGCGATATAGAGCTCGTTCCAAAACAGGGAACCATCCTTGCGGTAATTGCGCAAAATGGCGTGCGCTTCCTTGCGGCTGCGCAAGGCTTCGCGGATGGTGCCCAAGCCGCGCTGATTGAGATCGTCACGTACCAGGAAACGCCCGCTCTGGCCGATCACCTCTTCCGGGGTATAGCCGGTAATGCGCTCAAAGGCCGGATTGACATACACGATTGGGTGATCGAGCTGGGTGGAGGAGGTGATCATCACCCCGTTGTGGCTCGATTCGAGCGCCCGCGAGAGCTGGCGCATATTCGATTGCAAGCGCTCGTTGCTGGCCTTGTAGCGCAGCTCGCACAGGGTTTCGCTGATGTCTTGCGCGATGATGTCGAGCGTCAGACTTTCATCTTCGTTGAAGGGCGGCCCTTGGCTGATCACGCGCAATTCCCCCAGATGCCCGCTCGACGAGGGAAAAAGCAGCTGCAGGCTGGGGTTGCTGGAAATTTCTTGGCCGTAAGAGAAAAAAACCTCGCCACTGGCCGGCGGGTGAAGCTGGACGGCGGCGTAGGCAAAATTTCCCTGTTCAATCAAAAGTTTGCATTGTTGCTGCAAAAAAACCGCTTCGTCCTCGGCGTGCTGGCGCAGCACGCTGCAGCTTGCCAAAAGCCTGAGCATGCAGGCAGAGTTGCGGGTGGATGAGGTTGGATTCAAGGGCTTGTCTCGCTAACAGCAGATGGGGCTTGTCGTTTTTTTTTGACATTCTGCCGCTGTTGTTGTGTTTTGTGCAAATGTTTGCGTTTTTGTGTTTGTTTTCAGGAGAGCTGTTATGACCTGCGTCTTGACGCGGCTGTTTTCGGCATACCCGGCCAGAGCCTGGTTTGCAGCACTGGCGGTGGGCGTGCTGGGTGTGTCCGCCGCCGGTATGGTGTTGCAGCAGATGTTGTCGCTGTCGCCCTGCCCTTACTGCATTTTTCAACGTTTGTTGTATTTGTTGATTGGCGTTTTGGCCTTGTTTGGTTTTGCCTTGCCTTTGCTGCGCCTTCTTTGGTGCGCGGCGATTGCGGCTTTGGCGGTGGCCGGAATGGGTATCGCCCTCTATCAAAGCTGGATGCAGTGGTTTCCGGATACGGTATCGGGTTGCGGCATGAGTGAGCCGGATGCGGTGGAGCGCTTGGTCGATGGCTTGGGGATGGCCTGGCCGCAGCTTTTTTTGGCAACAGGTTTTTGTGCCAGCCGCGAATGGGAGTTTTGGGGGCTGTCGATGGCGAATTGGTCGGTACTGTTTTTTGCCGGCGTCGCCTTGTACGCGCTCTTGCTTGCCCGTCATGCCGGGCGCGCTGCGTGAGTGTTGCATGCAACATCGATGATCGACTGCGCCGACAACAAAAAACCCGCTGCAAGGAGCGGGTTTTTTTAATGGAGTGCGCTGCTTATTTCAGCTTCACTTCCTTGTAAGCCACGTGCTTGCGGGCTTTCGGGTCGTACTTCATGAACTCCAGCTTTTCCGGCGTCGTACGCTTGTTTTTGGAGGTGGTATAGAAGTGACCGGTGCCAGCCGTGGATTCCAGCTTGATTTTTTCGCGACCGCCTTTGCTCGCCATGATTCAGTTCCTTTTGATTAGATTTCGCCGCGGGCACGCAGATCGGTGAGGACGGCGTCGATGCCGTTCTTGTCGATCAGGCGCAGGCCGGCGTTGGAAACGCGCAGGCTGACGAAGCGGTTTTCGCTTTCAACCCAAAAACGACGGTTCTGCAGATTCGGCAGGAAGCGGCGCTTGGTTTTGTTATTGGCATGGGAAACCTTGTTCCCAACCATCGGGCCTTTGCCCGTGACTTGGCAGACTCGCGCCATGATGGTGCTCCAG
>NZ_JBLJBW010000030.1:0-34874 GCF_047638095.1 Azonexus sp.
GGCCAGGAATTCGGGCCGTCGGAAAAGGCTTTTTCCGGGCAGGGATGGGTTTCCATGAACAGGCCGGAGATGCCGACGGCCACCGCAGCGCGCGCCAGCACCGGGACGAATTCGCGCTGCCCGCCGGATACCGTCCCCTGCCCGCCCGGCAACTGCACCGAATGCGTCGCATCGAACACCACCGGGCAACCGGTGTCGCGCATGATGGCGAGCGAGCGCATGTCGGAGACCAGATTGTTGTAGCCGAAGGAGGCGCCGCGCTCGCAGACCAGGATGTTATCGGCCCCGCCATTGACTTCGCGCGCCTTGGCGACGACGTGCTTCATGTCGCCGGGGGCGAGGAACTGCCCTTTCTTGATATTCACCGGCTTGCCGCAGGCGGCTACCGCATGAATGAAATCGGTTTGGCGGCAGAGAAAGGCCGGGGTTTGCAGCACGTCGACGACGCTGGCCACCTGCGCCACATCGGCAGCGTCATGGACATCGGTCAGCACCGGCACGCCGATCTGCGTGCGCACATTGTCGAGAATTTTCAAGCCGCCATCGATGCCGGGGCCGCGCACCGACTGGCCGGAACTGCGGTTGGCCTTGTCGTAGGACGCCTTGAAAATGTAGTGGATGCCAAGACGCCGACAGATTTCCTGCATCTGCCCGGCAACATCGACGCACAGCTGTTCCGATTCGGCGGTACACGGCCCGGCGATGAGGAAAAAGGGTTGCGTCAGGCCCGCCTCGAAACCGCACAGCTTCATGCCTTTTCCCCCGGCTGCGCCGCCAGCGCGGCCTGCACGTAGGACGTGAATAGGGGGTGACCGGCACGCGGGTTGGAGGTGAATTCAGGGTGGAACTGGCAGGCGACGAACCAGGGATGCACGTCGGCCGGCAATTCGATCATCTCGCACAGGTCGGTGCCCGGCGCGCGCCCGGAAACGACCAGGCCTTTATCTTCCAGTTGGCCGAGCAGCGCGTTGTTCACTTCGTAGCGATGCCGGTGGCGCTCGGTGATTTCCGGCGCGCCGTAAATGCGGCGGGCCAAGCTGCCCTCTTTCAGCAGACAAAGCTGGCCGCCCAGGCGCATGGTGCCGCCCAGGTCGGAGGCCTCGTCGCGCTTTTCGATCTGACCGGACGCGTCGTGCCATTCGGTAATCAGGCCGATCACCGGGTACGGCGTATCGGCGACAAATTCGGTCGAATGCGCGTCTTTCAGGCCGGCGACGTGGCGGGCAAATTCCACCACCGCCATTTGCATGCCCAGGCAAATGCCCAGGAAAGGCTTGCCGCTTTCGCGCGCGTAGCGGATGGCGGCAATCTTGCCTTCCGTGCCGCGCCGGCCAAAGCCGCCAGGAACGAGAATGGCATCCATGTCGGCGAGAATGCCGGTGCCTTCTTTTTCGATGTTCTCGGAGTCGATGTATTCGATTTCGATCTTGCTGCGGGTGTGGATGCCGGCGTGCTTGATGGCTTCGATCAAGGATTTGTACGACTCGGTCAAATCGACGTATTTACCGACAAAAGCCACGCGCACCGTGTGCAGCGGGTGCTCCATGGCCTCGATCAGCTTGTCCCAGGGCGTCAGATCCGCCGCCTTGGCGAGGATGCCGAGCTTGTGGCAGACGATTTCATCGAGCATCTGCTCGTGCAGCGCGCCGGGAATCTTGTAAATCGAATCGGCGTCCAGGCATTCGATGACGGCCTCCGGCATGACGTTGCAGAACAGCGCGATCTTGCGCCGCTCTTCTGCCGGCACCGAACGATCGGCGCGGCAGAGCAGGATGTCCGGCTGGATGCCGATTTCACGCAATTCCTTGACCGAATGCTGGGTTGGCTTGGTTTTCAACTCGCCTGCAGTCGGAATATAGGGCAGCAGCGTCAGGTGAATGAAACAGGTGTTGTTGCGGCCTTCCTCGATGCCCATCTGGCGGATGGCTTCCAGAAACGGCAGCGACTCGATATCGCCCACCGTACCCCCGACCTCGACGATGGCCACATCGGCCCCTTCGGCACCGGCCTTGACCTTGCCCTTGATTTCATCAGTGATGTGCGGAATGACCTGCACCGTCTTGCCGAGATACTCGCCGCGCCGTTCTTTCTTCAATACCGAGTCATAGACCTGACCGGTAGTGAAGTTGTTGCGCTTGCTCATGCGGGCGCTGGTGAAGCGCTCGTAATGCCCCAGATCGAGATCGGTCTCGGCCCCGTCCTCGGTGACGAACACCTCGCCATGCTGGAAGGGACTCATCGTGCCGGGATCGACGTTGATGTAAGGGTCGAGCTTGAGATGGGTGACTTTGATGCCGCGGGATTCCAGAATGGCCCCCAGCGACGCGGCGGCGATGCCTTTGCCCAAGGAGGACACGACACCACCCGTAACGAAAACGTATTTGGTCATGGAAAGACAGGCTGCGGGAAAGCCGAATGATAGCCGAAAGTGGGTGTAAAAAGCGAATTTCACCTGCGCTGAAAACACACCGGAATGACAGATTCTGAACCTGTCTGATCAAGCCACTACGTCGAAAAGCGCCCGGCAAGAATGCACAACACCACAGCGACAAAAAACCACAAGGCATTACCGCGCGTTTTTAGCCATCGCCATGACATCGGCTCTTAACGCCCTCTTAACGCTGATTGCACGGATTTTTAGCGCTTTCTTAATACACAAAAACCTAAGGTGCCCACTGTCGCAACCCGTCCATTTAGGAGGCTTTATGGATCCGCTTTATTTGCTGCTGGGCATCGCCTTTTTCGCCGTCACAGCCTGCCTCGTGCCGCTCTTTGAAAAAATCCGGAGGCAACGATGAACCCGCTCTACTTGCTGGCCTTGGCGAGTGCCATCGGTGTGTTTGCCTACCTCATCGCCGTATTGTTTTTCCCGGAGGATTTCTCATGACGGACAACGCCTACGCGCAACTTGCATTTTATCTGGGCGTCCTGTTCATCTGCGCCTGGCCTTTGGGCCGCTACATGGCGCGCATCTATCGTGGCGACCTGCCTGCCGCAATACGCTGGCTGCGTCCGCTGGAACATGGCTTATATCGTCTGGCAGGCGTACATCACGATGACAGCATGACATGGACACGTTACGCCCAGGCCGTTTTACTCTTCAACCTGCTTGGTTTTTTGGCGGTTTTTGCCCTGCAACGCCTGCAAGACCTGCTCCCGCTCAACCCGGACGGCATGGCCGCAACAAGTGCCGATCTGGCATTCAACACTGCCGTTAGTTTTGTCACCAATACCAACTGGCAGTCTTACAGCGGTGAATCGGCAATGAGTTACCTGACGCAAATGCTCGGAATGACCGTGCAAAATTTCGTCTCTGCTGCCACCGGCATGGCCGTGTTGATTGCACTGGCACGAGGTTTCGTTCAGCGCGAAGCGGCTTCTCTGGGTAATTTCTGGGTCGACTTGACGCGCTCAACGCTTTACATCCTTTTGCCGCTGTCGATCGCCCTGTCTTTGGCACTGGTCAGCCAAGGTGTCGTGCAAACTTTCAGCCCGCACATCACGGCCAATCTCGTCGAGCCGCTTGAGCACACGTCGCCAAAACTTGGCGCGGACGGTCAGGTGATCATCGATGCGCAAGGCCTGCCTGTTACGGAAAGCGCAAAAATACACCAACAGCAAATCGCCGTTGGTCCGGCCGCTTCGCAAATTGCCATCAAGCAACTGGGCACCAATGGTGGCGGTTTTTTTGGCGTCAATTCGGCACACCCTTTGGAAAATCCCACACCGCTGTCGAATTTTCTCGAAGTGCTGGCCATTTTCCTGATTCCCGCCGGGCTTTGTTTTACTTTCGGAATTTACCTTGGCGATCGTCGGCAGGGAGTGGCGATTTATGCCGCGATGACCAGTATTTTTGTTGCCATGCTGGCGCTCTGCGTTTGGGCAGAACAATCAGGCAACCCACTGCACGAACGTTTGGGCCTGGATACGCGCGCCTCTGAAATGCAATCCGGCGGCAATATGGAAGGCAAGGAAACCCGTTTCGGCGTCGTTAATTCAGCGCTCTGGGCTACGGTCACCACTTCTGCCTCGAATGGTTCCGTCAATGCCATGCACGACGCGTTCACGCCGCTCGGCGGCATGGTACCAATGTGGTTGATGCAACTCGGTGAAGTGGTTTTTGGCGGCACGGGCTCCGGGCTTTACGGCATGATCATTTTTGCGCTCATTGCCGTCTTTGTCGCCGGTTTGATGATCGGACGTACCCCGGAATACCTGGGTAAAAAAATTGAAGCTTTCGAAATCAAAATGGCTGCCGTCGCCATTCTTGTACCGCCCCTGGTTGTGCTTCTCGGGACAGCGCTTGCCGTGAGTGTCGACGCTGGCCGGGCCGGCATTGCCAACCCTGGCCCCCACGGTTTTTCGGAAATTCTCTACGCACTATCCTCGGCCGGCAACAACAACGGCAGCGCCTTTGCCGGTCTGACCGCGAACACACCGTTCTACAACACGCTACTGGGTTTTGCCATGTTGTTTTCGCGCTTTTGGCTGATTGTCCCTGTACTGGCCATCGCCGGTGCGCTGGCCAACAAAAAAAGCATCCCCCCGAGCGCAGGCACTCTGCCGACCCACACACCGCTCTTCGTGTTCTTGCTGGTGAGTACGGTGATTGTTGTTGGCGCACTGACTTTCTTGCCGGCCCTGGCTTTAGGACCAATCGTCGAACACCTGCAAATGCTCAGTGCAAAATAAGGAAAAATGATGCAAACCATGCAATCAATGACCGACCCGGCGCTACTGCGCAAGGCCTTGATCGAATCCTGCAAACGCCTGTCGCCACGCCATCAGCTCAAAAACCCGGTGATGTTCGTAGTCTGGCTGGGCAGCCTGCTTACTACCGCCCTGTTTGTGCACGCCTTATTCAGCACAGACGCGACGGGCCAGCAAGAAAACCCGGGGTTCATTCTAACGATCAGCCTGTGGCTATGGTTCACCGTGATTTTTGCCAATTTTGCCGAAGCCATCGCCGAAGGGCGCGGCAAGGCGCAGGCGGCGGCCTTGCGCGGTTTGCGTAAAACCGTATGGGCAAAAAAACTGCAAGAACCCCATTACGGCGCAAAAATGACTACCTCGCCTTCAGAAGATTTGCGCAAAGGCGATGTGGTCATCGTCATGGCCAATGAAACCATTCCCGGCGATGGCGAAGTCATTGAAGGCGTTGCCTCCGTCGATGAGTCGGCGATTACCGGCGAATCGGCCCCCGTGATTCGTGAAGCCGGCGGTGATTTTTCAGCCGTTACCGGTGGCACGCGCGTGCTGTCTGACTGGCTGATCATCCGCATCACGGTAAATCCAGGTGAAACCTTTCTCGATCGAATGATTGGTATGGTCGAAACTGCCAAACGCCAGAAAACGCCCAACGAAATCGCCCTGACCATCCTACTCGTTGCACTGACTCTGGTTTTTTTGCTGGCGACGACGACCTTGCTGCCTTTTTCGCTCTTCAGCGTCACGGCGACCAGCACGGGTTCGCCGATTACCCTCACCGTCCTCGTGGCCTTGCTCGTTTGCCTGATTCCCACCACCATCGGCGGCCTGCTCTCAGCCATTGGCGTGGCCGGCATGAGTCGGATGCTGAGTAAAAACGTCATCGCCACGTCCGGACGTGCGGTCGAAGCGGCAGGCGACGTCGATGTACTGATGCTGGATAAAACCGGCACGATCACTTTGGGCAACCGGCAAGCCTCAAACTTTTTCTCCGCTCCCGGATTTTCCGAACAGCAACTGGCGGAATGCGCACTCTACGCTTCGCTTGCGGATGAAACACCGGAAGGCCGATCGATCGTTCAACTGGCGAAAAAAAATCTGCAACAGCGTGGACGTGATTTGACCAATCTAAGCCACGCCGACGGTGCCAATTTCATCCACTTCACTGCGCAAACGCGCATGAGCGGTATCGACTGGCAGGGCCGAAGCATTCGTAAAGGCGCGGCGGAAACGCTGAAAAACCACGTCATTGCCCTGGGCGGCGAATGGCCGAGCAAGGTGCAAGAAACGGTGGACGACATTGCCCGACGCGGTGCAACGCCACTCGTCGTGGCCGAAGGCAATCACGTGCTCGGCAGCATCGAACTCAAGGACGTGGTCAAGGGCGGCATCAAGGAACGTTTCATCGAACTGCGTCGCATGGGTATCAAGACGGTCATGATCACCGGCGACAATCATTTAACCGCCGCCGCCATTGCCGGCGAGGCCGGAGTCGATGATTTTCTTGCCGAGGCCACGCCGCAAGCCAAGCTTGCCTTAATTCGCCAATACCAGGCCGAGGGACGCCTGGTTGCCATGACCGGCGACGGCACCAATGACGCACCGGCGCTTGCCCAGGCCGACGTAGCAGTGGCCATGAACACCGGCACGCAAGCAGCAAAAGAAGCCGGCAACATGGTCGACCTAGACTCCAATCCAACAAAATTGATCGAGGTTGTCGAAACCGGCAAGCAAATGCTGATGACACGCGGCGCACTGACGACATTTTCTATCGCCAACGATGTTGCCAAATACTTCGCCATCATCCCGGCCGCTTTCGCCTCAAACTACCCAGTTCTTAACAGCCTCAACGTCATGGGTCTGGCAACACCGGATTCGGCGATTTTGTCGGCGGTTATTTTCAACGCGCTCATCATCATCGCGCTCATCCCGCTCGCCTTGAAAGGCGTGAATTACCGCCCACTCGGCGCGGTTGCCATTTTGCGCCGCAACCTGTTGGTGTATGGCATCGGCGGCCTGATCGTGCCGTTCATCGGCATCAAGTTGATCGACCTCATTTTGGTCGCCCTCAAGCTCGTTTGATCGAAGGAGTTTTCCATGCTCAAAGAACTGAAACCTGCTCTCGTCGTATTTGGTCTGCTCACGCTCATTACCGGGGCCGCTTATCCGGCTTTGATCACTGGCCTTGCCCAAACAGTTTTTCCGGCACAAGCCAACGGCAGCCTGATTGTCGAGGATGGCAAAGTCCGCGGTTCACGCCTGATCGGCCAGGCGTTCTCTGATACACGCCATTTCTGGGGACGCCCTTCGGCCACTGGCCCAATGCCTTTTAACGCCGCAGCATCAGGTGCCGCCAACCTGGGGCCGCTCAACCCAGCCCTGGAAGATGCACTGAAAACACGTATTGCCGCACTCAAGGCCAGCGATCCTGAGCAACACACGCCAATCCCGGTCGACCTGGTGAGCAGCTCGGGCAGTGGGCTCGATCCGCATATCAGTGTCGCCGCTGCGCTATGGCAAGCGCCGCGCATCGCCCGCCACAATGATCTGACGGAAAAACAGGTCCGCGAACTCATCGCTCAGCACACTGAAGAGCGCCAATTCGGCTTTCTAGGAGAAGCACGGGTCAATGTGCTGACGCTAAATCTGACGCTTGACCGATTGCCCACCCAACGCTGAAAAAATTTCAGCAGCAGGCCGATTGATCCGGCTCACAACACCTGGAATCACGCTCAAAACGCGCTCGCCAAAATTCTTTGGCAGGCGCAGTGCGAGCGATTCACGCAGAGCTGTGTCGGATTAATGAAGTTTGCGTTTTTTTACCCAGGAGATTTTTCTTGAAAAAAATACTCATCACCGCTCTTCTGACCGGTCTCTTCCACCACGCGGCACTCGCCCAGGGGGGCGCTGCCGAAAACACCATGGCCGCAACGCCTGCCAGCACGTTCAACGGCACGATCGGCCTGTTCAGTGACTACCGCTTTCGCGGCATCAGCCAAACTTTTATGCGCCCGGCCTTACAAGGCGGCATCGATTACACACACAGCAGCGGATGGTATGCCGGCAACTGGAACTCCAACGTCAGCCCTGGCGCAGGTTACCCCGGCAGCAACCTGGAGATGGACTTTTACGCCGGCTACAAAACCGATATCGGCGCAATCAAACTCGATCTGGGCGCGCTTTACTACGCCTATCCGGGCGCTGAACTCAACGGGAAAAAAGTCAAAAATGGCGAACTATATCTGGGTGCAAGCTGGAAATTTTTATCCGCAAGGTATTCCCATGCGCTCACCGATTATTTCAACGCTCGCGGCCCCAATGGTGAAAGAACACGGGGTACCGGATATCTTGATCTTTCCGCAGCATTTGATCTAGGAGAAGGCTGGGGGATCCATGCCCACGTCGGCCGTTTGCGCGTGCACAACCTCCCCCAGGCAAGCTATACCGACTGGAAACTTGGCATCAGCAAAGAACTGCACGGCTGGGTTCTTGGCCTGAGCTATATCGACAGCAACGCCGCCGGGGCTTGCCGACACAACGAACCCTACTGTCTGAGCAACGATCTCGATCGACACGGCCAGCAAACCGGCGCAAAACGCCGTGATGCCGGCCGCTCCAGCGCCGTCGTATCGATTTCCCGCAACTTCTGAAAAACTGCCGTACATCACTCAGAAAGGCCGCAGCCTCCTACGCTGCGGCCTTTCATTGTCTACCACACAACTGCAGCGAGGCGGTGTCATTTGATATGCACGAAACGCTCTCCCTGAGCTCGCGACGAGCTTTAACAGACTCCCGCGCAAGACAATTTCAGAGCGTCTCGAGCCGGATCAAAAGACCGTATTTTTTTAACGCCTCACCCCTTGGTTTTTACGAAATCCTTACACCCAACTCGCTATATTGCCGTTGTCGAGCAGGGAGCGAAACCGCCCTTGGAACAACCGGAAGTCCTGTATGAGTGGCCACTGTCTTCAACAACTGTTCAATGTCGGGGTCGCCATTGAAAACGAGCATTACCGTCTAAGCCTGTGCGAAAGCGGACAGATCGTCGAACAACGTGAGTTTTCCACTGATGCCGAAGGGCAATCAAAACTGGAACAATTTATCGGTGGCCTGAAAAAGCCTGCACGCATCGCCATCGGCGCTACCACGACGGCTGCGGTCAGCATGGCGATCGCTTTGAGCAGCATCGCACACAGCGAAATCTTCTTGGTTTCACCGCGCATTGCCGCTCAATCGATAGATTTGGCGCGCTATGTCGAACGCACTGTTTGAATCGGCGCGCGCCATGGAAACCACTACCCACGTTTGTCCCGTCTGCGGCAACACACACCACATCAGCCTGCGCCTGCATGAACTATCCTATGGTCGCCAACGAACCTGCGGTCCGCATTGCAAGAAGATGTTTCGCACCTTGCTCAATTTGCGCATGGCCGGAACGTATCACCCGTCAATCACCCGCTGACGCCTCCGAGGAGAACGCATGAAAAAGAACACGACAAACGATGAATAACGCCACGCATCACGACTCCTCACGACCGGACCCGGATGTGTTGTTAGTACGCTTGGCGGAAGAGTCAGCACACAGCGCGCGCGGCAAGCTGAAAATTTTCTTCGGTGCCAACCCGGGCGTGGGAAAAACTTATGCCATGCTGGCCGCCGCACAAAACCTGCAAGCACAAGGCATCGATCTGGTCATTGGCGTAGTCGAAACCCATGGCCGCTCAGAAACAGCAGAATTGGTAGACGGACTGGAACAGATTGCGCTCCGGCATATCGACTACAAAGGACATACGCTGTCAGAGTTCGACATTGATGCGGCACTCAAACGCCAACCAAAACTTATTCTGATCGACGAATTGGCCCATTCAAATGCACCCGGTTCGCGCCACCCCAAGCGCTGGCAAGATGTAGAAGAACTGCTCGCAGCCGGCATCGACGTTTTTACGACGGTCAACGTGCAACATCTGGAAAGCCTCAATGATGTCATTAGCGGCATCACCGGCATCAAGGTTTGGGAAACCCTGCCGGACCATGTTTTTGATCAAGCAAATGAAATCGTCCTGGTCGACCTGCCGCACGATGAATTGTTGCAGCGCTTGCACGCTGGCAAGGTCTATCTCCCGCAGCAGGCCGAACGTGCGGTGCAGAATTTTTTCCGCAAAGGCAATCTGCTCGCACTACGCGAATTGGCTTTGCGACGTACTGCTGACCGTGTTGATGACGACGTACTTGCCTATCGCCGTGCCACCTCCGCCAACACTGTGTGGCCAACACAAGAATCATTGCTTGTGTGCATTGGTGCCGGCCACGGTAGCAATAAACTGATTCGCTCCGGCGCAAGGCTGGCTGCGCACAACAACGCTCCATGGCACACCATTTACATTGAAACCCCAAAACTGCAAAGACTTTCAGCAGAAAACCGTGCGCGCATTCTACGCAGCCTGAAGCTGGCGCAAGATTTGGGAGCGACGACCGCCAGTTTGTCTGGTGACGATGCCGTTGCCACTGCCAGCGCCTACGCCCGCGAACACAATCTGGGTCGGATCGTGATCGGCCGGGAAACCATCCAGCGCTGGCCTTGGCAACGCAGTTTTGCCGAAAAACTTGGGCAACAGGCGAGCGAGCTTGAAATCGTTCTCATCGCTCGCGATACAAACGAACGCAGCATCGGCACAGAACCGTCGCAACACAACACACGCACGCCCATCCCTTGGCGCGACTATCTCTGGGCCGGCGCGGGCGTCGTTCTCACCGCCTTACTGACCACGCCTTTGCGTGCGCATCTCGAACTGGCCAATATCGTCATGATTTTTCTATCGATGACGGTTTTCACTGCTTACCGATTAGGGCGCGGACCGGGTGCGCTGGCGGCGGCGCTCTCCGTCGGTGCGTTTGATTTCTTTTTCGTCCCTCCGCGGCTGTCTTTTGCCGTGAGTGATGTGCATTACCTGCCGACCTTTGCCGTCATGCTGCTAGTGGCCTTGATGATCGGCCAAATGACCGCTCGCTTGAAATTTCAAGCTGACGTTGCACTGCGCCGAGAGCAGAGGATGCGCGCTTTGTTCGAAATGGCACGCGAACTCTCGGGAGCTTTGGCCAGCGAACAAATCGTCGATATCAGCCAGCGTTTCGTCGAACGCGTATTTGGTGCCCGCTTGAGCGTGCTGGCGCTCGATGCCAACGACCGTTTGCAAGTCATCGGCGACAAAGGCCTGCCTGGACTCGATCTGGGTATCGCACATTACGCGCTCAGTCACAACGAAGCCGCCGGTTGCTCCACAACCACCCTGCCCGCCGCCCATGCCCTCTACCTGCCCTTAAGCGCGCCAATACGCACACGCGGCGTGCTCGCACTGCTGCCACCGACACAACCCTGGTCACTCTCGCCGGAACAACAACGCTTACTCGACACCAGCGCCAGCCTGATCGCCATTGCGCTGGAACGCGTACACTTCATTACCGTTGCACAAGATGTTTTACTCAAAATGGAGTCCGAACAGCTGCGCAACTCTCTGCTTGCTGCGCTGTCGCACGATCTGCGCACACCGCTCACGGTACTTTCCGGCCTTGCCGAATCCTTGCATCTGGCCGGCCCCCCTTTGCCGCCGGAACAAGCCGAAATTGCACAAACCATACGCGAAGAGGCGCTGCGCACGAACATCTTGGTGAGCAACCTCCTAGATATGGCGCGCCTGCAAAGCGGCGAGGTCAAACTGCAATGCGACTGGCAAGCTCTGGAGGAAGTGGTCGGGGTCGCACTGCAATCACGCGCTGTGGTACTGGCGAAACATACGGTCAATATCGCCCTCCCTCCGGATTTGCCTCTGCTTTATTTCGATTCGATCCTGATGGAACGCGTGTTCTGTAACCTTCTGGACAATGCCGCAAAACATACTCCCCCCGGCAGCAACATCAACATTTCGGCACAGTGCAAGGATCAACACGCATATATCCATGTCGAAGATGACGGCCCGGGCTTGCCTCCGAGCAAGGAAGAAAGCCTATTCATGAAATTCGCACGCGGGCGCAATGAATCGCCGATCAGCGGTGTCGGCCTGGGCCTTTCCATCGTGCGCGCTATCGTCGAAGCCCACGGCGGTACGGTATGCGCCGAAAAAAGCGCAAGCGGTGGTGCGCGTTTTGTTATCAAACTACCCTGTGGCAAAGCTCCGGAAGTCCCCAGAGAGGAGGCAACATGACGTCAATCCACCGCGAATTCAACGTCGTCATCATCGAGGACGAAACACAGATTCGGCGTTTCATCCGTGCCGCGCTCGAAGCGGAGGAGTGCGTCGTACACGAAGCAGAAAATGCGGCGCGTGGCCTGATCGAATTGGGCACGCGCAAACCCGATTTGGCAATCATCGACCTGGGATTGCCCGACCGGGACGGTATTGATCTGATCCGTGAAGTGCGCAGCTGGACGACCTTGCCGATTTTAATTCTCTCAGCACGCACGCTGGAAAGCGAAAAAGTGCGCGCACTCGATGCAGGAGCCGATGACTACCTGACCAAACCTTTCGGTATCGCCGAATTGCAGGCCCGCATTCGCGCCTTGTTGCGGCGCACAGCCCAACTTGGCAGCGCACCGGTGGTGGTTCTGGGCGATATTACGGTCGACCGGATCAAACGCCGGCTTATGCGCGGCGAAGAAGAAATCCATCTCACCCCGATCGAATATAAGCTGCTCGCCCAACTCATCACCCATATGGGGCGCGTCGTCACCCATCGCCACCTCTTGAAAGAGGTTTGGGGGCCCAATCACGTCGATGACACCCACTATTTGCGCGTCTACATGGCCGGCTTGCGCCGTAAACTCGAAACCGACCCCAACCGCCCGCGCTACATTCGCACCGAACCCGGCGTGGGTTACCGTTTATTGGATCAATGAGGCTAGAATCCCCTTCCCCCAACCCTTTGAGCAAAAAAGTCCATGGACGCTTTTTCGTTTGACGTTTCTCTCGCCGATTTTGAAGCCAAGGTTCTCCAGGCTTCCTTGCAGACGCCGGTGGTGGTTGATTTCTGGGCACCGTGGTGCGGCCCGTGCCAGACGCTGAAACCGCTTCTCGAAAAACTGGCAGATGAATATCGGGGGCGCTTCCTGCTGGCCAAGGTAAATTCCGATGAAAATCAGGAACTGGCAGCGCACTTCGGTGTACGCAGCATTCCCTCGGTCAAGGTGGTGTATCAAGGGCAGCTGGTCGATGAATTCAGCGGTGCTTTGCCGGAAGGCCAGTTGCGCGCCTTCCTCGAGCGCATCGCCCTGCCCGGCAGCCCGGAAGGCAATTTGCGCGAACAGGCGGCGGCGCTGGTCGCCGAGGGCCAGCTCGATGCGGCGCTCGCCAAGCTGGTGGAAGCCAGCCAGGGCAATCCAAGCGATCAGGCAGTGCAGCTCGACGCCATCGATGTCTTGCTACAGCTCGGACGCAGTGACGAAGCGGCGCAGTTGCTGGCCGGTGAATTCAAGGATGAGCCCGAGCGCGCGCAAACCCTGCGCGCCCGGCTGGCGCTGGCCCAGGGCGCGGCGGACGTTGCGCCGCTGGAAGCTCGGCTCGCGGCCAAGCCGGACGACCACGCCGCCCGCCTCGAGCTCGCCAAGGCTTACGCCGCCCGCCAGCAGTTCCGCGAGGCGCTGGACGCCGCGCTGGAAGTGGTGCGCCGTGACCGCTTCTTCGGCGAGGGCGCGGGCCGCCAAACATTGCTCGATTTTTTCACCGCCCTGGCCGGCGGGCAGCACGACGATCTGGTGCGCGAATTCCGCCGCAAGCTCTCGGCCACGCTCAATTAAATCTTCTCCGGCATGGATCGCGCCCTCTACCTCAGCCCGCAGCTGCGCCGCCTGGAAACAGCGCACGCCGATCTGCCCTTGATGCAACGCGCGGGCACGGCAGCGGCGGCGCTCGCCCGGCAATTACTGGCCGATCAAGAAAAACCGGTGTTATTGCTAGCCGGGCCGGGTAATAACGGCGGCGATGCCTTCGTCACGGCGCGTTTGCTGCACGCGCAGGGCGTGTCTGTGCATCTGGTCGCGCCCGGTGGCACGAGCCAAAATTTACCGCCCGATGCTCACGCCGCGCGCGCGGAATTTCTCGCTGCGGGCGGCAAAATTCTGACTGAAATTCCCGAGCATGGGCCGTGGGGGCTGATCGTCGACGGCCTGTTCGGCATCGGCCTCAAACGCGCCCCGGAATCGGTCTACGCGGCCAGCATCCAGCAGATGAACCACCTCGCCCGCCGCGACGCCTGCCCGCTGCTGGCGCTCGACTGCCCCTCCGGCCTCGATGCCGACAGCGGCCTGGCGGCGCGACCCACGGTGCAGGCGACGCATACCCTGTGCTTCATTGGCCGGCATCCCGGCCTGTACACCCACGACGGGCCGGACTACAGCGGCGACATTCGCCTGGCAACGCTCGAGCTTCCGCCCTCGCCAGATTTTCAGGCCGACGGCCATCTGCTCGCGCGCGATGATTTTGCCGCCCACCTGCTCCCCCGGCGACGCAACAGCCACAAGGGTAGCTACGGCAGTGTCGGCGTTCTCGGCGGCAGCAAGGCCATGGCGGGTGCGGCTTTTCTTGCGGCACGCGCCGCTTTGCTGCTCGGCAGCGGCCGGGTCTATCTCGGCCTGCTCGATGCCGATGCCCCCAGCCTCGATCTGCTGCAGCCCGAACTGATGCTGCGCCGCCCGGATCAACTGTTTCACGCCGATCTCGATGCGCTGGCCTGTGGCCCCGGCCTGGGGCAAAGCAGCGAAGCTGCCGATTATCTCGAGCAGGCGCTGAAAAGCCCTTTGCCGCTGGTGCTCGATGCTGACGCGCTCAATCTTCTGGCGCGCGACAGCCGCCTGCAAGGCAACCTCTACAACCGCATCGCCCCGGCGCTACTCACCCCGCACCCAGCGGAAGCCGCCCGACTGCTGGGCAGCTCGACACGCGACGTACAGGCCGACCGCATCGGCGCGGCGCTGGAAATTGCCCGCAATTTCGCCTGTCCGATTGCCCTGAAGGGCTGCGGCACGGTCATTGCCTTGCCGGACGGTGCTTGGTCGATCAACGAAAGCGGTAACCCCGGTCTGGCCAGCGCCGGCATGGGCGACGTGCTCACCGGCATCACCCTCGCCCTGCTCGGCCAACACTGGCCGCCCGCAAGCGCTCTGGCCGGTGCCGTCCACCTGCACGGCTGCGCTGCCGACGCGCTTGTCGCCGCCGCCATCGGCCCCGCCGGGCTGACCGCCAGCGAACTCATCCTGAGCGCCCGGCGGCTGTTCAATACCTGGTCCAGGCAAACTATTTGAAGCGCCGCCAATCCCGTCAGAGGCAAACCTAGGTTTTGTCGGCCAGCTCATCACGCAAGGCGCTTCCCACATGGGGCGCGTTTGTGCGGAGAAAATTTTCAAGGTGTCGCAAATTGTCTGCTAGGGCGCTTGCGGCAGGAAAATTTTCTGCCCGGGCCTGCTGGCAGGAAGACAACAAACCACGATAACAGGCAGCGAAACGGCGTGGATCCTCAGAAAAATCGCCCACGCGCCGCAGCAAAATTTCGAGCGACTGGCGCTCTGCCAAAAGCCGCCGGGCCTCCCAATCGACCGGCAGCGCCAGACCGTAACAGGCGTATTTCAGCGGCACAAAAGCAGTTTTTGCTCCCAACATGCGAAAAGCCATGAGACCACGCGCGATGCGCTGCTCACGATCCATGCCGCGCCGAGCGCGCAAGGCGATGCGCACCCGCTCCAGGCTCTGGCTCATCGCCTGCGGTGCTCCCCAGGCAAGCTGACGGGGGCGACCGGCCAGGGTTTCTTGCAGCCGAGCCTGCAGTTTTTCGAGTGCAGCTACCATCTCAGTGATCCAGAGGACAGCGAAAATCGCCATCCAGCGACTGCTGGCGTGCGCTACCCCGGCGTTCACCCAGCTCGCGAAATTCCAGACGCAGCTCGATGCGCCGGCTTTCTGCATCGCTGTCTTTCAGAGCATTGAAAGAAGCGCCACTGACCAAAAACAGATCACGCACCTGCAGCCGTTCAGCCTCACTCAAGGCGGCGGCTGCCGGTGGGCCGGCCATCAGCACGCAGAGCACCCGCTGCGAGCGTTGCAGGGAAAGGTTGAGATTGTGCAGATAACTGCCCCGGGCATCGGCAAAACCTTCCACCGCGATGCGTTTCAGCCATTTTTCGCCCAGCGGATCGCGGGCGGCCGCCAGCACCTTGGGGACAAACGCGCGCAGCAGCCGCGCCTGCGCCTCATCCAGTCGATGACTGTTGCTGTCGAAACGGGCGCGCTCGCCAAAATCGATGACCCGGCCGCGCACGCTAACGCCAGGAAAATCGGCGCTGGCCACCTTCAGATGATGCATCAGCTGGGCGATATCCTCTTCCCGCGCCGCCTTCAGGTCTTCCGTTTCGGCAATTTCGTCAGTAATGGCCAGCAAGGCCACCGTCATGGCGACCAGAAACAGCACCATCAAGGCGGTCATCAGATCAGAAAAGGAAATCCAGAACGGCCGCTCCGCCTCGTCGCGCCGGACGGGTTTGGCGGCCGCCCGCTTGCTACCCAGACTCATTTGCGCACAGCCAGATTTTCCAGGGTGTCGCCCAATTCCTCGATCGCCCCTTTGAGGTAATCGACGGCGGTAGACAGCTCCTTGTGAAACTGTGAATTTCCCTGACGCAAAGTGCGCTCGATGTTTTCGGCAAAACTAGCGTGCGCCTCGGCCAACACCCGGGTCACCCCGTCCAGGTAATCGCGCGCTTCGATTTTGGCCCCGGCCAAGGCACTGCCCGCCGCCTCGAGGCGAGAGACCAGTTCGCCGGTGAGCGCGGCTTCGCGCCGGGCGTTTTCCGTGGTGACTTTCAAATCATTGAGCATCACAGCGAAGGCATCCCGGGTGCGCCCCTGTTCGCGCATCACATTGCCCGCTTCCGTTGCTGCCCCGGCCAGCGCAGAGGTCGCGGCCAGCAGCTGTGTGCTGGCCTGGGCAAAGGTATCAGCCGCCCGCCCGACGCCGGCACCCGCATTCTGTAATTGTCCGGCAGCACTGCTCACCGCGCCCTGCCCCGCGCCGTCCAGACGGGCGGCCACCCGGCCCAGCTCGCCGACCACCTTGCTCAAGGATTCGGCTGTACGGGCCAGCAAGGCTTCCAGACCGGACTGGCCCTGACCAAGATTGGCTTCCATGCGGGCAACGAAAGCTCCCAACAGCGGCTCCAGAGTGCGGGCCGTTGCCTCACCCTGGCTGCTCCCGGCTTTTTCCACCGCGCTGGCCATGCGTGCCAAGGGTTCCCGCAGTGCCTGGCCCACCGCCTGGCCCACCGCCTGGGAGACGGCATGGGCCAGCGCGGCGGCCATCTGCTCCTGCTGCTTGGCGAGCTGTTCATTCTGCTGCTGCGCCAGAGCCCCCAGACTCTGGCGTAATTCAAGCACCAAGGCCTGGCGCAACTGGCTTCCCTGGCTCACGGAAAGCTCGCTGGCCTGCACCAGGCGGGCGAGGTACTCCTCCTCCACCCCGCCCTCGAACAAACTGTCGATCAACTCACACAAGCGCGCCACCTTGCGGCACGCCAGCGTCACCAGAGATTTTTCGATCCAGGTTGCGAGCATGGCCAGGGCAATCGCCAAAGCAGATACCTGAAACGCGTGACCAACGCCTTGAATCAGAGTTTTGAGGCTCAGACGCACGGTGTCAGCATCGCTATTGACCTCGAAATGCGTCAAGCCGACGATCAATCCAGCAAAAGTCCCGATGATGCCAATGCCGGTGAGAATGCCCGGCAGATGTTTGTAAAACTCGGTTTTCAGCGGCGTTTCCACCAGCGCCGCTTCGGTGAAATAGCTTTCGGCCATGGTCGTGGCCCGCCAAACAGTAGGCCCGGCTTGGGTTTGCACCGCGCCGCCGCCAAGGCTGTGCAGTGTTTGCGCGTATTCGCGCCACAGATGGGCGAGGCGCGGGGTCTGCATGATTTCACGGGCAATCATTTGCGGGGCGACCGATGATTTCGCCGCCGCCTGCGTCTGCACCAATTTCTCCAGACGCCCCACGGCCTGCCCCAGTTGCCGCAGCAAAATCAAGGCCGGCAACACGAAACGCAACAAAAAACCCAGGCTGATCAAGGCCAGCAAGGCAAAGATGAAACCAGTCCCGCCCGGGCCGTGCCAGAGGGTAGCGAGCCTATCCATAATTCAATTCACGCCCAAGAAATGCGCGCAAAAATGCAGCGCAAAGACCAAAGGCGTGATTCTAGTGCGTCCGGCATCCATGGCCGCAGGACAGACAGGAAAAAACCCTGTGCCAACCCCTGCCTATCGAAGCCCCCGCAACAGGCGGCCAGTTCGGTTTAGTGCAGGCGCGCGTTCAATTCCTCGATCGCCAGCGCCCAGTCGGCATCTTCAATGATTTCTTCCTTGAGGAAAGCACGCTGCGCCGAGTTCCACAGGGCCGCCCGGTAAAGTGCCGTGCCGTTGGCAAGCGGCCGATGGGTGGCGATGAAAGCTTCGATTTCGTGCGCCTGCGAGGGCAGACCAAGCTGCGCGAACAGGTGCGCGAGAGTGTGTTGATTGCTGGACATGGCGGGCCTCCCAAAATCTTGTTCCCAAAATCTTGTTCCGTACAGTCTTTGGTCGCGGCAAATCGTCATCAACAGACTTACGATTTACCTCGTAGCCGTTCGATTCCCCACACAGCACAAGGTTCCCACCATTAATCCGGTTCGCCCAAACGCAGGGACGGCGTTTTACACCTACTCGCCGGAACGGCGTTTTACACCTACTCGCCGGAACGGCGTTTTACACCCGCTCGACGATGAAAGCCTTGATCGCCGCCACGTCCGGCGCCATCACCACCACGTGTTGCGGCAATTTCTCGATGCCGGCGAGTTCGGCCGGGCGCACTGGCGCGACCTGCAAGGCTTCGCGGATAGTTTCCTCGAATTTCGCCGGTTGCGCGGTTTCCAGCACGATCATGGTCAGGTCCGGTTGCCGGTGTTCCAGCGCCACCTTCAGGCCGTCGGCGGTATGCGTGTCGAGCATCACGTCGTATTTTTCCTGCGCCATGCGGATGGTGGCGAGGCGGTCGGCATGGGTGCTGCGCCCGGAAACAAAGGCAAACTTCGGCAGATCAGCCCAGCAAGGCGCTTTCGACAGGTCAAAAGCTTCGCCGCGCTCCACCTTGGCCCACAGTTCGCGCACCACGGCAGCATCGCGCCCGACCAGATCGAACACGAAGCGTTCAAAGTTGGAAGCCTTGGAAATATCCATCGACGGGCTGGAGGTGACGCTGGTTTCTTTTGAGCTGCGCGGGCGATAAACGCCCGTTTTGAAAAACTCGTCAAGCACGTCGTTCTCATTGGTCGCCAATACCAGCTGCTTGATCGGCAAGCCCATCTGACGGGCGATATGGCCAGCGCAGATGTTGCCGAAATTACCGGACGGTACGCAAAACGAAACCATTTCGTCGTTGGACTGCGTCGCCAGGAAATAGCCCTGGAAGTAATAAACGATCTGCGCCGCAACCCGCGCCCAGTTGATCGAATTGACCGCGCCGATTTTGTAGGTTTTCTTGAAATCGGCGTCGTTGGAGACAGCCTTCACGATGTCTTGCGCGTCGTCGAACATGCCGGTCACGGCGATGTTGAAAATATTGGCATCGTTCAGCGAATACATTTGCGCCCGCTGGAAAGCGCTCATCTTGCCCTCCGGCGAGAGCATGAAGACTTTGACGTTGTGCTTGCCGCGCATGGCGTATTCGGCGGCGGAGCCGGTGTCGCCTGAAGTGGCACCAAGAATGTTGATCGATTCGCCGCGCTTGTCGAGCACATATTCGAATAGGTTACCGAGCAACTGCATCGCCATGTCCTTGAAGGCGAGCGTCGGGCCGTTCGAGAGCTCTTGCGTATAGAGCTTGTTTTCAAGCTGGGTCAGCGGCGTGATCTGCGCCGCATCGCCGCCGTTACGGGTGAAGCGGTACACCTCGGCGGTGTAGGTCTTGTGGACGAGAGCGCGCAAATCGGCCGCCGGAATATCGTCGATGAAGCGCGACAGGATTTCGTACGCCAGATCGGCATAAGAAAGCTTGCGCCAGGCGTCCAGATCGGCGCGGCTCACCTGCGGGTAGCTTTGCGGCAGGTACAAACCGCCATCCGGGGCCAGGCCGCCGAGCAAAATGTCACAAAAAGCTTGGGGTGCAGCCTGGCCGCGAGTCGAAATGTAGCGCATAGCGAATACCGGAAAAATCGAAAAGCCGCGATTTTACCGCGTAAGTTGAGACTAATTCCGCGCGATTTCTTGCGCCGTGTTTTGTTCTGTGTTTTGTTCTGTGTCCCGTTCAACCCGCAAGGCGCGCAACAGCTGCACGACAAAGCTGAGTAAGGCGGCGCAAGAGAAGACGACACCCAGGGCAGAAAATTCCAGCAAAAACGCCATACCGCCCAGCAAAAATCCCCCAGCACGCCAGGCAGCCCCCTGTACCAAAAGCGCGCGCATGGCAGCACGCCCAGGCACTTTGGGCCCCGGCCAACGCCACACGGGCAAAAGCTGACTCAAGGCCGCCGTCACCAGAGGTAATAAAAACAGTGCCGCCCATGCCGCAATCGCCGGGCGCGCGGGCCAAGCCAGCAGCGCGTGCAAATTGCCGGCAAACAAGCTCAAAGCAAACCCGGAAACTGCAGCAAAAAGACCCAGCGCCACACCATCTCGCAAGCGCGCAGCACCAAATTGCCGCCACCAATGCTGAGGCAAACTGAGCGTAACAAACAACAAAACCACACTTCCCAAGACCGCTAAAGGCGCGTAAAACGCTGCGCCCAAGCTACTTAAAACCACCCCGGCGAGCATCGGCCAGAATTTGCGCAACAGCCAGGGGGCTGCTTGTGGATCGGCTTGCCCCAAGGCGGTAGGCAGGAGCACCGGCAAGGTGCCAAAGGCCGCCAAACCCAGCAAACCCAAGGTATTCAAATGCAGATGCAAAACGCGCCAGGCCGCCCACTCTCCCGGCCAGAACGGCATCGCCAGCACCGCCAGCAGGGCGCACAAAAACACCGATAACGCCCCGGCATACCAGCGCCAGCCCGGATGCGGCCGCCCCAAGGTTTTGCCTGCGCGCTGCAACAGCCAGAGGAAAAGACTCGCTGTCAGAAAAAAATCGAACACCGCCCCGGCATACACGGCGTGATAGGGCAAAACCCCTTGCATGGCGAGCACGATCAAAACCCCCACCCCCTGCGCCAAAGCGGGCAAGCGGCGTATCCAGGGGGACGGCTCGCCGGTGCGCGTGAGCACCGGCACAAAATGAATCATTGCCGCAAAAATCAGTGGCACGATCCCAATTGCAAACGCCACATGCGCCACCGCCGCCCCCTGTCCCTGCCCGCTGGCAAACAAAAATGCTGCCGTTAAGAGAGAAACCAGGGTGAAGGCGACGGTGGTGAGCATGCAGGGTAGTTACGACACGACTTTGAAATCGATCACGATCGCGCCAGGTTCGCGCTGAACGTATTCGATCGCGACTTTCTCGCCGTAGCGCTGCTGCATTTGTGCCAGCAGGGGCAGCGGGTCGTGGTCGTTGCAAAAACGCATGGTTTCGCCCGGCATCAGGGAATCGAGAGCGCCAAAAATGGCGGCGTGACGAAAACGCTTGGCAACGCCGCGCGCATCAAAGGGGTAAAGGGCTTCCGGGGTGGTGTGGTTACAAACGTGTATGGTTTTCATGAAAACTCCGTGAGATAGGCCAAAACAGCGCCGCCATTGTGCCGATGTGGCGCAGGCGGCGTCTTTGATGCAGATAGGGCTGGAGGAACAAAAGTTCCCGGGCGGCACGCGGAATCCAGCCAAGAACACGCCTTCGCACACACCTTCGCACACGCCTGTGCTTGGCAGCCTGTGGCGCTACGCATAAACTAGGCGCACCGCAGCAAAAGTGCTGCAAAACAGCCCAAAAAGAGGAGCCAGAGGCAAATGCAAACACTCAAACAATTATTGGCAGAAAAAAATCGCCAGCCGGTGGTGGTGTCGCCGAAAGACATGGTTTTCCATGCCTTGCAGGTGATGTCCGATAACGGTGTCGGGGCGGTACTGGTGATGGAAGGCGAGCGCCTGGTCGGCATTTTTTCCGAACGCGATTACGCCCGCAAAATAGCGCTGGCCAACAAAAATTCCAAGGAAACCCCGGTCAGCGCGGTAATGACCAGCAAGGTCGCCTACGTCAACCCGGAAAACACCATTGCCGAATGTATGACACTGATGACGGAACGGCGTTTTCGCCACCTGCCGGTACTCGGCAGCGAGGGCGAATTATTGGGTTTGGTCTCGATCGGTGACATGGTGAAAGCGACCATCAGCCACCAGAAATTCATCATCGCGCAGCTGGAGCATTACATTACCCAGTAAAAACCAGGCAGGCCACCAACAAAAAACCGCCAGAAATTTATGGCGGTTTTTTGTTTTAAAACAAACGATTAGCAATCTTTCTTAAAGCATTACTGCAATTCCTCGAGGCGGATACGCTTGACCGCGCCCTTCACCGCCGAAAGCGCTTCAATCTTGCCGATGGCGGCAATGGCGGCGCTTTCCAGGCAGGTGTGGGTGAGGATGATGATATCGGTTTCGCCCTCACCCTCTTCCGGTTCGCGCTGCAGCATGGCGTCGATGGAAATCGAGTGATCGGCCAGAATGCGCGTCACATCGGCGAGCACGCCAGCCTTGTCTTCCACGCGCAAACGCAGGTAATTGCCGGTAATGACGTCGCTCATCGGCAACACCGGCAGGCTGGACAAGGCGTGCGGCTGGAAGGCCAGATGCGGCACGCGGTGCTCCGGGTCGGCGGTAGCCAGACGGGTGACATCGACCAAATCCGCAATGACGGCCGATGCGGTCGGCTCGGCTCCGGCCCCCTTGCCGTAATACAGGGTGGTGCCGACGGCATCGCCCTTGACGACGACGGCGTTCATCGCGCCCTCGACGTTGGCGATCAGACGCTTGGCCGGGATTAAGGTGGGATGCACGCGCAATTCCACGCCATTTTCCTGGCGCTTGGTGATGCCCAAGAGCTTGATGCGGTAACCGAGCTGCTCGGCATATTTGATGTCTGCCGCTTCGAGCTGGGTAATGCCTTCGACGTGCGCTTTATCGAATTGCACGGGAATACCGAAAGCAATGGCGCTCATGATGGTAGCTTTGTGCGCGGCGTCAACACCCTCGATGTCGAAAGTAGGATCCGCCTCGGCATAGCCCAGACGCTGCGCCTCGGCGAGCACCTCAGCAAAGGGCAAACCCTTTTCGCGCATTTCGGAGAGGATGAAATTGGTGGTGCCGTTGATGATGCCCGCCGCCCATTCGATGCGGTTGGCGGTCAGCCCTTCGCGCAGCGCCTTGATGATGGGAATGCCGCCTGCCACGGCCGCTTCGAAAGCCACGGTAACGCCTTTTTCTTGTGCTGCGGCAAAAATCTCGCTGCCATGCACGGCCAGCAGTGCCTTGTTCGCGGTGACGACGTGTTTGCCGTTGGCAATCGCCTGCATCACCACCTCGCGCGCCACGCCGTAGCCGCCGATCAGCTCGACGATGATGTCGATTTGCGGATCATTGACCAGGGCAAAAGCATCGTCGGTGACGCGCGCTTCGCCGGCAGTGATTTTTTGCGCCAATTCGACATTTTTGTCGGCCACGGCCGCAATGCGAATCGGTCGCCCCGCGCGGCGGGTAATTTCTTCCGCGTTACGTTTCAGAACGGTCCAGGTGCCACCGCCAACGGTGCCGATGCCGATAAGGCCAACATTGATAGGATTCATAGATAGATACACAAACTCAGAAGGAAAAAAATTCAGAAAAAAGCCGCTCGTTCAATCCGCTGCCCGGCCATGACGCTGCCGGTATTGGGCGAGGAAGCCGGCCAGACGGGAAATGGCTTCGCGCAAATCGTCTTCGTGCGGCAGGAAAACGATACGAAAATGCTGGTTATCCGGAAAATTGAAGCCTGAGCCCTGCACCAGCATGACCCGGGTGGCGCGCAGCACTTCCATGAAAAACTGGCGGTCGTCAGCAATCGGATAGACCGCCGGATCCAGGCGCGGGAACATGTAGAGCGCGGCCTGCGGCTTGACGCAGCTGACGCCGGGAATCTGGGTAATCAGTTCATAGGCAAGATCGCGCTGGCGGCACAAGCGCCCGCCCGGCTTGACCAGATCGTTGATGCTCTGATAACCGCCCAGCGCCGTCTGAATCGCCCACTGCCCCGGCACATTCGAACCCAGCTTCAGGTTGGCCAGCATGTTCAGGCCTTCGATGTAATCCTTGGCATCCGCCTTCGGGCCGGAAACGATCATCCAGCCAGCGCGGTAACCGCAGGAACGGTAGGCTTTGGACAGGGAATTGAAAGTCAGCGTCAGCACATCGGTGGACAAACTCGCCATGGAGGTGAATTTGACACCGTCGTACAACACCTTGTCGTACACCTCATCGACCAAGAGCACCAGATCGTACTCACGGGCAATGGCGATGATGCCGCGCAAAAGTTCGTCGGAATACAAAACGCCGGTGGGATTGTTTGGGTTGATCACCACGATGCCGCGTGTGCGCGCGGTGATTTTGGCGCGAATGTCCGCCAGGTCGGGCAACCAGCCATTTTCTTCGGCACAACGGTAATGTACGGGGCTGCCGCCGGAAAGCGAAACTGCGGCAGTCCATAGCGGGTAATCGGGGGTCGGCACGAGCAGTTCGTCACCATCGTTCAAAAGCGCATTGGTCGCCATGACGATCAACTCGCTCGCCCCGTTGCCGAGGTAAATATCATCCAGGGTGACGCCGGCAATGCCCAATGCCTGGCTGTAATGCATGACCGCCTTGCGCGCGGCGAAAATGCCTTTGCTGTCGGAATAGCCGGCGGAATCCGGCAAATTGCGGATCATGTCCTGCTGGATTTCTTCCGGCGCATCAAAACCAAAAGGGGCCATGTTGCCGATATTGAGTTTGATAATTTTCTGGCCTTCGTCCTCCATCTGCTTGGCGGCATCCACGATGGGGCCGCGCACGTCGTAGAGCACGTTATTCAATTTGGCCGATTTTTTGAGCTGCTTCATGCTGTTTTCCAATCCGCGACCGCGGCGAAAGCGCCGGAGGCAAAGGTATAATCCTACTATTCCGTTTGCTGCACCGCAATGAAACTGCACCTCACCCAGGCCGCCGGCCTTCATCTGATCACCGCCTACGAAGACGATTATGTCGCCGTGAACCGGGAAAAATACCCGGGCAACGTCCTCGTTCTGCCGGAAAAAGTCATCGTCGACTGGACGCAGGCCGACAGCAACAGTCTGAGCGCCGAATCCCTGCAGCCCTTGCACGCGCTGGATGTGGAAGTCATCCTCCTCGGCACCGGGCCATGCCTGCGCTTTCCGCCGCCGGAATTACTGCACGCCTTTCTTTGCCGTGGCGTCGGCATCGAGGTCATGGACCGCCCCGCCGCCTGCCGCACCTACAACATCCTCGCCAGCGAAGGCCGCAAAGTCGCCGCCGCCCTCCTGCTCGCTTAAACGGCGCGCTGCATCTGCCTTCACCCCCGCCTTTAATCGCCGCCATAACCTTGCGGATTGGCGCTTTGCCAGCGCCAGGCATCGGCCATCATTTCCGGCAAACCACGGCGCGCGCACCAGCCCAATTCCTGCTCTGCCTTGGCCGGATCGGACCAGCATTGGGCGACATCACCCGCCCGGCGCGCCGCGATGCGATAAGGCACCGCCTGGCCGGAAGCGGCCTCGAAAGCGTGCACCATCTCCAACACGCTATAGCCTTGGCCGGTACCCAGATTCCACACCTGCCAACCACTGCGCGTTTGCAGGGCATTGAGGGCCTGCAAATGGCCCGCCGCCAAATCCACGACGTGAATGTAATCGCGCACGCCGGTGCCATCGGGCGTCGGATAATCGTCACCGAATACGGTGAGCTGCGCCAATTTGCCCACGGCGACTTGCGTGATGTAGGGCAACAGATTGTTCGGAATGCCGTTGGGGTCTTCGCCGATGCTGCCGCTGGCGTGCGCACCGACCGGATTGAAATAGCGCAGCACGCCAATGCGCCAGCGCGGATCGGATTGCGCCAGATCGGCGAGCAACTCTTCCACCATCAGCTTGCTGCGCCCATAAGGATTGCTTGGGCGACCAGTCGGCGTGGTTTCGCTGATCGGCATCTGCGCCACCTCGCCATACACTGTGGCCGAAGAGCTAAAGACCAAAGAAAACACGCCCGCCGCCGCCATGGCCTGACACAGCGCCAGGCTACCGGCGACGTTATTGTCGTAATAGCGCAACGGCTCACGCACGCTTTCGCCAACGGCTTTCAGGCCGGCAAAATGCAGCACCGCATCAATCGAGTAACGGGCAAAGAGGGCGCGCGTTACGGTGTCATCGCGGATATCGCCCTCGATAAAAACCGGTGCCCGCCCGGCCAGACGCGCCACCCGCGCCAAAGACTGCGGCGAGCTATTGCTCAAATTATCGAGCACCACCACCTCATGCCCTGCCTCCAGCAGCGCCAGCACCGTGTGCGAACCGATATACCCTGCCCCGCCGGTCACCAGCAGCGTTTGTTTTTTTAGTGTCATTGGGTTATTCCAAAAAATGTTTCATACCTCGGCGTGGCGCTGATCTGCCCTACCTCACCGCGCCTGCGCCACCGCCTACCCGGCTGGAATCAAAGGATAACAGAAGACTATTTTGCTGCGATGCAGCATAATAACGTTTTAGCGCCTATGCGCCGCCGCTGACGATGAGGCCCAAGCTCGGCCCCCCTGTTTTTTCGGAGTTTTGACATGAGCGAAATTGATCTCAAGCAGTTTTTCCTTGAACAAGTGCCTTTGTTTGCCAGTTTTTCCGCCGAGAAAATCGAGGACATCCTCACCCGCTCGCGCCTGGCCACCTTTGAAGGCAACGAGGCGATGCTGGAAACCGGGGATGAAACGCAGCATTTTGGCGTCATGATCAGCGGCCACGCCGAGGTGTCCACCAGCGACAACATCGGCAGCCGGCATGTCGTGGCGCAGCTGGGGCCGGGCG
The DNA here is from genome assembly GCF_047638095.1 of Azonexus sp. GTDB lineage: Bacteria > Pseudomonadota > Gammaproteobacteria > Burkholderiales > Rhodocyclaceae > Azonexus. Next base: position 26,732 of record NZ_JBLJBW010000030.1, read on the forward strand.
ATGTGTTCGGCGTCATGGCGCTACTCACGGCAGAAAGAATTTCTGCCGACGTGATCGCCGGCAACCGCTGTTTCGTTCTTTTGGTGCCACAGGCGGTGTTTGCTTCGCATATTCTGGTGAATCCCAAAGCGGTGGCTTACCTCTCGCGCCAGCTCGCCGAGCGCACGCGCGCCATGACGGCGGGCGAAAAAGCCGAGCAGCTGGGTGGCTCCGGCCTGCTCGCCTTGCACGGCGCACAGGCCGGCAAGGTAGTGGCCCTGAACGTCGGTTTGCAGCAAATCCACTTTGGCATTTACGACACCCGCGAAAGCGGCGCCGACATTCTCGGCGTAGTGGAAGGCGTCGACACGCCCCAAGCAAAAATTTCCGTGCGCGTCGGGCCGCAGCAAAAAACCCTGGACTGTACGGATTTCCGGCTGAGCACCCTGTTTGAAGCCATCGCCCAGGCGAGCGCCCTGCTCGGCCCGGCGTTTACCTTTCATCCGGCGGATGTGGTCGCCATCGGGCATCGCGTGGTGCATGGCGGCAACCGCTTTGCCAGCGCGGTGGTCGTCACCCCGGGCACGCTGGCCGATATCGAAGCGCTCGCCACCTTTGCCCCGCTACATAATCCGGCCAACGTCGCCGGCATCCGGGCGGCGCAAAAAGCCTTCCCCAATGTCGCGCAGGTGGCGGTTTTCGATACCGCTTTTCACCAGACCCTCGCCCCCTACGCCTATCTTTATGGCCTGCCCTACGAGCTCTACAAGCAACACGGCATCCGCCGCTACGGCTTTCACGGCAGCTCCCACCGCTATGTCTCATTGAAGGCGGCAGAAGTGCTGGGCCGGCCCTTAGGTGAGCTGGAGATCGTTTCCTGCCACCTGGGCATCGGTGCCTCGTTATGCGCCATCGACCACGGTCGTTCGGTCGACACCAGCATGGGCATGACCCCGACCGACGGCCTGATCATGCCCAGCCGCTCTGGCAGCATCGACCCGGCCGTCATGCTGCACTTGATCGAAGCGCACGGCATGAGCCCGGCGGCCTTGTCCGAGCTCATCAATACCGAAAGCGGCATGAAGGGGCTGTCGGGTATTTCCGGCGACATTCACGCGATTGAAGCCGCCGCGGCGGCAGGCGATCACCGTGCCTTGTTGGCGCACAAGGCATTTTGCTATCAGGTGCGCAAAAACATCGGCGCTTATGCGGCGGCCATGGGCGGCATCGACGTCCTCGCCTTTACCGGCGAAATCGGCGAGAGCAGCGCCACGGTGCGCAGCCTCGCCTGTCAGGGCTTGTCCTGGATGGGCATACGCCTGGACGAAGACAAAAACCGCGCACTCAGCCAGAACCTGGGCAAATTTGAATCGCACGCCATCATTTCTGCGGAAGATTCGCCCGTCAAGATCATGGTCATCGCCAATGACGACGAGCGCCTGATCGCCTGGGAAACCCTGCGCGCCATCGAACGCAACAGCCTTTTGCTGGAAGCTCAGGCGGAAGAAGCGCCGGCGATTCCGGTAGAAATTTCGGCCCATCACGTGCATCTCTCGCAAGCCGATGTGGAAGCCCTCTTTGGCCCCGGCCACCAGCTCACGCCGATGCACGAACTGTCGCAGCCCGGCCAGTATGCCTGCCAGGAAAAAGTGCATCTGATCGGCCCCAAGGGACGCATTGCCAACGTGCGCGTACTCGGCCCGACACGCAAGGAAACCCAAGTCGAAATCGCCATGACCGAACAATTCAAGCTCGGCGTGCAACCCCCGATTCGCCAATCCGGCGATTTGACCGGCACCCCCGGCCTGACCCTGGAAGGCCCATACGGCAACGCGCAAATCGAGCGCGGCGTAATCTGCGCCCAGCGCCACATCCACATGTCGCCGGACGATGCGCTGCGTTTTCGCGTGCGCGACAACACCGTGGTGCGCGTGCGCATCGCGGGCGAGCGCGAATTGATTTTTGGCGACGTGGTAGTGCGCGTCAATCCCGCTTTCCGGCTCGCCATGCACATCGACACCGACGAAGGCAATGCCGGCAACATCCAGACCGGCATGCTGGGGTATATCGAAGGCATCGAAAGCCGGCCATAACCCCGCCATAACCCCGCATCCCCTCACTTGGGCGGCAGAACGCGCCGCATACCGGGAGAACCGGTATGATGCCGGCTGGTTCTTTCTTGGAGCAGAAAATGTCGAGTACCGTCATTGTCAAAGAAAACGGCCAAGGCCGTTATCAACAAGCTGTTCAAGCCGGCAAACACCACTATCTTGCCGACGAACCCGTCGCCATGGGCGGTGCCGATGCTGGCCCGGCCCCTTTCGATTTCGTTCTCTCCGGCCTGGGGGCCTGCACTTCGATGACCCTGCGCATGTATGCCGAACGCAAGGAGTGGCCGCTGCGCCAGGTAATCGTTGAATTGACGCATCAAAAAATCGATGTCGACGGCAGCAAGCGCGACTGTATTCAGCGCCAGATCACCCTGGAAGGCGATTTAAGCAGCGAGCAGCGCGAGCGCCTACTGGAAATCGCCAATAAATGCCCGGTACACCGGGCGCTGGCGCAATCCTTCCTGCTCGAATGTCACCTTACCGGCTAAGCCCTCTTTCTCAACACCAAAAACTTGCTCCCTGAGAGGATCTCATGTTGGAACAGCATTATCTGACTGCACTTTTTGAACCGAAATCGGTCGCCGTAATTGGTGCCTCCGACCGCGAAAACTCCGTCGGCAACATCATTTTCAAAAACATCCTCAGCTCGGGCTACAAAGGGCGGCTCTATGCCATCAACCCCAAGCACGAGACGATTCAGGGGCAGCAGGCGTATAAATCGATCGAAGAAATCGGTGCGCGCGTCGAAATGGCGGTCATTGCCACCCGCCCGCAAACCGTGCCGCAGATTATCGAGCAGTGCGGACGCAGCGGCGTCAAGAACGTCATCATCATCGCTTCCGGTTTCTCGGAAAGCGGCCATGTCGGTGCCGCGCTCGAGCGCAAGGTGATGGAAATTGCCCGCTCCTACAGCGTGCGCGTCCTCGGCCCCAACTGCCTGGGCGTGATCCGCCCCGAGCTGGGCTTGAATGCCACCTTCACCAAGATCACCGCCGATCCCGGCAATCTCGCCCTGGTCTCGCAATCCGGGGCCATGTGCTCCGCCGTGCTGGACTGGGCCAAGGCCAACCAGGTCGGATTTTCCTCGGTCATTTCCCTGGGCATGACGGCCGACGTCGATTTCGGTGAAATTCTCGACTACCTGATCTACGACAGCCGCACCCACTACATCCTGATGTACGTCGAAGGCATCCGCCACGCCCGCCGCTTCATGAGCGCGCTGCGCTCGGCGGCGCGCATCAAGCCCATCATCTTGTTAAAGGCGGGTCGTCACGAAGCCGGCTCGCACGCCGCGCGCGTGCATTCGGGCATGAGTGCCGTTTCCGATACCGTGTTCGATGCCGCCGTGCGCCGCGCCGGTGTGGTTCGGGTAAAGAACGTCGGTCAGCTGTTCTACGCCGCCAAGGCGCTGGCTTCCAAATTCCGCCCGCAGGGCGACCGTCTGGCCATCATCACCAACGGCGGCGGTCCGGGTGCCATGGCTGCCGACCGCGCCGGCGATCTGGATATTCCGCTGGCGGCCTTGTCTGCCGAAACCATCGGCAATCTGAACAAAGTGCTGCCCGCCCACTGGTCGCACAACAACCCCATCGACATCGGCGGCGATGCCACTCCCGAGCGTTATCGTGACGCCCTGCTCGCCGTTTCGGAAGATAGCAACGTCGATAGCACCCTGGTCATGCTCTCGCCGCAGGCCATGACCGACCCAATGGGCGTCGCGCAAGCCATTATCAGCATTTCCGACAAACTCAACCGGCGCGTCATCTGCTGCTGGATGGGCGAAGCGCAGGTGGCGGAGGCGCGCAAATTGCTCGAAGACTCCGGCATTCCTGCCTTCCGTATGCCGGAAACCGCAATCGAACTGTTCCACCACATTTCCAAGTATTACCGCAACCAGAAGCTCCTGCTGCAAACGCCGGAACCCACCCGCCAGCATGGCCGCCCGGAAGCCGAAGGGGCCAAGATGCTGATCGAGGCGCTGCTTGCCGAACGGCGCAAGGTGCTCTCGGAAATGGAATCGAAAGCCATTTTGCGCGCCTTCAAGGTGCCGGTGGCCCAGACCATGGTCGCCCGCACCGCCACCGAAGCGCTGCTCTTGGCCGAGCAGATCGGTTTCCCGGTGGCCATGAAGGTGGATTCCCCTGATCTGCGCCACAAATCCGATGCCGGCGGCGTACGCCTCAACATCCAGAATGCGCCGGCCGTGCGCAATGCTTATCACGACATCGTCGATACCGTACAAAAACGCCACCCGGAAGCGAAAATCAACGGCGTCTCAATCGAACCCTTCCTGTCGCGCCCGCACGGCCGCGAAATCATGATCGGCGTTTTGCGTGACCCGATTTTCGGGCCGGTCATCACCTTCGGTGCCGGCGGTTTTGACAATGAAATTTTCTCCGACCGTTCGGTAGCCCTGCCGCCGCTGAACAAATTCCTCGCCAAGGACTTGATCGAGTCGACCCGCACCTCAAAAATTCTCGATCAATTCCGCAACCTGCCGCCGGTGGATCGTGATGCACTGAAAGAAGTACTCCTGTGCATCTCGGAAATGGTCTGCGAGCTGCCGTGGATCATCGAGATGGATCTCAACCCGTTGATCGTGGACGAGCACGGGGCGATTGCGGCGGATGCGCGCATCGTCATCGACCACGCCGCCAGCGCTTCCGGCGACCGCTACGCGCACATGGCGATCTACCCCTATCCGGTGCACCTGATTCAAGAATGGCAGATGAACGACGGCAAAATGGTCACCATCCGCCCGATCCGCCCGGAAGATGCCGAAATGGAGCAGGAATTCGTCAAGAATATGTCCGACGAATCGCGCTACTACCGCTTCATGGATACCCTGCGCGAACTGACGCAAACCATGTTGGTGCGTTTCACCCAGATCGACTACGACCGCGAAATGGCCATGGTCGCCACCATTCACAACGAAGAAACCGGCAAGGACGAGCAAATCGGCGTCGCCCGCTACGTTTTGAATCCGGACGGTGAATCGGTCGAATTCGCGCTCGCCGTGGGCGACGACTGGCAAAAATGCGGCGTTGGCCGCAAGCTGATGACCGCCATCATCGACTGCGCCCGCATGAAAGGCTACCGCGCCGTGGTCGGCGACGTGCTCTCCACCAACAGCAAGATGTTCCGCCTGATGACCAGCCTCGGCTTCTCCATCCACCCGCATCCCGACGACACGGCAGTGAAGCGCGTGGTCAAGCCGCTGACGGGCTGACAGGTTTCGCGGAGCGATGCTGCGATCGGCATAGGGGGCAGCCCTTATCGGCTGCGCCCCTGCCACACCACCCAGGGCAATCGCATGAAAGTCACGCCAAGCCGAGCAGTTGAGCGCGGTAGAGGTCAGAGGTGGCGGCGATAAGTCGTTTGGTTTTGATGCTGCCCTTGCGTTTGATGGGGTCGAGGCGAATGATGTTGAGGGTGATGTGCTTCAAGACGGCGAGGTCGTGAGCGGCATAGCCGGTGCGGGCGCGCATCTGATCGCCGGCGAAGGCCACATCCATGCACCAATGCAGGCTGTTTTCGACAGCCCAATGTGCCCGCACCTCTCGTGCAAGCGCTCCAGCTTCTGATCGCGAACGTCTTCTGTGCCCATCTCAATTCATGAGCAGAACGCCCAGAAAATTGATTTTTAATTTTTCCTAATCAACAACAAAAAATGATTTTTTCATGTTGACTTATGACCATGGCAAGCACACTGTTAGCCCTGCTTCATTTTTATCATTTCAGGAGGAGCCATGGGATCGAAAGCTGGAGGTGGAACACCGAAGAAAAGATTAAAAAATACGCCGCGCAAGAAAGTGGAATACTTCGCCGGAGCGCGTTTCAAAGATAACCAAACGCAGCTGTTTTACGTCCGCAACGCCAACGACATGGAAGATGCGCGACGCATGGTCATTGATGAGGTCGGCCGTGAAAATATCCGCTGCCTGTTAATTGCAGAACGTGATCACAACGACGCTTATGTAGCAGATTAAACCTATTGAAACAGCGCGTCCGCCCAAGCGCTCTGGACGCATTCCAAGAAAAAACCGGCTCTATAAAAAACAGCCGGTTTTTTTATTTCACCATGACGCGCCACTCCCGCATAAAAGCTAACGAATGCTGACAACCATGCTACTTTGTCCCTCAGGCGCGGCGCTTCAGCGGCTGCACTGCTGCTTCCAGACGCTGACGCTCGAGCATCACCTTGCTCGAATAGCGTTGTTCAACATCGTTGATGGCTCCACCAAACTGCTGCAAACCCGGCACCAGGCCGCCGTTACGGGCAATCGATTCGCGCAGGATGCGGGCACCGATCTGGACATTGGTAATCGGATCGAAAAAGGGCAAAGCCCCTGCATCTTCCGGCAATTTGTCGCTATGAAAGCGCGGCATCACCTGCATCAAACCCTGCGCGCCGACCACGCTTTGTGAAAATGGATTAAAACCAGATTCCACGCCGATCACCGCAATGATCAACAAAGGATCAAGCCCCAACTCACGCCCACTGTCTTGCGCGGCGAGAAAAATTGGTACCAAAACTTCATTCGACACCCGGTAACGCTTGGCCACTGAAGCCAGCGCCTGGCGCATGCTGGGCAATAAACGCTGCCCCTCGTCCGCGGCGGCACTGTCCGCGGTATCGAGCACATCCGTATGTGCCCCCATCGGCGTACCTGCCCCGGTTTCATCGGCTTGCGCCGTGGCCGGAAACATCGCCCGCACCCCATCGATAAAACCGGAATGCCCCTGATAGGTGCCGGCCAGACCAAGAACGAAAATCGCCCCGGCCACCATCAAACTCTTGCTCACGGCAAGGGACAAAATCTCAAAGACCCGCAATACGGCGGGCGAAGCTAAACCTGAAGTAATTTGAGAAGAAAACATCCATCCTCCTTAACTGGATCACCAGCAAAAAACACCCGCCGGCAATGGTTTAAGTCGGTACGGCACCGGGGTTTTCAGTCGATGAAAACAGGCAGGAATCCCCGCCGGGCGGCGCGTGCATATCGTTTATCGATGCGCCAAAAATCCGGTGCTGCACTGCAGCAAACGGCGCATTCTATTGATTTATTTAAAGAAGTCAATAAACCGTCCGTAACGAATAGTGTTCACCTTTGCTTGCTCCTTCCCGACGACTCGACCAGGCCAAACCACCAGCGGTTGACGCAATCAGGTCAGCAACGCAGCGGCGAATCCGGGAACGCCAAGTAAAACGCATACCCAAACTGACAAGTATCCGCCCCGTGGCACCAGCCCCCATTGCCAGTTCCTGACCAAAACCCGGAAAGAAAGTAGAATCGGGGGTTTCCGCTTTTTCGCGCCGACCGCGCGCCGCTGCTCATGACTACCCCGCACAAACCGAGTTTTCAGGAAATCATCCTGCGCCTGCAACAATACTGGGCCGACCAGGGCTGCGCCTTGCTCCAGCCGTACGACATGGAAGTCGGTGCCGGCACCAGCCACACCGCCACCTTCCTGCGCGCCATCGGCCCGGAGCCGTGGAAAGCGGCTTATGTGCAGCCGTCGCGCCGGCCCAAGGATGGTCGCTATGGGGAGAACCCGAACCGCATGCAGCACTACTATCAGTATCAAGTGGTGCTGAAACCCGCGCCGGACAACATTCTTGACCTCTACCTCGGCTCGCTGGCGGCGCTTGGTTTCGATTTGAAGAAAAACGACGTGCGTTTCGTCGAGGACGACTGGGAAAACCCCACCCTGGGCGCCTGGGGCCTCGGTTGGGAAGTCTGGATGAACGGCATGGAAGTGACGCAATTCACCTATTTCCAGCAGGTTGGCGGCATCGACTGCAAGCCGATCACCGGCGAAATCACCTATGGTATCGAGCGCCTCGCCATGTACCTGCAAGGCGTCGAGAACGTCTATGACCTGGTGTGGACCGACGGGCTGACCTACGGCGACGTCTATCATCAGAACGAAGTCGAGCAGTCAGCCTACAACTTCGAGCATTCGGATGCCGATTTCCTGTTCACCGCCTTCTCGGCGCACGAAAAGCAGGCGCAGCACCTGATCGGCGCGCAACTCGCGCTGCCCGCCTA
>NZ_JBLJBW010000031.1:0-33034 GCF_047638095.1 Azonexus sp.
CCGAACGCCCCGTCCACCACCCTGCGCCTGGCCGCCGGCACGCGCGGCGACGAGGCCAACGGCCAGTTTTCGGCCAGTTTAGGCGGCGGCGACAAAGATTTTTCCTGGAGCCTGCCGCTCTCGATCAACCGCCACGGCCTGCCTACCGACAAAAAACTCGAGCGCCAGCACGCCAATGCCGGTGTGCGCGACCAGTGGCACAGCGAGCGCGAGCGCGGTGCCTACACGCTCAACGAATTCATCCTCGCCCCGCGCCTCACCTGGCGCGGCGCAACCGGCAGCTTCACCCTGTGGCCGAGCATTTACCACAACGCAGGCGAGCGCACGACGCGCGCCCGGCGTGCTGCCTACGCCAACCCGGCTGCCGGCACCGGCCTTGCCGCCGACGGCGGGCGGCGCGAAGACGAAGACAGCCGCATCACCCTGCTACGCCTGCGCGCCGAGGGCGAGAAAAAACTCGACAGCGGCAAGCTCTCGGGCCGTATCGCCGTGCTCGACGGCCAGCGCCACAGCGACACCGAGCGCCGCTGGCACAATGCCGCCGGTGCCACGAGCGCCGCCCACAACGAGCGCCTGCGCCGCGACGAGAACGAAGTGTCATCCGCCGTGCGCCTAGATCGCGGCCTTGGCTTGGGGCTACTCTCCCTCGGCCTGGAGCAAAGCTGGCTCCAGCGCGAAGAAACCCAGCGCATCAGCGGCAGCACCGCCTGGCGCGGCGACCACGAGGCCACATCGAAACAATGGACGGCCTGGCTGCAACATGAAGCGCCGGTCAGCGACACGCTGACCCTGACCGGAGGGCTGCGCTTTGAGCACATCGCACTCAAAGCCGACGGCCGCTCGCAGAACGCCAGCCAGCTTGCCCCCTCGCTCGCCGCCCGCTATGAACTGGCGTCCGATCTCATTTTGCGCTCCTCGATCGGGGCCGGTCTCAAAGCCCCCAAACTCGACGAGATTTCCGGTCTCACCGTGCTGGCCACCACGGCTGCAGTTGGCAATAGCCCGCTCGAACCCGACCGCGCCGGCAACGGCGGCTTGAAAGCCGAGCGCAATGTGAACTGGGAAGCCTCGCTGGAAAAACGCCTACCCAAGGAACTCGGCACCGTCGGCGCGAACGTCTATCTGCGCCGCACCCAGGATTTCATCGAACGGCGCACGCAACTCGAAGGCGCGCGCTGGGTCGAGCGCCCCTATAACGAAGGCAGCGCCCGCCACTGGGGGCTGGAGCTCGACGCCAAGCTGAAAACCGATGCGCTGGGCTGGAAAGGCGCGGCGCTACGCAGCCACCTGACCCTGCCGCGCGCCCGTGTGGACGACAAGCGCCTGAACCGCCAGCGCGACGCCCGCGAACTGCCGCGCTACCAATGGTCGCTGGGCCTCGATCAGGCGCTGCCCGCCTGGCAGATGAGCGCCGGTTTCCACCTCACCCTGCACGGGCGCAACCGCACCGACATTCCGGGCGAAACCGCCAGCAGACAAAAACGCCGGGAACTGCTCGACCTTTACCTCACCCGCCGCCTGACGCCGCAACTGAACCTGCGCCTGGACGCGCAAAACCTCTTACGCGCCGATACGCAACGTCTGGCGAATTTCTACGCCGGCAGCGAAGACTGGCGCTTGGCCAGCAACGAACGCGGCCAGCGCACCCTCCTGCTTTCGCTCGAAGGCAAGTGGTAAGCCATTTTTTCTTTACCGATTCACACCCTGACAACACACAACGGAGCTTTTATGTCGCACCTCGTCGAACTCACCATGTACCAGATCTCGCAGATCTTTCTCATGCCCACCCTGGCCTTGATCGCCGGACTTTTTCTCTACGCTTTCTGGGTCTTGGGCGAATTTCTCGTGCTCGCACTGCGCCGCAAAAGCGGCAAAGGCCGCCCCTTGCTTGCACATTTTCGCCAGCGGCCAACGCTTTCTGACGATGAGCTCGACGTTTTTGCGCACAAAGTGCTGGAAAACCCGCGCATCGCCAGCCGCGTCACCCCCATGCTCGGCCTCGTCGCCACCATGATCCCCATGGGACCGGCCCTGAAATCGCTCTCCGACGGTAATCTCGCAGAAGTTTCCAACAATCTGACCATTGCGTTCTCGGCCGTCATCCTGGCCCTGATTGCCGCCTCCATCACCTACTGGGTGGTCAACGTGCGCCGCCGCTGGCTGGCCGAAGAACTGCTGGAAATTCAATCCCTGCGCGGAGTCGCCGCATGAGCCTGAAACTTTTACACGAACCGGAAACCGAAGATCCCATCCTCTCGGTGGTCAATCTGATCGACATCTTTCTCGTCATCATCGCCGCCCTGCTCATCACCGTGGCGCAAAATCCGATGATCAACCCATTCAACAAACAAGACATCACCGTCATCACCGACCCCGGCAAACCGACCATGGAAGTGATGATCAAAAAGGGCGAAAAAATCGAGAAATACAAAGCCAGCGGCGAAGTCGGCAGCGGCGATGGCGAAAAAGCCGGTGTTGCCTACCGCATGAAAGACGGCTCCATGGTCTATGTGCCGGAAAGTGGGGAGGCCGGCGCAACGGCTGCGGCGCAAGACTGAGCCAAGGCAGGATAGAGTTTCCCCCGCTTTGAATTTGCCCTGCGCCCGTCAAAATAATTGGCGTGCTCAGGGCAAATAGCCTTTCTATTTGCTTACGCCGCAACAGGCCGCAATTTTGCAAATAGCTGCACCGCCCCCAACACCAAAACACCGGCAAAAATTCCAAGCACCCCGTTTAGACCATTGACCATCAGCGCCTGCCACAGCCCGGCCAAGTCACCTACCGCCACAGCCGCACCCGCGGCCTCGACGGCGTGATGCAAAAATGGCACGCCATGCACCAAAATGCCGCCGCCCACCAGGAACATGGCGGCCGTGCCGGCCACCGAGAGAAAGCGCATCAGCCACGGCGTGGCAACCAACAGCGCACGCCCCCAGACTTGCAGCAGGGCGCTTTTTTTCTGATTCAGCCACAGCCCCAGATCATCCAGTTTCACGATGCCGGCGACCAGGCCATACACCCCCACCGTCATCAACAGCGCAATCCCCACCAGCACGGCAACCTGTTGCAGTAACGGCGCGCTGGCAACCGTCCCCAAGGCAATGACGATGATTTCTGCAGAAAGAATGAAATCGGTACGCACCGCCCCCTTGATTTTTTCCTGCTCCAAGGCAACGGGATCTTGCGGTGCGCTTCCATTCTCGCTCACTTGTTCTGGGGCGTGCGCCTGAGGCAAAAATTTGTGGGCTAACTTTTCCACCCCCTCAAAACACAAAAATGCCCCCCCTACCATCAAAAGCGGCGTAATCAACCAGGGCAGAAAAAGGCTGATGGCCAGCGCAGCCGGCACCAGAATCACCTTGTTCATCAAGGAACCCTTGGCCACCGCCCACACCACCGGCAACTCACGCTCAGCGCGTACCCCGGTAACCTGTTGCGCGTTCAGCGCCAGATCGTCTCCCAGGACTCCTGCGGTTTTGCGCGTGGCGACCTTGGTCATGGCGCTCACATCATCGGCTACGGCAGCGCTTTTTTTCGCTGCCACCTTGGTCATCACCGCCACATCATCAAGCACGGCGGCAATATCGTCGAGCAGAGTCAACAAACTGGCTCCAGCCATCAAAAACACTCCAAAAAATCAGTAAAAATTCATCGCTGCGAACGCGGCTTGGGGCAAATTTTCACGGCACGACCAACACCGGCCGCTGCGCCTGTTGCAAAACTTTTTGCGTCACCGAACCCAGCAACAGGCTTTGTGCCGCGTTCAAGCCGCGCCGCCCGAGTACCACCCCCGCCACCGGCAAATCAGCCAGCGCGGCGAGAATGGCTTGCGCCGGCTCGCCCATACGCACATGCAAACACCAGGAGTAACCCGCCTGCGTAAACAAGGCACGCACTGCAGCGCTATCGTCCAGCGCCCGCTGCGCCAAAGTTTCTTCAGCCGCCTCGCGCGATAACCAGGGTTGTACATTGATCAACTGCGGCACCAGCTTGGCTTGCGTCGCTTGCGCCAGATGCAAAACGGCTTGCGCCGCACGCAAGGCATGGGCGGAACGATCGACAGCAAGCAACCAGCTCTCGGCCTGGGAAGTAGCGTCCTGCCTTGCCGCCAAAACCAGGGAAACCAGGCGCCCATCGGCATCACGCGCGCATTGCTGCACGCAAAAACCATCGACCCACGCTTTTTCTGCCGGCTGCCCTTTGACAAATTCAGTGTTCATGATTTTTCTCGCTTGGCGTAAGGGCCTGACGCGACAAGCGCAGACTGGCCACCACAGAAACCAGGATGATGCTGGCCACCACCGACAAGGACCACTGTACCGGCAAATGAAACCAAGGCATGGCGAGCATTTTTCCGCCGATGAAGATCAGCACCAGCGACAAGCCATATTTGAGCAGATGAAAACGCTCGGCCATGTCGGCCAGCAGGAAGTACAGGGCGCGCAGCCCCATGATGGCAAAAATATTCGAGGTAAAAACGATAAAAGGATCCGTCGTCACCGCAAAAATCGCCGGAATGCTATCCACTGCGAACACCACATCGCTGGCTTCGATCAGGAGCAAAACGAGAAACATCGGCGTCGCCCAAAGCAAACCCTCTTTACGCACAAAAAAGCGCTCGCCCTGAAATTGCGGCGTGATGCGTAGATGCCCGCGCAACCAGCGTAGCAGTGGGTTTTGTTCGAGATCCGGTTCGGCTTCGGCAAAAATCAGCATTTTCACCCCGGTCACCACGAGAAAAGCGCCGAACAGGTACAAAATCCAGGAAAACTGCTGCACCAGCCAGACCCCGGCCAGAATCATCCCGGCACGCATGACAATCGCCCCGAGCACGCCGTAAAGCAGCACACGCCGCTGCATTTCCGGCGGCACCGCGAAATAGCCAAAAATCATCACGAAAACGAACATGTTATCGACCGACAACGACTGCTCGATCAGATAACCCGCCAGAAACTCCAGACTCTTGGTGCGCGCAACCTCGGCTCCCTGGGTGTCGTTCAGATACCACCAGAGCAGCCCGGCAAAGGCCAGCGCCAGCGCCGCCCAAGTCAGCACCCAGGCCAGCGCCTCGCGCACCGGCACGCGATGCGCGCGCCGCCCGCCAAAAACGAATAAATCAAGCGCCAGCATGGCCAGCACAAAAACGATGAAACCGGCCCACATCGTGCCGGTGGCAAAGCTATCGAGCGTCGCTGTCATCGCACGCAATCCATTTAAGCGCGCAACAAAGCGGTGATCTGGCCCGCATCGAGCGTTGCAGCCTTTTGCTCGATCTGCGGTAAATACTGCGCCTGCAGCTGTTTCGCCGGACCGAGCAAACCCTGGAAACTGTCGCGCAATACCGCGCTGCTCATTACCCGCCCGCCGGCGTAATAACGCTGCGCCACTTGCCCCAAGGCGTAGGTCGTGGCAAAGGAAAATGCCATGCCCGTGGCGGTGCTGCCCAGCTTGCCGAAGGTTTTACCGGCTGCCTTGCCAAGCAAACCGCCCAAAAGTTTGCGCCCGAATTGTTCGAGATATTGCGAAGTCATCCCCACCCCGGCGGCGGCTATGAACTCCTTGATATGCCCCTGATCGAGCGCCACACCGTGCGCCTTGCCGATGTTATAGACAAGCTTGATCTGCAGCGGAATGATCGCCATCGAGGCCCAGGACTGCGGCAATAACTCCAGCGCGCCGCAAATCAGCGCCATATTGAGAATATTTTTATCCTGCTCTGCCGTGCTGACGGCAGAATTTTCCCCAGACGCCCCCCAGGCCGAACTCGCTTCGGCGGCAACCCCGACACCAGCCGCCGCCGCTGCGCCAGCTGTCGCAAGCGGCGAAACGCCATGGTCCAGTGCCGCCAGCGATGGCGTCGAATCTGCTTCGATACGCGCACTCGTTTCTCCCGAGAGCGCCAGCAAATCGCGTAACTGCGCCAGAAAAACGCGCTCAGACTCGACGAGACGGCCGTCGGCCTCGCAAACACCCAAGGCCACTTCGTAGGCAAATTGACGCGCTCCGATGTCCTCTAAAACGCCGGTTGCCGCAGCCAAAGAGGCGCGCTTGAGCAAAACATCCTGGTACAGCCGGGTGAGATCGGGCGCGCCCTCCTCGCCCGCCAGATTTTCCGCCACCCGCCGCAGCGCTTCGCGTTCACGCTCGTCCTTTTCTCCATCGGCAAACGCGGCGTGAATGGCGATCGCCAAAATGGCCTGAATTTGTTTGTCTTGCATAAAAACTCCCGCTGTCTCGTCAGTACGCTCAGAAAACCGGCATTATCCGCAGGCAACACTTCGGAACAAACAGAATACAACAGAGATTAATTCCGTTTTTTCAGAAAAAAACACCACCTATCGACACAGCGCAAGGCAAGCCCGCGACAATCTGTCGCAGCTCGCAAACATCCCCGGCAGCTGTTCTGGCGCGACAAATCACCGATAATCAGCGCATGTCTTTTGCCACGCTTCCTTCTCAGGAATTTGCCCCGCATCTCGCCCGCCTGCGCGCCGTGCGCGTGGTCACGCTCGCCCTGCTCGCCCTCTGCGTGATGATCGCCCCCGCCCTGCTGTCAATTACGCTACCGCAAACCTATCTTTTGAGCGTGCTTTTTCTCGCCGCCGGAGTGACGCTCCTGGCCCACTTACAGAGCAAAAAACCAGCCTCCGCCAGCACCTTAGAACATGCCAGCGCCAACGCATTGTGCAGCCAGATCTTGTTCGATCTTGCCACCTTGAGCGCCGTGATTTACTTAAGCGGCGGCGCAACCAACCCATTGATTTCATTACTCTTACCCCCCGTCGCCTTTGCTGCTTTGGCACTCCCCGGGCGACAGGTCATCGCCGTTACTGCCGCCGCCGTCAGCGCCTATTCCTTACTCATGTTGTTCTATCTTCCCCTGCCGATTGCCGATGTGGCGCGCGCCACCCAGCTGCATTTGATCGGCATGTGGCTGACCTTCGTCGTGTCGGCCGGCTTGATCGGCTGGATCGTGCTGCGCATGAGCCAGCGCATCCGGCTGCGCGACGCCGAACTTGCCGCCGCCCGCGAGCAGGCGCTGCGTGCGGAACGGGTCACCGCGATCGGCACCCTGGCCGCCGGTGCGGCACACGAATTGGGTACGCCGCTGGCCACCATGGCACTGCTCGTCGGCGAGTTCACCGAAGACACCCGCCTGCCCGCCGAAACACGCGAAGACGCCGTGCTGCTGCAACAACAAATCGCCCAATGTAAAAGCATCATCAGCACCCTATCGCGCCGCGCCGGTGCCGAGCGCCTGGAAAATATCGAACGCCTCGCGGCCGACCGCTGGCTCAATCAGCTGCGCCAGCACTGGCACAGTCTGCGCCCGCAAGCCAACAGCCAGCTCAACATCGCAAGCCTGGGTCCGGCCCCGCTGCTCGCCGCAGATCCACGCCTGGCGCAAGCGCTCTTGAATCTGCTCAACAACGCCGCCCGGGCCAGTGCGGAGAGCGACATCAACAGCATCGAAATTCGCCTGAGCTGGGACGCCGCGCACCTCATCATCGAAGTGCTCGACCGTGGCCCAGGTTTTCCGCCAGAGGTACTCGACCTGTGCGGCCGCCACGCCCTACCTGCCCACACCGAGGGCTGCGGCATCGGACTTTTGCTGACCTGTTCCGCCATCAACCAGCTGGGCGGCAGATTGCTGCTTCGCCAACGCGAAGGCGGTGGTGCAACAGCCCGCATCGAACTGCCACGTCTTGCCCACGCCCCGCTCCCGGCCTCTCCGCAACCATGACGATCCAGCCCAAACCGCCCATCCTGGTCATCGACGACGACCCCACCTTCAATGCCATTTTGGTGCGCACCTTGAAACGCCGGGGTTTCGATGCGCTGGGGGCCGACAGCATCGAGAGTGCCGAGCCGCTGATCGAAACGCTGCACCCGCAACAGGTCATTCTCGACTTGAATCTTGCGGGCAACTCCGGACTCAACCTCATCCCGCAACTGCTCGCCGCCAACGAAGAATGCCGCATCGTGATTCTCACTGGCTACGGCAGCATTGCCACCGCCGTCGAAGCAATCAAACGCGGGGCCACGCAATATTTCACCAAACCGATCGATCTGGAGGCCATTCTCACCGCCTTTGTCGACACACCACAGCCCGCCGACGCCCCGCCTCCCGACGCACCGTTTTCAGTGGAACGCCTCGAATGGGAACACATCCAGCGCGTCCTGAGCGAACACGAGGGCAATATCTCCGCCACCGCCCGCGCCCTCAAAATGCACCGCCGCACCCTGCAGCGCAAATTACTGAAGCATCCGGTGCGCCAGTAAAACGCGCCGCCTGACACTTTCTTCTAAGCACTTTCCACAACAGGAAGCACCAGACAAATCGCGTAAAATCGGGTTTTCACCGCAGCCCATGGCCTTCGCATGTCTCCCAACATCATTCAAATGGTTGGCGCGGCGCTTTTCGCCATTGCCATCATTCACACCTTTTCGACCAAATATTTCGAGCAACTCGCCCATCGTCGGCCGGCACATTCTGGACTGTGGCATTTGCTGGGCGAGGTAGAAGTGGTGTTCGGCATCTGGGCGACCATACTGGTGATTGCCATGATGCTGCTCGAAGGGCGCGATTTTGCAGTGGATTATCTGGACAGTCGCAACTACACCGAACCGCTTTTTGTTTTCGTCATCATGGTGATTGCCGCCAGCAAGCCGGTGCTGCGCGTCACCACAGCCTTGGTCGACATGATCGCCCGCTATGCTCCGCTACCGGGGGCGGTATCGACTTATTTCACCATTTTGGCGGTGGTGCCGCTTTTGGGTTCCCTAATCACCGAACCGGCCGCCATGACGCTGGCGGCGCTTTTGCTGCGCGACCGTTTCTACCAGCACAATGTCTCACGCAAATTGATGTACGGCACGCTCGGCACCCTGTTCGTCAATATCTCGATCGGCGGCACGCTGACGAGTTTTGCCGCGCCGCCCGTGCTCATGGTGGCCCATACCTGGCAATGGGACAGCTGGTTCATGCTCAGCCATTTTGGTTGGAAAGCGGCCACCGCCACCGTCATCAACGCCACCATCGTCACCCTGCTCTTTCAAAACGAGCTGCGCAAACTGCCCGATGGCGAGACAGAAAGCATTGAAAAAATCCCCACTTTCGTCACCTTTCTGCATCTCTTGCTCTTGTTGATCGTGGTGGTTTTTGCCCATCATCCGCCGATTTTTGTCGGCATCTTTCTATTCTTCATGGGGATTGCCTCGGCCTACCCAAATTTTCAGGAACGCCTGATTCTGCGCGAAGGTTTGCTGGTCGCTTTCTTCCTCGCCGGCCTGGTGGTGCTGGGCGGACAACAGGCCTGGTGGCTGCAGCCGCTCCTGGAAAACATGGATGCAACGACGGTGTATTTCGGGGCCACTGCACTTACGGCGATTACCGATAACGCCGCCCTGACCTATCTCGGCTCCTTGGTATCCGGTCTCTCGGCCGACTTCAAATATGCACTGGTCGCTGGCGCAGTGACGGGCGGCGGCCTTACCGTCATCGCCAACGCGCCCAACCCGGCAGGTTTTTCCATCCTGCGCCGCCATTTCAACGACGGCGCAGTGAATCCGCTCGGCCTTTTCGTCTCAGCCTTGCCGCCCACCCTGGTGGCGATTTTTGCCTTCCAGCTTCTCTAATTGACAGGCCCGCAGAAAATATTGCATAAACGCTATTGACACCGATTCTCATTTGGATGAATAATACGAACCGTTCGCATTAACATCAAATGAGGTTGGCCATGTACATCTGCGTCTGCCATGCCGTAACGGATCGGCAAATTCGGGAAGCGGCCCAGAGCGGCGCGCGCAACCTGAAAGACCTGCGCCGCGACCTCGGCGTCACCCGCGACTGCGGCCGCTGCGCCTCTTGCGCCCACGACTGTTTGAAAGAAGCACACGGCACCTCGGCCAAACCGGGTAACGCCGTTCGCCGCGCGGCCTGATCTACACTGCGCCAACCAGGCGCTGCTTCAACCGCTTAAAGTTTCCAATTGCGCCTGGGTGTGCGTTTAAACGTGTGTTTAGACGTGCGCTCAGGCGTGCATTTGAGCGGCTCCGCGCCAAGCGCTTCAATCCAGATTATGGCGCGCATCACATCTGCGGACATCGACACAACCTGCCTGCAGCAAAACAGCGAGAATTTCGATCCAGCCCTGCGCACGGCAGCAAAGGATCAATGTACCGGGATTGGTTTCGCTGGCCTGCCGCTCCTGCACGCTGACCAGCATAGAAAAACAGCGCAACACCTTCATGAAGCGCGCAAATTCTTCGGCTGTGCCCGGTAAACGGGCTTCGAGCCAATAGACGTCCGAGGGTTTAGCAGACTCGCGCATCAGTAGCAAAGAGCAAGTCGTTCAACTCAAGCCGCGTCAAACCCGGCATCTTCGATTGCCGCACAAAGCGCTGCCCGATCGACTTTCGCCGCATCAAAACCCACTTTTGCGCACGCCCCCGCCAAAGAAACTTCAGCGCTACAGACGCCAGGCAAGGCTTCCAGCACGCCACGGATATTGTTGACGCAACCCTGGCAGCTCATGCCGTCGATCTTGATTTCCGTCGTTTCCATACGCCACCCTCAAAAATTTATTTTCCCGGCCGCCAGCGGCGCAACAACAGCGAACTCGTCACCACCGACACCGAACTCATGGCCATGGCGGCCCCGGCAAATACAGGATTGAGCAAACCGGACGCCGCCAGCGGAATACCGATCACATTGTAGATGAAGGCAAAGAAGAGATTCTGGCGAATTTTGCCCAGCGTGGCGGCGGACAAAGAAATCGCATCCGCTACGCCCATCAAATCATTGCGGATCAAGGTCAAGTCAGCCGCCTCGATCGCCGCATCGGAGCCCGCGCCAATGGCAAAACTGACATCCGCTGCCGCCAGCGCCGGGGCATCGTTAATCCCGTCGCCGACCATGGCCACCACCTCACCGCCGGCCTTCAAGGCAGCGATGGCCGCCGCCTTGTCGCCGGGAAGAATGTTGGCGCGATAGTCATCGATACCCGCTTCCTGGGCAATGACCGCCGCCGTTGCCGCATTGTCGCCAGTCAGCATGACGACCCTGATACCGCGCTGATGCAAACGCTGCACAGCCGCCCTGGAGCTTGCGCGCAAGGTATCGGCAATCGCCAGGTAAGCGCGGGGCAAAAACACGCCCGCCGCATCGCTTTGTGCCAGTACGACGACGGTTTTGCCCTGTTTTTGCAAATCGAGAATCGCCGTTTCGTCAACCAAATTCAGCCAGACCGGCGAACCCAGACGAAAATCCCGTCCATCGATTTGGCCGCTGATGCCTTGCCCGGTGAGCGCTGCAAATTGCG
Organism: Azonexus sp.; assembly: GCF_047638095.1. Classification (GTDB taxonomy): domain Bacteria; phylum Pseudomonadota; class Gammaproteobacteria; order Burkholderiales; family Rhodocyclaceae; genus Azonexus. The sequence continues at coordinate 11,325 of NZ_JBLJBW010000031.1, forward strand.
CAACCGGGGGTAATTCGCCGCCCGTCTGGGTGCGCCAGGCAGCGACTACGGCGCGCGCCAAAGGATGTTCGGAGTGTTGCTCGAGCGCTGCCGCCAAGCGCAGCGACTCGTCCACCGTACACCCCGTTCCCGCCACCGGCACGATATCGACCAGACGCGGCGCGCCCTCGGTCAGCGTGCCGGTTTTATCGAGCGCCAGAACTCTGATTTTTTCGGCCCGTTCGAGGGCTTGTGCATTACGCACCAGAATCCCGGCGCGCGCGCCCTGCCCGGTGCCCACCATGATCGCCGTCGGCGTCGCCAGCCCCAAGGCGCAAGGGCAGGCGATCACCAGCACCGCCACCGCATTGATCAAGGCCGTGGCAAAGTTGCCACCCCACCACCACCAGCCGAGCAAGGTGGCCAAGGCAATCAGGCAAACCACTGGCACGAATATGCCGGAAATTTTATCGGCCAGACGCTGCACCGGCGCTTTCGAACCTTGCGCTTCGCCCACCATGCGGATAATGCCGGCGAGCAAGGTATCTTCGCCCACACCGGTAGCACGGCAGCGCAGGCTGCCATTGCCATTGGCGGTTGCCGCAAAAATCTTGTCGCCGGCTCGCTTGCCAACCGGCATGCTCTCCCCGGTCAGCATGGCTTCGTCAACGCTGGAATCACCTTCCACCACCTCGCCATCGACCGGCACGCTTTCACCCGGGCGCACCAAAAATATGTCGCCAGGCATCAGGCTTTCTACCGGCACATCCGTCCAGGTGCCGTCTCGCTCAATGCGCGCTGTTTTCGGGCGCAGACGAATCAGCGATTCAATCGCCGCCGAAGTGCGCGCCTTGGCGCGGGCTTCCAGTAATTTTCCGAGCAAAACGAGGGTAATGACCGCCGCTGCGCCCTCGAAATAAACATGCTGCTCCAGAGCAAAGAAGGTCACTACCGTAGAAAAAATCCAGGCCATACTGGTGCCCAACACCACCAGCACATCCATGTTGGCCCCGCCGCCGCGTAAAGACTTCCAGGCACCGTCGTAAAAACGTGCGCCGATCCAGAATTGCACCGGCGTCGCCAGCACAAACTGCAACCAGCGCGGCAATTCGGCGCTATGGCCTGCCTCGCCGAACATGAAGGCCATTTGCCCCACCAAGGGCAGGGTCAGCGCCACAGCAATCCAGAAATGGCGCAATTCACGCTGATAAACTCGCGCTTTTTCTTCCTTTTCCCGCTCACGCGTGTCGGCATCGACGATGCTGGCACTAAAACCCGCCTTGGCAACCGCTGCAATCACCGCCTCCGCCGTCACACCTTGCAAACGCACGCGCGCCCGCTCGGCCGCCAAATTGACGTTCGCCTGCATCCCCGGTTGCCGATTCAAAACCTTTTCCAGGCGTGTCGAACAGGCGGCACAGGTCATGCCGCCAATAGCAAATTCGATGACGCTTTCCGCGCTGTCGCTCGTGTTTTCCTTCATTGGAGAGCCTCTTGATAACACCTTGGGGCAGATTTCCGGTGCCCAGACGCAAAATAAGTAATTTCTTATTTTACCCGGTACGCGCTCAACTTGCGCCAACAGACAGCAAATAGCGTACGCCGTAGAGGCCGTAGACACCAAAACCTAGCACCGCTATCCCGGAAACACGGCGCACCCAGGCTTTTTTGACGAATTGATTGAAGCGAGCCAGCACAATTCCGGCCAACAACAGATTCGGCAAGGTCCCCAAGCCGAAAGCCAACATCAGGCCTGCCCCGCGCCACGCCGAACCTGCCGACAAAGCATTCGCCAGTGCGCTATAGACCAGACCGCAGGGCAGCCAGCCCCACAACAAGCCCAGCGGAAAAGCCTGCACCACAGTGCGCGCCGGCAGAAAGCGGCGACTAAGGGGCTGGATGCGTTGCCACAACTTCTGCCCTGCTTTTTCGGTCAGCGCCAGCACGCCGCTGGCCCCCAACAGATACAAACCCAAAGCAATCAGCATCAGATTGGCAAAAACATAAAGCACCACGCGTGCCGTGGTCTGCCCGGCCAAACCCAAGCTTGCCGCCCCCAGTGCGCCCGCCAGCGCACCGGCCAGGGCATAAGAAAGAATGCGCCCGCTGTTGTAGGCCAGATGCAAGCGCCAGCGACCACCGCCGCCCATCGACAAGGCACCGACAATACCGCCACACATGCCAACACAGTGCGTGCCACCAAGCAAACCGACGAGGAAGAGCGCAAGAAAACTGGTGCTGGACATGGCGCTATTCAGGGCTTCGGCAAAGATTCAAAAAAAACGCCCCCGCGCTACCGGCCGATGAGAACACACGCCCTGCCGCTGCGGGCAAGTCCGCCGACGACTGGCTTACGAAAGGCGCAATGGTCAAATTACCTTGGAATAGCGCGTGCGCTGCCGGTCGGCCCGCAGATAGCGGTCAAACGCCATGGAAATGACGCGCACCAGCATGCGCCCAGGCGGCAGCACGGTGATCCAGTCTTTTTCAATCTTGAGCAGACCACCACGCTCCAGCTCGCGTAAATCCTCGATTTCCGCCGCGAAATAACTGTGAAAATCGATCAAATGCGCGCTTTCGATGCTTTCGATCGACAACTCGAAATGACACATCAAGGCCTGAATGATGGAACGGCGCAAAATATCGTCAGCATTCAACTCGATGCCGCGATGCACGGGCAACAGCGGCGCATCCAGGCGATCGTAGTATTCGTCCAGCGTCTTGACGTTCTGGTAGTAGGTCGGCCCCACCTTGCTGATCGAGGAAATACCGAAAGACAGCATGTCGCAGTCGGCATAGGTTGAATACCCCTGGAAATTGCGATGCAAGCGCCCCTGCCGCTGCGCCACCGCAAGTTCATCATCGGGTTTGGCAAAGTGATCCATGCCAATGAAAACATAGCCGGCATCCGTCAGTTTCTTGATCGCCAAAGCGAGAATTTGCAGGCGCGCTTCCGGATTGGGCAGGTCGGCATCGGCAATCCGGCGCTGCGGTTTGAACAGACCGGGCAAATGCGCATAGTTGTAGATGGAGAGGCGATCCGGGTCCATCGCCAGCACCCGCTCCAGGGTGCGCTCAAAACCGCTGACGCTCTGATGCGGCAAACCATAGATGAGATCGACCGAGATCGATTTGAAGCCGTTGGCACGGGCATCGCGGATCACACTGGCCGTTTCTTCTTCACTTTGCACACGATTGACGGCCACTTGCACACGCTCGTCGAAATCCTGCACCCCCACACTCATGCGGTTGAAACCGAGCTCACCCAAAAGCGCGACGGTGGCGGTGTCGACCTTGCGCGGGTCGACCTCGATCGAGTATTCGCCACCATCCAGCATCTTGAAATGTTTACGCGTTTCCGCCATCAGCTGGCGCATTTCGTCGTGCGACAAAAATGTCGGCGTGCCACCGCCCCAATGCAGCTGAATGACCTCGTGTTGACCATCCACACCTTCGAGCGCGGCACTTTGCAGCGCCAGCTCCTTGCCCAGATATTTCAGATATTTGGCACTACGCCCGTGATCCTTGGTGATGATCTTGTTGCAGGCGCAGTAATAGCAGATGGTGTTACAGAAGGGGATGTGGAAGTATAATGAGAGCGGTCGACTGATACCGCCGATATTACGCTTGCCCAGCCACAATTCAGCGGCCTTGGCATCAAAGGCTTCGACGAAGCGGTCGGCCGTTGGATACGACGTATAGCGCGGGCCGTTAACGTCAAAGCGGCGGATAAGCTCAGGATCAAAGACGAGATTTTCAGTTGAAAAATTCATTTGGTATCAAAGGAGTGACTGGCTTGATTATGTGGGGGCGGATTATATTCCCGGTTGACGTGGATCAAGCCAAAGTTGCTTGTTCCAGCACGGCTTGCGCCGCAGATGATTCATGTCCCGCGCGCTTACTTTGACTCAGGACATGTCACTGACCGTCATCAAGACGGTTTGTTCCAGCTGCAATCTGCGCGAATTGTGCCTGCCCTTCGGTTTGAGCCTGGAAGAGCTGGAACGCCTGGATGATTTGGTCTCCACCCGCCGCCGCATCAAGCGGGGCGAGCACCTCTACCGCTTGGGCGATACATTTGACGCCATCTATGCCATCCGCAGCGGTTTTTTCAAAACCGACGTACTGCTCGAAGACGGCCGCGAACAGGTCACCGGCTTCCAGATGGGCGGCGAATTGCTGGGCCTGGACGGCATCAGCACCGAACACCACACCTGCAACGCCATCGCCCTCGAAGATAGCGAAATCTGCGCCATACCCTTTGCCCGCCTGGAAAGTTTGTCGCGCGAAATTCACAGCTTGCAACGCCACTTCCATAAAGTGATGAGCCGGGAAATCGTACGCGATCACGGCGTCATGATGCTGCTCGGCACGATGCGCGCCGAAGAACGTCTGGCGGCTTTTTTGCTCAATCTTTCACAACGTTTCAACGCCCGTGGTTTTTCGCACACAGAATTTTATCTGCGCATGACGCGCGAGGAAATCGGCAGCTATCTGGGGCTCAAGCTGGAAACGGTGTCGCGTGCTTTTTCCAAATTTCAAGAAGAAGGCTATATCGCCGTGCAACAAAAACATGTGCGTATTCTCGATGCGGCAAACTTGAAAACTCTGCTCAATCAGCGCGTCTAATCACCCCCCGCGCCCAACAAAAAAGCCGCAGCAGCGGCTTTTTTGTTCAAAGCAAGGCCGAGTTCTCCCCGGCACAGGTTTATTTTTTGCCAAATTGCTTGCCGAAAGTAAATTGCGCATACGCCTGCTCGGCAACCCGGAACCATTGGAATTGATCGTTACGGAAACGCTTCCAGGGTTCGTAGATTTTCTTGAACTCGGCGTTCTTCGCGGCGGTTTCTTCCATGACCTCGTTGGCGGCCTTGAAGCTGCCTTCCATGATGTCCTTGGAAAAGGCCGATAGCTTGGCACCCGATTTCATCAAACGCCCCAAGGCGGCAGGGTTTTTAGCATCGTAATCGGCCAAAATGCGCACATTGGCCTCGGCCGCTGCCGTTTCAAACGCCGCCTGGTAGGTTTTGGGCAACTTGTCCCACTGCGTTTTGTTGACCAGGAAAGAAAAGGCCGTGCTGCCCTCCCACCACCCCGGATAGTAGTAATAGGGCGCGACCTTGTTCAGACCCAGCTTTTCGTCGTCCGCCGGACCAATCCACTCTGCCGCATCGATCGTGCCTTTTTCCAGCGAAGGATAGATGTCGCCGGCAGCAATCTGCTGCGGCACCAGGCCCAGGCGCTCGAGCACGCGGCCGGCAAAACCGCCGATGCGCATCTTCAAACCTTTCAGATCCGCTGCGGTATTGATCGGCTTTCTGAACCAGCCGCCCATCTGGCAACCGGTATTACCGGCGAGGAAATTGACCACGCCGTAATTGGCGTAAAAAGCCCGCATCGCTTCCATGCCGCCGCCGTAATACATCCAGGCATTATGGGCGCGCGCCGTCATGCCAAAAGGCACGGCACAATCGAAAGCAAAGGCTTCGTTCTTGCCAAAGAAATAATAGGGTGCGGTATGGCAAAGCTCGACCGTACCGGCCTGCACGGCGTCCAGCACCTGCAGGCCGGGGACGATTTCACCGGCCGGGAAGGGGCGGATGTCAAACTTACCCCCCGTCAGCTCGCGCAAACGATTACAAAACTCTTCCGTGCCGCCAAAGAGCACATCCAGAGTTTTGGGGAAGCTAGAAGCCAGACGCCATTTGATGTTGGGTTCGCTTTGCGCAATAGCCGGCGCGGCGATGACGGTTGCCGCACCCGCTGCCGTACCCAGGCTGGCTTTTTTCAAAAAATCACGACGTTCCATGATGTCTCCTCGATGGAATGTTGAAGGGAAAATGAGCCGTTATTGGTTTCAATTTTTTTCACCGGGCTCGGCGGTGGAAAAATTCAAAGATCCGGGGTCCAGCCCTTCATCCGACGTGCTGGAGCCTTCCGCTGCGTCAGCATCTGCCGGCAGGGAAAAATCAGGCATGTTTTCATTGGGCGAAGCTTCCGTAGGAATCTGAATTTCCAACGGCGTATCTTCCATGACTTCGCGCTTTTCAACCGTGACCAGCTGCGGAAAAGCGATAATCAAAGCCACCATGCTCAGCTGAATGAGTACGAACGGCACCGCTCCCCAGTAAATTTGCCCGGTCGTCACAGGATCGAGTGTGCGCCCGGTAACGGCATCCTTATAAGGACGCACCGGCGCGACGGAGCGCAGGTAAAAGAGCGCAAAACCAAAGGGCGGGTGCATGAAAGAAGTTTGCATATTCACCGCCAGCAAGACCCCGAACCACACCAGATCGATGCCCAAAGACTCCGCCACCGGCGCAACCAGCGGCACCAGAATGAAGGCCAGCTCGAAGAAATCGAGAAAGAAAGCCAGCACGAAGAACATCAGGTTCACGGCAATCAGGAAACCGATTTCCCCCCCCGGCAAGGAGGTCAGCAAATGCTCGACCCACAGATCGCCATTGACTCCGCGAAACACCAGGCCAAAAACCGTGGCGCCGATCAGGATGAACATCACGAACGAAGAAAGTTTTGCCGTTGAATCAATCGCTTGATGTAAAAGCTTGAAACTGAGTCGGCGCTTGGCAAGTGCCAGCAATAAGGCACCAGAGGCCCCCATTGCCCCACCTTCGGTCGGTGTGGCAATGCCGAGAAAAATCGTCCCCAGCACCAGAAAGATGAGAAAGAGCGGCGGCACCAAGACCAACAGACAGCGCATCAAGAGCGCCATGCCAGTCACGCTGCGCGCCGCAAGTGGCAAGGCCGGTGCGTATTCGGGTTTGACCAGCGAAACGATCACCACATAACCGACATAAAACCCTGCCAACAAAAGACCGGGCAGCATCGCCCCCATATACATTTCGCCCACCGAACGCCCGACCTGATCGGCCATCACGATCAAGACGAGCGACGGCGGGATGATCTGCGCCAGCGTGCCAGAAGCCGCAATCACCCCGCTCGCCAAGCGCCGGTCATAGCCGTAGCGCAGCATGATGGGGAGCGAAATCAAGCCCATGGAAATGACCGAAGCCGCGACTACGCCAGTCGTCGCCGCCAGCAGCGCGCCCACCAACACGACCGCAATCGCCAAACCGCCGCGTACCGGGCCAAAAAGCTGGCCGATGGTATCGAGCAAATCCTCGGCCATGCCGGAGCGCTCAAGAATCAAGCCCATGAAGGTAAAAAACGGAATCGCCAACAAGGTGTCGTTGGCCATGATGCCGAAGATCCGGTTGGGCAGCGCCTGCAGGAATTCGACATTGAACAGCCCCATGCCGATGCCGAGCACAGCAAATACAAGACCGTTTGCGGCCAGCGAAAAGGCCACCGGATAACCGGAGAGCAAAAAAAGCACCAGGCAGCCGAACATGATCGGTGCCAGCGAATCGCCGATGATGGGCACGAGAAATTCTAAAGGCATGGTCTTCCCCTTATTTCCCGTGCTGTTCGACGACAGCGGCAGGCACCGCAGCAGCCTCTTGCGCTGCGCCACCCTTTTCGAATTCATTGGCCGAAATCAAGCCCGACAAAAAAGCAAAACGCTTGATGATTTCCGAACATCCTTGCGCCAGCAACAGGGCAAAAGCCACCGGAATCAAGAGGCGGGCCGGCCACAATACCAAGCCACCGGCATTGGACGAGACCTCGCCCGAACGCATGGCATCCAGCGCGTAAGGTATGGCATCCCACAAAATCAGGGCACACAAAGGCAACAAAAAGAACAGGCCGCCCACGATATCGACCCAGGCTTGCACACGCGGCGAAAAACGCCCGACCACCACATCGATGCGAATATGTTCATTGCGACGCAAGGTCCACGCCGCCCCGAGCAGGAAAACCGCCGAATAGAGATACCACTGCAACTCAAGAAAAGCGTTGGAGCCGATATGCAGACTGTAGCGCGCCAGGGCATTCAAGGTACTGACCAGAACGGCAACGAGCACCAGCCAGGCGGCAGCCCGGCCAATATTTTCATTGATCCGATCCACCCAGCGGGCAAAAAGAAGCAGTTGTTTCACGAAGATTTTCCTACTTGATGTGAAAGATATTTTTATTTTTTACCCGCCGAGCGCCCATGATGCGACGCTCAGCAGGCATGGCGCGCGGTTTATTTCTTGCCGAACTGCTTGCCAAAGGTAAATTGCGCATAGGCCTGTTCGGCGACGCGGAACCATTGGAACTGGTCGTTGCGAAAACGTTTCCAGGGTTCGTAAATTTTCTTGAATTCCGGGTTTTTACCGGCAACGGCCTCCATCGTCTCATTGGCCGATTTGAAGCAGCCTTCCATGATTTCTTTGGAAAAACCGGACAATTTCGCCCCGGATTTAATCAAACGCCCCAGCGCCTGCGGGTTTTTGGTGTCGTAATGCGCCATCACCCGCACATTCATCTCAGCGGCAGCGGTTTCGAAAGCCAGCTGGTAATTTTTGGGCAGTTTCTCCCAATGCCCCTTGTTCACCAACAAGGAAGTTGCCGTGCTGCCCTCCCACCAACCCGGGTAGTAATAATAGGGCGCGACCTTGTGCAACCCGAGTTTTTCGTCGTCCGACGGACCGACCATCTCGGCCGCATCGATGGTGCCTTTTTCCAGTGCGGCATACACATCACCCGGGGCAATCTGCTGCGGCACGAGGCCCAGGTTACTCATCACCAGACCAGCAAAACCGGCGATGCGCATCTTCAGCCCTTTCAAATCATTCAGGGAATTGATCGGTTTTCTGAACCAACCGCCCATCTGGCAGCCGGTGTTACCCGCCAAAAAGTTCACCACGCCGTAATTGGCGTAAAAATCGCGCATCAGCGCCATACCACCGCCGTAATACATCCAGGCGTTTTGCTGGCGCGTGGTCAAACCAAAAGGCACGGCGCAATCAAAGCAAAAAGCCTCGTTTTTGCCGAAGAAGTAGTACGGCGCGGTATGGCACATTTCGACCGTACCGGTTTGCGTAGCATCGAGCACCTGCAGCCCCGGAACGATTTCCCCGGCCGGAAAGGCGCGGATATCGAATTTACCGTTGGTGAGCTGGCGCACGCGCTCGCAAAAATCTTCCGAGCCCTGAAAAAGCACATCCAGCGACTTGGGAAAACTCGACGCCAGACGCCACTTGATCGCCGGTTCTGTGTCGGCAATCGCCGGTGTCGCCAACACACTGGCCGTGCCGGCCGCCGCACCCAGGCTGGCTTTTTTCAAAAAATCACGACGTTGCATACACTGTTCTCCAAAAAAAATATTTTTCACCAAGCACGTCAAAATCGCCGAAAACGGCGATGCCGTGCGGCGACAAGCCCCCGCAGAGCAAGCATTACAGGGCGAAACTTTCCCACAAAGCCTCTTCTGCTTCAAGGGAGAAAAGCTGTTTTTTGACCTGGAACAATAAAATTTTTTTGACAAAGTTTTTTTTGGCCGTAGAATAGACCGGTTTGACGATTTTCAAAGGACACCTTGCTTCATTGCTTCTCGCCCGCCATGCCCGTGAATAATTCCACCAACAATTCCCTCATCATCGGCAAGACAGACTACCTCTGTCTGATGCACCTGCGCCCACCCGTAGAGCTCGCCGACGAACTCGAGCGCGCCAACATCGTGAGCGATGACAGCGTGCCGGATAACGTCGCCAGCATGGGTTCGCGCGTCGCCTACGCCGAGAAGGAAACCTGTGTGCGGCGCGAAGTTGAAATCGTGTATCCATCCGATGCCAATCCTGCACAGGGGAAGGTATCGGTGTTTGCCCCAGTCGGAGCAGCGTTGATCGGCCTGGCCGTCGGCAATGAAATCGACTGGGAATTTCCTGGTGGCGCAAGCCGCCGTTTAGTCGTCGTGGAGGTCGTCCACCCCACGATCAGTCCGTCGGTGCTGCCACCGCAGCACTGACATTTCCTCGGGAGAACCACATCGTGCGCTATACCTCATTACAAGATTTTCTCAACCAAGTTAGCACACGAAACCGAGGACAACCCGAGTTCGAGCAGGCCGTCACCGAGGTCATTGAAAGCCTCTGGCCCTTCCTTGAGAAAAACCCGCGTTACACCGATCACGCCCTGCTCGACCGTTTGGTCGAACCGGAGCGCACGATCATGTTCCGCGTCTCTTGGCTCGACGATCGCGGGCAAGTCCAGGTCAATCGTGGCTACCGAATCCAGCATTCTTCTGCCATCGGCCCTTACAAGGGCGGGATTCGTTTCCATCCTTCGGTCAATCTCTCCATCCTCAAGTTCCTCGCTTTCGAGCAAACCTTCAAGAACGCACTGACCACGTTGCCCATGGGCGGCGGCAAAGGCGGCTCCGATTTCGATCCAAAAGGTCGCAGCCCCGGTGAAGTCATGCGTTTCTGCCAGGCATTCGTCAGTGAATTGTTCCGCCACATCGGCAGCGATACCGACGTGCCGGCGGGCGACATTGGCGTCGGCGGGCGTGAAGTCGGCTTCATGGCCGGTATGATGAAAAAGCTTTCCAACCGTGCCGACTGCGTATTTACCGGCAAGGGCATCAGCTTTGGCGGCTCGCTCATCCGTCCGGAAGCCACGGGCTACGGCACCGTTTATTTCGCCCAGGAAATGTTGAAGCTCAAAAACAAGAGCTTCGATGGCATGCGCGTCAGCGTCTCCGGGGCCGGCAACGTCGCCCAATACGCGGTGGAAAAGGCCATGGCGCTCGGTGCCAAAGTGATCACCGTATCGGATTCGTCCGGCTGTGTGATCGACGAAGCCGGTTTCACGCCGGAAAAACTCGCCATCCTGATGGAAATCAAGAACGAGAAATACGGCCGCGTCAGCGATTACGCCAGCCGCGTCGGCGCGCAATTCCTTGCCGGTGCGACCCCCTGGCATGTGCCGGTGGATATCGCCCTGCCCTGCGCCACGCAAAACGAACTCAACCTGGAAGATGCCAAGACGCTCGTCAAAAACGGCGTCACCTGTGTCGCCGAAGGTGCCAACATGCCTTCGACGGCCGAGGCCGCCAAGTTCTTCGAGCAGCAAGGCGTGCTCTACGCACCGGGCAAAGCCAGCAACGCCGGCGGTGTGGCCACTTCCGGTCTGGAAATGAGCCAGAACGCCATGCGTTTGTCCTGGACCCAGGAAGAAGTGGACGATCGCCTGCACAAAATCATGTGCAGCATCCATAACGCCTGTGTGCGCTACGGCGACCACGGCGGCGGCAAGGTCAGCTATGTCGATGGGGCCAATATCGCCGGCTTCGTCAAGGTAGCCGACGCCATGCTCGCGCAAGGCGTCATTTAAGGACTCTTAAAACAGTCCCAGGCTCGCTTGCCGGCTCAAGGCCACGCCTACGATGTAGGCGAAAGTCAGGGCGGCAAGCAGGCCGAATTTAAAACGCTGTTCCCGCGTTCGCCCCCGCTTCAAGGCCATTGCCCCCAAAATAATATACAGCAGTAGCGCCAGCACCTTGGCAGTCAGCCAGCTGTGCACAAAGGGATACTGCCCGCTCATCCAAACCATGGCGAGCGCAGTAAAAAACAACGTTGAATCAACAAGATGCGGGATCATCCGCGTCAAACGCGCCTGTAAATATGGCGAACTGCGCAACATCCAGAAAAAGCGCAGGGCAAACCCCAAACCGGAGAGCACGACACAGGTGATATGTATCTGTTTCAAGAGCAGATAATTCATCGCGCACTCCCCACTGCCGCGCGGCGAAATGCCCGGTAACGCCAAAACGCACGCCCCACATTGAGCCACAAAGCAGCACCGCACGACAGCAGCAACACGCCCGCCGGCAGTGCCAAGCCTGCTGGCCACACCCCGGCAGCCAGAACGCCGGCACAGGCCAGATAAAACAGCTGTAACTGACGCATGCTTTCGTTTTCAGAGAGCAAGCGGTTCATCGCCGGCGGCGGTTTGCCAATGGCTGAGCGATTTTGCAAATCAAACCAAAGTAAAAAAGGCACGATTTTGTACAACATGCCGATGATGAAAGCGACATAGCCGCCGAGCAGCACCAGCCCCCCCAGCAACAATGACCAGCCCTCGATCTCGGCCAATGACGGCGACAACGATTGCGCCAGCACCATGAGCAGAACCAGCAACAAAACGTACAGGCCGAACTGCCAGTAACGAAACGTCGCATCCGGTCGCGCCCGGCGGCGCTGACGCTGCAAACGCAAGGTTTGAATGACAAAAAAGAGCCCAAGCAAAGACAAAATCAGGCGCGCATCGGCGGCCAGCCAATCCCATCCGGCAAGCACACCTAGGCTCCAGAGGAGTAATGCAGAAAAAACCAGGCGCGGAAACCACCAGGCTGGGCGCGCCGGGTAGCCTGGCGTGAGCTGGAACATTGGCACCACGACATAGGCGACCGCCGCCAGCAAAATTGCCGACCAACCGCCCAAACCCCAACCCGCGTGCAAATTGGTCAGCCGCTCCAGCGCCACCGGCCAGCCACCGGCCAAAGCGAGCAGCATGTAAAGGCCGCTGCCGCCGGTAATCAACAAGGCGAGCAAAGCCATTTTGAGGCCACGTATGCTAGGACTGGTCGAACGCACACGCCACAAGGCCCAGCCGGACGCTGCCAGAAAAATACCCAGCGCCAGGATCAGGCAGGTCGCCGCGCCATACATCCAGCGCGCATCCCCCAGCAAAAACCCGAGCGCCAAGGCCGGTACACCGCCATTCAACAAAGGATGCACAAGCCCTGCGACCAAGCGCGGGCGCGGTAGATGCGCGCCTGCCAGCACCGGCAGAATCTGAATCAGCGCCCCGAGCATGATCTGCAGCATGAAGCCCAAGGTCAGCAAATGGGTGACTGCCAAAGTCGCTGGCGTCCAGCGTGACGCAAAAATTCCCTCGCCTTCTAACGCAAGGAGCACACCTGCCAGCACCAGATAAAATGGCGCAGTGAGAAAAAAGCGAACCGGCGCAGCCACCGGCGGCCCTTGCTCAAAAGCGAGTAAGGCTTGCATCCAGTGCCAGAATCAACAGGTAATACGAATAGCAAAAGTACCGTCAGCGCGTAATTCGCTCGTCCAGCTGTGGCCGTTTTTTTGCAGCACACGGTACAAAGGATGCGGCTCGCGGTAGAGCAAGAGCAGCATTTCCTCGCCTGCTTGCAAGGTATCGAGCATTTCCATGGTCGCCACAAAGGGTTGCGGTGGCTCCATGAAACGCGCATCGACGGTGCGCTCGGCAGAAATATCCATCATGCCTCCTGCAAGGCTGCCTGCAGGCGTTCGATCAAAGCCGGCACGGCCGCGCCCAGATGCTGATCACACATCGGGTAAAGGACATTTTCTTCCTTCATATTGTGCTGCTGCATAGTGATCAAAAGGCTATCGACCTGTCCGAGAAAAGCTTCGCGATCCCCGGCGCCCACCGCGTCGGCAGCGGCCTCCATCATGCCGCGCATCTGTTCGTGCTCCATGCGCATTACCTGAGTCGGCCCCATGCGCATACCGGTTGCTTCTTCAAAAGCCGGAAACAACATACTTTCTTCGGCCGCAAAATGGCGCAGCACGGCCTGATGAAAACGCCCAAAACCTTCTGCTGCCGCAGCCAAATCGCCGCTGCCGGCGGCCTGTTCAGCAAGGGCAAACAAATCGTCGCAATCGCGATGGTCTTCCTGGAGAAATTGTTGCAAGCTCATGGCGGCTATCTCGAACGAGGTATTTACATGCCGCCATTATCTTGGAGCATCCCCAGCTTAAGCATTGATGGGCATCAAAGCTAAAACGCCCGCCGCAGCGGGCTGTGCCGCATTTATTTTTCCAGCACGTAAGTCCCCGGGGCATCGGCAAGCGCCGGGAATTTACGATTGGCCGCCGGATAGGCCGCCACCATTTCCCCACCGCGCTGACGCAACCATTCACACCAGTCAGCCCACCAGCTGCCGGGTTTTTTCTCGGTGCGCGCCTGCCAGCGCTCCCAATGCTCGTTATGCTCGGGTTCGCCCGCCCAATAGGCCCGCTTTGGCGGGTTCACTGGCGGGTTGACGATACCCAGAATATGCCCGGAGGTAGACAACACGAAACGCACCGGCGTCGCCACATTGACGTATTTACGGATGCGATAACACTGCTTCCACGGTGCGATATGGTCATCAAACGCCGTCACCGCATACAAGGGCTGCGTAATACGCCCCAGGTCGATGGGCTCACCGGCAATCGTCAGATGGTCGCGTTTGATCAAATTATTGTGCAAATACATTTCGCGCAGGTAATAGCTGTGCATCGCCTGCGGCATACGCGTCGAATCGACGTTCCAGAACAATACGTCAAATGGCGGCAAGGCTTCGCCCAGTAAATAACTATTCACCCAGTAATGCCAAATCAAGCTGTTCGAACGCAACAGGCGGAAGGAGGAGGCCATTTGCGCGCCGTCCAGATAGCCTTGCTGGGCCATCATTTTTTCCAGCGCATCGATACACACCTCGTCGATGAACACATCGATATCACCCGGGTTGGAAAAGTCGGTGAGCGTCGTAAACAGCGTCCAATCCGCCACCGGCATCTCTTTTTCACCGTAGCGCCTGTTCGCCCAAGCCATATAGGTACTGACCAAAGTCCCGCCGATGCAGTAACCGACCAGATGCACCTGAGGCACTTGGCAGAATTCACGCGCCACACGCACGACTTCGCTGACGCCTTCAGTGAGGTAATCGTCGAAACGCACGTCGTGCATCGTTGCATCGGGATTTTTCCAGCTCGTAATAAAAACCGAAAAACCCTGATCCGTCAGATACTTGACCAAGCTCTTGCGAGAATTCAAATCGAGAATGTAGAACTTGTTGATCCAGGGCGTGACGATGACAATCGGCATGGCCTGCACTTTTTCCGTAGTCGGCGTGTAGTGCAGCAATTCCAGCATGCGGTTACGAAACACCACCTTGCCCGGCGTCGTTGCCAGATCCTTGCCGACACTAAAGGCTTCTGGATCAACCATCTGGATATTTTTGGCTTTAGCGTCGCGCTGAAAATTCAACCACCCCTGACGCAGGCTCTCACCGCCGCTCGTCACGGCACGCTCGATCGCTGTCGGGTTAAGCCAGAAGAAATTGGTCGGCGCGACCGCATTCAACCATTTACGCAACCAGAATGCCGCGCGGCGCTGCTCTTTTTCCGACAAACCCGGCGTTTCGAAGGCCATATCCTGCAAACGGTGAGTAAACGCCAGATACCATTCCTTGATGATGTCCCAGCTCGCCGAATCGGTCCACGCAGCATCGGCAAAACGCGCATCGTCCGGATGCGGCGTGACCACATCTTCCGAGGGCATCCCCAGAGCACGGCGCATGACGTGGGTTTGCAAAGCGAGCAGGTCGCTGCTCAAGCCATTGAGCGCCCGCGACAATTCCACCGGATGCATGACCCAGGCAAGCTGCGCGCGCAGCGCAGAAGAAAACACACCGAAGGGATCGAGCGCATTACTCATCGTGCGCAAGGCGCTTTCTACCGGGTTCAAGGTACGCAGATCAAGTGGATCGTGCTCGGCAGCGGGCTTTTGCGGCATGGTTTTCTCCTTGCAGGTGTAACTTGTTCAGGCGAAACATTCTGGGACCTACCCGCGCATTCTACTGTTTTGCCTAGACAAAATGACAAAATGACACTTTTCCAATCTTTCCTGCGCCCTGCGCTGTTGCGCGCCAGCGACGGGCGCTGGGCTTTGCGAGCCTCTTCGTAAGCTTGCCTGCGCCAGTTTTGTTTTCTTTGCAACTTGGCGTAGCATCCTCCTGATCCGGCAAAAACGAGCGCCGGCGAGTCTTTTGAGGAGTTATCCCATGTTTAAACATATTCTCGTCCCAACCGATGGTTCCGAGTTATCCAGCACCACCGCCCTGCGTGCTGTCGATTACGCCAAGGAAACCGGCGCCCGCGTCACCGTGTTTTACGCCAAACCGGAATATCGCATCGCCTATTTCGGCGAAGGTGCGCTGATCGACTCCACCACGCCTGCCACTTTTGCTGAAATGGCCGAAAAACAGGCGGCTGAAGTGCTAGGCAAGGTCGCCGCCCAATGCCGTGAAGCCGGCGTCGAATGCGACACCCGTTCCACCACCAGCGACCTGCCTTACGAAGCCATCATCAACGCCGCCACGGACGCCGGCTGCGACCTGATTTTCATGGCTTCGCACGGCCGGCGTGGCATTACCGGGCTACTCTTGGGGAGCGAAACCAACAAGGTGCTCACACACTCGAAAATTCCGGTTCTCGTCTATCGCTGATCCGCGCCCGACAAGGCGGCTGCAATGGCTCAAGCCCGCGCAGCCGCCTTTTACGTGCACGTTTTGCTCGGTCAGCATAAGAGCGCAACGGCTGTGCTAACCTTGGCTTTATCGCAAGGCAATACAACTTTTCATCATTTTTCTTCACAAACACCACCATGCAAGGAAACACCATGAGCCAAACGACTTCTCCCGCCCTGCCGTTGGCCGGCAAAAAAGGCCTGATCACTGGCGTCGCCAACGACAAATCCATCGCATACGCCGTGGCACAAGCCATCGTGGCGCTGGGCGGCGAGGTTGCCATCACCTACCAGAACGACAAAACCGCGCGCTACACCCAGCCCTTGGCCGAGGCGCTCGGTGCCAAACTGTTCCTGAAGCTTGACGTGGCCGAAGCAGGTAGCCTGGAAAACGTCGTCGCCCAGTGCGGCGAAGCTTTTGGTCAGATTGATTTCGCCGTTCACTCCATGGCTTTCTGCAATGCCGACGACCTGCACGGGCGTGTCGTCGATGCCACGGAACAGGGTTTCGATTCGGCCATGAACATTTCCTGCCACAGTTTTTTGCGCATGGCGAAAGCGCTGGAACCTCTGATGTCGAAGGGGGGTACTTTGATCACCATGTCCTACCTGGGCGCGGAACGCGTCGTGCGTAACTACGGCGTCATGGGCATCATCAAAGCGGCGCTGGAATCTGCCGTACGCTATATGGCGCATGACCTGGGCCCGCAAGGCATCCGCGTTTTTGCCGTTTCTCCTGGCCCGATCATGACACGCGCTGCATCCGGCATCGCCAACTTCAACAATCTGCTTGAAAACGATGCACAAAAAGCTCCGCTCGGGCGCACCGTAACCATCGAAGAAGTCGGCGCGCTGACTGCCTTCCTGTGTACTGACGGTTCCTCGGGCATGACCGGCCAGACGATTTTCGTCGACGCCGGCGCGCACATCGTCGCCTGATGCACGCTGCAAACTTCCTGCGGCTGCCGCCCCTTGCGGCAGCCGTCCGGTAATTTTCAGTGAGAGAGACGCCCATGAGCCCGACCCCACCACCTTTATTACCCGACCCCATCCCCGAACATCCCCTCCTGACCGGCCGCAAGGAAATCGGCCGGGGCGAGAGCAGCATCGTTCTGGAAGCCGACCCGGTCGATGGTCAAGAGCGCGTCTATAAAATCCTTTCCTCCCCCACTGATCACGCCTATTACACAGCACCGGATCGCCCCCTGGGCCGGCACTTCCCGGTGGTTTTCGCCGACCACGGGCATTTTGGCCGCTCCAGCCGGGGCTACCCCTATTACCTGGTGGAAGTTGAACGCCTCTACCCCCTGCCCAGCCATGGTGAAGCTTCCGAAGTGGCCAGCAAAATTTCCACCGCCTATTTCGACGCCTGCATGATGTGGCGCAATCTCGCTCAGGATATGGGGCGCATCGCCCTGCACCACCTCACTTGCACACCAATGGGTTGGGCCGATACGGTCAATGACTCGCTCAAAGCGCTGGAAGTTTTTTCCGAAGAATACGGCGCACTGCCCGACCTCATCAAAGCCGACAATCTGATGATGCGCAAAGACGGCACCCTTGTATTTTCCGATCCGGTTTTCATGGAATAAGCGCCGCATCATGAGCATCACTCAGATTTACTATACCTCGCGCAAACTCGCCGAATCATTGGCAGGCGACCCCGCCATGGCCATTATTTCGATCACCGACCCGACCACCCCGGTAGCACAGCTTGACCCGCTTTTTGAGCACGTGCTGCGCCTGTCGTTTTTCGATGCCATTCCCGCCGATCCTTTCGCACCGCCCCTGCCGGGTTTGTTCGATCGTGCCACCGCCCGCCGGGTGAAAGCCTTCATCGAAAAACTGCAGCACGCCTCGGAGGCATTCTCGCTCATGGTGCACTGCGAATACGGTGTCAGCCGTTCCGCCGCCATTGCGCTCTACGCCGAAGCCTGTACCGGCGCGCCGCTCGCCGCCCGCGAATTCACCTATGAAGCCAACTCCTGGGTGATCGACACCCTGGAAAATCTGCAAAGCGATTTAAGCATTCACATTCCGCCCCCCCAAGCCGCCCTTGAACGCCGCGCCGCCGCCCGCGCCTGAACCACAGGCCCAACTTCTACTGCGGCAGAACCTGCCTGACACGCCCTAAGCGCCTTTCTCCGCCCCTCTATTCCCTCTTCCCAAGGAGTCCGACATGAACGCCGCCTGTCCAAGCAACAGCCGTTATCTGTCCAACAAAACCTTCGACGAAATCGAGCTCGGCGATTGCGCCAGCCTCACCCGCACCTTGATGCCAGAAGACGTCAAGCTCTTCGCCATTCTCACTGGCGACATCAATCCCGCCACCATCGACCCCAAATACTCCGAAAGCGGCATGTTCCGCGAAGCCATTGCGCACGGCATGTGGAGCGGCTCGCTCATCTCCACCGTGCTGGCCACGCAATTTCCCGGCCCCGGCACTATTTTGGTTGATCAATCGCTGCGCTACACCCGCCCGGTGAGCATTGGCGATCGCATCGAAATCACGCTCACCGTCAAACAAAAATTCACCCACAACCGGCATGTGTTATTCGATTGCACTTGCGTCAATCAAGAAGGGCTGGAAGTGGTGCACGGCACGGCAGAAGTGCTTGCCCCCAGCGAAAAGGTCACCCGTCTGCAACAAGATGGCCATATTCCGGCGATTCGCATCGACGACAAGCACGCGCGCTTTACCGAACTGCTCGCTCGCGTCAAGGGGCTGGAGCCGATTCCCACCGCCGTCGCCCACCCCTGCGATGCCGAATCACTGAAAGGGCCAGTGCAAGCCTTCCAGGCCGGGATCATCGAGCCCATTCTGGTCGGGCCAGAAAACAAAATTCGTGCCGTAGCCGAAGAAAACGGGCTCGATCTCTCAGGTATTCGCATCGTCAATGCCGCGCACAGCCATGATTCGGCGGCGCTGTCCGTGTCACTCGTCAAAACTGGCGACGCCGAGGCGCTCATGAAAGGCAGCCTGCACACCGACGAACTGATGAGCGAAGTCATCGCCCGCGCCAACGGCCTGCGCACCAATCGGCGCATCAGCCACGTTTTCGTCATGCAGGTGCCGACCTACCACCGCCCGCTCCTGATTACCGACGCCGCCATCAACATCGCACCGACGCTCGAAGAAAAGGTGGACATCATCCAGAACGCCATCGACCTTGCCCACGTGCTCGGCATCGCCGAACCCAAGGTCGCGATTTTGTCGGCAGTGGAAACGGTGAACCCAAAAATCGAATCCACCTTGCACGCCGCCGCTCTGTGCAAAATGGCCGATCGCGGCCAGATCAAAGGCGGTCTGCTCGATGGTCCGCTCGCCTTTGACAACGCGGTATCCATCGTCGCCGCCAAAACCAAAGGTATTCAGTCCGCGGTGGCCGGTCAGGCAGAAATTCTTATCGTCCCCGACCTCGAATCCGGCAACATGGTTGCCAAGCAACTCGAATACCTGGCCAACGCCCTCACCGCCGGCATCGTGCTCGGCACCAAGGTGCCTATCGTCCTCACCAGCCGCGCCGATACGGCCGAAACACGCACCGCATCCTGCGTCATCGCCGCCCTCATCGCCCACGCCCAACGCGCCCGTCTCAAGGAAAACCCATGAAACCCAGCATTCTCACCATCAACGCCGGCTCCTCTTCGATCAAATTCGCCCTCTTTCCGCTGGCTGCACCGATTTCTCCCGAGGCCGAAGTCTCCGGCCAGATCGATGGTTTAGGCACCAGCACGACCCGCCTGGTCGCTAAAAACCGCAGCGGCGAGCGTGTCGCCGACCAAATTATCGAAGGTGACAAGGTCAATCACCGCGCCGCTTTTGACGCCCTCCTGCAATGGTTCATGGCCAGTTACAACACCTGGAAAATCATTGCCGTCGGCCACCGCGTGGTGCATGGCGGCGAGCGTTATGCCCAACCCATCGTCATTGATAACACCGTGCTCGGCCACCTCGAAAGCTTCGTGCCGCTCGCCCCGCTGCACCAGCCGCACAACGTCGCCGGCATCGAGGCGCTACGCGCCCTGCTGCCAGAAGTGCCGCAAATCGCCTGCTTCGACACCGCCTTTCACCGCAGCCAACCCGAGATCGCCCAGCAATTCGCCCTGCCGCGCAGCTTTACCGCCGAAGGCATCAAACGCTACGGCTTCCACGGCCTGTCTTACGAATACATCGCCCGCGCCCTGCCACAGCACTCGCACCGCGCCGATGGCCGCGTCGTCGTCTGTCACCTCGGCAACGGTGCCAGCATGGCGGCCATGGTGAAACGCAAATGCGTCGCCACCACGCTCGGCTTCTCCACCATTGACGGTCTGGTCATGGGTACCCGCTGCGGCAACATGGACCCTGGCCTGATCCTGCACTTGATGGAAAGCAAAAATCTCTCGGTCAAAGACATGACCCGCATTCTCTACAAAGAATCCGGCCTCTTGGGCGTTTCCGGCATCAGCCAGGACATGCGCACCCTGCTCGCTTCCGACAAACCAGAGGCGCATGAAGCAGTCGAGCTATTCTGCTACCGCATCGCCCGCGAACTCGGCTCGCTCGCCGCCGCCGCCGGCGGCCTGGATGCCGTGGTATTTACCGGCGGCATCGGCGAACACGCCGCCGAGGTACGCCGCCGCGTCTGCCTGCAAGCGCAATGGCTAGGCATCCACCTAAACCCGGAAGCCAACGCCCGCCACGACAAAGTCATCAGCGCCGGCGACAGCAGTATCGACGTACTCGTCATCCCGACCAACGAAGAATGGATGATGGCACACCACGCCCAAACCCTGCTGGCACTTTGAAGCGCAGCACGCCAACCCAGCGCCGCCCCGAAATCTGGACATTCGCTAAACACCGCACTGATCGTGAGCCGAAAACAATCCTCCACGAACGCCCGAACTTTAAAAACGTCATCAAGCTTGAACGCGGATTGGGCGGATAACACCGATTGACGCGGATAAAAACAAATTGGGTGCGAATTGCTTACGAGTACGCACTACCCGCCAGTTGGGTGGCGTGTAATGTAAAAAAGCACAGCTTTTGATCTTCATCCGCGTCATTCCGCGTGATCCGTTTTGATCCGCGTTGAGGTTTCTGATCTTGATATAAACATCAACGAGCTTGAACGCGGATGCGGCGGATGACACCGATTGACGCGGATAAAAGCAGATTGGGTGCGGGTTGCTTGCGAGCGCACACCCGCCGAGTTGGGTGGTGTGCAATGTAAAAAAGCACAGCTTTTGATCTTCATCCGCGTCATTCCGCGTGATCCGTTTTTATCCGCGTTACGTTTTGCAGGTGCTTTACCTCTGCCAGCCATTTTGTTTTGTAGACGCAAAAACCCCCGCCAGTGTTTCTAGCGGGGGTTTTTTATGGGGTGCCTGGCGGTGACCTACTTTCGCGAGCGAGGTGCTCACTATCATTGGCGCGTTGCTGTTTCACGGTCCTGTTCGGGAAGGGAAGGGGTGGGTCCAGCAGGCTATTGCCGCCAAGCGAAGCTTGTTGCGGATGCGGTTTTGAGTTGGATTGACTTTTTGCTGCATCGGCG
>NZ_JBLJBW010000032.1:0-31845 GCF_047638095.1 Azonexus sp.
CAGGTCAAAGCCGCCGACATCGGTCTGCGTGCCAAGACCTACCTGGAACAGAACGGCGCTAAGAAAGTCAAGTAAGCCGGAATTTGATCTGGCTTAAGGCTGAATAAGGGGGGCAAACGGAAACTGCCCCCCGTCTTACACATCGAAAGGGAAACCAATGAAAAAATCACTCGTACTCGTTGCCGGTTTGCTCGCAGCAACCGCCAGCATGGCTGCTGCACCCGATGGCGCTGCGCTCTACAAGGACAAGACCTGCTGGAGCTGCCACGGCAAGGATGCCAAAACCCCGCTGACCCCGACCTATCCGAAGCTGGCCGGTCAAAACGCCGAATATGCCCTGGAACAGATGAAGGATATCAAGAGCGGCAAGCGTAGCAACGGTCAGGCCGCTGCCATGAAAGGCGTGATGCACCTGGTCAATGACGCCGAAATGAAGGCGATTGCCGAGTGGCTCGCCAAACAGAAATAATCCTGATTTAAGACAAGGTGAACCCAATGAAAAAAATTATTGCACTGGCTGTGGCCGCTGCCCTCATCCCAACGACCTCGGTTTTCGCTCAGCCCGCCCCCAAAAAGGCCGGTATCGAAGCTGCGGGCTATCAATGGAACAAGATGGACGGCAAGACTGCCGAAGCCCTGAAATTGAAGGGTGACGCGAAGGCCGGCGAAGAAGAATACGAAGTCTGCGGTGCCTGCCACCTGCCCAACGGTGCCGGTCGTCCGGACGGTACCTTCCCGCAGTTGGCCGGTCAGCATCAGACGGTGTTGACCAAGCAGATGGTGGACATCGTCGAAGGTCTGCGCGACAACCCGACCATGTACCCCTTCGCCAAGGAAGCGCTGAAGAACCCGCAAGCCGTAGCCGACACCTCGGCCTACATCGAAACCCTGTGTATCCCGACCGACCATGGCAAGTATGAAGGCGCGGATGCTGCCGCTCAGATCGCCAAAGGTAAAGATCTCTACGAGAAGCAGTGTATCGAGTGCCACGGCAAGAACGGCGAAGGCGATTCCAAGAAGTTCTACCCGGTGATCGCCGGCCAGCACTACAAGTATCTGCTGCGCCAGATGACCGAGATTCGTGACGGCCACCGCCGTAACGCCAACCCGGACATGGTGAAAGTCATCAAGCCCTACACCAATGAACAGCTGGTCGCCATTTCGGCCTATCAGTCCAGCCTGTCGATGCCGGGCAAGATGTGTAAGTCGAAAGGTAAGAAATAAGCCTCGTCTTATTTCAGCATACAAGAACTGAATAATCAGTCTGTTGCGCATACCGCCTGCCACCCGGCAGGCGGCCTATGCCCGATTGGCGCGGGCAGGAATTTTGAAGGGTAGCTCCATGGAGAAGCAGAACCGTATCGTTGCCGGGCTCAGCCTGATTTCGCTGATTTGTCTGGTGGCGGCTTATTTCGCCCCGATCTGGTGGGTCTCACTCACCGCCCCCAATTATCCCGAAGATGCCTTCCCCGACGGCATCCGCATCCATTTCCATTTCGATGGCGTCTATAACGGCTGCAAAGCGGCCGGCAAAGGCACGCAGATGGCCAACGAATTGATTCAAAAAGATCTTTCGCACGAAGACGAGCGCTGGAATCCGATTCTCGATCCAAAAAAAGAGAATTTCGACATGAAGGCCGAAGGGCTGGATTGCGTGCATGAAATGAACACCATCAACCACTACGTCGGCATGTTCCCGATCGCTTCCGGCGCACCGGTGGAAAAGCCCCTGGCCAAATTCTTCTTTGGTTTCTTTGGCGTGATGCTGCTGGCCTTTGCCGTAGTCAAGAAAAAGACTCGCCTCGTGGTCTTGTCGGTGGGTTTTGCCGCCGTCGCCGGCTGGATGCTGGTTGACCAGTTTGTCATGGGCAAACTCGCCAAGCATGTCGCTGAGTACACCGCCGAAACCGCGACTTTCTTCAACGAGCCGGAAAAAATCAAAGCCTGGGGCGATAACGTCAGCCTTATTTCGCAGATCGTCATTTTTGGTTTGATCGCGGTCATGGGCATCGTCATTGCCGGGGTGGCCAAGCTGCGTCCCTTCCAGCTGCTGCTCGCCCTGGTGCCGGGCTTGTTGCCCGTGTTCTTCGTTATCACCTACTCCGCCTGGCTGTGGTTCTTTGGTCATAATCTGCACCCCTGGGGCGCGTTTACCGTCAAACCTTTCATGCCGACGGTATTCGGTGAGGGTAAGGTGGCACAGTTCTCGACCTTCTCCTATCCCTATTGGGGTTACGCGCTGCTCATGGCGATGTTCGTCTGCATGATGCTGGCCCTTTTGATCCGCCGTAAGCAACTGCGCGAAAATCCGGAACAGGAGTAATTCCATGCGTTCCGCCAGCTTGCTGCGGACGATGTTGGCGCTCGCCCTTCTGGGCGGGGCCACCATCGGCCAGGGGGACGAGGACCCCGACCACGAATTTGCCGCCAGTGCCGATATGAGCACAGCACCGCGCGTCACTATCGACCGCCCGAAACCCACCTTCATGCTGATCGAGCGCGACAAGCGTATCCACGGCTTGAAGCCGTTTCAGGATCTGGTCGACAAGGCCGCCCCGGGTTCTGTGCTGAAACCACCGCCCGGACATTACGCCGGGCCGGTCACGATCGACAAACCCCTGACCATCGACGGCGGCGGCAAGGTGACCATCGACGCCGGCGATAAAGGCACGGTAATGTCGCTGAATGCCAGCAATTCGGTGGTTCGCGGTCTGCATCTCACCGGTTCGGGCGATTCGCACGATACCGATGATTCCTGTCTGGACGTGCGTGGTCATCACAACCTGGTCGAAGACAATGTGGTCGACAACTGCCTCTTTGGGATCGATCTGAAACAGGTCGATCACAGTGTCGTGCGCAATAACCGCATCCGTTCCAAGGATCTGGAGCTGGGCGTGCGCGGCGACGGTCTGCGCCTGTGGTACAGCAACGATAACCTCGTTGAAGGCAACGAAATCATCGATTCGCGCGACATGGTGGCCTGGTATGCGCACCGCAATAAATTTGTCGATAACCTGGGGCGGCGCAGCCGCTATTCCATCCACTTCATGTTTGCCAATGACAACGTCGTGGATCGCAACCGTTTTTACGACAATGCCGTCGGTATTTATTTTATGTACACCGAGGGCGGTGCGGCGACCAATAACATCATTTCGCACGCCACCGGTGCCACGGGCATGGGGGTGGGTTTCAAGGAAGCCTCCGGTACCCTGATCGAGAACAACGAGATCATTTATTGCGGTATTGGCATCGGCTCCGACCTGTCCCCCTTCCAGCCGGACAGCACCATAGAAATTCGCAACAATCGCTTGGCTTATAACGGTATCGCCATTTTGTTCAACAGCGAAACCGGCGGTAACAACATGCGCAGCAATATGTTCGAGGGCAACCTGACGCAGGTGAGTTACGGCGGGCGCAGCGACAATCCAACCAAAAATTTCTGGGAAGGCAATTACTGGGACGATTATCAGGGTTTTGACCGCAATCACGACAATGTCGGCGACAACACGCACGAACTGTATTCCTACGCGGATCAACTGTGGATCGAGTTTCCCATGGCGCGTTTTTTCCGTAGCTCGCCGGTATTGGAACTGCTCGATTTCCTCGAACGCCTGGCCCCTTTTTCGTCGCCGGATTTGATTTTGCGCGATGAAAAACCTGTCTTCCGGAAACCCGAACGGGGAGCCGTATCATGAGTGGCAATGAACAGAAGAAAGTCGCCCCTAAACCGGCGATGTCGATTGAAAAGGCGCAGAAAGCGCGCCGCAAGTTTTTGCAATCCGTAGGTTTGACCGTCGGTGTGACGGGCTTGTCTTTTCTCGGGTATATCCCCGTCAATGCACATGCCAAAGCGCCGATTTTGCGCCCGCCTGGATCGCTCGATGAAGCAGACTTTCTTGCTTCCTGCATCAAATGCGGGCAGTGCGTGCAGGTCTGCCCGGTACAGGCGATCAAATTGGGGGATATCACCGATGGCTTCGGCATCGGTGTGCCGTATATCAACGCCCGTAACCAGGCCTGTGATTTTTCTTGTGACGCCGTGCAGTGCATTCTCGCCTGCCCGACCGGCGCGCTCGCCTACGACAAGCCTGATTTCATGAGCCCGCGCGCTGGCATGCCGCTGGCGCACGCGCCGATTCTCAAGGCGAAAGCCAAAGACCCGGAGCCCAGCCTCAATCTCAAGGAACGTTTTGGCGTCGCCCGTCTGGACAAACCCGAAGCCTGCCTGGCGATGCAAGGCAAGGGCTTCAAAGGGGTGGCCCGGGGCGAAGCCTTTACCGGCCAGATGCGTTATGTCGAGGTCGACCGCTGGAAACCCATCGCCGTGCGCGAACATCCGTATGAGCGTGAGATTTGCGATTTGTGCGTGACCGAATGCCCAATCCAGGACGCCATTGCCCTGCAGCCCTTCGGGCCGCCCGAAGCCGGGCGCTTCATGCCGGTCGTGCAGGAGCAGTGTGTCGGTTGCGGCGTGTGTGAAATGATTTGTCCGGTCGAGCCCACCGCCATCGTCGTCGATGCTCAGGCAAGCTGGAAGGGAGAAGCATGATGGGACGGCGTTGGAATCTCATCAAGGGGATGTTGGGCGAAGCACCGCAGAAACCGGAAAAGGTTTCCGAGCGGGTGCAAAAAATCATGTTCCTCAAGTACGAGGATAAAGATCGCTACATCAAGGAAAAATTACACGCGCGGGCGCACCACGAAACCAGCCATAAATGGCGTAACCGTCGTTGGGCAGTGCTGATTGCGGTGAATCTGCTCTTCGTTTTCAGTTTCTGGCTCGATATCCAGATTCTCGAAGGTGCACTCACCGCCTCGCGTTTCGTCGGTTTTCACCTGATCGACCTGAACTCCGCGCTGCAGGTGATGCTGGCGCACAAGCATATCATCGTCAATTTGTTCATTGGCACATTTACGGTGTTCTTGCTCTGGGTGGCCTTGGGCGGGCGTAGTTTCTGTTCCTGGGTTTGCCCCTACCATCTGGTTGCGGAATGGGCGGAAAAACTGCACCTTTACCTGGTGGGCAAGAAAATCGTTACCGAGCACGAGTTTCATCGCGGCACGCGCACCGTTTTTTGGATTTTGTTCGCGCTAATGGCCTTGGTTTCCGGCTATACGATTTTTGAAACCTTGTCGCCCACCGGCATCCTGTCACGCGCCCTGATTTATGGGCCGGGGCTGGCCCTGGGCTGGGTCTTCTTGCTGCTGCTGTTTGAAGTGTTCTGGTCGCGCCGCGCCTGGTGCCGCTATATCTGCCCGATTGGTTTGACCTATGGCGCAGTGGGCATCATTTCGCCCTTACGCATCAGTTATCACGTCGAACATTGCTTCCACGAGGGCGATTGCCGCAAGGTGTGCCTGGTGCCACATGTGCTCGATGTGACCGTCAAAGGCCGCGCCGACGAGGAAGTCATTGGCTTGGGGCCGGATTGCACGCGCTGCGGTTTGTGCGTTGATGTCTGCCCGACGGGCGCATTGCGTTATGAGGTCAAGGGTTTGTCCAAACTCTTGTGATTTTTGATCCAGATGAAAAGTTGCCGGCGCGCACAGCGCCTAGAATCCATCCCATGATCCAGTTCAAAAATATCGGCAAGACCTTTCGCCGCGCGCAGGTCCTCAATGGCATCGATCTCGAAATTGCTTTGGGCGAGCGTATTGCCCTGATCGGTTCGAACGGTGCCGGAAAAACCACCCTCATCCGTTGTTTGCTCGGCGAGTACGAACATCAGGGCGAAGTCAGTATCGACGGACTCAATCCGCGCAAGCGGCGGACCGAAGTGCTGGGCAAAATCGGTTTCGTGCCGCAGTTGCCGCCGCCCCTGAAAATGCCGGTGGGGCAGTTGATCGATTTTTCCGCTGCGCTGTGCAAAACCGATCCGCAGCGCATTCACGCCATTGGCAAGCGTCTCGGCCTGGATATCGACGGCATTTTGTCGCGCCAATTTGTACGCCTGTCCGGCGGCATGAAGCAAAAGCTTCTGATCGCCATTGCCCTGGGGCGCGATGCCAAGCTTTTGATCATGGATGAGCCGGCGGCCAATCTTGATCCGGAAGCGCGCAAAATTTTCTTCGATCTGCTGGCAGAACGCCTGAACGACGCCACCATGATCATTTCCAGTCACCGCCTGGATGAGGTGTCTTCCCTCGTCAATCGCGTGATCGAAATGGACATGGGGAAAATCGTCATCGATGACCGGGTGGCCGATGATGCCACGCTGACCGACCGTCTGGCCTGCCGCATCGTCTTGAAGCGCCCGGAACCGGCATTTGCCAAGGCGCTCGACGGCTGGAAGCTGGCGCCTGATGCGGCGCAAACGGTGTGGACGGGCGAAATCGCCGGCCCAGATCGCTTGCGTTTCCTCGGCATTGTGTCGCGCTACACAGCCCTGATTGCCGATCTTTCCCTGAGCGAAGCTTAAGATGTGCGGGCAGAACCCAGCCGCAGCCGCCGGGCGGCGCAGTTTTTTGCTGCGCGCCGGTGCCGGTGGCTTGCTCCTCACGCCCTTGGCCGCGCTGCTTGCCGCCTGCGGTAAAAAAGACGGCTGGCCGGAAGGCATGGCGGAAATCAAGTGGGATCGCGATACCTGCGTGCGCTGCAAAATGGTCATTTCCGACCGGCGTTTTGCGGCCCAGTTGCGTGGCGGGCCCAAGGAAACCGTCTTCAAATTCGACGATGTCGGCTGTCTGGTGTTCTGGATGAAAGAACAGGCAGACAAATATCCCTGGATGGCTGAGGCGGCCACCCGGCAATGGGTGGCAGATTTCAACTCGAAGAGCCGCGAGGACATGCGCTGGCTCGATCCGAAAAAAGCCCTGTACGTGACGCGCACCTCGCCGATGGGTTACAACTTTGCCGCCGTCAATACACCGATGGCGGGGACGCTCGATTACACCGACATGCGCCAACATATTCTGGCAAAAGGTAGATGATATGAATCAACTGTGGCTGACTGCAAAACTCGATCTCGTTGAATCCCTGCGTGCGCGCTGGTTCCAGATTTACACCCTGGTTTTCGGTGGCATCGTGGCGCTGCTTTTCGTTTTTGGCCTGACCGAATCGCGGGTGCTCGGCTTTATCGGCCTGTCGCGTTTGCTGGTCACCTACATTCAGCTGACCATGGCGATTTTGCCGATTTTTGTCCTGATTACCACGGTGCGCTCGGTGGCGGGGGATCGTGAGGCGGGGGTTTTCGAATATCTTTTGTCCCTGCCGGTTGGCCTGCAGGCCTGGTTCTGGGGCAAGTTCCTCGGTCGCTATGTGGCGGTATTCGCGCCAGTTTTCCTCGCTATGCTGGGCGCGGTCGTCTGGGCCACCATCGTCAATATCGAAGTGCCGTGGTCGATGTTTGTCTATTACACCGGCCTGCTGGCGGCGATGGGCCTGTGTTTTCTCGGTATCGGCATGCTCATTTCAGTGGTCGCGCGCAGCACCGACATGGCGCAGGGCGCGGCCTTCATGGTGTGGCTGGTGCTACTCCTCTTCCTTGATCTGATTTTGCTTGGCGTGATGATTCAAGAGCGGGTAACGCCGGAAATCGCTGTGACGCTGGCCTTGGTGAATCCCTTGCAAGTCTTCCGCACGGCGGCGCTGGCCATGTTCGACCCGCAGCTGATCGTGCTCGGCCCCTCGGCCTACGTCATTCTCGATTTGTTTGGCGCGGACGGCTTTCGCCTCTTTGCGCTCGTTTATCCGGCCCTGCTTGGTATTTTGTCGGCAGCCGGCGGCTATCTTCTGTTCAAGCGTGGAGACCTGCTATGAAACTTTTGCGCGGCGTATGCCTTCTTGGTGCTTTGTTGTTGGCCGCGGTGGGCAGCGTCTTTGCCGGTGATGCCACGCCTTTTTACGCAACGACGGTCGATGGTCTGGACGGTAAACCGCTGGTGCTCGAGCAATATCGTGGCAAGGCGGTGATCGTCAATTTCTGGGCGCGCTGGTGTCCGCCTTGTCGCAAGGAAATTCCTGAATTGATTCAGTTGCAAAACGAGTACGGTAAGCGCGGCTTGGTCGTGCTCGGCCTGGCGATTGAAGAAGACGCAGCGGCAGTCAAAGAATTTGCCAAGGCCTACGAGATCAATTACACGGTGGGTGTCGACAAGAAAAAAGGCCTGTGGCTGATGCAAAGCCTGGGTAATGGCGTGTCCGGCCTGCCGTTTACCTTGATCATCGGTAAAGATGGGCAAATCGTGCAGCGCAAGATCGGTCAGTTTACGCGCAAGGATTTTGATGCCGTGGCAGATACTTTGCTGAAATAAAGCGCCGCCAAAGCAAAGTATTCGCCCGAAAAGGATTGGCCCCAGCCGCTCATGATTGAAAACCTTTTTCTGCCCTTGGCGCTGGCCTTCATCATGTTTTCGCTGGGGCTTGCCTTGCGCCCGGGCGATTTTCGGGCGGCGGTGCATGATTTTCGCGGCATCGTTTATGGTTTGCTCGGCCAAGTGCTGATGCTGCCGCTGCTGGCCTTTCTTATCGGCCAGTTGCTTGGTTTGTCGCCCTTGTCGCACTTGGGTTTGATGATTATCGCCGCCTGCCCGGGCGGCGTCAGTTCCGCTTTTCTCACCCATCTGGCACGCGGCAACGTCGCCTTGTCCTTGATTCTGACGGTGACGAGCAGCTTGCTGGCGCTCATCACCTTGCCCTTCATCATCAATATCGTTCTGGCCGGGCAGGCCGAGGGTTTGCGCAGCATCGAAATAGGCGATTTGCCGCTCGGTAAATTACTGGGCGGCTTGCTTCTGGTCACTAGCTTGCCTATTTTGTTGGGCATGTTTTTGCGCTTGGGCACGCGCTGGGTGAGTGAGCGCGGGGAACAGGTGGTCGGAAAAATTGCGACGCTTTTTTTCATGGCCATCGTGCTCGTGACCTTTGTTGCGCATCGTGAAACCATCACGACCGGCCTACCGGAGATCGGCATGGCGACTTTGTTGTTGAATGGGCTCAGTCTGGGCGGCGGCATCTTGTTGGCGCGCCTGGCACGCCTGGGACGGCGCGAAAGCATCGCCATTGCCATGGAATGCGGCTTGCAAAATGCCGGCCTGGGCATTTTTGTCGCCCTGACCCTCTTCCAGCAGCCAGCATTGGCCGTGCCCAGCGTGGTCTATGCGCTCACCATGAATCTGGGGGCCATCGCCTTTTTGTGGATTCTGCGCCGTCAGGCAGCGAGGATGTTTGCCTAGCGCCCTGGGCGTTCGCTTCCAGGGGGGCGGGCGTGCAAATCCACAGGAACTGGCCCGCAGATCGCACCGATAAGCGGCGCATTGCCCAGGCTTCTGAGATAATCCCCCGCCATGCTTGCCTACCTTGTCCGCCGCCTGTTTTATGCGCTTCCGATATTGATCGGGGTGAATTTGATCACCTTCGCGCTCTTTTTCATCGTCAATACCCCCGACGATATGGCGCGTTTGCAGTTGGGGGTGAAGCGGGTGACGCCGGAAGCGATCGTCGAATGGAAGCGGGCGCGTGGCTATGACCAGCCGCTTTTTGTCAATTTCGCGGCGCAAGGGACGGGCGTGCTGACGCAAACGATTTTTTTCGATAAATCCTTGCGCCTTTTTGTCGGCGATTTTGGCCGCGCCGAAGACGGGCGCGACATTACCCGGGAAATTGCCAGTCGCATGGGGCCGTCTTTGGCGATTGCCCTGCCGACTTTCCTGCTTGGTTTGTTCGTCACGGTGAGTCTGGCTTTGCTGCTGGCGTTTTTTCGCGCCACGGCGCTCGATGTCTGGGGCGTGGTGTTGTGTGTGGCGATGATGTCGATATCGGGTTTGTTCTACATCATCGGCGGGCAGTTTTTCTTTGCCAAGATGCTGCGCCTGGTGCCGATTTCCGGTTACGGCGCGGGGCTCGATGCCTGGCGTTTTTTGGTATTACCGGTGCTGATCGGTGTCGTGGCGGGCATAGGTGCCTCGGCTCGCTGGTATCGGACGATTTTTCTTGAGGAAGTTGGCAAGGACTATGTGCGCACGGCACGCGCCAAGGGCTTGAGCGAAACCTGGGTATTTTTCCGTCATGTGCTGAAAAACGCCCTGATCCCGATTCTGACCGGTGTGGTCGTGGTGATTCCCTCGCTGTTCATGGGCTCTTTGCTGACGGAATCTTTTTTCGGCATTCCCGGGCTGGGCAGTTACACCATCGATGCCATTCAGGCGCAGGATTTTGCCGTGGTGCGGGCCATGGTATTCATCGGTTCAGTGCTCTACATCGCGGGTTTGATCTTGACCGATCTTTCCTACACCTTGGTTGATCCAAGGATTCGTTTCGCATGAACGGTTTTCAAATCGTTTTTTTGTGGTCCGATGCCTTGATCTGGCTGTTGTTGGCGGCCGGGCTGGGGCTGGTCTGGCTGGTGCGACGCAGCCCGCCTTTGCGTGCCGCCTGGGCGAAGGCGGCGGCAAGTCACAGCGGCATGGGCGCGGCCACCGTATTGCTGGCCTTTGTTCTGCTCGGTTGGCTGGATTCCTTGCATTACCGCCCGGCCTTGCCCGATGTGGCGGGCGCGCCGGGCGAGGCCGGGCGCTATGCCATCGAGGTGCGCTCCGTGCTCGATGCCCTGGCCGAGCCCCTGCGCGTGCAAACCGAAAAAACCTATTCGGCACCCTTGGCCATCCACCTTTTCGTCAAGGAAAGCACCGAGTTGCCCGGTGCCAGCGTGCTGCGCGATTTTCCCCGTTTGCGCTACGGCGGTGCGCATCTGCCGGCAGAGGCCACAAGCTGGCGCGGCGACGTGCTGACGCGTGCCGCCTGGGGGGCGGGCGGCGCGCTTATGCTGTGGCTGGCGCTGGCGTCTTGGCTGTGCGCCCGGCAAGGCGGCTGGGCCAAGGTTTGGCGCGGCGATACGGCAACGGCCTGGAGCGCCGTGCTCCTGAGTTTGGGCGCTATTTTTCTGATTTTAGGGCCGATGTTTGCGCTCGCCGGCCATTACCACGTCTTTGGCACCGATAAGGTCGGGCAGGACGTGCTGTATCAGGTGCTGAAAAGCGTGCGCACGGCGCTGATCATCGGTTTGGTGACGACGCTTGTCATGCTGCCTTTGGCCGTGCTGCTCGGCATCGTGGCGGGGTATTTTCGCGGTTGGGCCGATGATCTCATTCAGTATGTCTACACCGTTTTGAATTCCATCCCCAGCGTGCTGCTCATCGCCGCCGCCGTGCTTATGTTGCAAGTTTTGATCGATGGGCATCCACAATGGTTTGCCACGGCTGCCGAACGGGCCGATCTGCGCTTGCTCGCCCTGTGTTTCATTCTTGGGCTGACCAGTTGGACCGGCTTGTGCCGCTTGTTGCGCGGCGAGACGCTGAAGCTGCGCGAACTGGAATATATCCAGGCGGCGCAGGCCTTTGGCGTCAGCAGCCGGCGCATCATCAGCCGCCATATCCTGCCCAATGTCATGCACATCGTCATCATCGCGCTGGTGATGGATTTTTCCAGCTTGGTCTTGGCCGAAGCCGTGCTGTCTTACGTCGGTATTGGTGTGGATCCCTCGATGATCAGTTTCGGCACCATGATCAACAATGCGCGCATGGAATTGGGGCGTGAGCCGGTGGTATGGTGGTCGCTCGCGGCAGCCTTTGGCGCAATGTTCATTCTGGTGTTGGCGGCCAATCTGTTTGCCGACGCGGTGCGCGATGCTTTTGATCCGAGGGCAGCCTGATGCTGCCGATGCCGCCTGCTCTGCTGGAAGTCGATGATTTGCGCCTGGGCTTTCAGGCGGGGAAAGCGGTGCTGAAGGCGGTCGACGGCATTTCTTTCACGATCGCGCGCGGCGAAACCTTTGCCCTTTTGGGGGAATCCGGCTGCGGAAAATCCGTCAGCGCGCAGGGTATTTTGCGCCTCCTGCCTGCCGCTGGGCGGGTTTTGGGCGGCACTGTACGCTTTGCCGGCAGCGATTTGCTGGCGCTGCCGGAAGTCGCCATGCGTGCTTATCGCGGCGGCAAGATCGCGATGATTTTTCAAGAGCCGGCGACCAGCCTGAATCCCGTGCTCAGCGTGGGCCAGCAAATCGGCGAAGTGCTGGCGCGCCATCTCGATTTGCGCGGCGCGCCAGCGCGGGCGCGCGCTCAGGCGCTGCTCGAACAGGTGGGTATCGCGGATGCGGCGCGGCGTCTGGACGAATATCCTTTTCAGCTTTCGGGCGGCATGCAGCAGCGGGTGATGATCGCCATGGCCTTGGCCGGTGAGCCGGAATTGCTGATTGCCGATGAACCGACCACCGCGCTGGACGTCACGGTGCAGGC
The DNA here is from genome assembly GCF_047638095.1 of Azonexus sp. Lineage (GTDB taxonomy): Bacteria > Pseudomonadota > Gammaproteobacteria > Burkholderiales > Rhodocyclaceae > Azonexus. Next base: position 12,232 of record NZ_JBLJBW010000032.1, read on the forward strand.
CCAGATTCTCGATTTGCTGGCCAAATTGCAAATCGAGCGCGGCATGGCGATTTTGCTCATCACCCATGATCTGGGTGTGGTGGCGCGTCTGGCGCATCGTATCGGCGTCATGTACGCCGGCGAGCTTGTCGAAGTGGCAGGGCGCGAGCAGTTTTTCAGCCAGCCCGCGCACCCCTACACGCAAGCGCTGTTTGCCGCTTTGCCCGATGCCGGCCGGCGCGGCACGCCCTTGCAGACGATTGCCGGACAGGTGCCCAGTGTGACGGCCATGCCCCGAGGCTGCCGTTTTGCGCCGCGCTGTACCCAGGTTTTAGCGCGCTGCGCCACAGAAAATCCGCCTTGGCAAAGTGCGCAAGCCGGGCAAATTTTGCGCTGCCACGCGTATCCCCCCGTGCCGCCCCAGGCTTTGGGCGCAGTCAATGGGGGGGGCGAATCCTTGTCGGGAGTGTCGTTAGATTCGCCGCCGGATTTGTTGCCAGATTCGCTCCCACACTCGCCGCCCGAATCCTTGTCAGCTGCCTCGCCCTTGCTCGTGGTGCAGGATTTGGCTGTGCATTTTCCAATCCGGCGCGGCATTTTGCAGCGCGTGGTGGGGCAGGTAAAGGCCGTCGACGGGCTGTCCTTGAGTATCGCCGCCGGGCGCACCCTGGCCTTGGTGGGAGAATCCGGCTGCGGCAAAACCACCGTCGGCAAAGCGGTGTTGCAGTTGCTGCAACCCACGGCTGGCAGTGTGCGCGTCAAGAACGAGGAATGGGTGGGGGCGCGCGGTAAAACCCTGCAGGCAGTTCGGCATCAGGCGCAGATGGTGTTTCAGAACCCCTTTGCTTCGCTCAACCCGCGTTTGCGTGTCGGCGAGATCATTGCCGAAGGTATGCAGGCCTTGGGTATCGGCGGCGAAACCCAGGCGGTGGCGCAATTACTGCAGGCCGTCGGCTTGCCAGCGGATGCGCCGGGGCGTTTTCCGCATGAATTTTCCGGCGGCCAGCGCCAGCGCATCGCCATTGCCCGCGCTTTGGCGGTGCGACCGCAATTACTGGTGTGCGATGAACCGACCTCGGCGCTCGATGTGTCGGTGCAGGCACAAATCCTTAATTTGTTGAAGAAATTGCAGCAGGAATTGGGGGTGGCCTATTTGTTCATCACCCACAATCTCGCCGTGGTCGATTATCTGGCGCACGACATCGCGGTGATGTACCTCGGGCGCATCGTCGAATACGGCAGGGCAGACGAAGTCTTGCGCAGGCCGCGCCACCCCTACACCCGCGCCCTGCTTTCGGCCGTGTTGCAGCCCAAGCTTGCCGAAGACGGCCACCGGGCGCAGACCCTGCACGGAGATTTGCCCTCTCCGGCCCAACCGCCGGCCGGTTGCCATTTTCATCCACGCTGCCCGCAAGCCGATGCCAGCTGCCGCGCAACCTATCCCGCTGCACACCATCTCAGCGCAACACACCGAGTGCATTGCCATTGGCTGGAGTAGTGGTTTCTTGCAATGGTTTCTCGTAAAAACGGCAGCCCGTAGAGGCTGCCGTTTTCGTGATGCTGAAATTTTTTCTTACTGCGCCGCCGCCATATGCGCTTGCAGGTAGTTCGGCAGGCTGACGTCGCCAATCAGGCTGTGCTGGGTTTCCAGCCAGTCGATGGCTGCCTCGCAGTGTTCCAGCAGGTCTTCCAGCAGTTCGCGGCTGACGTAATCCTTGGCTTCTTCGCACAGGGTAATGGCGTCGATGAGAAGCGGGCGCTGGATCGTTTGCTCGTACTGCAAATCGCCTTGCAGACACTCGACGACGTTTTCACCGATCAACAATTTGCCCAGATTCTGCAGATTGGGCAGCCCTTCCAGAAACAGCACGCGCTCGATCAGTTCGTCGGCCTCTTTCATGACGCGGATCGACTGCTTGTACTGGTAGTCGTTGAGCTTTTCCAGGCCCCAGTTGCGGAACATGCGGGCGTGCAGGAAATACTGGTTGATCGCCGTCAACTCGTTTTTCAGCACCTTGTTCAGCACCTCGATGACTTTTTTATCGCCTTTCATGTTGCCCCCTTAGCCGGCATTTGCCGCGTCATCTGCGCGCATTTTGCTTTGCAGATAATTTTGCAGGCCGACCAGTTCGATTAGGCGCAACTGCTTTTCCAGGAAGTAGGCGTGATCCATCTCGGTGTCTTCCAGCTGTACCTTGAGCATGTCGCGGGTGACGTAATCCTGAGCCTTTTCGCAGGCGACGATGGCTTTCTTCAGGTCACCATCGACCTTGTATTCCACATCGAGATCAGCTTGCAGCATCTCCGGCACGCTCTTGCCGACCTTCAGCGCCTCGCGTTTGGCCAGATTCGGCTTGCCTTCCAGGAACAGGATGCGCTGAATCAACGCCCGCGCATGCTGGCGCTCGTGGTCGGATTCATGAATCGACTTCTCCGCCAGCGCATTCAAGCCCATATCGGCATACATCTCGCCGTGCAGCAGATATTGATCCACCGCCGTCAATTCCCCGGCCAGTAATTCATTCAGAATCTCGATGATTTTCTTGTCGCCCTTCATGTGCGTTCTCCTGTGTGACAAAGCTGGCATTGTAGGGGCTGTGGGTGGGGTTGTGGGTGGGTTGGCATAAAAATGGGCATTAAAAACCCGGCGGGGGGCCGGGTTTTGTTGAACAGGTTCGCCGTTTTACCAGCAACCCGCCGTACTGGGAGATTTTGCGCCGAGCTGATTCAGCGTCATCGTGCCGCATTTATCTGCGCTTTGCGCTCCCGTTGGTGCGGCAGTGACGGTAAAGGTTCTGGCCGCAATACTGCCTACGCTGATGTTATAGCGGGTATTCAGGCTGCCTTCGGTTTCGCAGCCCAGGTTGGGGTCTGCGCCAGCATAGGTCAGATTGGTCGTGTAGCGGCGTTCCATGGCGTGTGCGGTTTGCATCATGCAGGACTGCGCCTGGGAACGAAAGCTTCTGCGTACATGCTCCTGGTAAGATGGTAGAGCAATGCTGGCGAGGATGCCGACGATGGCCACGACGATCATGAGCTCGATCAAGGTGAAGCCGCTGGTGGCAGCTCGAAGGGAAGAAGAGTATTTTCTCATTGTCAAACTCTCGAGTTAAGGCGCAACCACTTCGCGCCAGGCTTGGCGGGCAGGGCGGCCGGTGGGGATTGTGCCATCAGTGGTTCCGGTCGGAAGCTGAATATGGAACTTTCCAGGATCTTGCCCTGTGCCTTTGTTGATGTTGATTGCCGGCGCGCCGCTGGTGATTGGCGAAAGGTCGTTCATGATGGATACGCCGGTGGTACCGAATACATTTTGACCTAGATTGGCCCCACTGAACGGATTGACAGCCCAGAGAGAACTACTGCCTTTGGGTTCGCACGGGTCGGCAGCATCGGGGATGAAAGTCACACCGAACAAGGCACCGCCGATGATGAAGTTGGGTGTCATCATGCGCTCTCCTGGTTTGGCTGTTCGGAAATTGATGTACCAGCCACGATTTTTTCCGCCGGTATTGTTGAGAATATCGCCCTCGCTCCCTTTCTCGAGCTTGTCGGCGGTGACCGTGCGTTGCAGCAAGGTGCTGACACTGCTCACGACACCGTCTTTTTTATCGATCAATCCATACCAGGCTTGTTGATCCGTGTTTTTCAGATCCGCGTTGTTCAGATAGCGACCGCTGCCGACAAAAACCCAGGTGTCGTCAGTTTTTTGGTTGCGTACAACGAGCGGTGTTGAAGTGATGGCTTGCCCGCTTGGCGCACTAAAAATTTTTGTTGCGCTGGCACCACCCCCTAAGTTATTGAAGCGCCAGAGATTGCCATTTAAATCACCCGCGTAGGCCGTTTCGAAAATGCCGTCTTTGTCGGCATCCCAAAGATTAACCCCGGAAAGACCATTGTTTCCTGTGGCTCCGGTATCGACGGCGCTAATCGTTCCGGAGGATAGCGAGATCATGATCAACTGGGCTTTGTCGCCGGTTGAATTCGGGCCATTACCAAAAATAACCCGCCAATCGCCCGCTGCAACTTGGGTAATAATTGGTTTTCCTAGGTTGTTACCCAGCGCCCCGCTGTCTGCTGCGGTTTTTTCCCAGAGCAGGGTAATGTTGTTCGGGTTCGTCACGTCGAGTGCGAATACGCCTTTGCCGCCGCGTCCCTGGGTGCCGACGAGAACCGTTTTCCAGCCGCCGCTTAAATAAACATCGGCCACGCTGAGCTCACCATCAAGAATGTATTTGTGATCCGTTCCGCCAGGCGAACCGTATTTCGGTTTTACATAATTGGTGAATGTGCCGCTGTCGATGGCGTTTTTGGTCAGAAAAGCGAATTTTTCGACGCCTGTGTCGGCATCGAAGCCGTGCAGCATGCCGTTATTTCCGGCGATGTAGATCATCGGCGTGCGGCTACCGGCGCTGGTGACGAAACTGTTGTACGTGCTGGCACCGGCAAAAGTTTTACTTTCATAAAAATTGCTTTGCTCAGGAGGAGCAACATAAACGAGCTGCGAGTTGATGAACGCGGGCAAAAGGCGCGTGCGTTTGCGGAAGGTGCCGCCGACCTTGCCTTCTTCTTTGCTTTGATCGCCGCGCAGATAGTTGACAACATCGGCACTCAAGCCAGGGATGGCTCCGGTCAGTTTCTGGAATGTTCCGTTGTTATTGACCCAGATATTGCGGCTGGCCCAGGCGGGTAATTTGGCCTCGGCAGACCAGAGTTCGCTGCTAATGTTTTGCTGACCGTCTGTGCCGACCGAGCGCGCAAAGAGATCGCCATCCCACTGGCCTGAGGTGTAACGGCTGAAATACGCTTTATTCCCGCCGGTGGTGATTTCAGACTGGTTTACTCCGCCACTGGCCTCGGACTTGGTCTCGCTGGCGATCTCCATCAGGGTGTTGGTGAGGGCACGGGCGAATTCATTGGGATCTCTGGCGACGATGAACTCGCCGCGCGAATTGACGGCAGCGTGCCAGAGGTCGTCGATGTTTTCCTGTTTGTTATCGCCAGGCTCCGGCCAGGGTTTGGCCCCGTTGTTGAGTCCATTTACGGTGTTCTGATCCTTGGGGTCCAGCGTGCCCTTCTCACCAATGGAAATGCCATAGGTGCGCATATGCTGCCAAAAGGCTGGGTTCTTTCCGGTAGCGGGTACGTTATTCAACAGGTTTGTCATGAGATCGCGTTTCCAGTAATACATGGCCACGTCTGCTAGCGTGTTTTTGCGGCTGTCCTCGTAGGGGGGCTTGGCTTCATAGGTATATTTCTGGTCATTGACACCAGTGATCTGGGTGCCATTTGTGCTGTCATTGTCTGCGTTGGCGCTGCTGACGGTTGCTGCATTGCCGTTCCAATAGCCATCGGTAGTCAGAATGGCGAAGTTTTGTCGGCAGGTGAGCAGAGGCTTGCCTGAGCCCGAGCCATAGGGGCCGTTAGTGGTTTTGTAGCTGCCTGTGTTATCGCTGAAATATTCGCCGCTGCGCCCCAGCGCTTCACGTAGCGAGGTGCCATTGTAGGCATTGGCAGCCATTAGCTTGGCAAACCAGTTTTGCTTGTTGGTTCCCAGGAATTTTCCTTCGCTGGTGCCGACCGGGATGGGGTAGATGGGTGTGGTCGATTTACTGTTGTATTGCAGGGTATCAAAGCCGATCCGATAGCCCTCGCTGAGTGTGGCAAAGGCGCGGCTGGCGGCGGCCTTGGCCATGTTGATACGCAAACGATAGTAGACAAACCAGTTGGCGTAGTTTTGCAGTTCCTGTTCGACGCTGCGCGTGGTGCCGCCGTAGGGTGTCCAATCAAATTGGGCGATTTCGGTCGCCGTGCCGTTCACTCCGTTGGTGCTATTGATCACAAACTGGCGGGCGCGCCATTGTTTCTGGCTGTTGTTGCAGGTGGTTCCTGTAGAGCAGCCATAGATGAAATCATAGCGCGTGTAATGCGTGGCTGTTTTTTCGTTAGTACCAGTGAGGTAATAAAAGCCGCTGTAGCGCCACTGGTAGTTGGCGCTGGCCAGGCCAGTGCTTCTTCCGCTCGGGGTATTGGATGTACTTGTTGCTATCTGGTCTGAAATTTCAATCCCATAGGTGTTGCTGGTGCCCGTAGTCAGCGTGACCCAGCTGGTGAACTTGGTCTTGAAATTGATGCTGCCGCTGGCGGCGCTGCCGGATGGGTCCACGCTCATGGTGTTGTTGTAGTCGGCATTGCCGTAGGAGCTGCCGTCGTACTTGAGCCAGGGCTCATAGCTGATGAGCGGGTTGTACCACTGGGTATTGATGTTGGAGGCGCGCAGGCGGATGTCGTTCACGCTGACGGGATTCGGCAGGCCGCCTACGGGGGCGCTGCTCCAGGTGGCAGTGGTCCCCGGCATGTGTTCCCAGCCCATGGAGCCTGAGTCGTCGAGGATGAACATGATGTTCGGGGCTATTGGCTCGCCCACCATGAGCGGTGTTTGGGCGATATCTACCCCCGCCCATGAAGCTACTGGCGTCAAGGACATGCTGATGGCAAGGGTGTAGGACAGTGTGCGAAGGGCCGGTTGTTTCATGGCAATCACCTGTGGGGAAAGGGGTTAGTTGCTCTTGACGAGGCTGGTCAGAACGACGATGGCGCGGTCGTTATCAGCGGTGGGCGCGCCGCTGCGTGCGGTAACACGATAGGTGGCGTTTTGGGTAGTGCCGGTTTTGTTGCTGCCGCCCCCGGTCATGCCGTACTGCAACAGATTGCCAGACTGGCTGGTGTCCGTATTGGCATCGCTGTTTTTGAGGCCGAGGTATTGAATAAAGTATTGTGGTGTGCCTGAATCAGCACCTTTCTTGAAATTTGTGGGTAATGTAGTAACGTTTGTCCAGACGCTGCCGCCGGCGGTTGTAAAGGTGTTTTCGGGTAGTGCCGGACAGCTTGAAGTCGGTTGTGAGCAATCTGCGTTCGCTGCCGTTACCGTGGCGCGGGCGGTTTCATGGATATATTTTTCCGCTGCTCCCAGGGCAAACTCGGCGGCCTGCATGGCGATGGCGCGGTCATAGAGATTGGCAGCCAACTTTTCTTGCAGCGAGGTGTTGCGCATGCCGGCCAGGCCGGTCAGCGTGGCGATGATGAGCAAGATAATGGCCATGATCAGGGCAATACCCTGTTGCCGCTGGGCGGCGTTGTGGGTGATGAAATGAGTGTTCATGATCAGAGGGTGTTGCGCAAAGAAATGACGTGAGTGATCTGACGGCGGATGCGGCCGTCGCTGCCTGCGAGTTCATTGTTGGTGACCTCGCTTGTGACGTTGCGCTGAGTGCTTTCACTGACGAGCGTGAGTTCAACGGCATTGATTTCATTCCACGCTGCAATTGTGGCAGGAAGGGCATTGGCAAAATCTGCGGCATTTTTTGTGTGATAGCGCACGCTCAGATCAACGATGCCGGGGAGGATTTCTTCAGTGACCGGAGTTCCGTTGGCTTGCAGACGAACACGGTAGAGGGAGCGCCCACCTTCTGTGGCGCGCCCGTTATTGCCGATATACCAGGTGGTGGCGGTTAGGCGTGCTACCTGGAAGGGCGGGTTGTCCGGGTCGTTGACTGTGACGGCAGGGGCTGTCGTTATCGCCCTGGTCCCTGCAGCAGTGGCGATATGGAGGCTGGCGGCTTGCAGGTCACAAACGATCACCGGGCCGCTGCTGAGGGTGTCGGCATTCGACTGCAAGTCAAGTTTGGTGCCAGTAATTCTTTGGATGATGCGCGTTTCGCCGCCGCTTTGTGCTTGTAAAGCCTGGGTGCCTGCAACACGTTGTCCGATGCCATCACCAAAGCCCACAGCGCCAGCGACTGTCGCACCGTCAAAACCTAAAACAGGCCGCCATTGCCCCCACCAATTTCCATTGAGATTGGCAGGAGTGGGAGCGACAGGGCCGCAGCTGGTATCGCGGGCTTGGCGTACGTCGCGAGCGATGAGCTCAAAGGCCATGCGAGCATTTTCTTGCGATTCGGAAAGGCTTTCTGTGATGCGCAAATTTTGCTGATTCAGTCCCATGACGCCGACAATACCCAAGGTAACAACCATGCCGATGGCCAAGGTAACCATAACCTCAACGATGGACAGCCCGCGCTGTATGAAATAGGCATGCTGTTTCATAGTTGCACCTCTGTGGTCATGGTTTGCGCGCCACCATTCAGGCCGCGACTATCATCCCAGGTGATCGTCACGCGGCAGGTATGGGTTGTTATGGCGCTGGAGCTGAGCGGGGTAACGGTGGCGGGAGTGCATACAATGTTTCCTACTGCGTCGCCGCCGAGTTGGTTTTTGATCTCTTGCTGCCAGGTGCCTATTTTGGTTTTGGCAAAGCCTGCGTTGGTGTCGAGTGCGCCTTGATCTTTAATGTCTGCACGCAAGCTGTCTGTAATGCTATAGACGGCCATGATCGCCCGGCTGCGTTCAAAAGAGCTTTGATTGTTGCGCAGGGTGGTCATTTGCAAGCTGGCCATTCCGAGTAGGCCAAAAGAAAGAATGAGCACGGCAACAAGCACTTCGAGCAGGCTGACGCCGCGCTGTCGGGAGGCGAGAGGAAAAGTTTTTTGTTTCATGTTAAGAACATCCAGCAGATTTTTTGATGGCTGTGCCGCCGGCCAAACGCACCTGGATAGTACGGGTGGTGTCGCCATTGCCGGTGGGGGAGCAAAGCGAAAGGCTGTCGGCGCTATCAGGCGTGACGTTGGTGAGGCCGGTAGGGGCGAAACCTAAGGTATTGGCGTTAAAGGTGCTGCTCAGCTTCAGATTGCTGGGCAGGCTGCCCTGGCGTAACACGGTGTTGTTGGCGTTGAGGACAACCCAGTGCTCCCAGCTGCCGCCGCAACTCGTGGCACCCGCGCTGGCGGCGCTGCACAGGCGGATGGTTTGGTTGCGCTTGATGGCTTCGCCACGAGCAAACTGGACGGCGCTGAGCAGTTCGTTGGTTTGGCTGGTCAGGCGGCTTTGCACGATCATGTCCTGCATGGCGGGTGCGGCAATGCTGGCGAGAATGGCGAGAATGGCGATAGCAACCATCAATTCAATCAGGGAAAATCCCTGAGTGGGTTTTGCTAGCCATCGGCTGGAGGTTGAAGGGCACGGTTGCATGGCGGTTTCGGCTCGCTGTGTTTACGCCTCGCACCATAATTTGATTGCCGGCCGCTTATGGTTTGAGAGATTCGGGCGGTTGTGTTTTGCGGATGAGCGGTTGTTTTTGTTGGGTGGGGTTTGATGTTTATGTGCTGGTGTGGCCAAGAGGCCTGCTGGCAGATCTGGTACAGCCAAGCTTCACAAACTATACTTGCGCTTATACGTGTTCTCGAGTTGCAGGAGTTATCGCCGTGTCACAAATCACCTTGTATCTGGACGAAGCCACGCAAGCCTTGGTTGAGCAGTCGGCGCAGGCGAGCGGCCTGTCAAAAAGCCGGTGGGTGGCGGAAATTATTCGCAAGCATGCCGCGCATGAGTGGCCTCGGGATTGTCTGGCGCTGGCGGGCCGCTTTGCCGATTTTCCGTTGCGGGGGGAGGCTTTGGATTCCGCTGCCGCCGATGTGCCGCGCATGGGGTTTTGATACCGGCCATGTTGATTCTCGACAGTAATACCATCAGCTACTATTTTCGTGGTGATCCGCAGGTGGTGCCGAATTTGCAGGCGCTTTCACCTGCCGACATCGGCGTTCCCGCCATCGTTGAATATGAACTGCGTTATGGTCTCTTACGCTTGCCGTCCGAGGCTGCTGAGCCGCGCCTGGCTGCGCTGGCTGCTTTGCTGCGACCGTTGCAGATTTTGCCGTTTGATGGTGAATGCGCTTTGTTTGCTGCGCGGATTCGCGCCACGCTTGAGGCTGCGGGAACACCGATCGGTCCACACGATATATTGATCGCTGCGACCGCACTGCGCTATCAAGCGCCGCTTGTAACGCGTAATGTGCGTGAATTTTCCCGTGTCGAAGGCTTGCAGTGCCTGAATTGGCATCAGACGCAGTGAAAGGGTGTTGAGGGGGGCGTTTTCCTGGGCTTGCATTGCGCTTGCGCAGAGTGGTGTTTTGGCGTTAGAATCTCCGCTTTTGATTCTTCACCTTTTGGATTTTATTCATGGCCAATAGCGCACAAGCCCGCAAGCGCGCCCGTCAAGCAGACAAGCAGCGCGCCCATAACGCAAGCCTGCGTTCGACTCTGCGCACCGCGATCAAGCGCGTGCGCAAGGCGATCCTCACCGGCGACAAAGCCGCCGCCCAAGGCGTTTTTCAGGAATCGGTCTCGGTGATCGACCGTATCGCCGACAAGAAAATCGTGCATAAGAATGCCGCCGCGCGCACCAAGAGCCGCCTGTCGGCGCAGATCAAGGCGCTGGGTGTTGCCGCTGCCTGATCGCTGCTCGTAGTTTTCGGGCTGCGGCCCCGCAAACCCCTCGGAACTTTGGTTCGCGAGGGGTTTTTGTGGGTATCTGATTTCCGTGATTGAAACGGGTTCATAGCTCCCCGTTCTCGATCATGCGGATGAGTGTTGAAATGTCCGCGCCGTAGTTCTTCTCAGATTTTTCCGATTCTGTTGATTTCGGGATGTAGGGCTTCGGTTCCGGTGTCGGTTCCGGGGTCATTCTTGAGAAGGAATCACACATCTCGAAGCTCTTGACGTTGCCGGGTAGTGCATAACCCATTTCAACTGGCTCAGGCTCACGCCTGCGCTCGAACTTCGGGCGCGACAGCTTGTGCTTGTGAGCACCTTCCGAGAATAGAATCTTCGCCCGCAGCGCTTCAAAACTGTAGCCACGCCCCAGCCGGTTCATGATGCGGATCAGGCTGTTCAGTGACTCCGTGTACGCATTTGTGACTGGATGGTTGAAGTAGTTGAGGATCGGCATCGTCCAGTTGCCCCATGCCTGCTCGATGTCGGCAAAGGCATCGGCAATCTCGGAAGGGATGCTCTTTTGCCACCGGATGAACTTGGCCTGCGCCTCGTCGGGTGATTCGGCGTCATAGATGCCAAAGAACTGCTCTTTAAGCCGGTAGGCTTCGCCAAGCTCAGGGTAGTTCTTCGTCCAGCCGTCGAGATTCAGCCGCTCCTTGTCATTCAGGTCGCGTTCGCGTTTCAGAAGCACGAAGCGGTCGTGCATCAGCCTACGCCGCTGTTTGGGCGTCAGGGACTCGCGCAGACTCTTTCTGACGCGCTCCATCGCATCGTTCGCCATGCGGACGACGTGGAATTTGTCCACCACGATCTCGGCCTGCGGAATGACAGCACGGACAGCATCGCGGTATGGTGTCCACATATCCATCGCTACGTACTGGATGCGCTCCTTGCCTTCCAAATGGTGCAGGAAGCGCACCACGGTATCCTTGTTCCGGTTCGGCAGCAGTTCAACGATGGTGTTGTTCTGGATGTTGGCGATCACGCCACGCGGCTTGATGATGTGGATTTCGTCGATGCCCATCCACTTCGGCGTCTCGAAGCGGATGATTTTTTCCAACTCGTTCACGTAGTCGCTGAACACTGCCCGGACGGTGAACTCCGTGCAACCGACTTCCTCGGCGATGCTGGCAAAGGTGCGCTTGATGGCTTGCTTGCCCATCCACTGCGCAAGCCGCTTGGTCATCAGGCGCTTTTCGTCGATCTCGGGCAACAGTTCGTAGAAGGTCTTACCACAGTTGCGGCAGCGGTAGCGGCGGGTGTCGATGTAGAGGCCAACTCGCCGCCCGTGCATCGGCAGGTCTTTGACCATCTGCTTGCGGCGACCAAAGCCCACAAGGTCGCTGGACTGGCAGTGTGGGCAGGACGTGGGCGCGTGCAGCGTTTCAACGTCGATGTGGTAGTCGTGTTCGTTCTCTTGGATGCCCACTATCTTGTAGCAGGGCAGGTTGAGGATGTTGGCGGGCATGGTCATACTTTCCCATCAGCCGACCAGTGCCACCCGGCCCACGTATCCAACACAACGCACTTTGTGTTCACGGCTCCATTCCGCTGTTGTCGTTTCGGTCTTCCTCGGGCGGCGGCAAGATCACCTCCGCGTCAGGGTGGCAACCTGCAAGGAACGCCATCATTTCGGTGGCGTCCTTCGAGAGATAGAAACGCACCATCTTCTCGTTGAACTCCTGTGCCTTGGCGGCAGGCACGCTGATGGCGTCGATGCCGTTCGACATCAAGACGCCATTCATCATGAAGCGCGAGGTGCGTTTATTGCCGTCGAAAAAGAACTGCTGCAAGGCTCCGAATAGGAAAAAGGCCGTTGCCCGCTCGAACGGTTCGCACGCTTGCAGGGCTGAAACGCCTTCACTGAATACTCGGTTCAGTTCCGGTGCGCCGGGCAGCGTTGGCAGCGGGGTGTAGCGCCCGCGCTCTCCGAGGCCCACATCCGGGGTGTAGTTCGTCTCTTGGCCTTCACCACGGAACACGCCCCATTCCAAGACTTCCTTGCGGGCGACGATGCTGTTTAGTTCGATGAACACGGCCTTGGTGAGGGAGAATTGGCCGCTCTTGACCATCGCCAGAAGGCGCTTGGAGCTTTCCGCAAGGTTCAAGACTTGCTCCTGATCGGAAACCTTGCGCCCGCCAATGGTCACGCCATCCAGCAGCGTCTTGACCTCCGGGAAGGTGAAGGGATTGCCTTCGAGCACGGAGGCATCCCAAACGAATTCGGGCAGCATCTTATGGAAGCGGAAACAGACCCGATCCATCGAATGTGCTGGAACAGAAGTCGGAACTGTCGACCTGTCCCATCGAAAACCAAGAGCATCAAAGAGAGCCATATCGCCGCACCCCATCAATCATTGAACACGGCTTTACGATAGCAATACGCAGCGCTCATGTCAATCATGAAACGCGCTTTTGCGCACACAATCACGCTGTTTGCTTCGCGGTTACTTCAATCACGAAAATCGGATACCCGTTTTGTTTGCTTGCTTGTCGTGTCGATGGTGCTGGTGTATATATTCAGTGTATATCTTTTTTGGGGTGTGGCATGAGAACGACGACGGTATTTAAATCGGGCAATTCACAAGCGGTGCGTTTGCCGAAAGACATGCAGTTCGATGTCCGCGAGGTGGAGATTTTTATGCGTGGGGACGAGGTGGTGCTGCGCCGCCTGCCGCAGAGTCTGGCGGCGGCGTTTGATTTACTGACCAGTCTGCCGGACGATTTCATGGTCGATGGGCGCGAGGATACGCTGCCGCAAACGCGCGAGAATTGGTGATGGGCAGCCGCTACCTTCTGGATACCAATATCTGCATCTATATTGCTAAAACGCGCCCGCCCAGTGTGGCGAAGCGTTTTGCGCTGCTGGCGCCGCAAACGGTCAAGATGTCGCTGATTACCTATGGTGAATTGTGTTTTGGCGCAGAGAAAAGCAGCCAGCGCGAAGCGGCGTTGGGGAAACTGGCCCGTCTGGTGGAATGGATTCCCGTGCTGCCGCTCGATGCGGCAGTTGGGGAGGCCTACGGCAGTTTGCGCAGGCAGTTGCAAAGCGCGGGCACCTTGATCGGCAATAATGATCTGTGGATCGCTGCGCATGCTTTGGCGCTGGGGATGACGCTGGTAAGCAACAATGTGCGCGAGTTCCAGCGCGTGCCGGGTCTTCACTTGGAGAACTGGGTATCTTGATTGTCGGGAAGGCGGGAGAAGGATGCACAAAAAAGCGCCTTGCGGCGCTTTTTTCAACTGCCAGAATCGGCACTCTGAGCTCATCCCGCAAACACTGCATCTCCCAGCGCCGTGATGTCGCTGTCGCCGGCTTTTACCGTTTCGGCGCAGGCAATGGCTTGCGGCAGCATCTGGTCGGCGAAGAAGCGGGCGCTGGCGAGTTTGGCGCGGTAGAAAGGCTGGTCGCCTGTGCCTTGCTCGAGGTAAGCGGCAGCGGCCAGCGCGGCCCTGGCCATCATCCAGCCATTGCAGACAATCACGGCGAGATTCAGGTAAGGCACGGCGGCGGTGAGGACGCCGGCGAGATTGGATTTGGCGTTGGCGGCCAGCCATTCGCTGCTGTCCGTCCACATTTTGAGTGCTACGCCGAGTTTCTGGGCGATGCCGGCCAGTTCCGGTTTGCCGCTGGCGGCGAGGGCTTTTACCGTGGCGTGGATCTCGCCGAAAACGATTTTGGCGGTGGCCCCCTGATCGCGCATCAGCTTGCGGAAGAGGAGGTCGTTGGCCTGGATGCCGGTGGTGCCTTCGTAGATGGTGGTGATGCGGGCGTCGCGCCAGTGCTGGGCGGCCCCGGTTTCTTCGATGAAACCCATGCCGCCGTGGATCTGGATGCCGAGCGAGGTGACTTCGATGCCCATTTCGGTGCCACCCCCCTTGACGATGGGGATCATGAATTCGGCGAGGTAGAGCGCTTTTTTGCGTTCTTCCGCATCTTCCAGGTGGCTGGCGCGGTCAAGCAGGCCGGAGGTGTAGTAGGTGAGGGCGCGAGCGGCTTCGACACGCGATTTCATCAGCAGCAGCATGCGCCGGATGTCCGGGTGTTTGCCGATCGACACCAGCGCCTCGCCGGTCAGCGCGTCGCGCCCTTGCTGGCGTTCGTGGGCGTAAGCCAGGGCCTGTTGGTAGGCGCGTTCGCCGAGCGCCACGCCTTGCAGGCCAACGCCCAGGCGCGCTTCGTTCATCATGATGAACATGTATTCGAGGCCGCGATTGGCTTCGCCGAGCAGGTGGCCGATGGCCCCGCCGCCGAAGTTGCCGTTATCGCCATAGGCCATGACGCAGGTCGGGCTGGCGTGGATGCCGAGCTTGTGTTCGAGCGACACGCAGTAAGCATCGTTGCGCGCGCCGAGCGAGCCGTCGGCATTAACCAGGAATTTCGGCACCAGGAACATCGAGATGCCTTTGACCCCCGGCGGCGCGTCCGGCAGGCGGGCCAGCACGAGATGCACGATGTTGTCGGTCATGTCGTGGTCGCCGTAGGTGATGAAGATTTTCTGGCCGAACACGCGGTAGCTGCCGTCGGCTTGCGGTTCGGCGCGCGAACGGATCAGCGCCAGATCGGAACCGGCTTGCGGTTCGGTCAGGTTCATGGTGCCGGTCCATTCGCCGGAGACCATCTTTTCCAGATAAATGGCTTTCAGTTCGTCGCTGGCGCAGGTGAGCAGGGCTTCGACCGCGCCGGTGGTGAGCAAGGGGCCGAGGCTGAAGGAAATGTTGGCGGCGCAGAGCATTTCCTTGGCGGCGATGCCTAGCGTGTTGGGTAGCCCCTGGCCACCGAATTCGGCGGGTAGGGTGATGCCGTTCCAGCCGGCTTCACGGTATTGGTCGTAGGCGGCTTTCCAGCCGGGCGGCGTGGTGACGCCTGCGGCGGTGAGCTGGCAGCCTTGCTGGTCGCCGATGCGGTTCAAGGGGGCGATGACTTCGCCGGCAAACTTGGCGGCTTCATCGAGAATGGCATCGGCCAGGTCCGGCGTGGCTTCGGCGAAGGCCGGCAGTTGGGCAAGTTCTTTGAAACCGGCGATTTCGTCCATGACGAAGCGCATGTCTTTGATCGGGGCGCGGTAGTCGCTCATATGGGTGTCTCCTGATTGGTCTGTAGATTGCTGCGGGGTTTCTAGAAAAATTGCCGATTCAGTTCGTGCTTGGCGGCTTGGTATTCGGCGCGCAAGTTGGCGACGATGTCCGCGGCGGGGCGCACGGCATCGATGTTGCCAACGCCTTGGCCGGCACCCCAGATGTCTTTCCAGGCTTTCGGGCCGGCTTCGCTGGAAGCGCCAAAGTTCATCGCCGATTTGTCGCGCAGCGGCAGATTGTCTGGGTCGAGGCCGGCGGCGAGGATGCTTTGTTTCAGGTAATTGCCATGCACGCCGGTGAAATACGGCGTGTACACCACGTCTTTGGCGGCGGCATCGACGATGGCCTGTTTGTAGGTGTCGACTGCATTGGCTTCCTGGCTGGCGATGAAGCGCGTGCCCATGTAGGCAAAATCCGCGCCCATGGCTTGCGCGGCGAGAATGGCGGCACCGTTGCTGATCGCCCCGGAGAGCGCGATGGGGCCGTCCCAGAAGCGGCGGATCTCACTGACCAGCGCGAACGGGCTCAGGGTGCCGGCATGGCCGCCCGCCCCGGCGCAGACCAGAATCAGGCCGTCTACACCGGCTTCGATGGCTTTTTCGGCGTGGCGCACGCTGATCACATCGTGAAATACCAGGCCGCCATAGGCGTGCACCAGCGGCACGATCTGGGTCGGTGCCGACAGACTGGTGATGATGAGCGGCACCTCGTGCTGCACGCACAGCGCCATGTCGTGTTCGAGGCGGGTGTTCGAGGGGTGGATGATCTGATTGACGGCAAAGGGCGCGGCCGCCGGGGCAGCGGCGAGTTCGCGCTTGATGCGCAGCAGCCAGTCGTCGAGCAGGCTTTCCGGGCGGGCGTTGAGCGCCGGGAAAGCGCCGATCACGCCACTCTTGCATTGGGCGATCACCAGGTCGGGATTGGAGACGATGAACATCGGCGCGCAGATCACCGGCAGCGTGAGGTTTTTGTTCAGGGAAGCGGGGATGGGCATGAAATCAGGCTCCTTCTTTCAGGGCGCGGCGCAGGATCTTGCCGACGTTGGTGCGTGGCAGGTCGTCGCGGAATTCGACGAACTTGGGAATCTTGTAACCGGTCAGTACGTGGTGGCAATGCTCGATCAGTTCGGCTTCGGTGATGCGCGGGTCTTTGCGCACCACGAAAATCTTCACGGCCTCGCCGGAACGCTCATCCGGCACGCCGATCGCCGCCACGTCGATGATGCCGGGATGCATGGCAACGGCTTCCTCGACTTCATTGGGATAGACGTTGAAACCGCTGACCAGGATCATGTCCTTCTTGCGGTCGACCAGAAACACGAAGCCCTGCGGGTCGATGTAGCCCATGTCGCCGGTGCGCAAAAAACCGTCGGCGTGAAAAACGTGTTCGGTTTCGTCCGGGCGCTGCCAGTAGCCTTTCATCACCTGCGGGCCGCGAATGCAGATTTCGCCGACCTGATTGACCGGCACCTCGTTGCCGTCGTCGTCGCGGATGGACAGCTCGGTGGAGGAAATCGGCAAGCCGATGGCTCCGTTGAATTCCTTCATGTCGAGCGGGTTGATGGTGGCCGCCGGGCTGGTTTCGGTCAGCCCGTAGGCCTGCAGCAGCGGCACGCCGACCACCTGCCGCCAGCGCTCGGCGACGGGGGCCTGTACCGCCATGCCGCCGCCCAGGGTGACGTTCATGGTGGAGAAATCGAGCTTGGCAAAATCCGGGTGATTGAGCAGGGCATTGAACAGCGTATTGACGCCGGTGACCACGGTGACCGGGTATTTGCCCCATTCCTTGATGAAATTGGGAATGTCGCGCGGGTTGGCAATCAGCAGGTTGCGCGCGCCGATCATCAGGAAGGTCAGGCAGTTCGCGGTGAGCGCGAAGATGTGGTAGAGCGGCAGCGCGGTGATGATGAATTCCTGCCCTTCGCGCACCGCCGGACGAATCCAGCTATAGGCCTGGGTGACGTTGGAAGCGATGTTGGCGTGGGTCAGCATCGCGCCCTTGGAAACGCCGGTCGTGCCGCCGGTGTATTGCAGAAAGGCGATGTCTTCCTGCGCCAGCGGCACCGCCTGCCAGCCGTGGCGGCGGCCGGCGGCGAGCGCGGCGTTGAAGCCGATGCTGCCCGGCAGCGACCACGCCGGCACCATTTTCTTGACGCGCCGGATAACGAAATTGACCAGCGTTCCCTTTAGCGCACCGAGCATCTCGCCGAGCGGCGTCACTACGACGTGCCGGATGGCGGTTTTTTTGATCACCTGTTGCAGCGTGTGGGCAAAGTTCTCGACGATGACGATGGCCACCGCGCCGGAATCTTTCAACTGGTGTTCCAGTTCGCGCCCGGTGTAGAGCGGGTTGCAATTCACTACCACGCAACCGGCGCGCAGGGTGCCGAAGAGCGCCACCGGGTATTGCAGCAGGTTGGGCATCATCAGCGCCACCCGGTCACCTTTTTTCAGGCCGATGCTTTGCAGCCAGCCGGCGAACTCACGCGTGCGCGTGTCCAGTTCGCCATAGGTCATTTCCTTGCCCATGCTGATATAGGCCACCTTGTCGGCGAATTTGCGGCAGGCCTCCTCGAACAGGGCGACCAGGGACGGAATGTGGTCGATGTCGATGTCCGCCGGCACGCCTTTGGGGTAACTTTGTAACCAGATCTTGTCCATGGTGTCTCCTCCTGGATATCTCGTTGATTTTTCGTTCAATTACCGAGCAGTGCTTTTTTTAACCCCGCATCTGCCGGTTGTTCGCCCAGCCACACCTTGAGCAAGGCAGCGGCAAAATCGGCACCTGCCACCTTACCGGCGTTTTCATTGTTACGCAGCAAAGTTACGCCTGCGCTGGAAAAATCGAGGTCGATCACATCGCCCTGACGCACCTTGCCCAGGGCACGCATTAGATTGCCCAGTTGGTCGATTTTCGGTTTCAGGGCGCTCAACTGCGCTGGGCTGAGGTTGTTGCGCATGCCTTCGTCGAGGGCGGAATAGAAACTGTCGGCTTCCAGCTCGCGCAGGATGTGCAGGCGCATGCGGCGCGGGGCCGGGCTGTCGATCAGGGTTTGCGCAGAATTGCTTTTCTGGCCGGCGTAGAGCGCGCCGACATACACCTTGATGAAAAACTTGCTGCGCAGCCCCGCGCCGTTGAGTTGCAGGGTCTGGCCTTCCAGGGTTTGCTGTTCGGCAACCTGGGTGCCGGCCACTTCAAGCGCCTGAACCGCCCCGCAGGTCAGCATCAGGCTCAGGCCGAGCGCGCAGGCTGTGCGCTGTGCCGCATTCGCTGTGGCAGGTATCCATTTCCTTGTTTGCATCATCGTCTCCTCCGGTTTTGTTCCGGTAGTAATTTTTTTCCGCGATATAGACGGTACGCTCGACCACGGTATGCACCGTGCCGTGTCCGTCCTTCAATTCGACCGTGTAGGTCCGTTCCAATTCCGGGTGCGCTGCCAAGGCGGCCCGGATGCTGCCGATTTCCGCTTCGTCGAGGCGGAAATCGGCAAATAGGGTGCTGTAGCCGGGTTTGCGGTAGCGGATGCTGGCCGCCTTGTCCCACACCACATAAGCATCGCCCAGCGCCGCCATGAGCATCATCGGGTGCGCCCCGTCGGTGATCGCAAAGAGCGAGCCGCCGTAGAGCGAACCGACGATGTTCCGGGTTTTCCACGTCCAGGGCAGGGCGATGCGGATGTGGCGCAGATCGCGCGCCACATGCACCACCCGCCCGCCGGTGCCGCGAAACGCCGGGTGAAAATTAAAGCCCAGGCGCACCATGCGGGCGCGCCAGGCGGGCGAGAGGCGGGCAAGCCAGGCGGGTTTCATCGGTGGAAAATCAGACCCGCTCGAAGATGCCGGCAGCACCCATGCCGGTGCCGATGCACATGGTCACCATGCCGTACTTGCCGCCGGTGCGTTGCAGGCCGTGCACCACGCTGGCGGTGCGGATCGCGCCGGTCGCGCCGAGCGGGTGGCCGAGCGCAATCGCCCCGCCCAGCGGGTTGACCTTGGCCGGATCGATTTCGAGCTCACGCATCACCGCCAGCGACTGCGCGGCGAAGGCTTCGTTCAATTCGATCCAGTCGAGCTCACTCTGTTGGATGCCAACTTGCGCCAGCACGCGCGGAATCGCCGCGATCGGGCCGATGCCCATGATCTCCGGCGCGACGCCGCCGACGGCGTAACC
>NZ_JBLJBW010000033.1:0-29605 GCF_047638095.1 Azonexus sp.
CAAGCCCCTGTCATAACTAATTGATTGTGAACGACTTTCTTTTAGGGTTTACGACATCTGCGTATGCGATAGCCCTGTGAACGTTCAGAATGCCGAAAGAATACCAGGAAACCGTGGTCTGTCCCCGGTTTGCTCGCGGTTTGCTTCGATTGTATTGACAACGGCTACACGCGCCACTAGCATCCGTATATCTGTTGTGCTTACACAAGGGGTCTCGCCATGCGTGCCGCCGCCATAAATCTACGCGCCCTGCCGGAGCAGCGTGACCTCATCGATCACGCCGCCAATCTGCTAGGCAAAAATCGTTCGGACTTCATGCTGGAGGCTGCTTGCGAGCGCGCCCAGTCCGTTGTACTCGATCAGGTTCACTTCTCTCTGGATACCGACAAATTTCTGCAATTTGTTGAACTGCTGGATGCGCCACCCAAGCCCAACGTTGGGCTGGATCGCCTGCTTGCACTGAAACCTGTTTGGAACAAGGCATGAGCTTTGATCTGGTCGCGCCACAGCCATTGACGCTCGATCATCGCTGCGCCGATTTTTCCTGCGGCGAACCGCTACTGGATGAATGGCTCAAACGTCGTGCGATGGCCAATCAGCTCAGCGGAGCCAGTCGCACGTTTGTCGTAGCGGATAGTGCACGCCGCGTTTACGGTTACTACGCAATGGCAGCCGGTGCCGTGTCCCATCAACTCGCAACAGGTGGTGTGCGTAGAAACATGCCCGATCCAGTGCCCGTCATGGTCTTGGCCAGACTTGCGGTCGACAACCAAGCCCAAGGCATCAAGCTGGGTGGATCGCTACTGCAAGATGCCGTCAAGCGCGCAGTGAACGTTGCGCAGAACACCGGCGTTCGTGCCTTGCTCGTGCATGCCCTGCACGAGCGCGCCAAGCTGTTTTACGAGCATTACGGCTTTCAGGCGTCGACGGCAGATCCGTTGGTGCTGATGCTACGCCTGAGCCATGCCAGGCCGTAATACCCGTGTCCAACATTGCAATACCGGCCACAAAGAAACCGATAGCCCACGCGCAAAAACCAGAAACCGGGGTCTGTCCCCGGTTTACCTGTGGTCTGTCCCCGGTTTAGTTGTTCCGCACTACTGTCTGACAAGGTAATCGTACAAAATCAGCCCCAAACGATCATTGAGCATTTTCCAGTCGTATTGACGCGCATGTGTTAAAAAAACGACGCTTTGGCCATCCTCCATGATGACAGCGAAACTCGTTGCATTCGGCAGGCTGCCATCGCGCCAGAACATGGCTTTTTTTCCCTGTTTTGCGTACTTGTAGAATGCATAGCCATGACAGTTACGCCATTGTGAAATGTCGCAACTAGAAGCCACCGACAATAGTTCTCTCTGCCCAGCCTCACTCAGCAAGGTTGCGGACGGACCAACAATTCCATTCAACAAGGCAAGAAACTCTCTCGAGTTGCCTGCCCATGCACCTGTCGCATGCATTGCAGAAAAATTCATTTGCAGCATTTCACCCTCTAATTCATGCTTGCTGTATAACGCAGTGGGCTCATTAAGCAATATTTCACCTTGTTGCAGCACTTTCCCTTCAATCCGTAAGGGGGTTAGTAATTCATTCTGAAAGACCTGCTTTAATGGCATGCCATCGTAGCGCTCGATAACTGCCCCCAAAAGGCAATATCCCAGATTTGAATAGGCATAGACCTCCCCTGGCTCATGATCCAGACGTACCGAGCTCAGCGTTGAGATATCTGCAGGGCACCACGGCTGTCTAGACATCATGGGGTCTGACGACAAGGCCCGATCAAATCCCGCCGTATGACTCAGCAAGTTCGCGATAGTTATCTGTTCGATTCGCCTGTCGGCTGGTTTTGAAGTTATCGCCAATGCATCTACAAGCAGATTATCCGGCCGCAACTTCCCTCGCTCGAATAGCCGCAGAATAGATGCGGAAGTCATTAATTTCGACAGGCTTGCATAACGCATTACATGATCCTGCCGTAAAGCCTGTGGCCAAGGCCATAACCGAGCCCAACCTGCAATACAATGCGTACGCTTGCCAGTCGCATCCGACAGCGATAACTGAAAACCAGGCAAACCCAGTCTTTTGGCTTCCTGTACCCATTCCCCCAGCCAAGCAGGCCGTTCCCCACCACAGTGAACAGGCCAAGGTAAGTACGCATAAGGCGACTGCGGCATCCACAACCTAGTAGCCAAGGCTGTCAGCAAAAGCAGCAGCAAAACCCTCACTTGCAGCACCCTCGTCATTACCGAAGAAAACGCGAAATACGCGCAAGCAAGCCATCCCTTCTTATTTTTTCCACATATTCAATATATTCAGGGAAAGCTAATAAATGCCGCTCCTCGGTTCGAGCACGGAGGTAATACACACCACTCACGAAACTCAGACCCAGTACATTACGAAGCAAATCCATACCATCTGCCACCCCAACAAATGGCACGGTATGCAGCCACCAATAAATGTTTTTAGAAATATAGGCAGGATGCTTGGTATAACGATATGGCCCTGAATCAACCAGACCTCGCCAGCTCAAATTTGAAAATCGCAGACCAAAACTCACTGTCGACAGCCAATAGACCAGCCAACTTGCCGTAATCAGAAACGCCCAGACCCAATATAACGGCTCGTTCGGTAATAACCAGTCGGTCCAGGCCAAGTCGTCTCGTTGAGCCTTGATCGCGAGTAAAAACTCCAGAAACGGCGGATAGCAGATTAAGCAAACAGCCCAGCCCAACCAAGTCGCATCAGTGCTTTTAACTTCATTGTTTAATAATCGACTGGCAAAAAAATACCCAGCAGACGCCACCAACAAATCAACACTCAGTCCAAATGCAAATAATCCAGCCACCACTACCGCGGGGTTAAGAACCCACTCAAAATCGAGCAATGTCTCCACTGCCAGCACCAACCAGGAGTACATCAAGGGAATAAAAAATAATTTGACGCCCCAAGCAAGGAGCAAGGGCTTGTGCTCGTGCCAATTCCAGGCACGCTGCCTCAACACAACCTGCCCTATACGGTAATACGCATCATCAGGAGAAGGCATAAAGCTTTCCGCCCAGCGAACATAGGGGGGTACAGCTAACAATAGGAGCGGCAGAATGAGCAGATATTCAAAATTAAAAACAGCTGTGGGCCAACTTGGTAGAAAGATGGACATTAGGCATGGATAAAGCAATAGCAACAACAATCCCAAACGTAGTGCAATCGTCTTGTAACGCACGGCTTCTTGTGTTGGTGGTTCATGGCAAATTGAGTAATATTTCCGATTTCCACAAAAAGCCACAACTAGCCCCACAAAGAAACATAAAGCTATCGTTAGACGAATTGTAACGGCAACAGCCAATTCACACTCCGAACCTAAAGTCCAATAAGCCACTAAACAAACTACGAAAGTAACGAGCATCAGCCAAGCAACACGCATTTTTATCTTCAAATAGAAAAGCGCCTTGCGGCGCTTTTTTGAGAACAAATATACAAATTTGCTAGTTATTAACCACCGCTACTACCACCACCCGAGGAGGTGCAGGATTGCGGCAAATACTTGGCCGGGGAACCTGAACATACCCAAGTAACAGTCCCCGCAGTTGCATTCCAGGTTGGTGTGAGGGTAATACTGGTACTACCTGCAGCGGCAGTGCCCCCGACGGTTACAACACCCGCATTTGACAATGATGCAGAAGCGACATAACCACCGGTACCAGGAGCGCTACAATTTCCCTGCGCAGCTGCCCCAGCCAACTGAGAAGCTTCAGTAACGCAAGTGCGCGCGCTACTCGCTGCCAAAATCAGTTCAGAAACACGGGCTCTGATGGTGTAATCCTGATAAGCCGGCAGCGCCACAGCCGCCAAAATACCAATAATCGCCACGACGATCATCAGTTCGATCAGGGTAAAACCTTGTTGCATCTTTTTCATGTTGAATCTCCTTGGAGGGAAAAGGCGGGATACTCCGCTGGTGGGATTATAAGCAACTGCCATGCCAACTATTGAAAAACAACCCAGCACACACCCCGTATTTCAGCAAACCCCGGCTCGACCATGATTTTTGGGCACCCAGGCTTTCGCGCCGCATGGGCCACGGCGTGACACCTGCACCCTGCGGCACTGTTTCAGCCTATGACAAAACAGAACTGGCACAACTGATGGGTGTGCCACAACGAAATGGCACACCTATAAACTGAATGCCAGCCTTAGCTTGTGACGCTGGAGACCAGTACGCCCACCGCCAGCCCGCCCGCGCCTGTAGCGCGGACGAGCGGCAAGGCTGCGCTTGTTCCCAGGCCAGATCGGCGTCTGGCACCAAGCGCTATTTTTGCCTGCGGCGGGCGCTTCGAGGTCGATGGCGCTGAAGTCATCCCGTAATTTTATGGCCACACATAGGGCAGGTACCGCAGGATTGCGAACCGGGAAAAGCGAGGGCGCTTGATTTATCGAATGGCTCACTTGAATTTATGTACCTCAAGGGCTACAGTAACGGCAGTTCAATGCTATTTTGATGCCCCGGGGCTACAGTGACAACACTTTCCGACGTTGCCGAGATGCTCAAGAGTGCTCGCCGCGAAGCTCGGCTGAGTCAGAATGAACTCGCCCAGCGGGCGGGGGTTTCGCGCACAACCGTGGCGCGCATGGAAACACTGGCCAAAGGCGACATGAGCGTGTCCGCTCTGATACGCCTGCTCGAAGCCGCCGGCTACGACTTGAAGTTGGTGAAGCCTGGGCATGTGCGCACGCTCGAGGATATCTTGACCGAGCAGCGCCAAGCTGACTTGCCATGAAGCTCGACGTCCAGGTCAGTGGCAAAACCGTTGCCCAACTCTACCGCGAACGCGACGAGTATGTGCTCAAGTATTTACCGGGCGCTGATGCGGCCGATTTCATCAGCCTGACCATGCCGGTGCGCGACGAACCCTGGCGTTGGCCGCGCGACCTGCATCCGTTCTTTCGCCAGAACCTGCCCGAAGGCTACCTGCTGAACATCATCCGCGAGGAATTCGGGCCTCTGCTCGATGGCACGGATTTGTCCTTGCTGGCGGTCGTGGGAGGCAGCGGCATCGGTCGCGTCACGATCACGCCCGAAGGTGGCAAGCCCGGCGTTGAGATGGAGCCCTTGCAGATCGACAAACTGCTGACGGCAGACAACACCGCCGAGCACTTCGCATCGCTGGTGCGTCGCTATGCCCGCGCGTCCATTTCGGGCATGGTCCCCAAGTTCCTCGCACCGGAGGAAACGCCCAACAAGGCAATGGGCCCGCTGGGCAAGCCGACGCTGCGCACCAGTCGCCATATCATCAAGGGCTCGGACGACAGCACACCCTACCTTGGCTTCAACGAGTTCTACAGCATGCGGGTGCTGGAGCGTCTGAATGTCGTGCCGGTAGCCCGCACCCGCATGTCCGATGATGGCCGGGTACTAGTGGTCGAACGCTTTGACGTGGACGAACAAGGTGTGCCCACGCACGGGCTCGAAGATGCCTGCGGGCTACTCGGCCTACCCCCGCACGAAAAATACGCGACCACCACCGAAAGAGTGCTGAACGCCACGCGCGCCTACCTGCCGCCTGCGTGCTTGCGCGTCCAGTTAGAGCAATTTGGTTGGCATATGCTAACCAACTACGTGACGCGCAATGCGGATTGCCACGCCAAGAACATCGCGCTGTACTACACCCGGCTTGGCGATGTCGCCTTCACGCCGGTCTATGATCTCGTGACCACCCAGGCTTACCCGCGCTATGCGAACAACCCACCAGGCTTGCCCATCGACGGCCGGCAGACCTGGGCGGCGGGTAAGTCTTTGCAGCGCTTTTTCAATGCACGGCTCGGCATCGCGCCACGGAACTACGCAGACATGCTCGAGCGCTTGTGCGAATCGGCGGTTGAAGTCGGTGCGGAAGTGATCGAAGCGGCCAGGAATGAGCCGAGCTGGCGTCCAGTTGCCAAGCAGATGGTGCATGCGTGGAACGAAGGAATGGCTTCCCTGCGCGACCCGAAGAAGTCTGTAGCGCTACGAGGCCTAGAGAGTGCGATTGCCGCGGCCGGTTTTTCCAAGCCCGAACCTCCCGAACAAACCCATGTGACGATCGGTCGCTCTGAACTATTGGCCCCACAGCGGCGCAAACGGTAGTTTTGGAAAACCGGGGGAAAACCGGGGGGAAAACCGGGGACAGACCACGGTTTCCTGTTCCGCCAAAAATCAGCTTGCTGATCTGAAGCCGGTGCGCATTCTCGATCGGTTCAGGTAGAAGGTTCGGCGGCTGCGGTATCGGCAAGTCGCCGAATCGTCTGGCGTAGTATCGTGTTATTGGGGTCTGTCCCCGATTTTTTACTGAGGTGCGATTTTTTACTGAGGCGCATGAGCGCCACGCAACAAGCCCTCGGTGCTCAGGTCTTCGTCAATATCGGGCCAATGGATGCCATAGCCGCCACCGGCCAGCTGCCAATGGCTGCGCTGCTGGGGCGTGGCATTGGCCAATCTGGGGTACCACGCCAGCGGCACGGCAATCGTGCGCCCGTCCATTAAATCGACCACCAAGCGCGCATCATCCAAGACAACGTTCATTGCACGCACGTCGGTTTCAGGTGCCAAAGAATGCATTCCATGCTTCCTTTAATGAAGATTGGTGACTTCTCACCATCTGTTGAATTTTGCCTAAATCTTGGGCAGAGAAACCGATGCTGCGAAAACCGGGGACAGACCACGGTTTCCTGTTCCGCCAAAAATCGCTTGCTGATCTGAAGGCGGTGTGCATTCTCGATCGGTTCAGGTAGAAGGTTCGGCGGCTGCGGGATCGGCAAGTCGCCGAATCGTCAGGGCGCAGCGTTGTTCAATCAAGGTATTGATTTGCTCAACCACGGCATTGCCAGCAAAGCTGTGTGCGCGGTCTGACTGGAGCTTGCGCGCCGTTGCGGGTAGTCGTTTTGCTAATTCCAGAATGCGCCGTTTGGCCTGTGCCTTGGTAAAGCCGAGGTCTTTGGCGAACTGCTCCCAGTGTTGCTTCTCAACTTCGCTGAACTTGTACTTACTGCCGATTTTCATTGCCATCTTCTGCGTCAGTGTTGGATACACTGCGGTCGAAAGCGTGTCGTAAAACGGTGCCAGAACGGGGGCTTTGCCTGATTTTTCACCCAAATACAGCAGAGAAAAATTCTTGGCGTGCGCATCATGGTTGCCAATCAGCGCATTGAAGATCACGTAGTCGAGCAGTCGCAGGACTTGCGGCGCACTGGGGCGCGTCGCACTGCGTACCAGGTCAAAGCACTGGGCCAGATCCGGCCCCCCTTCATTCTGGTACTTCATTTCTGGCACCACGCCCAGCGCCTGGCAAAAATCCTCTTGATGGCGGCGTTGCCGGTACCCCTGGGTGTCGATCAGTCGGTCGTAGCGCTCAACCAACAGAAACGACCGATCCAGTACCTGGTGAACTTTCGATTTCGCTGGCTTGAGCTGCATGGCCTCAGCCAACGCCATACAGAATCCTTCGTTGATCACGCTATGGGGGGCGGTGAGGATCGCCGGTTTCAGGATGTGGGAGCTCGGTGTGCCGCCCCGGGGCAGCCCGATGCGCACACCATCGAAAACCACGGGCAACTTGTCTTGCGCCCCCGCCAATGAAAGCCGCAAGCCGTCTTTGCCTGCCAGCATGGGACGACGCGGCAATTCATCCAGGATGGCAACGACTTCCTCTTCGCTCAGCCATTGAACATCATCGCGGCGGGTCGGCACAGGCAAAACCTGCCCCGGCTCAAGGAAGGTCACTGCACCAGCGCATTCGCCACCGATGTGGTCCAGCAGTGCAAAGTCGTTTTGGCCTGAAACCTGGAACTGTCGTGCAATCAGGCGGCGCATCTGCCCTTCGGGCAGCAGGCCAGCAAAGAAGGGACGCGTTTTGCGATCGTCGAACGAATCAACTTGCAGGGGTAAGGAGGCGGATAAGGCAAGCGCATTTTTGTGCGACAGCCAACCGGGTGCGTAGCAAAAATTTAGCCGCCCATCGACCAGCGTCAAGCTGCCAACACGATCTGCAAAAAGCCAGACTTCCAGCTCATGCGCCATGGCTGTCATCCTCTCGTTGATCGTCGGAAGCAGCAGAGGGCAATCCACTCAACTGAACCTCGCCACCCAGGGCATCAATGACCCGTAGCACGTTTTCCAGGCGCAAGG
Source organism: Azonexus sp. (assembly GCF_047638095.1). GTDB lineage: Bacteria > Pseudomonadota > Gammaproteobacteria > Burkholderiales > Rhodocyclaceae > Azonexus. Next base: position 8,159 of record NZ_JBLJBW010000033.1, read on the forward strand.
TGGGCTTGCCTGCCTCAAGCTCGACAATAAAGCGCACCCCCACCCCCGCCGCCAGCGCCAACCGGGGCTGCGTCAGCCCGAGCTGTTTGCGAGCGAGGCGCAGCGCACGCCCAAGTTGTTGAGGTGATCGAATGGATGTCATGGCTATTAAGTTTCCCGTTCGGGAAATTATCAGACATAAGCAAGCTAAGCGCAAGAAATATTTCCCGATCGGGAAGCGGTGGCGCACTCGATTCCAAATAGGCGGCCAAAAACCGCAAAAACCGGGGACAGACCACTACCGAAAAACCGGGGACAGACCACGGTTTCCGCCGTTTCCCGCGGTTCTCGGTTACCGCGCGATGCTCATGCCGTCAGTTCAATGCGCAGATTCTTGCCCAGTGCCTTCGCGGCGCTGGTGAGCGTGGTTAGCGTCAGGCTGGTGTCGGTCTCATCTAGCAATCGATTAAGCGCTGCCCGGCTGGTGTGCATCCTCTCAGCCAGTGCGGTCTTGGTCAGGCGCTGGGTTTTCATCTCTTGTGCGATCTGCCAGGCAACGACCCGTTTGATCGCCACGGCGGTGGTTTCTTCCAGCACCGCTTCCTCGATCAGGAAATCGTCGAAGCTGCTGCCGATATGTTTGTTCATGTGGTGCTCCTGAGTTGTTGCAGACGCCGCTTAAAAAACCGGGGACAGACCACGGTTTTCTGCTCTAAATCAAACCTGCACAACAACGTATTCGCGAGCAGTCAGCAAAGTGCGTGGCAGTGTTTTGGTCTTCGGACGCGTGGCTTCCCAACCCAGGCAGGCCAGCCAGATGGCGCGAGGAATGGCTTTGTGCGCGGTTCGGTAGTAGCTCACCATGCGGCGACTGATGCCTAACGCTTCGGCAGCCGTGGTCAGCGATAGATCGTTACGCTGCATCCACTCGCCAAACATCTCGTGGCTGACCTCGCCCGCCTGTTCCTTGGCCCACGTGTAGACGTTGTCCGGGCCAAGCTCTTCCTCAAACCATTCGATGCTGTTGCCCCATTCGCCGATGTGAACAGTGGCAAAGACATCGACATTCAAGATGGGCGAGAGCACCGGGAATCGACGCAGTACCTCTTCGACATCGACTTCCAGCACTTCGCCCGTACTCCAGGCGGTGCGCAGACGATAAGGCGCTAGGGCTTCAATAGCCTCCAGTTTCGGGAAAAAGTACTCGCTCATGGGTTGTTCCTCCGCCATTCGTCGAACAGAAAATCTCGGTTCGTTTTGATCCAGGCCAATGCCTCGCGTATCTCTCGTTCCACCACACGCCCCTTGAGCGCGAAACCCTCAAGATCGGCGGTGCCATCGCGCCCGTCCTTCAGTTTGACGTGAACACGGGGTGGCGGGTGCTCGTCGAGGAACATCAACACCCGGGTGTTATCGAAGTGTTGCAAGATTGGCATGCCTCAAGACATAGAGCAATGGTTTCCCTAGTGCAATCGCGCTGATTTGGCGGGAGGTACGCGAAAGACGAAAACAAAAACTGGGTAGAGATCAACGCAATGGGGTGCTGATGAAAAGTTTGGGTTTTCTGGACGCGAAGCTCGTGGTTATACTGATGCAACCATGAAAATCGTTTTAGATACCTCCGTCCTGGTTGCCGCAGCCCGCTCCCGGCAAGGTGCCAGCTTTGCCTTGGTCAGCAGCCTGCCCAGCCCGCGTTTTGAAATCGCGCTGTCGGTGGCGCTCTATACCGAATGGCAGGCGGTGCTAACGCGGCCTGAGTGCCTGCCACCTGGGCTGCGGGTTGAGGATGTCCTGGGTTATCTGCGCTATCTCACCTCCATCGCCCATCTGCAGGATGTGTATTACCTGTGGCGTCCATTTTTGCGCGATCCAGATGACGACATGGTGCTTGAATGTGCTGTGGCATCCAACAGCCAGTATCTGGTGACACACAATATTCGCGACTTTCAGTGGATCGGCGAACTGGGAGTAACACCCATCACGCCAGCATCTTTTTTAGCCTTGTTGAGGAGTTCATCATGACTGCCCTGACCGTACGCTTGCCGAATTCGGTGCATGCCAAGATTCGCGAATTGGCCGCGCGCGATGAAATCTCGGTTAACCAGTTCATCGCCAGTGCCGCGGCAGAAAAGCTGGCATCGATGCTGACCTTGGACTATTTGCGCCGTGAGGCAAGCCTGGGTCGGCGCGAGGATTTTGAGCGTTACCTAAATGCCGTAGCGGATATTCCGGATGAAGTCGACAAGGTTTGACGAAATGAAATCAAAGGGGCCAGGCCAAGTATGTGCGCGGCATGTGTGCGGCGCTGGTAATAGGGTATCCAGCATCCATCCAGCGGCCTTCCCTTTCTATCCACAGAGTCGATAGCTGTCACTCGCCTTCAACACCTTCAAAAATCTCGGCAACGGGGCAGCGGAAGTCGAGGCTGGCGAGTTCGAGGCTTTCATCGAGGGCGAAGGGGTGCAACACCCAGTGGCCGGTGGCATCGCGGCGAAAGATTTCGATGCGCCGGGCTTCGAGGCTGACCAGGGCGTATTCCTGCAAGGCGTCGAGCTGGCGGTAGGCGGCAAACTTGTTACCACGGTCGTAGGCTTCGGTGCTGGGGGAGAGCACTTCAACGATGAGGCGGGGGTGTTGCTTGACGTGGCTGGCGTCTGGCGTGCGGTCGCGCGGATCGCAGGTGACGAGAATATCCGGGTAGTAGAAGCTGTTGGCGGCAGCGACCTGCACTTTCATGTCGGCGATGAAGGGTTTGCAGGGGGTGCCGCGGGTGAAGGTGTGCAAGGCGGCAAAAAGATTACCTGCTGCCGTGCCGTGCGCATCCGAGGCACCGCTCATGGCGAAAACTTCACCGTCGATGTATTCATATCGGCAAGACTGCTCCTGCTCCCAGGCCAGGTAATCGTCGGCTCCAAACGGTATTTTTGCTTGCGGCAGGCTCATTTTCGTTCTCGAAGGGGAGGGCAGGGGTTTGAGCATAACGATAGACGCGGCGCGCGGCAATCGTGATGAGGCGACCGGCGCGTCGATGAAGGCGCTCGGGCGGCGCTATGTGTAGTATTTCAATCGTACTTATCGGTGCAGCGGTACCTTGCGGAATAAAACCGGGGACATAAAACCGGGGACAGACCACGGTTTCCTGTTCCGCCAGAAATTGCTTGCTGATCTGAAGACGATGCGCATTCTCGATCGGTTCAGGTAGAAGGTTCGGCGGCTGCGGGATCGCTAAGTCGCCGAATCGTCTGGCGTAGTATCGTGTTATTGGGGTCTGTCCCCGATTTTTTCTTCGTCAATATCGGGCCAATGGATGCCATAGCCGCCACCGGCCAGCTGCCAATGGCTGCGCTGCTGGGGCGTGGCATTGGCCAATCTGGGGTACCACGCCAGCGGCACGGCAATCGTGCGCCCGTCCATTAAATCGACCACCAAGCGCGCATCATCCAAGACAACGTTCATTGCACGCACGTCGGTTTCAGGTGCCAAAGAATGCATTCCATGCTTCCTTTAATGAAGATTGGTGACTTCTGAGAAAACCGGGGACAGACCACGGTTTCCGCCGTTTCCCGCGGTTCTCGGTTACCGCGCGATGCTCATGCCGTCAGTTCAATGCGCAGATTCTTGCCCAGCGCCTTCGCGGCGCTGGTGAGCGTGGTTAGCGTCAGGCTGGTGTCGGTCTCATCTCGGACTCACCCAGCGTGCGCCGACCACGCTGCAAAACCTTACGCAACGCCTCCTCCTTGAAAGCACCGCTATACGTCGTTTGCTTCATCCCATCTCTCCAGATTTTATGCGACAGGTAGTCTGACATAGGGGGAACGCCGATGAACGCGGATCAAAAGCACTCACGCGCGGGTTTATCCGCGTCATCCGATTTGCTCCGCGCAAATCCGCGTTCAACGCCGTTTGCCAGGGCAGGAAATAGTGATTTGCAGCAGACTGCCATAAGCCACCGCCGGGCGGCGCAGGGCTGTGGCGAGCGGGATTTGCTCGGCGCGGGCTTGCAGCACGCGGATGACTCCGGCGTGGGTGACGAGGATGTGCGCACCGGGCGGCAGTTCGGCGATGAAGGCGTCCACGCGGGCGGCGAGGCGGGCGGGAGATTCGCCGTTCGGCGGCGCGTAGTTGAGCAGATCGGCGGCCCAGGCATCGAGTTCGGGACGGGGAACGTCGTCCCAGGCTTGCCCTTCCCAGCGGCCGAAGTCGATTTCCTGCAAGCGGGAATCCTGCCGGGGCTGGGGGTGCAGTTGTTCCGCCAAACGCCGGCAGCGTTGCAGCGGGCTGGTCCAGACGGGCGCGCTGCCGGGTAATTTTTCACGCAAGGCGGCGGCAATGGGGGCAGGGTCTTCGGCGGCGACATCGAAGCGGCCGTAACACACGCCAGGCGCGATCAGCGGGCGCGGGTGGCGGATGAGATAGAGCGTCAGCGACAAGTTCATAACGGCCAGTGGGCGAGCAGGCCCAGATAAAACGCAATTTCCGCCAGCTGCTGCGTCGCCCCCAGACAATCGCCGGTATAGCCGCCCAGCCAGCGCTGGCATTTGCGCGCAAACCAGATCGTCGCGCCGCCCGCCAGCAAAGCCCCCGCCAGCGCTTGCGGCCAGGGCAGCCAAAAGAGCGGCAACAGGCCGCAACACAAGGCAAAAATGCACGCTCCGGGCGAAAGGCGGGTGGCCAGGGGTTTGGCCTTGCTCAACTGGTCTTCACGCACGTAATCGAGCACCGCCAGCAGGCTGACCGAACAGGCGCGCGAAAAAGCATGGCCGGCGAGGAGGATGAGCGGCAAAAGCACCGGATTTTGCGCAGTGAGCAAGACAAATTTGCCGCTCAAGGCAAGCCACAGAGCAATCGCGCCGTAATTGCCGATGCGCGAATCCTTCATGATTTCCAGAATGCGCATCTTCTCCCAACCGCCGCCCAGACCGTCCACGCTGTCTGCCAGACCATCTTCGTGGAAAGCGCCGGTCAGGTAGATGCTCGCGGCCATGGAAAGCAAGAGGGCAACGGCCTGTGGCCAGAGTTGCACGGCCAGTAAATAGACCAGCGCCGTCAGCGCGCCGATCAATGCGCCAACGGCTGGAAACCAGCGTGCTGCGGCATTCAACCCGGCCGCCGTATGCCCCACCCAGGCGGGCACCGGCAAACGGGTAAAAAAGCGCACGGCAGCGAGAAAATATTCCAGCTCACGGCGCATCACAGCTGCTTTTCTCCGGCTTTTTCTTCGGCTTTTTCAGCACATTTCTCACCGCATTTTTCACCATTAACGCCAGCGGCATCGAAGCTGGCCATATCGTTCAGAAAATTGACCGCCGCTTGCACCAAGGGATAGGCGAGCGCCGCGCCGCTGCCTTCACCCAGGCGCAAGCCCAGATCGAGCAAGGGCTGCGCTTGCAGCGCGGCCAGCTGTGCCTGGTGGCCGGGTTCGGCGGAATGGTGGCAAAACACGCAGTAATCGCGCACCGCCGGTGCCATCTGCGCTGCCACGAGAAGGGCCGAAGTGACGATGAAACCATCGATCAGCAACACCATGCCCGCCTCCGCCGCCGCCAGCATCGCCCCGGCCAGCATGGCAATTTCAAAACCGCCGAAGGCCGCCAGCACCGATAAGGGCGCATCATCGCCGCGCGCCGCCCGATAACGCCCCAGCGCTTGCGCCAGCAAAGCCTGTTTGCGCGCCAGCCCGGCATCGTCCAAGCCGGTGCCACGGCCCACGCAATCCGCCAACGGCACACCGGTCAGACAATGGGTGATGAGCGAAGCCGCCGCCGTATTGCCGATACCCATTTCTCCCAGCCCCAGCACATTGCAGCCGCCCCGCGCCAGCCCGCGCACAATGTCTGCCCCGCGCGTCAGCGCTTGCGCGCATTGATCAGCGCTCATGGCGTCGCTTTCCAGATAATTGGCCGTCCCCCAGGCGATTTTGGCGTCGATCAAACCCGGGCGCGGGCCAAACTCATGGGCCACACCGGCATCCACCACCGATAAGCCCAGCCCGTTCTGCCGACAAAACACATTGATCGCCGCGCCGCCGGCAAGAAAATTCTCCACCATCTGCCAGCTCACTTCCTGCGGATAGGCCGACACACCGGCTTTAGCCGCGCCGTGGTCGCCAGCAAAAACCAGCAACTGCGCCTGACACAACTGCGGCGTCAGGCTGTTTTGAATCCTGCCGATCTGCATGGCGAGCGTCTCCAGCGCGCCGAGCGCGCCCTGCGGCTTGGTTTTGCGGTCGATTTTATGGCGCAGCGCCGCCTGCAAATCATCAGCCGGCGGGGTGATCGTGAACATGGGCAGTGAGGAAGGCATCCGTTTCTCCAAAAGCAAAAAAGGCTTTGCCGCAGCGCGAAAAACGCCGCAGCAAAGCCCTTGTCCATAGGCTTGGTTTATTTTCCGTCAGGTCTTCTGGCTTCTGGATTTTCCCCTGAGCGCGTCTTCCCGGAAGGTTTGTTTCCCCTCGTAGTGACATTTTGCGACCAAAGTCCCCAGTTACAGCGGCGGGCCCGCCCCGGAATTGCAAGCTGCTGCGCACCGGGTTCCGTAATGGCGGAAAGCGCGCATTATGGCCCATCGCCGCCGAAAATGCGCCGCTTGCCCTAAGCAAAAACAGCGCGCCGACGAAACCGCCCGCCCCCGGCGCATGCGACAATTCGCCCCCTGAGGCCATGCCCGCCACGCATCGCCGGATAAAAAAATCACACACAAAGAGAGGAAACCATGAAAAAACTGGGGTTTATCGCGCTGAGCGCGGCCATTTTGAGTGCACCGCTGTGCGCCAAGGAAGGCGGCGACCAGTATCCGAATGGCGCAGAAAACTGGTTTGCCGGGGCGCTACCGCCACCGGGCAATTATTTCATCAATTATTTCGGCAACTGGTCGGGGAGCTTGCGCGACGGTAACGGCGACAGCGTGCGCCCGGCGGGCAAAAAAATCCGCCTGGACGCCACCTTCAATGCACTGCGCTTCGTGCAAATGACGAACCACCAGCTCTGGGGCGCAAACTACGGCTGGAGTGCGATTGTGCCGCTCATCAGCCTGGCCATGGACACCCCTGCCGGCGAGCGGCGGCGTACCGGCTTGGGCGATGTCACGCTCACCCCTTTGATCCTCGCCTGGCACCAGCCGCAATGGCATTATGTGCTGGGCTTGGATGTCAATGTGCCGACCGGCGCTTTTGACCGCAATGCCCACCCGGCGCGCAATCTGGGGGCCAACTACACCAGTTTCGAGCCGATTTTTGCCCTGACTTACCTGAATCCGCAGGGCTGGGAAGTGTCCACCAAATTCATGTACAACATGAAAACGCGCAATCGCGATACCCATTACCAGTCAGGCGACGAATTCCACATGGATTATCTGGTGGGCAAGCACTTCGGGCCGTGGTCGGTGGGGGTCAGCGGCTACTACCTGAAACAGGTGGAAGACGACCGCCAGCGCGGACGCAAGGTGGGCGACGGCAATCGGGGGCAGGTCTTGGCTTTTGGGCCCTCGGTGAAATACGAAACCCCGGGCAAGACACAGCTGATTTTCCAGTGGCAGCGTGAAACCCAAGTAGAAAATCGCTTTGGCGGCGACAAACTGTGGTTCAAGCTGATTACGCCGCTATGAGTTTTTCTGCTGCGATGACTCGATGCGCCAGCTAATTCTCGGCGGCGCACGCTCCGGCAAAAGCCGCTACGCCGAGGCGCAGGCCGCGACAAGCGGTTTGGCGGTGGTGTATATCGCCACCGCCCAAGCCGGCGACGGCGAAATGCAACGGCGCATCGCCCATCACCGCGAGCGCCGCCCGGCCGAATGGGCTTGTGTCGAGGAGCCGCTGCATCTGGCGGCGGCGCTCCAGCACCACGCCGCGCCGGACGTCTGCCTCTTGGTCGACTGCCTCACCCTGTGGCTCTCCAATCTGTTGTTCACCGGCGTCGCAGCAACGCAGGCCGAAGCCGGACAGGCGCTCGACTGCCCGCTGTTCGCCGCAGAAACCGGGGCGCTGCTCGCCGCCCTGCCCACCCTGCCGGGGCGCATCATTCTGGTATCGAACGAGGTCGGCTGCGGCATCGTTCCCATGCACCCGGTGTCACGCCTGTTCGCCGACGAACAAGGCCGCCTCAATCAGCGCGCAGCCGCCATTTGCGAAGAAGTCCGCCTCATCGCCGCCGGCCTGCCGCTCGCCTTGAAAGGCTGAAGCCGGATCAGCAATTACTTGATAAGCGGCAACAGGCGGCGGAAATCTTCATTGGCGGCGCGGTGCAGCCATTCGAACAAGACCATTTCGGTGGTGACGATGGATACACCGGCGGCGCGCAGGCGCTCGATCGCGGCGCGACGGTTTTCCGGCGTGCGCGAGCCGGCAGCGTCCTCGACCAGAAACACCTGGAACCCGGCGGCCAGCAGGCCGAGCGCACTTTGCAGGACGCAGACGTGGGTTTCCGTGCCGCACAAAATGATTTGCCGTTTTTCGTGAGCCTGCAGTAATTCGAGCACCCCCGGTTCGGCGGCGCAGGAGAAATGCACTTTCTCGAAAAACTGGGCGGCGCTGCCCGCGCTACAGATCGCCGGCAGGCTCGGCCCCAGACCCTTGACGTACTGTTCGGAAACACATGCCGGCACTGCCAGCAAGCGCGCCGCTTCGAGCAGGCGCACAGCATTGGCGGCGACCGCCTCGTTATCGTGAATGGCCGGAGCCAGTTTTTCCTGAAGATCGACGATGAGCAGCAGGGAATCGGTGCGAGAAATCAGCATGAGGCATCCTCATTGGGAGTAGAGAGTGCCGATGGTAGCCCCGTGGGCAGCTCCAAGGCCAGCCCCGTCGGTGTGCTGGCCACGCGGTTGCGGCCGCTTTGCTTGGCCTGATAAAGCGCCTGGTCGGCCGCGGCAAGAAGCGCGCTGGCCCCTTCTTCCGCTCGTGGAATAGAGGCGCTGACGCCAATGCTGACGGTGACATGCGCCGCCGTCGGCGAATCAGCATGCGCCAGAGCGAGCGCCGCCACGGCCAGGCGCAACTCCTCCGCCTGCGCTTCTGCGCCGGCCCTATTGCAATCGGGCAACAGACAAACGAATTCCTCGCCACCATAACGCGCCAGCAGGTCATGCGGCCGGCCAGGCTTGCCGGCAAGCACCTGGGCGACGCTGCGCAAACATTCATCGCCCGCCTGGTGGCCGTAGTAGTCGTTATACCGCTTGAAGTGGTCGATATCGATCATCAAAATCGCCAACGGCGCGGCTTTGCGCCGGCAGTAGCGCCATTCGGCTTCAAAGGCCTGGTCAAAACGACGACGATTGGCGACGCCGGTCAAGCCATCGCGAAAGGCAATCGCCTCCAGCGCCGCACTTTGCGCCTGTAGCTGGGTATTCAAGGCTTCGAGCACATGGTTTTTATCGCGCAGAATCTGTTCGTTGCTGACCCGCAGGCGTTCATTTTGTTGGCGCCGTCGCTGCGCCAGCCATAGCCCAAAACTGCTACTTGCCGCCAGCAAGGCGTAGAGCAGAACTTGCTGCCAAAAACTGCGCCACCACGGGGCATAAACCTGGGCACGGTCACGGCTGGCCGCAATTTGCATAGGAAAGTCCAGATGCAGATCCTTTTCGCGCAAGGTGCGCAAAAACATCACCCTTTGCGTGCCCGTTACCAGCACTTCGCCGCTCAGATAACTGCTGTCCTGGCCACTGCTGGCATGGCGCTGAAACATGCTGCCGGCCTGCGCCAGATTGCGCCCCGGCACTTCGCCCTGATCCGGGAACATGAGAAACAGCTGCCCTTGACCGTGCGCGGCGGCGATCCACATATCCGGCGCATACAGCACGGAGCGCAAATGCTGCAGCAAACGCTCTGGATTGATGGTGCTAACGATCACCCCGGCAAATTTGCCGTCCGGCCCGCTCACCCGCGACGACAAACTCACCGACCAAGCGCCCAAAGAGGTGGTGTAAGGCGGGCTGAGATAGAGCGTATCGAGATCGTGGCTATACTGCGGCAACTGAAAATAGCTGCGCTCGCGAAAGTTTTTCCCGAGCAGTTCCGGGCGGCTGCTAGCGACGACCTTGCCGTCCGCATCGAGCAGGCTCATGCTGCGCACGCCGGAAATGACCTCAAAAAACCCTTGCAGACGGCGCTCGATGAAGGGCATGGGATTGACCCCTTGGGCGCGGGAAGTTTCCAGTTCCTGCCGCAAGTTGAGGTGGGCGCGGTAAATGCTGCTGAACTGGCTGCGCAAGGCGTCGTGAATGACCTGTGTTTGCGTAGCCAGCCGATTTTTTTCGTTCACCTCGATTTTTTTGTGCTCATCGAGCAGCAAAAAAGCCAAAAAAACCGCGAGCAACAGCAAATTGACGATGAGCAACAGCCATTCGCCAAGTGTGCTGTGAATGAAGCGCTGCATCATCGCTCGCATCGTTGATTCGCCCGGGTAAAGTGTGAAATTGCGCACCCCATAATGGTTTATACCGCAAGCAACCGACTCGCCGGGGCCGAAACTTGCCGGGAGCCACCCGAACCGCGAGGGCTGCCGGTGTGATTTCCGCCGGTATTATTTTCGCCCGAATTTTTCCGTCAGGGCGAGGAGTTTTTCCTGCTTGCGCGCTTCGGCGCGGCTCGCTTCTTCAGCCGCTTTACGCTGCGCACTCTGCTTTTTGAAGCGTTCCTTGAGCAATTCGCCGGCATGCTGGCGGTTTTCATCCGTGACCTCGCCCGCTGGGCTGGCATCGAGATTACGCCGCTGCGTACCTTTTTCCATTTCCTTCAGATAGCGGGTCGTCATGGTGTGGTTACGCATCACCAGACGCAGGGTTTTGCGGCTGATGTCCGGCAAGGCGGCGAACAGTTGCTTGTCGATGCCGATGGCCAAGGGGCTGAAATCACGAAACACGGGGTAACGGGTTTGCAGGTCTTTCAGTACAGCGCGCGGATCGACTACGGTTTCCGGTGCGGGGGCGTGATTCTCGGTCATGGGCAAGAGGCAGACAAAGCGGAACGAAAGAGGAAAATACAGAGGAAAATACGACGGGGAAAATGGTGCGGCAAATTTTATCACGCGCCAGAAAATGGCCGGTAAAAATCAGGCGCTTGGCCAAATCATCGCCCGCGCCAACCCTTTGGAGACCAGCCGGTTTGCGGGGATAATCCCCCGCTCGATGCCGCCCTGCGCGGCGAATCAATCAGGAGGAAGGCGACAATGGAATTGGTGCTGATCAGCGGCTTGTCTGGCTCGGGTAAGTCGGTCGCGCTCAATCTCTTGGAAGATGCCGGGTTTTATTGCGTCGATAACCTGCCGGTCGTGATGCTGACCGTGTTGGTCGACATGCTGCGCGAAGAAAAAATCAGCAAGGTCGCAGTCGGCATCGATGCCCGCTCCGGCGGTGGTATCGAGTTACTGCCGGAACGTTTGCAGCAACTCGCCAAAAACGGCGTGCGCTACCGCTTCCTGTTCTTGCAGGCGGGCGAAGAAACCCTGATCAAACGCTATTCAGAAAGCCGCCGCCGGCATCCGCTGGCCACGCAAAACCGCACGCTAGAAGAAGCCATACGCCACGAAAGCGCGCTGCTCATGCCCCTCGCCGAGCTGGGCCAGCGCATCGACACCAGCGAGCTGAAGGCCAACACCCTGCGCGACTGGGTGCGCCAATTCATTCGTGGCGAGCCCGCTGACGGGCTGACCTTGCTCTTTCAGTCCTTCGGCTTCAAGCATGGTTTGCCGCTCGATGCCGATCTCGTTTTCGATGTGCGCTGCCTGCCCAATCCTTTTTACGATCCGGCGCTGCGCCCCCTGACCGGGCGGGACGCGCCGGTGATCGCCTTTCTCGAAGCCGCGCCACAGGTGCGGCGCATGCGCGAGGACATCGCGCGTTTCGTCGGCGACTGGCTGCCCAGCTATGTGCGCGACAACCGCAGCTATCTGACGGTGGCCATCGGCTGCACCGGCGGCCAGCATCGCTCGGTTTATCTCGCCGAAACCTTGTGCCGCCAATTTACCGGGCAGGCACCGCGCGTACTGGTGCGCCACCGGGGGCTGGCATGAGCGCCGCCGCGCCGATCTGCCTGGCGCTGACCGGCGCTTCCGGCATGGCCTATGGCTTGCGTCTGCTGGAATGCCTGCTGCACGCCGGCCAGCGCGTGCAGCTGGTGTATTCGCAAGCGGCACAGATCGTCGCGCGTCAAGAAATGGATCTCGAATTGCCCAGCCGCCCGAGCGAAGCGCGCAGCGCACTGTTGGCGCACTTTCCCAAAGCCGACGGCAGCTTGCTGGAAGTTTTTGGGCGTGAAGAGTGGTTTGCACCCATCGCCTCCGGCAGCAATCCACCGCAGGCCATGGTGGTCTGCCCCTGCACCATGGGCACGCTCGCCGCCATTGCCCAGGGTTTGTCGGACAACCTGATCGAGCGCGCCGCCGACGTGGTGCTGAAAGAGGGGCGAAAGCTCATTCTGGTACCGCGCGAAGCGCCATTTTCTGTACTGCACCTGGAAAACATGCTGCGTCTGGCGCGCGCCGGCGCGGTCATTTTGCCGCCCAGCCCGGGCTTTTACCACCGCCCGCAAAGCGTGGCGGACATGGTCGATTTCGTCGTCGCGCGCGTCCTCGACCAGCTGCACATTCCGCACCAGCTCTACAGCCCTTGGGGCGCAGGGGATTGATTTGTGAGGTTTTCTGTCTTTTCTTACGGAGAAGGCCGGTGCAAAACGCACCGGCCGCCTGTTTTCGCGCACTCAGATCTGGAAACGCTCGGTCATCCCGCGTAGTCTGCCGGCCAAGTCGGCCAGGTCATGCACGGACTTGCTGATTTCCATACTGGCCTGGGTGCTCGCTTCCGAGTTCTGCGCCACTCTTTCGACCTGACTGGCCAGCGCCTGACTGGCGGAACTCTGTTCGCCGAGCGCATTGTCAATTTCAGACACCGCAGCCAGCGATCGCTGTGCCGCCTGACGGATATTGTCGACTGACTCAGCCGCCAGGCGGGACTGCTCGACGCCGGCATTGACGCTGTTCACCATGTCATCGATGGCCCCAGCGGTGCTGCCTGCGTTGGCCTGAATGCTGCTGATCATGCTGCTAATTTCACCTGTTGCGCTGCTGGTACGTTCCGCCAGTTTGCGCACCTCGTCAGCAACGACGGCAAAGCCGCGGCCAGTTTCACCGGCACGCGCGGCCTCGATGGCAGCATTGAGTGCGAGCAGATTGGTTTGATCGGCGACTTCGCGAATGACCTCGACCACACCACTGATTCGGTCTGAGCTTTCTTCAAGCTGCTTGATGCTTTCCGACACCCGACTGGCAACGTCGGCAATATGGTGAATTTCTTCCGTTGTCCGCTCGATGATCTCTCCGCCCTGCTCGGAAAGCTGCTCAGACTCGGTGGCGACACTGCGTCCTTCACGGGCCGTGTCGGAAATATGAGTGATCGATACCGACATCTGCTCAATGGCTGCCGCCATTGCCGAAGTGGAATCACTGGTCGCGCTGGCAATTTGTGTCGACTGGTCGACGTTATTCTCCAGCGAACGCGAGGAGGCATCGACTTCTTCAACCACATTGCGCACTCCGCTGATCAGCTTGCGCAGTTCGGTGGTCATACTGGCAATGCGATCGATTGCACTACCACGCTCGGCCGCAGGCAGGGCGACGGCAAGATTGCCCAATGCCACTTCATGCACCAATGCATCAAGCACTGCCGGCTTACCGCCAAGAATCCGAATCACCTGCCGGTAGCCTGCCCACACGGTGAAGGCAAAGGCGCTCAGCGTGGCAATGAGCAGCAGCAGGAACAACAGTTGGATATTTTTCAGCAATGCCTTCGCTTCAGCCTGCGCTGTCGCAGTACGCTGCTCAAGCATAAGGAAGAATTCATCCACCGGCTTCATGATCTGTGCTTTTAATTTATGGTAGCGGCCATCATTTACCAAACGACTGGCTTGCTCCCGATCCGGACTGAGCTGTTTTGAATACTGCCCAGAAGCATCCTTGAACAGCCCTTTTGCCATGTTGATCGCTTCGGTTTCAAGCTCAACCAACTGATCCGAGTAGCGCTGCCCTTCTTTCAATTTATCCAGTTCGGCAGGGGTAAAACCGGCTTCCCGCATCAGATCGCTGAGCGCGATGCTGCGATCTTCCGGGCGCGGCCGGCTTTCACCTGCCGCGACAAAATCCCAATAAATCCGCCAATAGGCCTGCGGGCGCGGTTTCTGCCCGTTCCGAATGGCCACCACATCGTTGTACTGGGCTTCAAACGCCGGGTCGCCGGTGGCGACATAAGTGCGCACCAGACGGGTCAGATCATCCGAACTCTGGCGCAACTCATCGGCCAGCAGGTAAGACTGGTAGCGTTGCCCGGCCACTGCGTCCAGATCTTCCACTGCGTCACGCAATTTTAGAAAAACCAGCGCAAGTGACAGCACCAAAAGCAAGGTGATGACTAGGCTGACAAAAACCATCTTACTGGTACGGCTCCGCTGTGCAGACATGATGACTCTCCTCTGGTGCGAATACGCTACGCAAGCCTGGCAAAAGATTGGTTTTTGCTCGATTGGAGAAAATGGTAGCGCGAACTGCTTGCAATTTCACCTGAATCTTTAATCCTTCAACTCGCCCCGCCGCCCCGCGCCAGCGCCCCGGTGTATCGTGGCGCGCGCGGGTGTAATATCTGCCGCCCCCCGCGCTGGCGTGGCCATGCCGGGGGGCGTGTCTGCAACCTTTAACCCTGGATGAAAACCATGAGTACGCAAATCCGCATTGGCATTGCCGGTTACGGCAATCTGGGCCGTGGCGTCGAAGCCGCCCTCGCCAAAAATCCTGACATGCAATTCGTCGGCATCTTCACCCGCCGCGCCCCCGAAAGCCTGCAACCGGCCACCGCCGGCACGCCGGTGTACGCCCTCGCCGATATCGGCCAATTCAAGGACAAAATCGACGTTTTAATCCTTTGTGGCGGCTCCAAAGACGACCTGCCGCAACAAGGCCCGCAACTGGCGGCGCAATTCAACACGGTGGATAGCTTCGATACGCACGCCGCCATTCCCGAGTATTTTGCGGCAGTCGATGCCCAGGCGCAGGGCGCGGGCAAGACGGCGCTGATCTCGATCGGCTGGGACCCCGGCATGTTCTCGATCAACCGCTTGTATGGCGAGGCCGTGTTGCCGCAGGGCGAAACCTATACCTTCTGGGGCAAAGGCGTCAGCCAAGGGCATTCGGATGCGATTCGCCGCGTTCCCGGCGTCACAGCCGGCGTGCAATACACCCTGCCGTCGCCGCAAGCCATCGAGGCGGTGCGCAGCGGCAGCTGCCCCAGCTTGAGCACGCGCCAAAAACACACCCGCGAATGCTTTGTCGTACTGGCCGAAGGTGCGGATGCCAAGGCGGTTGAAACGGCCATCGTCACCATGCCCAACTATTTTGCCGATTACGATACGACGGTGCATTTCATCAGCGAAGAAACGCTAAAAAAAGAGCACAGCAAAATGCCGCACGGCGGTTTCGTGATTCGCAGCGGCAGCACCAGCGCCGAACACAAGCAGGTGGTGGAGTATTCCCTGAAACTGGACAGCAACCCGGAATTCACCGCCAGCGTGCTGGTGGCCTATGCGCGCGCCGCTTACCGCCTGAATCAGCAGGGGCAGAGCGGGGCAAAAACGGCTTTCGACGTCGCTCCCGGCCTCTTGTCGATCAAATCGGCGGCAACGCTGCGTCAAGAGTTGCTGTGAAATGCGCCCGCACGCGGGAATCAAGCCAAACGCCAAGCAACCGCCAAGCCAGGGATTTCCCTGGCTTTTTTAACGCCCGGGGCGGCTGAATTTCGGCACGTCCCGCACCAGGCGAAAACCGATGATGTCGTAACGCACGCTCGGGCGGCAATGCATGTGGCGCTTGCTGCAGCGGGCAAACTGCCCATCGTGCGACCAGGCACCGCCGCGTACCAGGCGGCTGGGGCCGGGCTCGTCGAAGCGCGGGTTGTGGCGCGCATGTTTCGTATAAGCATCGGCGGCGTAGATATCGGAGACCCATTCCCAGACATTGCCGGACATATCGTGCAGGCCCAGGGCATTGGGCGCGAAACTGCCGACCGGCGCGGTTTCCGGCCAGGGATCGTCGGCCCCGCCGCTGATGTTGGCGTTTTTCTGATCGATTTCCTTGCCGGCGCTGCCGTATTTCACCGCCTGCCCGCCGCCACGGCAGGCGAATTCCCATTCGGCCTCACTCGGCAGGCGGAAATTTTCGCCGCTGCCGCGGTTGAGGCGATGAATGAAGGCATCGACCTCGGTCAGCATCACGCTTTCCACCGGGTAATCGTCGCCGCGGGCGTACTCTGCCGGGTTATCGCCCATGATTTTCTGCCACTGGCCCTGGGTGACTTCGTATTTGCCCAGGTAGTAATCGTCCAGGCAGACTTCGTGCACCGGCACCTCGTTGTGTTCGCCGTCGCCGAAAGTGTCGCCCATCGGATAGCAGGCACCCTTGACCAGCACGAATTCCATGCCGCTCTTCGGCTCCGTCCAGGTGGCGGGCAGCGTTTCGCTGGCGGCGTGCGCGCTCGCGGCGCTCAGAAAAGCAGAAAAAATGAGGCTGACGAGCGGCAAAGAAGGGGACGGCATGATGGCTCCGGGAAAAACAGGCAGGCCCGAGTATCGCCTAGTGCAAGCGCGAAAGCGTCATGTTTTCAGTGGCTTGCTGAAAAATCAGAAAATTCTTATGAACACCTGCTGCCCAAAACCCAGCCATGCCAGCCACCCAGCGCATATGCAAAAACTCGTTTGGGCAGGGCAATGACACGCGCCAGCCCCTCCTTTTGAAAAGGGAAAATCGGTGCAGCATTGATGCGATTGCCCTGACGCACGGGGAGGAAACTCACCAGGGCGGCACATGCAAGGTAGAATTTATCGTTTGCTACCCCTTGCCAAGCGACTGCCATGCTCATTCAAGAAACCCAGATCATCAACAAACTCGGCCTGCATGCACGGGCTTGCGCCAAGCTGACACAGCTGGCGAGCAAATTTGGCTGCGAAGTGTGGATGACGAAGGGCGAGCGGCGGGTGAACGCCAAGAGCATCATGGGCGTGATGATGCTGGCCGCCGGCAAGGGCTCGATGGTCACGCTGGAAACCGACGGCGCGGACGAAGCCGAGGCCATGGCGGCGCTTTTGGCCTTGATCGCCGATTATTTCGGCGAAGGGGAATGATGCGATGAGCTTTACCCTGCACGGTCTGGGCGTTTCGGCTGGCATCGCCATTGGCCGGGCGCTGTTGATGTCGCAAGCAACGCTGGAAGTGGCGCACCTGACCTTGGGTGCGCGTCAGATCGACAAAGAAATCGCCCGTTTCGATACCGCCGTCGATGCCGTGCGCCAAGAGCTGACCGCACTCAAAGGCAATGCCGAACACGCGCCGCCCGAGCTGGCCGCCTTCATCGACGTGCATTTGATGTTTCTCGACGACGCCGAGCTTTCAATCAAACCGCGCGAACTCATCCGCGAGCGGCGCTGCAACGCCGAATGGGCGCTGGTGCAGCAGATGGAATATCTGGTGGCGCAGTTCGAGCAGTTCGAGGACGCTTACCTGCGCGAGCGCAAATTTGACGTGGTGCAGGTGGTGGAGCGTATCGTCAAGGAGCTGCTCGGGCACCCGGCGCGCGCTTCGCTCAAGGCGGGCAAGACGGCGAAGGAGGAGGCGCTGATCATCGTCGCCCACGATTTGTCGCCAGCCGACACCATCGCTTTCAAGGATCAGCGTTTTGCCGCCTTCATCACCGATGTCGGCGGGGCGACTTCGCACACTTCGATTCTGGCGCGCAGCATGGCGATTCCGGCGGTGCTCGGCCTGGAAAACGGACGCGCCTTGATCCGCGACGGTGAGCAGCTCATCGTCGATGGTCTGCGCGGCATCGTCATCGTCAATCCGGATGTGCATGTGCTGGAGGAATACCGGCTGCGCATGGGGCAGATTGCCCTGGAAAAAAACAAGCTGCGCCAGCTCAAGAATTCACCGACGCAAACCCTGGACGGCGAGGCCATCGCCCTGCACGCCAATATCGAGCTGCCCGGCGACGTGGCCGATGCGCTCGACGGCGGAGCCGAAGGGGTCGGCCTGTTTCGCACCGAATTCCTCTTTCTCGACCGTGGCGACATGCCGGATGAGGAGGAGCAGTTCGAGGCCTACAAAAAAGTGGTCAAGGGCATGGGCGGGCGGCCGGTCACCATTCGCAGCTTCGATCTGGGGGCGGACAAGGACTTGCATCCAGAAGCCAGCAGCCGCGTCAAAACCAATCCGGCGCTGGGGCGGCGGGCAATCCGCTTATCGCTCGCCGAACCAAAAATGTTCCAGATCCAGCTACGCGCCATTTTGCGCGCTTCCCGCTTCGGCCCGGTCAAGCTACTCATTCCCATGCTGGCGCATGCACATGAAATCGATCAGACCCTGGCCGCCGTGGCGCAGGCCAAATCCAGCCTGCGCGGCGAGAAAATCGCTTTCGACGAAAACATCCCGGTCGGCGGCATGATCGAAATTCCGGCGGCGGCGCTGGCTGTCGGCCTGTTCTTGCGTCGCCTGGATTTTTTGTCGATCGGCACCAACGACCTGATTCAATACACGCTTGCCATCGACCGCGCCGATGAACAGGTGGCGGCGCTCTACGACCCGCTGCACCCGGCGGTGCTGATGCTGCTGGCGCACACCTTGAGCAGCGCGGAAAAAGTGGGCATTCCGGTGTCGGTGTGCGGCGAAATGGCGGGGGACCCCAAGCTCACCCGCCTGCTGCTGGGCATGGGGCTGCGTACTTTTTCCATGCATCCCTCGCAAATTTTGAAGGTGAAAAGTCGGATTTTGAAGTCAGAACTTTCTGAGCTCACCGCCGCCGTGCGTCGCATCCTGCGCCTGGAAGAGCCCGCCAAACTGCGCGAAGCCCTGGAAAAGCTCAACGCTTGAACTTGATGGACGCACCCTGGGCCAAACCGCCTGCGACAATTTGCCGCATTCCCTAAAACACGCCCTTTACCGAGAATCCGCCCCGACAATCAACAACGATAGAGGGAATGGGATATGCAGCAGCGTTTTACGCCACTTGCCGCCGCCATGGCGCTGATTTTTTCTGCCGCCGCCTGGGCCGAACCGGAACAAACCATGCAGTCGGTCGTTGTCCAGTCGGCGCGCGAACAAAGCGAAGGCAGCAGCAGCAAGCTCGGAGCGGATAGCCTGAAACCGCAAGGCGCGCGCAGCAGCGACGTGGCGCAAATGCTGCGCGAAGTGCCCGGCGTCAGTTTCTACGGCGCGGGGCAGGTGTCCAGTCTGCCGGTGATCCACGGTCTGGCCGATGACCGCCTGCGGGTCAAGGTCGACGGCATGGATTTGCTGGCAAGCTGCCCCAATCACATGAACCCGGCGCTCTCCTACCTCGATCCCAGCCAGGTCGATGCGCTCACCGTCTATGCCGGCATCAACCCGGTCAGCGCCGGCGGCGATTCGATCGGCGGCAGCATCATCGCCGAAACCAAGGCGCCCGAATTCGCCGAAGCCGGCGCGGGCCATCTGCTGAAGGGCGAAGTCGGCAGCTTCTATCGCAGCAACAACGATGCGCGCGGCGTCAATGCCAGCGCCACTTTTGCCACCGAAAACATCAACCTCAGCTATACCGGCGCGCTCAGCAAGGCCAATAACTATGTTGCCGGCAAAAATTTCAAAAATTACACCGCCACCGGCAACGCCGGCCACACTTTGGCGCGCGATGAAGTCGGCTCCACCGGCTACGAAACGACCAACCACACCCTGGGCATGGCGGTGCGCAGCGCCAACCACTTGTTTGAAGTGAAGTTCGGTTATCAGAACATGCCGGAACAGCTCTACCCCAACCAGCGCATGGATTTGCTCGACAACGAGCAAAAACGCGTCAACGCCCGCTGGCTGGGTAAATTTGACTGGGGCAAGCTGGAAGCCCGGGTGTACCACGAAGAAGTGGATCACTTCATGGACTTTGGGCGGGATAAGCGGTTTTGGTATGGCAGCAATTCCGGCGGCGTGAATGGCGCACCGTGCAGCCCCATCCGCTTTGCCGGCGACCCTGCCGGCACCTGCGCCAAAGGTATGCCGATGGTGACCGAAACGCGCACCACCGGGGCCAGCCTGAAAGCCGATGTCAAACTGAGCCAGAACGATTTGCTGCGCATCGGCAGCGAGTTGCAGCGCTACCGCCTCGATGACTACTGGCCGGCGTCTGGCGGCGGCATGGGGCCGGGCGTGTTTGAAAACATCAAAAACGGCGAGCGTGACCGCAAGGCTCTCTTCGCCGAGTGGGAAGCCGTCCGCGGCGCGCACTGGACGACCCTGCTCGGCCTGCGCTACGAGCGGGTGAGCATGGATGCCGGTCAGGCGCGGGGTTACAACCCGAACACCAATGGCACGGCACCGATGTTCAATTACCAGAAGCGCGATGCCGATGCCTTCAACGCCCGCAACCATTCGCGCAGCGACAACAACTGGGATTTCACGGCGCTCGCCCGTTATCTGGTCGATGCCGGTTTCGACATGGAATTCGGCTTTGCCCGCAAAACCCGCTCGCCCGGCCTGTACGAAACCTATCCCTGGTCGACCTGGGCGATGGCGGCGACCATGAACAACTTCGTCGGTGACGGTAACGGCTATGTCGGCAATCCGGATCTGAAACCGGAAAAAGCCTACACGCTGTCGGCCACCTTCGACTGGCACAATGCCGAGCGCAGCCGCGAATTCAAGCTGACGCCGCACTACACCCATGTCGATGACTACATCGATGCCGTGCAATGGGATCCGGCCACCAACGCTGCCCGCACGACTCTGGTGCGTGACCAGTTCTCGGTGCTGCGCTACGCCAATCATTCGGCGCGCCTGTACGGGGTGGATGTATCGGGTAAATCCGGGCTGGCCAAAACCGGTTTCGGCGAATTCGGCGTGCAAGGTTTGCTCAGCTATACCCGTGGCAAAAACCGTAAAACCGGCGACGATCTCTACAACCTCATGCCGCTCAACGCGACTTTGAAACTGACGCAAAAACTGGGGGCCTGGGACAATGCTCTGGAGGTCGTCGGCGTGGCGGCCAAGCGCAAAGTGTCCAGCGCGCGCAATGAAATGAAAACGCCGGGTTACGGTCTGGTCAATCTGCGCCTGAGCCACCAATGGAAGCAGCTGCGCCTGGATTTTGGCGTCGAAAACCTGTTCGACCGCTACTACCAGATGCCCTTGGGCGGCGCTTACTTCGGCCAGGGCCGCACCATGTCGCTGAATCCGCCGGCAGCCGACGGCATGATCGCCTGGGGTACTCCGGTACCCGGCATGGGGCGCTCGATCTACGCCGGGATCAACGTCAAGTTCTGAGTTGATCCGCTCGCCACAAAACGCCCCGGTCTGCACGCGCAGCCGGGGCGTTTTGCCGTGCACAGAGTGTGTAAATAAGGTGTGTAAACGTGACGACGGGGACCGAAGTCCCCGCCGGCTGTCTTGGGTAATAAGGCTTCAGCGGCCCCAGCTGTGCCGT
>NZ_JBLJBW010000034.1:0-24011 GCF_047638095.1 Azonexus sp.
TCGACCTCGTTGTGCAGGAAATACACCTGCCCGCCGCGCTTCAATTCGCGCAGCACGGCCTCGCGGATGATGCCGTCAGAGAGGCGGCTGACGAAGGTTTTGATGGCCAGGCGTTTGCTCGGCGCGGTGGCGATGACGGAAAAATCGCGCAAGCCTTCCATGCTCATGGCCAGCGTGCGCGGAATCGGCGTGGCGGTCAGCGTCAGCACGTCGACCTCGGCGCGCATGGCTTTCAGGCGCTCTTTCTGGCGCACGCCGAAACGGTGCTCTTCGTCGATGATGACCAGTCCCAGGCGCTTGAAGGCGACCTCCTTGCCGATCAGCTTGTGGGTGCCGATGACGATGTCGATCTTGCCCTCGGCCAGTTCCTTCAGCGCCAGCGCCGATTCCTTGGCCGTGTTGAAACGCGACAGTTCGGCGATTTTCACCGGCCAGTCGGCAAAGCGGTCACAAAAGGTCTGGTAGTGCTGTTCGCAGAGCAGGGTGGTCGGGCAGAGCACGGCCACCTGTTTGCCGTCGGCCACGGCGCAGAAGGCGGCGCGCAGCGCCACTTCGGTCTTGCCGAAACCGACGTCGCCGCAGACCAGCCGGTCCATCGGCTTGCCGCTTTTCATGTCGTCGATGACGGCGGCGATGGTGGCGGCTTGGTCGGGGGTTTCTTCAAAGCCGAAACCCTCGGCAAAGAGCGCGTAATCGTTTTCCTGAAAACGGAAGGCGTGGCCCTGGCGGGCAGCGCGCACGGCGTACAGGGCGAGCAGTTCGGCGGCGGTGTCGCGCGCCTGCTCGGCGGCTTTGCGTTTGGCTTTTTCCCACTGGCCGGAGCCGAGCGTGTGCAGCGGTGCGGCATCCGGCTCCGCGCCGGAATAGCGGGAGATGACGTGCAGCTGGGCCACCGGCACGAAGAGCTTGGCTTCGAGCGCGTAATGCAGTTCGAGAAACTCCTGTTCGCCCAGGCCCAGATCCATGTGCACCAGGCCGCGATAACGCCCGATGCCGTGGCTTTCGTGCACCACCGGGTCGCCCACTTTCAGTTCGGTGAGGTCTTTCAGCCAGTTGTCGAAGCTGGCTTTGCGCTGCGCCTCCTTGCGGCTGCGCCGGGGGCTGCTGGCAAACAGTTCGTTTTCGGTGAGAAAGGCCAGCGAGTCGAGGATGAAACCTGTTTGCAAGGGGCCGACGGCCAGGGCAAAGCGGCTGTCGGTGGCGAGAAATTCGCCGAGGTCGGCGCAGGCGCTGGCCGGCAGGCCATGTTCGCTGAGCAGCGCAGCCAGGGTTTCGCGCCGTCCGGCCGATTCGGCAAGCAGCAGAACCCGCCCGGGAAAATCCCTCAACCAATCGTGCACTGCCGCCAGCGGTGTGTCGCTGCGCCGGTTGATGGCCAGATTGGGCAAGGCGCTGCCTGAGGAGGGCGCAAAAACGATGCGCGGATAGGCTTTGCTGGCGGAAAAAAATGCTTCGTCGCTGAGAAAAAGTTTGTCCGGCGCCAGCAAGGGGCGTAGCGGGTCGCCTTGCAAGAGCTTGTAGCGCGAGCGGGTGTCTTGCCAGAAAGCCTGTAAGGCGCTCGGCAGGTCGCCGTGCGTGGCGAACAGGGTGGCGGCGGGCAGGTAGTCGAAAAGGCTCGCCGTCTCGGGGAAAAAGAGCGGCAGGTAGTATTCGATCCCGGCGCTGGGAATGCCGGCGGAAATATCCTTGTAGATGCCTGAACGGGCGGGGTCGCCTTCGAAGGTTTCACGAAAAGCTTGGCGAAAACGGGTGCGCGCGGCGTCATCCATGGGAAATTCGCGCGCCGGCAAGAGGCGGATTTCCGCTACCGGGTAGAGGCTGCGCTGCGTGTCGACGTCGAAGGTTTTGATGCTGTCGATTTCGTCGCCAAAAAGATCGAGACGAAACGGCAGGCTCGCGCCCATCGGGAAAAGGTCGATCAGGCCGCCGCGAATGGCGTATTCGCCGGGGGCAACGACTTGCGTGACATGGGCGTAACCGGCGCGGGTGACCTGGGCGCGAAATTTGTCGGCATCGAGGCGTTCGCCTTTTTTGAAGACAAAGGTGTAGGCCGCCAGATAATCTGGCGGTGCCAGGCGGTAGAGCGCGGTGGCCGCCGGCACCAAAAGGATGTCGATGGTGTTTTGTGCCGTGGCCCAGAGGGTGGCGAGCCGTTCGGAAACGAGATCCTGGTGGGGTGAAAAATGATCGTAGGGCAGTGTTTCCCAATCCGGTAACTGACGCACGCGCAGCGCCGGGGCAAACCAGGTGATTTCTTCATGCAGGCGCTGGGCATCGACGGCGCGGGCGCAGATCACTACGAGTAGGCGTCCCGGATGGGCCTGCGCCAGTTCTGCGCAGGCCAAGGCGTCGGCTGAACCCGGCGGCAGGGCAAGATCCAAACGCTGGCCGGTTTTGGGCAGGGAAATCGCGGGCAGAAGCGTGGCGGCTGGGGGGGGTAAAGAGGCAGACAAAGAGGCAGATAAAGGAGCAGGCACGGGCGTAAGCAAAACAATCGGGGGAGAAGATTATAAAGACTTGCTTGAGCTTGCCGAGGTTCAAGAAAAGTTTCGCGTTATTCAAGCGGTATTTTTTTGAGGTGTAAGGGTAAACCGGTAGGAATTGAATTTTCTTGAATTTCTGTCTTGACCGGGGCTGCAGAGCACTCTATAAGGATCTGTTTGCTGGAGAAATTGCGCCCATGAATTCCCCTTTGCCCATCCCCTCGTCTTTGGAAAGCTCGGTGCATGACGCCGCCTTGCCGGAGTGGTGGGCGGCTATTTTGCGCAGTACGAGTTTTTCCATCGTCACCACCGCGCCTGACGGCACGATTCTGAGCTTTAATCCGGCCGCCGAACGCCTCTTGGGCTATCGCGCCGATGAGGTGGTGGGGCGCACGACACCTGCTTTGTTTCATGATGCCGACGAGGTTGTTGCCCGCGCGCATTACCTGTCGGAAATCAGCGGTCAAACCGTAGCGCCGGGTTTTGAGGTGTTTGTTGCGCAGGCGCGCCGGGGTATTGCCGAAGAGCGCGAATGGACCTATCTATGTAAAGACGGGCGGCGCTTGACGGTGCTTTTGTCGGTAACGGCCATTCATTCGGCAGAGGGCAGTATCCGGGGTTTTATCGGTATGGCGGCCGATATCAGCGAGCGTAAGCGCCTGGAAAAAAAGATCAGCGAAGTGCGCGAGCGTAAGCTGGGTATTTTTGAGCAGCGCTTGCGTCTGGCGGAAAAGGTTTTCGAATACAGCTCGGAAGCCATTATGGTGACCGATGCCGAGGGCCTCATCATTCGCGTCAATCCGGCCTTTACGCACCTCACCGGCTATGCGGCGAGCGAGGCCGTGGGGCAGACGCCGCGCCTCCTGAATTCGGGGCGTCACGATATCGCCTTTTACCAGCAGATGTGGGCGGCGCTGCTCAATGAAGGGCAGTGGTCGGGCGAGGTATGGGACAAGCGCAAAGACGGCACGATTTACCCGAAATGGGCCGTCATCAATGCCGTGCGCGAAGCCGGGGTGGTGACGCATTTCGTGGCCTTGTTCGTGGATATTTCCGAGCGCAAGGAAGCCGATGAACGCATCGAGTATCTGGCATACCACGACCACCTGACCGGGCTGGCCAATCGCTTGATGTTCGAGCAACGCATGCAGCACGCCATGGCCCGGGCGGAGCGCAACGACACGCGCCTGGCGCTGGTCTTCATCGACCTCGATCGTTTCAAGAACATCAACGATTCCCTGGGGCATCAGTTTGGCGACCAACTCTTGATTGAAGCGGCGCGCCGCTTGCGTGCGGCAGTGCGGGTGTCAGACACCGTGGCCCGTCTGGGCGGTGACGAGTTTCTCGTGGTCTTGGAAAACGTCGGCGATCAAAATCGCTGCGCGCGCCTGATCGTCAAGTTGCAGGAAGAATTGGCACAGGCTTACACGATAGGTGAAACTGCAGTGCACGCGCCGCCCTCGATGGGGGTGGCGGTCTATCCCACCGACGGCGTGGATGTGCAAACCCTGATGAAACATGCCGATATGGCGATGTACCAGGTCAAGGCCAAAGGGCGTAACGCCTGGGCGTTTTACGCGCCGGCGATGAATCATGCGGTGCAGGAGCGCCTGCAGCTGGAAAACGATTTGCGTCAAGCCTTGGCGCGCGGGGAGTTCGTGCTGTATTACCAGCCGCAGTGGAAAATCA
Organism: Azonexus sp.; assembly: GCF_047638095.1. Taxonomy (GTDB): domain Bacteria; phylum Pseudomonadota; class Gammaproteobacteria; order Burkholderiales; family Rhodocyclaceae; genus Azonexus. The sequence goes on from NZ_JBLJBW010000034.1 coordinate 4,173, forward strand.
GCACGCACCGCTTGATCGGCTGGGAGGCGCTGGTGCGCTGGCAACATCCGCAGCAAGGCTTGGTGCCGCCCGATAAATTCATTCCCATCGCCGAGGAAACCGGTTTGATCGTGGCGCTTGGCGAATGGGTGCTGACGACGGCGTGCGCGCAGGCGATGGCCTGGCAGGCGGCCGGGCTGGGCGCGCAGCACATGGCCGTGAATCTTTCGGCGCGGCAATTTACCGAGCGTAATTTGCTGGAGCGCATCGACGCCATTTTGGCGCGCACGGGTTTGCCGGCCGCGCAACTGGAACTGGAAATCACCGAAAGCGTTTTGATGGAGGATGCCGAGCGCACGGTGAGCATTCTGCAGGCGCTGAAGGAGCGCGGTATTCATATCGCGATCGACGATTTTGGCACGGGCTATTCCTCACTTGCTTATCTAAAAGCTTTTCCTGCCAATAAACTCAAAATCGACCGCTCTTTCGTGCGTGATCTCACCGATGATGCCAACGATGCGGCCATTGTCTGGGCCATTATTTCCTTGGCCCATAGCCTGGGTTTGTCGACCTTGGCCGAAGGCGTGGAAAGCGAGGGGCAGCGGCAGTTTTTGGAAAATCACGGTTGTCAGGAGCAGCAAGGCTATTTGTGGGGCCGCCCGCTCAGTGCGCAGGCGGCGGAAGATTTGCTGCGGCGTTTGCCGGCGGATTCCGTGATGGGTGTTGTTTCTGACCTCGCCGCTCCATCCACCGCTCCATCCACCGCCGGTGCCTGAAGTCCTTGTTATCGGCGGTGGCCCGGCCGGGCTGATGGCTGCCGATCGCTTGTCCTTGCAGCCAGAAATACGCGTTACCGTACTCGATGCCATGCCCTCCCTGGGGCGCAAATTTCTCATGGCCGGGGTGGGTGGCATGAATATCACCCACAGCGAGCCTTTGCCGGATTTTCTCGCGCGTTACGGCCCACATGCGGCGAGCATCGCCCCTTGGCTGGCGGATTTCGGACCGCAGGCAATCCGCGACTGGATTCACGGGCTGGGTATTGAAACTTTTGTCGGCAGTTCAGGCCGGGTGTTTCCGCGCGAGATGAAAGCTGCGCCGCTGTTACGCGCCTGGTTGCAGCGTTTGCGCCAGCGTGGTGTGCATTTTCGGGTGCGCCAGCGCTGGCTGGGCTGGGATGCTGCAGGGGCTTTGCGGGTACAGGGGCCGGACGGTGAAACCCGTATGCGCCCGGCGGCCGTTTTGTTTGCGCTGGGCGGGGGAAGCTGGCCGCAGCTGGGTTCAGACGCCGCCTGGCTCGCTCCGTTTGCCGCCGCCGGTATTGCTGTTACGCCGCTTAAACCGGCAAATTGCGGTTTTACGGTGGCTTGGAGCGAACACCTGCGCACCGCTTTTGCCGGCGCGGCGGTGAAAGGCGTGCGGGTCAGCTGTGCGGCGATGCCGGAAGGGCGTCTGGGAGAATTCATTCTGAGCCAGGACGGGCTTGAAGGCGGGGTGATTTATGCGCTTGCGCCACCCTTGCGCGATGCCTTGCTGGCCGGCGAAGCGGCCGAGCTGTACCTCGATTTGTTGCCGCAGCGCAGCCCTGCCGAGGTTCTGGCCGCGCTCAGGCAGCCGCGCGGGCGTGATTCGCTGGCCAATCATCTGCGCCGGCGTTTGGCTCTGCAGGGGGTTAAGGCGGCCTTGCTTTACGAGGGGACGACGGCGAAAGCCCTGCATGATGTGGCAGCCCTGGCGGCGCGCATCAAGCATTTGCCACTTGCCTTGCAAGCGTCGCGTCCGCTGGCCGAGGCGATCAGCACGGCGGGCGGTGTGAGGTTTGCCGCGCTCAATGAGGATTTGATGCTGCAGGAAAAACCCGGTGTGTTCGTGGCCGGCGAAATGCTCGATTGGGAAGCGCCGACCGGCGGTTATCTGCTCACCGCCTGTTTGGCCAGCGGTTACCGGGCCGGCGAAGGCATCCGGCGCTGGCTTGGGCCGGGCAGTGCGCGCTCAAATGTGTCGAGCGCTTCGGTCGCATAAAATTTGAAATTTTGTTCCGCTTGAACCTGTTGCCGCCCTTCGCCGGGTTCCGGGCGAAGCCCGCGTACATTGGCGACCGGTCATGCCCTATCGGTCTGGCTCGGGTTGGCCCAGTAAGGCGGCCAGCGCTTCATCGAGGAGGGCGGCGGCAGCGCTGGTGTCGAAATTTTCGATGTGCTGTTGAAAGCGCCGGAAATTTTCGCCGAGGAGTTGTTGCAAGGCTTCTTGCTCTTTTTGCAGGCGCTGATGTACGGCGAAATCGCCTTCGTGCAAGAGCTTGCTCAAGCTGCTTAGGTGCAGGCGCAGTGCCTGTGGGTCGAGGCGGGCGGCGGAGAGTTGCTCGACGTTATTTTGCAAAATCGGCTGCAGGGCGGATTGCAGGGTGAAGTAGTCGGTTTCAGCCTGGGCGATGTGCTGCAAAATGCTCGCGGTGCTTTGTTTCTGGCGAAATGCCTGGTCTGCGGCGGCGGCGCTTTCAAACACCGTGCTTGCCCCGAGTGTGGCGGCCGCCCCCTTGATCGAATGGGCGAGGCGGCGGGCCTCTTCATCCTGCCCCGCGCTGAGGAGGTGGCGCATTTGCGCAAAATCTTCGCCGTGCGAATGGATGAAGGTGGAGAGCAGGCGCAGATACATGGCGCGTTTGCCGCGCACGGCGTGCAGGCCGGCGGCGGCGTTGAGGCCGTTGACCGTGTCCAGCGGATCAGACGGCGCTGTTGCGTTATCCGCCTCTGCGCTGAGAGCAGTTTGCGTTTGCGGGAGGTGCAGGGGAAGGGTGAACCAGAAGCTGCTGCCTTGGCCGGGGGTGCTGTCTACCCCGATGTCACCTTTTAATAATTCGATCAGACGGCGGCAAATGACGAGTCCCAAGCCGCTACCGCCATGCGAGCGGGTGAGGGAGGCGTCGCCTTGTTCGAAGGGTTGAAACAGGCGTTTCTGGGTGGCCTCGTCGATGCCCAGGCCGGTGTCGCTGACCGAAAAACGCAGAATTTCTCGCCCGTCGGCTTGGGTTTCTTGTGTCACCATCAGGCGAATTTCGCCTTCGTCGGTGAATTTGATGGCGTTGGTGAGCAGTTGATGCAGGATTTGCCGAATGCTGCTGGCGTCGGAGCGCGCGCGTTCGGGCAGTTGCAAGGGGTGTTGCAGGCTGAGCGTCAAACCCTTGCGGCTGGCTTGCGCCAGCTGTTGGCTGCGACATTCTTGCAGAAGGCCCAAGGGCGAGAATTCCTGCATCTCGTTGACCATGATGCCGGCTTCCAGGCGCGAGAGTTCGAGAATGTCGTTGAGCAGTTGCAAGAGCTGTTGCGCAGCCTGATCGATGCGCCCCAGGCGCGCCTCGCTTTCTTCGCGCGGGGCGCTCGATAAATCGCGCTGCAAGAGGTGGGTGAGGCCGATGATGGCGTTCATCGGAGTGCGGATTTCGTGGCTCATATTGGCCAGAAAAGCGCTTTTCGCCCGGTTGGCAGCCTCTGCCTGTTCTTTGGCGCGTAAATACTGGCCGGTACGTTGCGCCACCAGTTGTTCCAGTTCCTTGCGGTAACGGGCAAGTTCGGCGAGCTCTTCCTTGCGCTCGGTAACGTCTTGCTGAATGGCGAGGTAATGCGTGGTGCTGCCGTCTTTTTGGCGAATGGGCGAGGCCACGACGTTGGCGATGTAGTTGCTGCCGTCTTTTCTTTGATTGGTAAATTCGCCTTCCCAGGTCTCGCCGGCGCGGATGCTGCGCCATAAGGCGCCGGCCTGTTCCGGGTTGCTGTTACTGCCAGCCAAAAACTGCACGTCGCGCCCCAGGCTTTCGGCGGCGCTGTAGCCGCTGATGGTTTCAAAGTGACGGTTGACGTATTCGATGCGTCCGTGCAAATCGGTAATGACCACGCTGTTCGGGCTTTGTTGCAGCGCCCGGCGCAAAGTGTTCAGGGCAATTTCGTTGTCGGCCAGGGCGGCGCGGCTGCGCAGACGCTCGATGCCGAGACTGATTTCTTGGGCAAGTTCTTCGAGCAGGGTTTTTTCTTCGGCATCGGGCGGGTTGTCGGCCCGAAAGCACAGATGCAGCTGGGCGCTGATTTCTCCTTCGATCAGGATGGGCAGGCGAATTTCGTTGGAAACCAGGGGCGAGGACTCGCTTAAATCAGTTGTAAGTATGCTGGCATCTTGATAGCCGCCGAGGGTGGTGAAAATCTCGCGCAGGCGCACAAAAAAATCGCTTTCCCTGGTGGCGCGCACGGCATGGCGGGCAATATCGCTGAGCAAAGCCAAGGCCCGATGCTGGCGGGCGATACGCAGGCGATCCTGATGGGCCTGGCTGATGTCGGTGACGATGCCGTGGAGCAAATTTGTCAGGCCGCCCTGGGCGTTTTCCAGCACACTGCGCTGCCCCCGGTCGCGTACCTGCAGCCAGGCACCGCCTGCATGGCGGATGCGGTATTCCAGGGTGTAGTGGGTTTGCTCACCGCCGGCCAGCGCTTGCAACGCGGCGGCATGTGCGGCGCGATCTTCCGGGTGGATGCGTGCCTGCCAGGCGGCGAGCGGGTATTCTTTATCGCTGCAGTCTTCGCCAAGAATGCGGTGCAGTTGGCAGCAGCAGCGTAAATGCTGGCGCTTGGGGAAAAACTCCCAGCCGCCGGCGGTAGCGCTGTCGAGGGCGAGCGCCAGATGCGGCGCAAGAAAGTGCGGGGTGTTGCTGAATTCAGAGGAATTCACGGCGTTTATTCCGCGTAGGTGGCAGCGATACGTTTGAAATTGTCGAATTCGCGGATGAAGGCTTCGACCATGTCCGGATCGAAATGGCTGCCGCTGCCGGAAACGATGATGGCGTACGCTTCTTCGAAAGGCATGGGGGGTTTGTAGACGCGCGCGCAGATGAGTGCATCAAAGACATCGGCCAGCGCCATGAGGCGGGCAGAAATGGGAATGTCGTCGCCGCGAAGGCCGCGCGGATAGCCGCTGCCGTCCCATTTTTCGTGGTGGCCGCGGGCGATTTCCTGGGCGATTTGCAAAAACTCCACCGGGCGCGGGGAGTCAGCAATCGCCTGAGCGATGGCATCGGCCCCGATTTGCGCGTGCGTTTTCATGATGTCCCACTCCTCCGACGTTAGTTTGCCGGGTTTGAGCAGGATGTGGTCGGGAATGCCGACCTTGCCGATATCGTGCAGCGGCGCCGATTGCGCCAGTTGATTGATGGTGCGCTCATCGAGATAGTGCGAAAAACGCGGGTGGTGCTTCAGGCTGCGCGCCAATGTGCGCACATATTCCTGGGTGCGGCGCAGGTGGTTGCCGGTTTCCGGGTCGCGGGTTTCGGCCAGATGCGCCAGCGCATGAATGCTGACTTCCTGAATCAGCTGGTTTTCCGCCATGCGGCGGGCGACTTCCTGTTCCAGGTAGCTGTTGTGGTCGCTGAGAATGTCACGCGCCCGTTTGAGCTCCAGCTGGGCGCGTACCCGGGCAAGCACGATGGCCGGGCGGATGGGCTTGGTGATGTAATCGACCGCACCCAGATCGAGCCCTTTTTCTTCATCGTCGGTACCGTCCATGGCGGTGACGAAAATCACCGGAATGTCGCGCGTGTCGGCGTTGGCGCGCAATTCACGCAGTACTTGGTAGCCGTCCATGCCCGGCATCATCACGTCGAGCAAAATAAGGTCCGGGATCGGCGTGCTCTGGGCGATTTGCAGAGCACGCGCCCCGGAGTTGGCGGCACGGATACGGTAAATGGGCTGCAATAATTCGCCAAGGACGCTGAGATTTTCCGGGACGTCATCAACGATCAGGATATTGGGTTGCGCCTGCATGGCCGATCTTCCTAGATTGCAACAATATTTTCGAATTATGTCGGATTTTGTTTTTTCTGACCAATGATTCATGAGCTGCGCGCGCTGTGTAACAAGGACGGTAGCGACGGCATCGTACGGTTTTACGCTTTTGGGTTGCGCGTTGATCGTACATCTGACTCCGGTTTGAAACTGCGCCCTTCAGGGCGGTGCGAAAAGTGAATATCCTGGTCTGAAGGCCTGTCGTCAATCAGTGGCTTTTTAACCCTTTAAGGGTTATAGTCCAGGCATGGAGAAAAATAGTCCGCATTACCTTTTAACCGCCATGCAGGCGAAAATCGCTGCTGCTGGGCGTGATGCTTTTACGCAAACAGCGATTGCTGGCGGGAGGGCAATGGGGCTGACGGTGGTGGATATGCTGAACGTCATTGCTTGTTTGAGACGTCGTGATTTTTACAAGTCCATGACTACCCATCACGATCATCGCGTCTGGCAAGACGTGTATTACGGTTCCTGCCCAGCAGGGCAGGTGGCTTATATCAAACTGACTGAGGTGGCCGAACGCATCATCATTCAGTTCAAGGAGAAGTAAGCATGACTACGACAATGACACTCTGCGGCGCATGCGGCGGCACGGCGTTTACCCCCTTTTCTGGTGAAACCTTTGTGATCGACGGTGATGAGAAAGTGCACGGGCTTGGCGGTGATCGCTGCGCCAGCTGTGGTGAAGTGTATTTCGACCACGACAGCCAGCGCCGCTACACCCAAGCCAGTGATGCCTGGGTGTTGGCACAGCGTGAGCAATCAAAACAAATGTTGGTGCGTGTGCGCAAAAAACTGGGGCTTACCCAGCACCAGGCCGCCAAGTTGACTGGCGGTGGGCACAATGCCTTTGGCCGTTACGAGCGCGGCGAAGCGCAGCCCATGCCGGCAGTGATCAACCTATTCAAGCTGCTGGACAAACACCCTGGTCTGCTGGCCGAGGTGCAGTGAGTGTGTGTTTTGGGCGGCGAGGATGTCACAGATTGACCAGCCTGACGTAGCTGGCAAAACGGGTTTTGTCGATTTCTCCCGTTTCCAGCGCGGGGCGTAGGGCGCAGCCGGGTTCTTGGCCGTGGCGGCAGTTACGGAAGCGGCAGCGGCCCAGATAAGGGCGAAATTCGCGGAAGGCGTATTCGATTTCGCCGCGCTCCAGGTGCGCCAGCCCAAATTCTTGCAAACCGGGGGAGTCGATCAGGAAGCTCTCGGCGTCCAGTGTGTAGAGCGTGGCGTGGGTGGTGGTGTGCTTGCCGGAATCGAGGGCTTTGGAAATTTCCCGCGTCGCCGCGCCGGCATCGGGAATCAGGGTGTTGATCAAGGTCGATTTGCCCATGCCGGACTGCCCGACCAGGACGCTGGTTTTGCCTTGCAACCAGGGGCGCAGCGGGGCGGCGCTGCTGCGTGCCGACAATTCCAGTACCGGATAACCCAAGTGGGCGAAAACGGCGAGTTGCGCCCGGGCCTGCGGTAAATTTTCTGCCAGGTCGCATTTGTTGAGGACGAGGAGAATCTCGATTTCCTCGCTCTCGGCGGCAATGATGGCGCGCGTCACCAGATCGTCGGAAAACGCCGGGGCGCAGGCGGTAACGATAATGACCTGGTCGACATTGGCGGCGATCAACTTTTGCCGCGTTTCGTTGGATCGGTAAAGGAGTTGGCGGCGCGGCAAGATGCTTTCGATCACCCCTTGATCGTCCGAGGTCGGCATCACCTCGACCCAGTCACCGCAGGCCACATCGCTTTTTTTGCCGCGTGTGACGCAAGGCAGCGGCTCTCCGCTGCCGATATCGACCAGATAGTGCCGCCCGTGTGCGGCGATGATGCGGCCTTCGTGGTTCATGCGACAGCTCCGGGAGAAAGAGGGATGTCAGAGGATGTGCCGCGCTGCAAATGCGCGATGCGCAAGGCGGCGGGCGGGTGCGAGTCATAAAAAAGCGAATGCAGCGGATCCGGCGTCAGGGTGGCGGCGTTGTCGTCGTAGAGCTTGATCAGTGCGTGCACCAGATCGGTGCCGCTGCTGTGTGCCGCGGCATAGGCATCGGCCTCGAATTCGTGGCGGCGCGACCAGTGGCTGGAGAGTGGGGTGAGCGGGAAAAGAAAGAGGGGGATCACCAGGAAAAACAAAATCAGGGCGAGCCCCGTGTTTTGTGTGCTGCCCTGCAGTGGCACGCCCAGACCGGCATAAAACCAGGGCGCATCGATGAGCTGGCCGAGTACGGCAAGCATGACGAGCGAGCTGGCAAACATGAAGCAGAGGCGCTGCACAACGTGACGTTTGCGAAAATGCCCCAGTTCGTGCGCCAGAACCGCCTCGGTTTCGCTGGGTGAGAGACGCTCCAATAAGGTGTCGAAGAAAACGATGCGCTTATTTTTGCCAAAGCCGGTGAAATAGGCGTTGCCGTGGGCGGAACGTTTCGAGCCGTCCATCACGAACAAGCCATTGTTGCGAAAACCGCAGCGTACAAGCAGGGCTTCGATACGATTTTTGGTTTCGCTCTCGGGCAGCGGTGAAAATTTATTGAAGAGCGGGGCAATCCAGGTCGGAAAAATAAACAGCATGAGCAGATTGAAGGCGCTCCAGAAAAGCCAGACATAAAGCCACCAGCGCTCGCCCATGCTCTCCATCAGCCAGAGAATGGCGGCCAGCACCGGCGCGCCGATGATGACGCCGAGCAGGAGTTGCTTGCCCCAATCACTGAAAAACAGCGCCGGGCGCATGCGGTTGAAACCGTGGCGGGTTTCGATGACGAATTGCTGATAAAGGGAGAGCGGCAAATCGATCAGGCTGCTGAGCAACATGAAGCTGAAGATCAGCGCCAAACCGTAGCCGATGCCGGTAAAGTGCGCCGCCCAGAAGTTGTGCAAGGCGAGCAGGCCGCCGCCCAAGGTGAACGCCAGAAGAACAAAGGCATCGATCACGCTGCTCCAGAGGGCGACTTTGCTGCGATCGATACCATAAGCTGCGGCTTTTTCGTGCGAGGCGAGGCTGATGCGCGCAGCAAATTGCGCCGGCACCGACTCGCGGTGTGCGGCGATATGGCGCCACTGGCGCAGTTTCAACCACAGGCGCACGCTCAAGGTGAGGGCGAAGGCAAGGCAAAAAATCAGGCGGAAGGTTTCGGTCACGGGCGGCAAGGGGGGCGGGAGCTAAGGAAAAAGGAGAAAGCGGCGAGCTGTGCGAAAATCGCCGATTCTCTGTTTTTTAAGTACGGGCGATTATATGGCAGGCAACGCAAACAACCTGGTGTGGCTGGATATGGAAATGACCGGATTGAATCCGGAGGGCGATCGCATCATCGAGCTGGCCATGGTGGTGACCGACAGCGAGTTGAAGATGGTGGCCGAGTCGCCTTCTTGGGTGGTGCATCAGTCGGACGCGACGCTGGCGGCGATGGATGATTGGAATCAGAAAACGCACGGGCGTTCCGGTTTGATCGAGCGGGTGCGAGCGTCCGCCTTGAACGAAGCGGCGGTTGAGGCCGCCGCGCTGGAGTTTTTGCGCAAGTACTCCGGCAAGGGGCATTCCCCGATGTGCGGCAATTCGATCGGCCAGGACCGTCGATTCATGGCGCGCTACATGCCGCAGCTGGAGGATTTTTTCCACTACCGCAATCTCGATGTCAGCACTTTGAAAGAGCTGTGCAAACGTTGGCAGCCGCAGATTTACAAGGGTTTCAAAAAAAAGAGCAAACATACGGCGATGGCGGATATTTACGAATCGATCGATGAGTTGAAATACTACCGCGAGCATTTTCTCGTGCCGCGCGCGCCGACCGCCTGAGCGTGTGACATGGCGTTCTCTCGAGCGGCTTGCGGCCCTGCGGCAAGCCCGGGACGAAGGCTTCTGCAGATGCGCACAGCAGAGCTGTAAAAATCACTCAGCGCCGGAACAAGCGGAATTTTTCGCGCCGTTCTCCCGGGCGGTTGCCTTGCCAGACGAGTTGCCAGCGGGCATCCGGTGCGCTCAGTTCGTGCGTTTGATCGCCGACGACGAGCAGCCAAGCGCATTGCCGCCCGGTCGGGGTGGTGAAATCGAGCGGCGAGAGGTTGGAGAAGTAAGCCAGAGAAGCGCGCTGCCCCGGGCTCAAACCGCGTTCGGCAAGGCAGCTTGGATGTGCCGGCAAAGCTTGGGCCACCGCTTCGGCTACGGGGCGATAGCTACGCCCGTAATCAAACCAGGGCAGAATCAGGGTGGTGGCCAGCAGCCAGAAAGTCGTAAAACCCAAGCTCCAGTGCGTCAGGCTGCGATAGGGCGAGCGCGGCGCGGTAAGGATCAGCCACAGCCACCACAGACTGACGGCCAGGGCGAGGGCGAAATGCAGCAGCTTGAATTCGCCATTGAAACCCGGGCGCAGTTCGACCACACGTTGCGCCAGGCGTGGCGGGAAATCGAGCGCCATGGCCGACCAGGCCACCCAGACGAGCAGCGCCAGCAGGCTGAACAGGCTCATGGCGAACCAGTCAAAAGCGTTTGCCGCGCCGCGCCGTAGGCTCAGAGCACCGGGCGTGGCAAGCAAAGCCAGCGGCGGCAATAAGAGCAGTGCAGGAATCTCGCGCGGCCGGTAAGCCCAGGCCAGGAGGAGCAAGGTGAGGAAAAAGAGCGTCAGCGGCAAGAGTTGCGCCGGGTGGCCAGGTTGCTTGCGCTGCTGCCACAGGCTCCAGAGCGCCAAGGGCAGTGTCGGGAAAGCAAAGAGCAACAAGAGGCTGCTGAAACTGGCCAAGCCATTCAGGGAAAACGGCGTGCGCAGTGGGGCGAGTTCGGTGTTGAGCCAGGCATTCAAGCGCCCCGGGTGGTAGTGTTCCAGAGCGAGCAGCCAGGGGGCGACGAGCAGGGCAGCAAGCAATACGCCAAGCAGCAGGGTGTGCGCGGCCTGCCGGCGCGGCCTGCTGAAATACCAGGCAAAGGGAGCAATCGCCAGAAGCGGCAGACTGGGTGCAAGGCCCGCGCCGAGCAGGCAGGCGGCTAAAGAAAGCCCATACAAGAGCCCGGCCAAAGCCGCTTTACGCGCCATCAAGGCCCCTGCGCCGATGCTGCCGGCGTAGGCGGCGAGTGCCACCAGCATCGGTTGCGCATCGTGCGCATGCAAAACCAGGCCGACCGTGCCTGCGAGCAACAAGGGCGCGGCGGCGGCATGTTGTGGGCCGTGCAGTTCGCGTCCGGCGTAGTACAGGGCGGCCAGCGTCAAGGCAACCCAGAAACCGCTGGCCAGGCGCAGCGCGTCGTGCACAGGCAGGATGCCGCCAAACAGCGCGCCGCTGACCGCTGCGCTCCAGTAATAGAGCGGCGGTTCATGGAAAGGGCGGCCGGCCAGCATGGGGGCTAGCCAGTCGCCGCCGGAGAGCATTTGCCAGGCGCTGCCGATGTGAATGGCGTCTTCGCCTTTCCACGGATCGCGGCCAAACAGGCCGGCTAAAACGTAGAGCGTGAGCAGCCCCGCCAGCATCCAGCCGGAAGGCGGGAGGCGAATACCTTGACGTAGCGCGGGAAAATTGAGCATGCGGTTATGCAAAGAAAAAGGCAGCCTGCCGGCTGCCTCGATGATGCGCAAACGGCGTATTAAGCCGCGCTTTTGCGGCGCATGGCACCGAATTTCTGGTTGAATTTCTCGACCCGGCCGGCGGTATCGACAATCTTCTGCTTGCCCGTGTAGAAGGGGTGGCAAGCCGAACAGACTTCGATATGGAAGGCGTTCTTGGCCATGGTGGATTGCGTGGTGAAGGCATTGCCGCAGGAGCAAGTGACTTGCACGTCATGGTAATTCGGGTGGATGTCGGCTTTCATTTCATTTCCTTTAGTCAAGCGAGCGGCGGTATTGGCCGATCTGGGAAGCGCGGGATTATCAAGGATTTGGCGCATCGATGCAATGTTTATTTGCCTTGAATTTGCTCACCGAGGGGCTTTGTCGGCGAGTGTGCTGCCTTGTATTAGAAAATTTTGATACTTCTTAAGTAAGAATGGTTCGCGTTTGCTACAATAGCTGCGATTGCGAGTTATTCGCGTTTGCATTGCCGTTGCTTTCTTGTGTGGCGGCACCCTGTGTCGATTTTTAATTTTTCTTTCTCAGACAAAACTTTTCTTATGCGGAGCGTTTTTATGCGGCCTTCCCTGAAACCTTTGGCGGCAGCGCTGGCTGCCCTGTGTGCCTGGCCGGTGCAGGCCGATACCACCTTGGCGCCGGTCAGCATTACGGCCAAGGGCTATGCTGCGGATACTTTGTCTACGCCGTCGTCGGTGTTCGTGGCCACGGGCGAGGACTTGCGCCGCAACGGGGCGCAGAATCTGGGCGAGGCTTTGCGCGGCGAGCCAGGCTTTGCCGTGGCCAGCGACGGTGCGCAGGGGCAGAATCCGGTGGTGCGCGGTCTCAAGAAGGAAAGCATCGTGCTCTTGGTCGATGGCATGCGTTTTAATTCAGCGCAGCCGGCTGGGGCGATTGCCTCTTTCATGTCTTTTGGTTTGGTCGAGCGGGTGGAGGCGGTCAAGGGGCCGGCTTCCGTGCTGTACGGGACCGGCGCGCTGGGCGGGGCAATCAATGTGTTGACGCCGCAGGCGCGGTTTGAACAGGGCCTGCAATTTTCGGCCGGGGCGAGTTACGACAGCGCCAGCCGGGGTTTGCGCGGCACAGGTGTGGCGAATTATGCGCAGGGCGACCATGCGCTGATGCTGGGCGCTTCGCTGGCCAATATCCATGATTACAAAGCGCCGGATGGGCGGGTGAAGAATACCGGTTACGATTCGGACAGTTTCATTGGTCAGTATCGTTTCCGTATCGATGCGCAGCAGCAGCTGCGGGTCTCGGCGCAAAAGCATCAGGATGAAGACGTTTGGTATCCGGGCTCGGCCAAGCCGTTTACCCATCCGACTCCGGCGGTGGCAAATGCCGTGGGTAGCACCATCGTGCATTCGCCCAAGCAGGATCGTGCGCTCTATGAAGTGGGTTATAGCTTCAAGAGCGGTGGTGCGGCACCGTTTAATTTTGACGTGCGGGCTTATCGGCAGGAGATGGAGCGCACGATTTATGCCTGGTCACCGCGTCTGGGGCGCGACATCACCACGACGCACGTCAGTTTTCAGACCGACGGTATCGATGCGCGCGCCGATTGGTTGCTGCATCCGCAACATCTGGTGTCTTTCGGTATGAATCTGTGGGAGATGGAGGCTTCGCCGAAGCGCATCAATGCGATGCCGCCGCACTCACTGAATTTTGCCCGCACCGATCCTTTCACGGATGGGCGTATCCGCGCGGCGGGCCTGTATGTGCAGGACGACATGAATTTTGGCAAGCTCAATGTGTTGGCCGGTTTGCGTTACGACAAGGTCAAGGGGGATGCGAAATCGGTGGCGAATTCGGCCAATCCGGCGGGGCCGCGCACCACCAATGGTTTGTCGCGTAGCGACGGGGCTTTTTCCGGCAGCCTTGGGTTGAGTTATGAAATCAGCCCGCTTTTTCGGCCTTACGCCAGTCTGGCGCGGGGTTTCCGGGCGGGTGAGATGCGTGAGCGTTACGAATCTTCGCCGCGCGGGGATGGTTATTTCTATGTCGGCAATCCGCAGGTCAAGCCGGAAACCTCGACCCAGCTCGAGCTGGGGGTGAAAGGACAGAATAGCGAGGTGAGCTGGTCGGCGGCAGTATTCCATAACCGCATCAGCAATTACATGAGTGGCCAGGATATTTCCGGCACGCCGCTGGCAGTAACTTTGTGCGGTGCAAATGCCGGGGCGTGCAAGGAAACCGTCAATATCGGCAAGGTGGTGATCAAGGGCATCGAGGCCCATGTGGCCTGGCAGGCTTGGCAGGGGCAGTGGTTGAAAGCCGGACTGTCGGTGTTGCGCGGGGAAAACAAGGATTTGAGCGAACCTTTGTTCCAGATGCCGGCCGATGAATTGCGTCTGGGTTGGGAAGGGCGCATCGCCGAGGGGTGGATGGCAGATGTCACCGGGCGCTTCGTGCGCGAGCAAAAACGTGTTGCCACCGTCTTTGCCCGGGGCACCGAGAATCGCACTAGCGGTTATGCAACGGCAGATCTGGGTGTGAGCTATCGCTTGAACAAACAACACAGCTTGCGTTTGGCGGTCAATAATCTGTTCGATCGCAAGTATCATGAGCATTTGACGGAAGGTATTTCCGGGCAGGAAATTCATCTGCCGGGGCGCAGCCTGGTGGCCAGCTGGAAGGGGAACTTCTGAGCGCCAATGTGCACCAAGCGGCGCCTTGCGCGGGCCACGTCCGAAAATCTGCGGGCGTGGCATTTTTGCTTTCAGCATCCAGGCGGTGCGTTGATTGAAGATATCGATGATGCGTTGTTTTACATTTGATCTGCGGGCCACTCTGGGCGCGGGCTGGCGTGTTCTATGCTGCGCGCTCCTTGCTACGGCAAGTTTTGCGGTATCCACCGCTGCCTTGGCTTCTGCGCCTGCGTCTGCGTCCGCTTCTGCGTCCACCCCGGCCAAATTGCCGAAACTGACGCTTTCCGGCCCCTTTGCCGCCGTCTCCTTTCCGCTGATCCATATGGTGGATAGCGGTGCCTTGAAAGAGGTGGCGGAAACGGTCGAATTCATTCCGTGGAAAGACCCCGACCAGTTGCGCGTGCTGGCGCTGGATGCCAAGCAGCCGGCCGATTTCGTCGCCATGCCGAGCAATGTGGCCGCCAATCTGTACAACCGTGGGGTATCGCTCAAACTCATTAACATCTCGACCTGGGGCGTGCTGTGGCTGGTATCGCGGGATAAAAACCTGAAAACCCTGGCCGATTTTCAGGGGAAAGAGGTTTTGATGCCGTTTCGCGCCGACATGCCGGACATCGTGTTCCAGACGCTGGCGGCCAAGGCCGGACTCGATCCGAAAAAGAATTTCCAGTTGCGCTACGTCGGCACGCCGCTGGACGCCATGCAGTTACTCATCGCGCGGCGCGCCGATCACGCCTTGTTGGCGGAGCCGGCGGTGTCGATGGCTTTGCGCAAAACGAAATCCTTTCCCGTCAGCTTGATTGCGCCGGATCTGTACCGCAGCGTCGATCTGCAGCAGGAGTGGGGGCGCTTGCTGCAGCGCGAAGCGCGCATTCCGCAGGCGGGCATCGTGGCCATGGGCAAGGTGCTGGGTAATCCGGCGCTGATCGAGCGTTTTCAGAAAGCCTATGCCGCGTCTTTGAACTGGTGCGAAGCCAAGCCGAATGAATGCGGCGCGCTGGTTGCCAAACGCATCGACTTGCTGACGCCGGAAGCGGTGGCGGATTCGGTGCGCATCGATAACACCGCCTTTGTCCGCGCGGCCGATGCCGAGGCGGAGCTGGACTACTTCTTCAAGCTCTTGCACGCTCGCCAGCCGGGCCTGATCGGCGGCAAGTTGCCGGATGCCGGTTTCTACTACCGCAAGCACTGACATCCATGCGTATTTTTCATTTATTTGCCGTTTGCCCATGAAGTTCCTGCGCGTTTGGCTGGCCGGCATTCCGGCCTATCTGTGGAGCGGTTGGGGGGCGCTGGCCAGTCTCTTCTTGTTGCTCGCCGCCTGGGAAGCCGCGAGTGCCGTGTATGGCGCGCTGATCCTGCCCGATCCCCTGAGCGTGTTCGCCACCTTGGGTGACTTGCTGCAAAGCGGCGCGGCCTGGCCGGAACTTTTCGTTACCGCCCGCCGCGCACTGCTTGGTCTGGCGCTGGCGATTGCCGCCGGAAGCCTGCTCGGCATGCTGGCGGGGGTGTCGCTCACCGCATCGATGATGTCGCGCCCGCTGGTCACCGTGTTGCTCGGCACGCCGCCGATTGCCTGGTTGGTGCTCGCCATGCTGTGGTTTGGCGCAAGCGACGGGACGCCGGTGTTTACCGTATTCATTGCCTGTTTTCCGGTGATTTTCGTCGGCGCCATGCAGGGTACGCGCACCCTCGATGGGCAGCTGAAAGATATGGCGACGGTGTTTCGTCTGCCGGCACATATGCGGTTTTTCGATCTTTACCTGCCGCACGTCATTTCTTATTTGTTTCCCGCCTGGATTACGGCCCTGGGCACTTCCTGGAAGGTCGTGGTGATGGCTGAATTATTGTCTTCCGCCGACGGCATCGGTGCCGCGCTCGCCGTGAGCCGCGCGCAGCTGGACACCGCCGCTACCCTGGCCTGGATTGCTGCGGTGGTGCTCGTCTTGCTGGCGGTGGAATATCTGTTTCTGGAGCCGATCAAGCGCGAGCTGGAAGGCTGGCGGCGGCAAGAGCACGGCTTGGGGGCTGGGCGATGACGCAGGCACTGGAGATTCGTGGCCTGAGCCATAGCTACCCGCCGCGTACGGTGCTCGAAGAGATCGAATTCAGCGTGCCGGCCGGGCGCACGGTGGCGCTTTTGGGGCCTTCTGGCTGTGGTAAAACGACTCTTTTGCATCTGTGCGCCGGCTTGCTGACTTTGCAAAAGGGGCAGATTCTCAACCCCTTTCAACGCCCGGCGGTGATGTTTCAGCAACCGCGCCTGTTGCCCTGGAAAACCACGCTCGACAACCTCGCTCTGGGCTTGCAGGCGCGCGGTGTCGGGCGGCAGGAGCGTCTGGATCAGGCGCAAAGAATGGCGGCAGCGGTGGGGCTCGATGCGCTGAGTTTCGAGCAATTTCCGCATGAATTATCCGGCGGCATGCAAAGCCGGGTGGCACTGGCGCGCGCCTTGGTGCTGGCCCCGGATCTGCTGCTCATGGATGAGCCATTTTCGGCCCTGGATATTGGTTTGAAGCAACAACTGCAGCGTTTGCTGCTTGAGCACCAGGCGGCCAACGGGCTGACCGTGCTGATGATTACCCACGATCTGATGGAAGCTGTGCGTTTGGCCGACACGATTTTAGTCATGGCGGCAGAGCCGGGGCGCATCGTGCATCGTGTCGATTACCCCGTGCCGGCGCGTCTGCGCACGGATGCCGAAGTGTATCGGCTGACCGCAGAATTACTGCGCGCGCCGGCAGTATGTGCAAGTTTTGAGATTGCGCCGCCCGCGCCGCAAGAAAGTTCAACATGATGGCTTTATATGCGCGCCAAGCGCCGGTGTGGATGTGCGGTTTTCGCGCCTTTTTTCTCGCCGCAGCGGCCCTGGCCGTGGCTTTGTTGCTGTGGTGGGTGGGTTTTTTGCTCAGCGGCGCAGCCTTGGCTTTGCCGGATGTGCCGGGCGGGCCGTTTGTCTGGCACGCGCATGAGCTGATTTTTGGTTTTGCCGTGGCCGCTTTGGCCGGTTTTGCGCTCACGGCTTTTCCCGAATTCACCAATACGCCAAGTATTGCGGCGTGCACCGTGCGCCGTTTGTTCGGCCTGTGGTTGCTTGGGCGCGTCAGTTTCTGGTGTTCCGGTTTCTTGGGCGCGCCCGCCTTGTTGCTGGCCGGTTTGGCGCAACTGGCATTGCTTGGCGGCCTGTTGTATCTCTTGGGGCCGCGCCTTTTTCATGCGCCAGATCGCCGGCATTTTTCATTTGCTTGGGCTTTATGCGCTTTGGCGGTGACGCTGGTCGGCTTTTACCTTGATGCCCTGCGCGGGCTGCCGCCGGGGCGCTGGCTGTACGCGGCGCTCGGGGTGTTCATGATTTTTATCGTGCTCGCCATGAGCCGCATTTCGATGCGCATCATGAATGACGCGCTCGAAGCCGAGGCGGTGCGGCGCGGGGAGGCCAACGAGCGCGTTTATCGTTCGCGCCCGCCCAAGCGCAATCTCGCTGTGACCTGCATTGCTGCCTACACCGCTGCCGAATTTTTTCTGCCCGGAGAGCGTTTGGGTGGCTGGCTGGCGCTGGCCTCGATGGCAGCGCTTTTGCACCTGCAAAGTGACTGGCATATCGGCCGCGCCTTGCTGCGCCGCTGGCCGCTCATCCTGCTCTCGGCCTATTTTTTGATGGCCGGCGGCTATGCCTTGATGGCCTGGGATTTGTTGTTGGGTAGCGGCAGTTTTTCCGCCGGACGTCATCTCTTGACGGTGGGCGGGCTGGGTATTGCCGTTTATGCGGTGCTCAACATTGCCGGCCGCATTCACAGCGGTCACCCGCTCGATGAGCGTCCCTGGGTGGCGATTGGCGCTCTGGCGCTGATTTTGGGTGCACTGTTGCGCGCCGCCACAGCCTGGCCGGGAGCACCCGTGACATTTCTCTGGGCCGCCTCTGGCCTGTGTTGGGGCGCAGCCTATGGGCTGTGGCTGTGGTTCATGTTCCCCATCTTGAGCGCCGCACGCACCGACGGCGGTACGGGCTGCGAGGAAATTCTGCTGCCGGAAGAGAAGGCAACAAAGGCTTGAGTTTCTGCCGGCCTGCTGTGGCACTGGATGCCAAAAACGCTCGAGATACTTTGCTTTTTTAGCGGTGTTTTCCGCAGTGTGGCGCGGGCGTGTTTTTTGCCCAAAATTCGCGGTCTGAATTTTTCGATTTCAGGAAGAAACCGCCTTGCCTGGGGTTTCTGGTGTGCTGGGTGAGGGGGCTGGCTCGGAGCGCGCCGGTGCATTGGCTGCTGCGTTGGGGGCGGGGGCGGGGATGGCTTCCGGTGTCGATTCAGAAGGGTTTTCCCCGTTGCTGGCCGATTTTTTCTTCTTTTTTCCTGTGGTCGGGGCTTGCGGCGGCGGCAGTTGCGGGGCGATGGTGTCGAGTTTGTTTTCTCGCATGTATTCATCCATCTCGCGCCAGCCAGCGTAAATGCTGGCTTTGGGCAGCCAGGCATAAATCGCGTAGCAGTCTTCGATGGCACGTCCGGAATGGCGGCAGGCGCTGCCCACCGCGCGCCCCTCCGCATCCCCGCGAGCTTCTTTCTGCGCGGGGGTTTCCACGCCCAGGGTGGCCGATATCTGGTCGCAGCCGCTCAAGAAAATTGTGGCGGGCAGGAGTAGGGCGAAGAGGGTGAAATGTCGTTTCATGGCAGGATTTTCGCATAAGCCGGAGTGCTTGCCAAAACAGGATTTGATCGATGTGCCGGGCGTGCCTAAGAGAGTCTGAACTTGCCGCCTGGGTAAACAAAACCCCGGGCGCATGGCCCGGGGTGTGAGCTTGGCAGCGGCTTGCCGCAAGCCTTGGTCAGGCCGCGTTCAGTGCCTGATCCAGATCGGCGAGGAGGTCATCGATGTGTTCGATACCCACGGAAAGACGGATCATGTCCTCGCTGACGCCGGCCTTGGCCAGTTCTTCCGGCGAAAGCTGGCGGTGGGTGGTCGACGCCGAGTGGCAGGCCAGCGTTTTGCAGTCGCCGATATTGACCAGACGCGTCACCAGCTTGAGCGCGTCCTGGAACTTCGCGCCGCCGCTCAGGCCGCCCTTGACGCCGAAGTTGAGGATGCCGGACGCCTTGCCGCCCATGTATTTTTGCACCAGCGGGTAATCCTTGTGCTCCGGCAGGCCGGCGTAATTGACCCAACTCACCTTGGGATGTTTTTGCAGGAACTGGGCGATCTTCACTGAATTCTCGCAGATGCGATCCATGCGCAGCGCCAGGGTTTCGATGCCTTGCAGGATCATGAAGGAATTGAAGGGCGAGATCGCCGCGCCCATATTACGCAGCGGCACGACGCGGGCGCGGGCGATGTAGGCGGCGGCCCCCAGCGCTTCGGTGTAGACGACGCCGTGGTAAGACACGTCCGGCTCGTTCAGGCGTTTGAATTTCTGCTTGTGCTCGGCCCAGGGGAATTTGCCGCTGTCGACGATGATGCCGCCGATCGAATTGCCGTGGCCGCCCAGGTATTTGGTCAGCGCGTGCACCACGATGTCCGCGCCGTGCTCGAAGGGACGGCACAGATAGGGCGAGGGCACGGTGTTGTCGACGATCACCGGCACGCCGTGGCGGTGCGCCACTTCGGCCAGTTGCTCGAAATCGGTGACGTTACCGAGCGGATTGCCCACCGATTCGCAGAACACGGCTTTCGTTTTGCCGTCGATCAGCTTCTCGAAAGCCGCCGGATCGCGGTAATCGGCAAAGCGCACCTCGATGCCGTACTGCGGCAGGGTGTGGGCGAACAGGTTGTAGGTGCCGCCATACAGGGTGCTGGAAGTGACGATGTTGTCGCCGGCTTCGGCAATCGTCTGGATCGCCGCCGTGATCGCCGCCATGCCGGAAG
>NZ_JBLJBW010000034.1:24111-29260 GCF_047638095.1 Azonexus sp.
GGTGCTGGAAGTGACGATGTTGTCGCCGGCTTCGGCAATCGTCTGGATCGCCGCCGTGATCGCCGCCATGCCGGAAGCGAAAGCCAGCCCGCCGATGCCGCCTTCCATCGCCGCCACGCGCTTTTCCAGCACGTCGGTGGTCGGGTTCATGATGCGGGTGTAGATGTTGCCGGCCACCTTGAGGTCGAACAGATCGGCACCATGCTGCGTGCTGTCAAAAGCGTAGGAAGTGGTTTGGTAGAGCGGCACGGCGACCGATTTGGTAGTCGGATCGGGGCTGTAACCGCCGTGTACGGCGAGGGTTTCGATTTTCATGCTGGCGTTTCCGTTCGATGAGGAGGTGGGAAAGTATGGAAAAATAGTGCAGGGCGCAGCTTACGGTGAAGCGATATACGTTTCAATACAAGAAGGAGGCCTTGCGTAAGGTTTTGCAGCGTGCTCGGCGCACGCGGGGTAAGTTGGCGCAGGCGCTGAACATGCCGAAGGGCTGAACACGGGGCCGGAAGCCGTGGCGCAGAGTTTTGCCGAAGCCGAATCCGATCTCGCCCGGCTGTTTGGTGGATTATTGGCGGTTAAGGAATTTTCTGAACGAATCCCAAGCCTTCAGGATCAAGCCCAGGTCATTGCCCTGACAAACAACATCAAACGCAGATTGGCGCGGAGCAAATCGGATAACGCGGATAAAATCCTGAGTAAGTGCCTTTGATCCGCGCTATCCGCGCTCATCCGCCCAATCCGCGTCAAGGAACGGACTGAAAGTGCGCGCTGCCCGCCCGGGCGGGCGGAAACCCATAAGGAGCAGATCATGAACCCGCAAACCCCACTGACTCTGATCCAGCGCAGCCGTAGCGTCGAAGCGCAGCTCGCCGGGCATGCCACGTCGGACGGCGCGGGGGTGCGCCTGACCCGCTTGCTGACGCAAAAGCTGCAGCGCCGCCTCGATCCTTTCTTGCTGCTCGATGCGTTCGGCAGCGACGACCCGGACGATTACATCGCTGGCTTCCCCGATCATCCGCACCGTGGTTTTGAAACCATCACCTACATGCTCGAGGGCCGCATGCGCCACCGCG
The DNA here is from genome assembly GCF_047638095.1 of Azonexus sp. Classification (GTDB taxonomy): domain Bacteria; phylum Pseudomonadota; class Gammaproteobacteria; order Burkholderiales; family Rhodocyclaceae; genus Azonexus. Next base: position 25,182 of record NZ_JBLJBW010000034.1, read on the forward strand.
ACAGCGCCGGCCACGAAGGTGTGCTGGCGACGGGTGGCGTGCAGTGGATGACGGCGGGGCGCGGCGTGATCCACTCGGAAATTCCCGAGCAGGAGGCCGGGCGCATGGAAGGTTTTCAGCTCTGGCTGAATCTGCCGGCGGCGGACAAGCTGTGCGCGCCCTGGTACAAGGATTTTCCGGCAGCAGAATTGCCGCGTTACCGGACGCAATCCGGCGTGGCGGTCACGGTGATAGCCGGTGCGAGCCAGGGGCTTGCCGGGGCGGTGACGCGACCGGCGACGCAGCCCTTGTATCTGGACATCGACCTACCCGCGGGTGGCGCGTTCGAGCAGCCGCTGGCGGCGCACAATGCTTTTGTCGTGGTCTATCGTGGCGCAGTGGAGATTGCCGGCGAGGATGTTTCTGCCTTGCAGCTTGCCATTCTCGCCAATGACCCTGCCGCCGACGGCGTGCGCCTGGTGGCGCGGGAAGCCAGCCGGGCGTTGCTGGTGGCCGGGCAGCCTTTGCATGAACCCATCGTCCAGCAGGGGCCGTTCGTGATGAACGATGAACAGGGGATACATCAGGCGATCAAGGATTACCGCAATGGCCGTCTGGCCTGATGGATGCGGCGTGACAATTCAGCGGCTCGGTGCTGGCAGGCTGTCCGGCGGTGCCGACCAGATGCGGTAGCGTACTTCGACATCCTGCGGCACATACACGACCAGCGGTAGTTTGCTGTTGTAGCGTAGTAACAAAGGCTCGCCGCCGACAGCAACGAAAGCTTTGCGCCGGCTGTTGTCCGGGCAGGCCATCAGGGTGCTCATCGGCGGGCCGACCTGGTCTAAGCGGTGGTAGCTGTAACCCCAGCCTTCGATGGTTTTTTCTTCCCAGCGCCCGCCCAGACGGTGGCGGTTGCAATCGACTTCCAGCGTCTTGCCGGCGATCAGCTCCACCTTGCGCAAATCTTCATCGGCCAGGGGCGGCAGTTCGATGACATGACGGATTTCACCGGCCAAGGGGGCAGGAAAGGGTTTCAGGTCTGATGTCGAGCTTGATTTCACAGTGGCATCCGTGGCTTGGGTGGTGCAGGCGCACAAGGCTAGAGCGAGTGCGGCGAGGGTGGTGTGGCAGGGGGACATGACGTTCTCCTTGTGGATCAGTGTCTTTAACAATGACGTTGTTTTAACAGAAAACGCCCCGGATCGATAGCCTCGACCAAATCGGTTTCCAGCGGCAAGGGCTCGCCTTCGAGGCGTGAGAGCAAGAGATCGGCCATGAGCGCCGACCAGACGATGCCGCGCGTACCGAAACCTTGCAGGCACCACAGGCCGGGGTGGCGGGGCAGGGCGGGCAGGCGGGGGGAACCGCGCCGGGCGGCGGGGTCGGGCACTGAGCCGACGATGGGCAGGCGATCCGGCGACATGGGCCGCCAGCCGACGCGCCCGGTGAGCGTGCTTGGGTCGAGCGTGGAGGCGATGGCCGAGGTATAAGCGGGCAAACCCAGGCGCAGGCGGGCGAGATTTTCGGCGTGGTCGGCGGGGCGCACGCTGGAGTCAGGATCGTCGTATTGCAGGGTGGCCCCGATCAGGCGCTGGCCGTCGATTTGCGGCATGGCGTAGGCGTAGCGATTGACCACGAAAGGCAGCGACGGCCCGGCGGGCAGATGACTGACCTGGCCGCGCGCGGTTTTCTGCGGCAGCCAGGCGAGTTGTGCAAACTGCTGTGCGCCAACGCCGCCGGCGATGATGAGGATGGGTGCTTGCGCTACGACAGCGCCTGTCGCGTCAAACAAACGCCAGCCTGCCGCATCGTGTTCAAAATGCGCAATGGGGCAGCCGTAATGGGGGCGGATACGTTCGGGAAAAGCCGTTAGGGCGGCTTGGCAGACGGAAGCGGGATTGACCCAGCCGCCGTCGGGAAACCACCAACCGCCAATATCGGCGGGCCAGCCCAAGAGGGCGGATGCCTGTTCCCGGTCGAGAAACTGCAGCAGTTCCGACGGCTGCCGCAGGCTGTGCACGACCCGTTGCTGGGTGGCCTCGTGCTGCGGCTCGCGGGCCAGATGCAGCACGCCGCAGGGCGACCAGCGCGCTTGCGGCAGCGTGTGCAGCAGGGCGCGGGTGGCAAGAAAACCGGCGCGGGTGAGGCGGGAAAGATAATTGTCGTCGGCGCTGGGCAGGGGGCGCAGCATGCCGGCCAGATTGCAGGAAGCGCCGCTGGCTGGGCCGCTCGCCTGTTCGAAAACGTCAACCTGCCAGCCTGCCGCCGCCAGGGCGTGTGCGGCGGTACAGCCGGCGATGCCGGCACCGATGATGGCGGCGCGGCGTTCTGCCGGTGGCGGGTGGCGATCCGGGCGGCGCGAGCGTAACTGGCCGCACAGCATGTCGCGTTTGCCGGCAAAACCGGGGCGTTTTTCGAGATTGAATTCGGCCTCTGCCAAGGCCTTGCGCAAAGCAGCGGCCACCGACCAGGTGGCCAGCGTGGCACCCGGCGCGGCGAGGCGGGAGAGGGCTTTGCAGACGTTCGGCGTCCACAGTTCCGGGTTTTTGGCGGGTGAAAAACCGTCCAGATAAAACGCATCGACGCTGGCGTTGGTGGCGCGCAACAGCGTGCCGGCATCGCCAAAAAACAGGGTGAGCACGACCTGACGCCGGGCGAAAAACAGGCGATGCACGCCCGGCGTCAACAGCGGCCACTGGGCGCGCAGTTCGGCGGCAAGGTCGGCGAATTCAGGCCAGGCTTGCTGGGCGATGGCCAGATCGGCGGCGGTGAAAGGGTGTTTTTCGTAAGAAACGAAATGCAGCCGCCGGCTGCGCTGCGGATCATCACGCCAGGCTTGCCAGGTGGCGAGAAAATTCAGCCCCAGGCCGAAGCCGGTTTCGAGAATGACGAAGCGCTCTTTCCCCTGCCAGCGCCGGGGTAGGTCATTGCCGCCGAGAAAAACGTGGCGCGCTTGCGCCGGGCCGCCGTGGGCGGAATGGTAAACGTCGCCATAGGCGGCGGACACCGGCGTGCCATCAGCATTGAAGGCGAGGCAGGCCGGGGTCAGGGCGTCCATTCTTTCCTTATTCGGGGCGCATTTGCGGAAACAGGATCACGTCACGAATGGCCGGCGAATCGGTCAGCAGCATGATCAGCCGGTCGATGCCGATGCCGCAGCCGCCGGTCGGCGGCAGGCCGTATTCGAGGGCGCGGATGAAATCGGCGTCGTAGTACATGGCTTCCTCGTCGCCGGCATCCTTGGCCTTGGCCTGCTCCTGGAAGCGGGCGGCCTGGTCTTCCGGGTCGTTCAGCTCGGAGAAGCCGTTGGCGATTTCGCGCCCGACGATGAAGAGCTCGAAGCGTTCGGTGATCTCCGGGTTGGCATCGGAAGCGCGGGCGAGCGGGCTGACTTCCACCGGGTAATCGATGATGAAGGTCGGCTCCCAGCATTGCGCCTCGGCGCAGGCTTCGAAGAGCTGCAACTGCAGGCTGCCCAGGCCGCCCGGCTTGATCGGCTCGCCGAAAGCCTTGATCTTGGTTTTGAGGAATTCGGCGTCAGCCAGTTGCGCATCGGTGAAACCGGGTTGCTCGCGCTGGATCGCCTGGGTGATGGTGAGGCGGTGGAAAGGCTTGGACAGGTCGAGCGTGCGCCCCTGGTATTCAAAAACTTCCTTGCCCAGCGCCTCGCGCGCCGACTGGCGGATCAGGCCTTCGGTGAAATCCATCAGCGTGTGGTAATTCGCATAGGCCTCGTAGAATTCCATCATGGTGAATTCCGGGTTGTGGCGCGGCGAAAGGCCTTCGTTACGGAAATTGCGGTTGATTTCAAAAACTTTTTCAAATCCGCCGACGACCAGGCGCTTCAAATAAAGCTCCGGCGCGATGCGCAAAAACTGCTGCATGTCGAGCGCGTTGTGGTGTGTCACGAAAGGTTTGGCCGAAGCGCCACCGGGAATCGGATGCATCATCGGTGTTTCGACTTCCATGAAGCCGTGGCCGAGCATGTAATTGCGGATCGAAGCGACGATGGCCGAGCGGGCGCGGAAAACGAAGCGCGTTTCCTCGTTCATGATGAGGTCGACGTAACGCTGGCGGTACTTCATTTCCTGGTCGGC